>NZ_JBFUJW010000001.1:0-789176 GCF_056555145.1 Mycolicibacterium sp. P4_G11
GCCGGGGCGGGGGGAGGCGGGGTCGGTGCGGCAGGGGCCGGCGGAGGCGTGGGCGCGGCCACGGGCTCGGGTGCCGGAGCCGGAGCGGCCGGAGCAGGCGCGGCAGCCGGGGCCGAGCCGGCGGCGCCGATCTTGGCGAGCTCGCCGCCGATCGACACGACGTCGTCCTCGTCGGCGGTGATGGAGAGCAGCACGCCGGCGACGGGCGATGGGATTTCGGTGTCGACCTTGTCGGTGGACACCTCGACCAGGGGCTCGTCGACCTCGACGGAGTCGCCGACCTTCTTGAGCCAGCGGGTGACGGTGCCTTCGGTGACCGACTCGCCGAGCGTCGGCATCACGATCGAGGTGGCGTCGGTGGCATCGGAGGCGGCCGGGGCGGGGGCCGCGGCGGGGGCCGGGGCAGGTGCTTCAGCGGCCGGGGCCGGGGCAGCGGCGACGGGCTCGGGTGCCGGGGCCGGGGGAGCTGCCGGTGCGGCCGCCGGAGGGGGGGCTGCGGGTGCGGGAGCGGAGCCGGCTTCACCGATGACGGCGAGCTCGCCGCCGATCTCGACGACGTCGTCTTCCTGCGCGACGATCTTGGTCAGGACACCTGCTGCCGGCGACGGGATTTCGGTGTCGACCTTGTCGGTGGACACCTCGAGCAGGGGTTCGTCGACCTCGACGGTGTCGCCCTCCTGCTTGAGCCATCGAGTGACGGTCCCCTCGGTAACGCTCTCACCGAGTGCGGGCATCTGGACGGAGATGGCCATTGCGTTGACTCCTCGAAAAGGTCGCTCGTCACTTCGAATGTCTCGGCCCCATCCTGTCATGCCGGTGCATGCGAGGTGTGGCGGGTCGGGACTTTGTCGCGCTGTCTTGACACCACTTCTGAGCAGGCTACTGTCGCATTTAAACCAGTACCGGCGGTACGGGATACTTTGAGCTCAGCGGGGTTTGACGATGCAGTTTGTGGACAGCGCGGACGGGACGCGGATCGCGACGTACGAGGAGGGCAATCCGGACGGTCCGGTGGTCGTGCTGGTGCACGGCTGGCCCGACTCGCACGACATGTGGGACGCCACGGTGCCGCACCTTGCCGACACCTACCGGGTGATCCGCTACGACAACCGTGGATCGCGCAATTCCGGTGTGCCCAAGAAGGTTTCGTCGTACACGATGGCGCACTACGCCGACGACTTCGCGGCCGTCATCGAGGCGCTGGCGCCTGGCCAGAAGGTCCACGTGCTCGCCCATGATTGGGGCTCGGTGGGCATCTGGGAGTACCTGTCCCGGCCAGAATCGGTGGACCGTGTCGCGTCGTTCACCTCGACCTCGGGGCCGAGCGCCGACCACACTCGTCGCTACATCATGGACGGCCTCAAGCGCCCCTATCAGCCGGTGCGATTCCTGCGCTCGGTGTCGCAGTTCCTGCGGCTGACCTATCAGGGTTTCTTCTCGATCCCGTTGGTGGCGCGAGTGTTGGTCCGGGCCACTGTGCCGACCATCCTGCCTCAGCTGATGAAACGCCTTGATGGCATGTCCGACAACCAGATTCGGCATTCGGACACCTTCGCGACCGACGCCGCGAACAGCCTCAAGGTGTACCCGGCCAACTACTGGCGCACCCTGTTCAAGGGCCGGCGTGACCACTACGTCAACGTGCCGGTGCAGGTGATCGTCAACCGCGGCGACCAGTTCGTCCGCCCGCACCTGTATGACGAGACGCCCCAATGGGTTCCGCAGCTGTGGCGCCGGGACATCGACTCGGGCCACTGGTCGCCGATGTCGCATCCGGAGCTGCTCGCCACCGCGGCCCGCGAACTCGCCGAACACGTAGCCGGCGCCGCGCCGGCCCGGGATCTGCAACTGGCTCAGATCGGCTAGGCCGGTTTCGGTCGACGTCAGGGGCGGTCGCCGTTGACGTTGACGTTGTGCGTGACTTCGCCCTCGTGGTTGACGTTCACGTTGACGGTCGGATCGCACGCCGGATTCTTGAACGCGACGCTGTCGCACGGCATGCCGTTGTTGTAGAACAACCCGCCACCGTTGTTGTTGTCGTTGTTGAACCCCGGGTCGCACTGATCGTCGCCGCCCAGCGAATCGATCACGTTGCGGAACGGGCACAGCTGGTCGGCGATGATGTCCTCGTCTTCGGGATCAGCCATTGCCTGGGTGGCGCCGCTCAGCCCGGCTAATTCCATGCCGATAACAGTGACCGTCACGGCGGCCACGTGAACGAACTTATTCATGCAGGAAAGGTACGCCGAAGGTTTGTCTGGCGGTAGAAAAATGCGGTAACTGGTGCTGCCTCAGCTACCGCCGAGCTGCCGCTCCTGACGGGCCTAGCCGTTGGTCGCGATGTCCTGCAGCACGGCGAACATGGTCCGCGTCGGCACGCCGGTACCGCCCTTGCCGGTGTAACCCCAGGGGCTGCCGGTGTTGTAGGCCGGGCCGGCGACGTCGAGGTGCGCCCACTGCACACCGTCGGCGACGAACTCCCGCAGATACACCCCGGCCACCAGCATGCCCGCGTTGCGCACGCCGCTGACGTTCGCGAGGTCGGCGACCGTCGACTTCAGGTCGTCCTTGAGCTCTTCGGGCAACGGCATCGGCCAGGCGTTCTCGCCGACGTCCTGCGACAGCTTGGCGACTCGGTCGCGGAACTCGTCGGTGCCCATGACGCCGGGGGTACGCGCGCCGAGTGCCACGAGTTGCGCGCCGGTCAGCGTCGCCGTGTCGATCAGGTAATCGGGGTTGTCCTCGCAGGCGCGGACGATGGCGTCGGCCAGGATCAGCCGGCCCTCGGCGTCGGTGTTGAGCACCTCGATGGTGGTGCCGCCGTACTGGGTCAGCACGTCTCCCGGCCGCTGCGCCGTCGACGACGGCATGTTCTCGGCCATGGGCACGGTGGCGGTGACGTCGACCGCCAGCTGCTGGCGCGCGGCCAGCACCACGGTCGCGATGACGGCCGCCGCGCCGCCCATGTCGGAGGTCATCTGGTGCATGTTGGCGGCCGGCTTGATCGAGATGCCGCCGGTGTCGAAGGTGATGCCCTTGCCGACCAGCGCCACCTTCTTGGCGTCCTTCTTGCCGGAGCGGTAGGTCAGCCGCACCAGTCGCGGGCCGCGGGACGAGCCCTTGCCGACGCCCACGACGCCGCCGTAGCCGGCATCCTCCAGCTCCTTCTTGCCCAGCACCTCGACCTCGAGGCCTGCCGACTTGCCCAAAGCCTTTGCGCGCTTGGCGAATTCACCCGGGAACAGGTGGCTCGGCGGGGTGTTGACCAGATCGCGGGCGGTCGCCACCGCGGTGGCGACATCGACGCCGCGGGCCGCCGCCGTCTCGGCATCGTCTGCGGTGGACAACACGGTCAGCGCCGTCAGGCCTGCCTCTTTCGGAGCAGTCTTCGCGCTGCGGAATTCGGAGAACCGGTAAGCGCCCAGGATCAGGCCTTCGACGGCCGCCGCCACGTCCAACTCGGACAGCGTGGTCACCACGGTCTCGGTGCCATTGAGCGCGCGGGCCGCGACCCCAGCGGCGCGGCGGATGACATCGGCGGGCCACTCGTCGCGGTCCTTGCCGAGGCCGACGGCCAACACACTGGCCACCGGCAGCGACGGGACGAGCACGCGGGTCAGCTGCTCGGTCGAACCTTTCGCGCCCAGGGCCTTCAGTGCGACCTCGATCTCACCGGTGGCCTCGGCGTCCAGAAATGGGTTGGCCAGGACCTTGGCCTCGTCGTTGTCGCCGGTGATGACCGGCACGATCAGCACCGCCGAATCCAAGTCGGACGGCAGGACGGATGCGACGGTGACGGCGGGGGACTGGTAACCGGGTGCGCTGCTCACCTGCCCCACCCTAGTCACTGTGTCTGCCGCGCCGCCCGCTCAGCGTCGGCGCAGACCTCGAATGCTGTCACGGGGTCGTTGAAACCCTTGAGCACCAACGGCTCCCGCGGCGCGATCGGCCATTTGCCGGGCATGTCGTACCAGGGAGCGGCCACCAGAATCTGCCCGGGCTCGGCCGCGGCGACCAGCCGGGCCGCCAGATTCACCGGATTGCCGAAGTAATCGCCACCGGTGGCCACGACCGAGCCGAAACTCAGGCCGGCCCGCACGCTGATGTGGGCCATCTTCGGCCGGGGGTGGTGCACCAGGTCAACCGCGACCCGCGCGAGCGATTCGGGAGTGGCGCTGACCCACATCACCGCATCCCCGATGAACTTGACGACCCGGCCGCCGTCAGCGTGCACCACGTCGTTGGTGATGGCGTTGAACTCGTTGAGCAAGCTGGTCAACTCGTCCGGCCTGAGCATCTGCGTGAGCTGCGTGAAGTTGGACAGGTCGGCGAACCCGACGCCACAGTCCAGCGTTGACGACTCGTGATGGACGACACCGTCGAAATACGTTCGGGCAGAGGCGACATGGTGGCGGTGTACGGCGTCGATCATGCCGCCGATGCGCGGAATGAAATTGGCCGCCGCCCGGTAGGCCCGGGCGGTGACGAGTTCGTCGTGGCTGTGGGCCAGGTCGAGGTTGGGCAGGCCGACGCGGCTCATCGATGTCAGGGCCTCGGCCACCCGCGCCACGCTCCCACCGATCACCCGCAGGAAGCCCCGTGCGGCATCGTCGCCGATCGCGGTCCGCAGATCCGCCCACGTGCGCAAGGCCTCGATGTCGTTGGCGGTGAGCATCGGCTCGGTCGGGTCGGCGACCGTCAAGCCCAGGACCGCCCAGGCCTGTTCGACGTCGGCCAGGGGCAACCCGAGCGCTTCGGCCGCGGAAGCCAGGCTGTGGCTGGGCTGCCCCGACCACTGCGCGACGTCTCCGGCCAGCCCGAACAACCGGCCCCGGCGCTCGGCCTCCACCATCTCCTCGGCGGTGAAACCGAGCCCGTCCAGGTATTCGATGAGCGGCGCGCGATCGCGTGCATCAGCGATGCCCGCGGCTTCCAACGCGTCGAAATCGACCACGAAACGAGTCTGCCAGCTACAAAGCGGCGATGGGGCGGACTGGGCTTTGCGGATTTGCAGTTACCAGTCGTCGCGGTTCTCGTCCGATGGTTGGTCATAAGGGACGTAGAAGCCGAATGGGTCGACGTCGCTTGGCAGTTCGTCGGCGCGTGAGTTGCCTGTGATGCTGCGCAGGGCATCGGCTGCAGAGGAGTCGACCCCGTCGAAGTCGGCGAGTAGCAGTTCTTGAAGGCGATGGACCTCTGCCATGGCCTCGGCAACTTTGGCTGCCATGAGTTGGCTGGCTTTCTGAGCGGTGGCCGCGATCAGACGTCCGAGCTCTTCGCGGTCCAGCCGGACCGTCTCATCAGCCAGGTCGACATCAGTTACCAGGCCGGAGACTGTGACGGTGACGCGAACCAGATCGTCGGGGGAGCAGGCCTGAACTTCGCCGATTTCGTCGACCGCCCGGCGGGTACGGGCGATCAATTCGGCTTGGCCTTCAAGGCTTTCGATGTCGATGAATCGGTTGTCGGTCATTTGGGTAACCCGTTCGACGTGAATTGACAGGAGGTACTCAGTTGCCGCCATGTCTAAAGATTTCGTAGGCCTCCTGGATCACCGGTGCCACGGCGTCGTACGTCTCCCACGTGTCTGGGGCGGCGTAACTGATCTCGTACCTGGCGATTTCGGGGATTGCGCCGTAGACGCGCAGATACTGGCGATAGGCGGCTTCGCAGAACGCGGCGCCGCGCGCGGTGACATCGGCCGAGTTGATCTCTCCGCAGCAGTGGTCGACCAGGAACTTTCCTGGAGTGATCGACCGGGCAAGGAGCGGGGCGGTATTCGTTCTCTCGGTATCGATCAGATCGTTGTGGGCCAGCCATGCGAAGAACATGCCGATGTGGGTGGCGGCGCAGTCGGGGTCCAGGTCGTGTTCACCGACTGTGTCTTGGTGCCAACCAGCGTCGTCGTAGGTCATCGGTGTGTTTCTCCTTCAACGGGGCGGGCAGCTCGGTCGGATGCCCGGAAGTTCTGGAGCGATGGTGCGGTGCGCGTCATTCTGGGAGCCGTTCCATAGCGCGCTTGGCGCTTTTCCTGACCCAGGCGTTGGCATCTTCGACATACGGGGCGATCCGGTCGCGGACACCGGCAGCTTTCATGGCCACAAGAGCCTTGATCGCAAAGCCGGTGTACACCGTGTCGAGCCATTCCAACGCGATGGCCTGCGCTTCGGGAGTCTTCACTCGGCCGAGGTATGCGATGAGTCCCGACCGAGAGAATTCAGGCGGCATGTCCCTGATGAGTGTGGCGATGGTAGAGAAATCTCTCTTGGTGGCGATGCGGCCAAGTGCGGAATCTGCGTACTCGGGGAGCGGCCCCGGAAGGGGAGGCTGCCTGCGAAGCTGGTTTACCAGAGCGTCGACGGCTGCTTGGTTCCCGCGGGCGGCGCTGTCGTTGAGGTTGCGGATAAGTCCCGCGCGGATTGCGGTGCGGTGGCTCGTTTCCGGTCCCGGGATCCGCTCTTCAATGTGGTTGAGCCAGTCTACGAAGATGGGGATCCCTTGGGGGATGGTCGCGACGCGGTTGGCGAGTTCGTTGACGGTGTAACAGCGGACGCCGACGGCGGCGAGTTCTTCCATGATTCTGCGGTCGAATCCACGCTCGCCGTCGTGATAGCGCGCAGGCAGGTTGTTCATCCAGTCGTCGCCCTCGGGCATGCCTGGATAAGTGATGGGTGGCCAGGTGCCCTCGAGGTTCTCTTTTGGCAGTGGCCGCCGCTTCCGCGCCGACTGTGGTTCTTCGAGCTGTGTTGGTTTGCGTACAAGGTCTGAGCTGGTGGCCTCGACGGTCCCGATCGCGCGTCGCAGCGCGGCGATGGTGGCGTCGCGCGCAGTGTCCCGTGAGCCAGGCCGATCAGATGTCATCGTTGTCGTCCAGTTCTTTGCGGATCAGCTGGATCTGTCCGGAATCGATCATGGCCTGAATTCTCGGGTCATTGACCACCGTGCGATGGTCGACCACCAACGTCATGGTGTAGCCCTGCTGGCGCGCCCACTCGGCCTCCGCGGCGATCTGCTTGTAATTACCGCGAAGCTCGTTGGCGTTCTTGACTTCGACGACATTGTGGTTGGCGTCGTCGATGTAGTCGGGAAACGCGACTTCCTGGCGACCGTTGATCACAACCTTGATCTGGCGCTTGGGATCGCCATTGGGTACCCCGGCGCGTTCCTCGCCCCGCCTCCCGGCTGCGGTGTTGTCGTCGCGATCTCGGTTGCGGATCGGGTCGGTCTGTCGAGGTGTGCGGTCCAGGATCGAGGACAGTCCGCGCGTGCTGCCGGTCGCGAGCGCGTAAATGCCCTGGTTGGATTTGGCGGCAGTGTCGACCGTGCCATTGATGCCTTCGATCAGCTTGTCCATGCCGCGGGCGTAAGCGATCTTGTTGGTTTTGATCAATTCGTCGAGCTGACGGACCATCCACGACCCAAACGGAAGCCGGCGCGCGGCGATCTTGTCGATCTCGTACGACTTGATGATCAAGTCGAGAATCCTCAGGGACGTGCGGCCGGTGCTCTTGTCGATAGCGGCAACCCGGTGAACTTCCGAGCATGCGGTGCCCAAGGCGCTTGCTGCGTCGCCAGTGTCTCGTAAGGATCTGCAGACGGCCGCGACTTCGTCAACAATTCCGTTGACCTCGGGACTCTGGTGTTGCGCGTCGTCGGTGAACACTGTGGTGACGTCGTTCCACAGCTGCAGGGCTGTGGAACCCTTGCTGTTGGCAAAACTCGTGAATTGTTTTCCGGCGCTGTCGATTCGGCCTTCGTCACAGTCGGCCCACTGCTTGGTGACGTACTCGGCAATCAACTCCCAGCGGTCGGGCTTCTCGTGCGTTCCGCCAACCGCATGCTCACTTGGATGGAGATTGGTCGCCAGCGTGCACCCCTGGGGTGCCGGTGGGGTTGGCTGATTCCCGCCACCGCCCGATTCGTTTTCGGCATGGGCATGGTTGAGGCCCGCCTGATGAACGAGGTAACCCAGTTCGCGGGCAGCGATCGCGGTGGTTGACCCGAGTTCGAAGACGTCGGAGGCGGACTGGTCAAAACTCTGGGCCCATGTCGGCCCACCGGAGGCGTAAGTTCCCGCAGACTGGCTGACTTTGAGCGCGTCGTCGAGATTCTTTACGTCCGTTGCGAGCGTCGCGGACGCGGCGCACAGTTTGGCGGCCACGGCGTAGTAGTTCTCCGGAGTGATCTTCGTCAACGACTCACTCCTACCGGAACATTTCGATGTTTTTGCGCCGTGCCTCGGCGTAGTTGTCACGAGCGGTGGCCACGTACGCGCGGTAGGCCTTGAGAGACGCCAAGTGCTTATACGCAGTGTCCTGCCAGCCGTCGTGGAATTCGGTGAAAGCTGTTGCAGCCGAGCCGGTGTAGTTGTCGAGCACGGCCGCCACCGTGGTTTTCGCCGTGGCGCAATGGGTCGTCATCTCCTCGATCGACCGGTCCAGCGCGGCGATGAACTCGTTCATCTCATCGAGGTTGTATTCGTACGTTGGCAATGCCGTCTCACATCTGCTGTTTGATGTCGGTGCCCGACGACGCATCCTGATCCCGGTAAAGACCCGCGGCGATAGATAGTTTCGCGGCGTTGTCGGCTAGCGCGTCGAGGTGCTGGCGGAAGTTTCGGTGCACGTCGGCCCACATTTGCGCACCTGCATCGGCGGTCCGGCCCTGCCATGCGCTCTGAAGCGTCTCGTGGCTGTCGCGAGCCTTAGACAACGCCGCTTGGATCGCGTCGTGCGCTGCATGGAGCTGCGCCGCACCGTGATCCAGCGCGTCTGGATCCACCCGTAAACTGTTGTCCATCCCCACCCCCCCCACGAGGTATGAGATCCGCTGATGGACTGGCATACGCATTTCAGCCCTGTAACCCAAGCTGATCTCAACGAGCTGTTGCAGACCAGCATACAAGCGGCTGCCACGGCGTTGAGTTTTCAGAACCTGACCCCATTCATGTTGGTCATCGACGCCGGCGGCCATCGCACCATGCGCACTTTGGGTTCCCCCGTCGACAACACCGCGGCGGCGGTGATGTCCGCACTTCAAAACGACGACGACGCTCAACTGCTGCGGGCTCGTGCCACGGTCTTGGATGTCACTGTGCGCGCACCGTTCGCCGGCGACGCGATCAACATCCGGCTCGAACATCGCGATGGCCCGGCGATCGACGTTTTGGTCCCGTACCTAACCACCGCTGACGGCATCACAGTCGACGCCGAAGCCATGACGACCAGCGTCGATACCCCGAATCTTTGGCGGCGAAGCTAGGCTTTCTGGCCGTGAGCGAACTGTTGCAGGGCCCGCTGGAAGACCGTCACCGCGAACTCGGGGCGAGTTTCGCCGAATTCGGGGGCTGGTTGATGCCGGTGTCCTATGCCGGCACCGTGGCCGAGCACACCGCCACCCGCGAGGCCGTCGGCCTGTTCGACGTCAGCCATCTCGGCAAGGCTCTGGTTCGTGGCCCCGGCGCGGCCGAATTCGTCAACGCCGCCTTCACCAACGACCTGCGCCGCATCGGGCCGGGCAAGGCGCAGTACACCTTGTGCTGCAACTCTTCTGGCGGCGTGATCGACGACCTGATCGCCTACTACGTCTCCGACGACGAAATCTTCCTGGTCCCCAACGCGGCCAACACCGCCGCCGTGGTCGCCGAGCTGCAGCGCCTCGCCCCGCCCGAACTGACCATCACCGACGAGCACCGGTCCTACGCCGTGCTGGCCGTGCAGGGACCGAAGTCCACCGAGGTGCTCACCGCGCTCGGGCTGCCGACCGACATGGACTACATGGGGTACGCCGACGCCGAGTACGACGGCGTCCCGGTCCGCGTGTGCCGCACCGGCTACACCGGGGAGCACGGTTATGAACTGCTGCCCGAGTGGGACCGTGCAGGCGTCGTGTTCGACGCGCTGGTCGCCGCGGTGCAGGCCGCCGGCGGTGAGCTCGCCGGTCTGGGCTCGCGCGACACCCTGCGCACCGAGATGGGCTACCCGCTGCACGGACATGAACTGTCGCTGGACATTTCGCCCCTGCAGGCCCGCTGCGGCTGGGCCATCGGCTGGAAGAAGGACGCCTTCTGGGGCCGCGACGCCCTGCTCGCGGAGAAGGCGGCAGGCCCAAAGCGGACGCTGCGCGGCCTCAAGGCCGTCGGCCGTGGCGTGCTGCGTGCCGACCTGACGGTCCTCGACGGGGACACCCCGGTGGGCATCACCACGTCGGGCACCTTCTCGCCGAGTCTGAAGGTCGGTATCGCGCTGGCGCTGCTCGACACCGCCGCCGACATCGCCGACGGTGCTCGCGTGACCGTCGATGTCCGGGGCCGGGCGCTCGAATGCGAGGTTGTGGCCCCGCCGTTTGTGGCAGCCAAAACGCGGTAGGCGGCGAGCGGAGCGACGGGGAAACGCGACAGGGGGCGAGCGGAGCGACCGGGAAACGCGGTAGCCACGGGCGATACAATCGGCATATGACCGATGGCCCCCTCGAATTCACCGTGTCGCGCGCAAGCAACCCAGCGAGCGACGAGGTAAGGGCCCAGGTTCTCGCCGACCCCGGATTCGGGCGGTTCCACACCGACCACATGGTGTCGATCGACTACAGCGTCGACCGCGGCTGGCACGACGCCCGCGTCAGCGCCTACGGACCCATCGAACTGGACCCGTCGGCCATCGTCCTGCACTACGCGCAGGAAGTGTTCGAGGGGCTGAAGGCCTACCGCTGGAACGACAATTCGATCGTCTCGTTCCGCCCGGACGCCAACGCCGCCCGGCTGCAGTCGTCGTGCCGACGGCTGGCCATCCCGGAGCTGCCCGCGGACGTGTTCGTCGAGTCGTTGCGTCAGCTGATTGCCGTCGACAACGAATGGGTGCCGGCCGCCGGTGGTGAGGCGTCGCTGTACCTGCGGCCGTTCATCATCGCCACCGAGCCGGGCCTGGGCGTGCGGCCCGCCAACGAGTACCGCTATCTGGTGATCGGCTCGCCGGCCGGCGCGTACTTCAAGGGCGGCATCAAGCCGGTGTCGGTGTACCTGTCCACCGAGTACGTGCGGGCCAGCCCGGGCGGTACCGGTGCGGCCAAGTTCGGCGGCAACTACGCCGCCTCGCTGCTGGCGCAGGCGCAGGCCGCCGAGATGGGTTGCGACCAGGTGGTCTGGCTGGACGCCATCGAGCGCCGGTACGTCGAAGAAATGGGTGGCATGAACCTGTTCTTCGTGTTCGGCAGCGGTGGTTCGGCGCGGCTGGTCACCCCGGAGCTGTCCGGTTCGCTGCTCCCCGGCATCACCCGGGATTCGTTGCTGCAGTTGGCGGTTGACGCCGGATTCGCCGTCGAGGAACGCAAGATCGACATCGACGAGTGGCAGAAGAAGGCCGCCGCGGGGGAGATCACCGAGGTGTTCGCCTGCGGCACCGCGGCCGTCATCACCCCGGTCGCGCACGTGAAATACGGCCACGGCGAATCGGCCGGCGAGTTCACCATCGGCGACGGCCAGCCCGGTGAGGTCACCATGGCGCTGCGCGACACCCTGACGGGTATCCAGCGCGGCACGTTCGCCGACACCCACAACTGGATGACCCGCCTGGGTTAGCCCACGTCCAACGTGAAGAAGATCGCGAGATTTCTTGGAAATCTCGCGATCTTCTTCACGTTCGGCGGCTAATGGACGGCCAGCCCCAGCGCGGTCAGCGTCGTCGTGACTTCGACGGCGGCACCCAGCACGTCACCGGTGATCCCGCCGAATCGGCGGACGCAGTGCGCCACCAGGAGCGCCGCGACGATCAGTGCCACCAGCACGACCACCGGGCCCTGCCACAGCCGCGGCGTCGCCCAGGCCGACGCGACGGCCAGGGCCAGCGTCCACGCCGCCACGACCCACACCGGCTGACTGCCGGCGACCATCGCGCCCAACGTGCTGCCGGGTGCGGCCGGTACCGACGTGCGGCAGGCCGCCAGGGCAGCGACGCGACCCGCGGTGACGGCGACGACGACCGCCACCGGATTGAGCGCGGCGAAGGTCATGCTCTGTGCGCCGATCGCCACCACGATCGCGGCCACGCCGAAAGGGCCGGCGGTCCCGCCACGCATGACGGCCAGTGCCCGCTCGGGCGGCCCGTAACAGCCGAGGCCGTCGACGGTGTCGGACAGCCCGTCGATGTGCAGGCCGCGGGTCAACAGGAGCAGCGCCGTCACCGCGAGCAACCCGGCCAGCGGGCCGGTCGAGTACACGTGCCCGGCGCCCCAGACGACTGCCGCGGCAATGCCGCCGAGGACGACGCCCACCACAGGAAGTGCGGTCAGGGTGCCCCGCCCGAACGGCCGGTTGCTGCGCACCGGAAGGACGGTGCTGAACGCGAAAGCCGAAGCGAGGGAACCGATCACGACGGCTTATCGGTGACGTTCGCCTCGCCGAACGTGGCCATGGACGCCAGCGTCGCCACCGCGGCCCGCAGTACCGGCAGCGCCACCGCGGCGCCGCTGCCTTCACCCAGGCGCATCCCGAGATCCAAGATCGGGGTCATCTGCAGTCGCTGCAGCGCCACCGAATGAGCGGGTTCCGTGGACAGGTGGGCGGCCTGCCACCAGGCTTTCGCGCCGGGGGCCAGCCGGTCGGCGACCAGCGCCGCGGCCGTCACCACCACGCCGTCGAGCAGCACCGGGGTCCGCCGCACCGCGGCCTGGGCCAGGAAACCGGCCATGGCGGCCAGGTCCGCGCCGCCGCAAACAGCAAGCAGCGCAACCGGATCGGCCTTCACCTGGCGGGCACGGAACAGCGCGTCACGGATGGCCGCGGTCTTGCGGGCCCAGCCCTCGTCGTCGACGCCGGTACCGCGGCCCACCACGGCGACGGGCTCGGCGGCAGTCAGGGCGGCGACCAAAGTCGTTGCCGGAGTGGTGTTTCCGATGCCCATATCGCCGGCGATGAGCAGGTCGGCTCCCGCGTCGACCTCTTGGTCGGCAATGGTGCGACCCGCCGCGATCGCCGCGACGGCCTCCTCGGTGGACAGGGCGTCCTCGACGGCGATGTTGCCGCTGCCGCGCCGCACCTTGTGGGCGCCGATCGCGGGGGAGTGGGCCTCGCCGTCGACCGCGATGTCGACCACGCGCACGGTGGCCCCGGCCACGTCGGCCAGCACGTTGATGGCCGCGCCGCCCGCGTCGAAGTTCGCCACCATCTGCGCGGTGACCTCGGACGGGAAGGCAGATACCCCGGACGCCGTCACCCCGTGGTCGCCGGCGAACACCACGATCCTGGCCCGCTCGAATTGCTTTGGCGGACAATGGCCTTGGCATGCCGACACCCAGACCGACAGTTCCTCGAGGCGTCCCAACGAGCCCGGCGGTTTCGTCAGCGTGTTCTGGCGCGCGAGGGCCGCCTGCCGCACGTCGGCATCCGGTTTGGTCAGATCGGGAAACTGGGCACGGGGATCGCTCATCGGGGCTCCTTGACAGTGAGAGGCTGACCGGCCACCACCAGCACCACCCGGTCGCAGACCGCGGCCAGTCGCTGGTTGAGCGAGCCCAATTCGTCGGCAAACCGGCGGCCCGATTCCGTGGCCGGGACCACGGTCAGCCCGACCTCCGGGCTGACCAAGGCCAGGGGCGCGGTGAATTCGCTGACCGCCGAGGTCAATCCGTCGACCTCGGCCTGAATCGACCCGCCGGTCCAGGCGGCGCATCGGTCCATCGCAGCGACCAGCCACCCACCGATGTCATCGACCATGGTGGCGGCGCCGGAGGTGGGCAAAGTGCTTGCCACGTCGGCGGATTCGACAGTCGACCAGTGATTCGGCCGTCGGTTCTGATGCGCTGAAACCCGGGCCGCGAAGTCGGCGTCGCCGTCGACGGAACCGGTCGCGACGTAGCGCACCGGCCCGCTCGGCCCGGCCGCACGGCCGATCCAGTCTTCGGCCCACTGCGACTTTCCCGACCGGATGCCGCCGAGCACCAGGGTGCGCACCGGGCTCAGTCGACCTTGTCTCCGCGGCTGACCTGCGGCTTCGGCACGCGCATCCGGCGCAGCTGCGACGCCCGGCTGGACGCGTAAAAGCCCAGCTTCCAACCGCTTTCGGTGTTGTCCGGGAACTTCGCGTCGACGCGCTTGTTGACCCGGCGGCTGAGCAGGACGCCGTCGATGGCCATGATCACCATCAGGCCCAGCATCGCGACGGACAGCAGGCCCTGGGTCTGTACCGGCGGCAGCGCCATCATGAAGAACACCAGCACCAGTGCGGACGGCATGAACAGGCCGAGCACGTTGCGCCGGGAGTCGACGAGATCGCGGACGTAGCGCTTGACCGGGCCCTTGTCGCGGGGCAGCAGGTAGGCCTCGTCGCCGGCCATCATCTTGGCGCGCCGCGAATCCATATCGGCCCGACGGGCCAGGCGATCGGCCTTGCGCTCGTCCTTGGACTTCGAGTTGCGAAGTTCCTTGCGTCGCTTACGCGCCTCGGACGTCGTCATGGGCGCCGGCGCCACTGGGCCCCGCTTGCGGGCCGCGGCGCTCTGCTTGGGTGTCGGCCGGCCCTTGGGCGCGGTGGTGCGCACAGCGGCGTCGACGTCCGAGTTGCCGGTCACGGTGACGTCGTCAGCGTTGCTGCCGTCGTCTCCCGAGTCGGCGTTGTCCTTCTTGCGGCCCAGCAGATTCACGCACCCAGGTTACTTCGGTGGCCACGGTCGGCCGTCATGCACCCGAGCCCAGGGCGGCTTAACCTGCTTCGATGAGAGTCCTCGTCGCCCCCGACTGTTACGGCGACAGCCTCACTGCCGTGGAGGCCGCGGCGGCGATCGCCGCGGGCTGGGCGGTCGCGCGGCCTGCCGACACCCTGGTGCTGGCCCCGCAGTCCGACGGTGGTCCCGGCTTCGTCGACGTCCTGGCCGAACGGCTGGGCGGTCTGCAGACGGCCACGGTGCGCGGCCCGCTGGATCGCGACGTCACCGCGCAATGGGTGCTGCACGAGGACACTGCCTATATCGAGTGCGCGCAGGCCTGCGGGTTGGCCCTGCTCGGCGGGCCGCCCACCGTGCGGACCGCGCTCGACGCCGGCAGCTTCGGGGTCGGACAGCTGGTGGACGCCGCGCTGGTGGCCGGGGCGCGGCGTGTGGTCGTGGGCCTCGGCGGCAGTGCCTGCACCGACGGCGGCCGGGGGCTGGTCGAGGCGCTGGGCGGGCTGGCGTCCGCGCACCGCAGGCTGGCCGACACCGACCTGATCGTCGCCTCGGACGTCGAGCACCCGCTGCTGGGGCCGATGGGTGCCGCGGTCGTGTTCGGTCCGCAGAAGGGGGCCGATCCCGCGACGGTGACGCTGCTCGAGCAGCGCCTCACGGCGTGGGCCCACGAACTCGAGTCGGTCGCCGGCCGCGACGTCGCCGTCGAACCCGGAGCCGGCGCCGCGGGCGGCCTCGGGGCGGCGCTGCTGGCGCTGGGCGGACGGCGCGAATCCGGCGCGACGGTGATCGCCGCCCACACCGGGCTGGCCGACGACCTGGCGGCCGCCGACCTCGTCATCACCGGCGAGGGCCGGTTCGACGACCAGTCGCTGCACGGCAAGGTGATCAGCGCCCTCGCCGCAGGTGCTCGGAGACACGGTTCGCCGGTCCTGGTGCTGGCCGGGCAGGTGACGCTGGACCCGTCCGCGCTGGCCGACGCCGGGGTCGAGACGGCCCATTCGATCACCGACCACGCCGGTTCGGTGGAGCTCGCCATCGGCGACGCGGCCAACCAACTGACCGGACTGGCTGCGGCTGTCGCCGCTGGAGTCGGGAATAACGGCCGGACAAGGTACCGTTGAGAGTGCCTGGATACTGCCAGGCAATCGATGCACCAGGGAGAAGCAATGACTGTTGAGGAAGCGACCAGCACCGGTACCTCGACCGAGACCCACGGCGTGATCCTGAGCGACGCCGCGGCCGCCAAGGCCAAGGCCCTGCTGGATCAGGAAGGCCGTGACGACCTTGCGCTGCGTATCGCCGTGCAACCGGGCGGCTGCGCCGGCCTGCGTTACAACCTGTTCTTCGATGACCGCACCCTCGACGGTGACCTGACGGCCGAGTTCGGTGGCGTCAACCTCACCGTCGACCGGATGAGTGCCCCCTACGTGCAGGGCGCGACCGTCGACTTCGTCGACTCCATCGAGAAGCAGGGCTTCACCATCGACAACCCGAACGCCACCGGCTCCTGCGCCTGCGGCGATTCGTTCAACTGACCTAGCCGACCGTGCTGGTCCGGCGGCCTCTCCTACAGGGACAGCATCACGATCTTGTCGATCGACGTCACATCCGCCTGACCGAACTGCTTGCGGAACGCATCACTGGCCAGATTCGCCACGGTGAAATCCGTGGCGTGGTCCTTCACACCGTCATACAAGCCGCACAGCGCGTGCCGCGCCACCGCTTGCTTGTCCTGCTGCAGCAGCGCGTTCAGATAGCCCTGGATCGCAGACTTGGCGGTGGCATCGGTCAGGCCGCGGTCGCTGGTGCTGCGGACCGTGAAGATGATTCCGCCGATGACCGCAATGACCGCAACCACGGCGCCGACGACCAGCAGGATTCGCTTCTTGTTGTTACCGCCGCCCGACGGGTACTGCACCGCCGGTGGCAGCGTCGTCGGATAGGCCGGAGGTGGGCCGGCGGAAGGTGCACTGTAGGGGGCACCGTAGGTGGAGTTCCCCGGACCCGGCTGCGGGGGAATCGATTCCGGGTACGGATATGCGCCGTCCATGTTGTCCACAGGCTAGCGCACCCGGGCGGGCGGACCGGTCCGGCTACTCCGGGTGCGCTAGGTAAGCTCGCCGAATGACCATTGCCGTGACCGGATCGATCGCGACCGACCATTTGATGCGTTTCCCCGGCCGATTTGCCGATCAGTTGCTGGCCGAGCACCTGCAGAAGGTGTCGCTGAGCTTCCTGGTCGACGACTTGGTGGTGCACCGCGGTGGCGTCGCCGGCAACATCGCCTACGCCATCGGCATCCTGGGCGGCAGCCCGACGCTGGTCGGCGCGGTGGGTAAGGATTTCGACGAATACCGCGGCTGGCTGACGGCGCACGGCGTCGACTGCTCGCAGGTGCTGGTGTCCGACTCCGCCTACACCGCCCGGTTCGTTTGCACCACCGACGAGGACATGGCGCAGCTGGCGTCGTTTTATCCCGGTGCCATGTCCGAGGCGCGCAACATCAAGCTGGCTGATCTCGTTGCCGCCCAGGGCGAGCCGGAGCTCGTGATCGTCGGGGCCAACGACCCTGAGGCAATGTTCCTGCACACCGAGGAATGCCGGAAGCTGGGTCTGCCCTTCGCCGCCGACCCCAGCCAGCAGCTGGCCCGCCTGTCCGGCGAGGAAATCCGTCGCCTCATCGACGGCGCCGCCTACCTGTTCACCAACGACTACGAGTGGGACCTGCTGCTGCAGAAGTCCGGCTGGTCCGAGGCCGAGGTGATGAGCCAGATCGAGCTGCGGGTCACCACGCTGGGGGAGAAGGGCGTCGACATCGTCGGCCGCGACGGGTCGTTCATCCACGTCGACGTGGTGCCCGAGAACGAGAAGGTCGATCCCACCGGCATCGGTGACGCCTTCCGGGCCGGCTTCCTCACAGGCCGCGGCGCCGGCCTGAGCCTGGAGCGGGCCGCTCAGCTGGCCTCGCTCGTCGCCACGCTGGTGCTCGAGGCGCCGGGTCCGCAGGAATGGACCTGGGACAAAGCCACTGCGCTGCCGCGTCTTTCGGCCGCGTTCGGGGCCGAGGCCGCCGACGAGATCGCCGCAGCCCTGGGCTGACAACAACTCGCGCCGAGAGTGCGGGAAGTGGCCGAATTCAAGCCGAATTCGCGGTCATTTCCCGCACTTTCGGTGTATTCGGGGTCAGAGCTCGACGGGGTAGACGGGCTCGCTGATCTGCGGCGTGACGCTGCCCTCGATGAAGATGGCGTGCCACAGCATGAAGATCAGCACCGTCCACAGCCGGCGGCTGTGATCGCTGACGCCGTTGCGGTGCTCCTCGAGCATCTGCCGCACGGCGTCGAGGTCGATCAGGTCCCCGGTCTGCGACGCGTTGACCGTCGCGTAGGCCCACTCCAACAGCTCACCGGAGCGCAGCCAGTGCCGGATCGGCACCGGGAAACCCAGCTTCGCGCGGTGCAGCACATGGGCGGGCACGATGGGCTCAAGGGCCCGCCGCAACGCGTATTTGGTCGTGGTCCGGGTGATCTTCTGGTCGTACGGCAGCCTGGATGCGACCGCGAAGACCTCGGGATCGAGGAACGGCACCCGCAGTTCCAGTGAGTTGGCCATGGTCATCTTGTCGGCCTTGACCAGGATGTCGCCGCGCAACCAGGTGAACAGGTCCAGGTGCTGCATGCGCGCCACCGGATCCCAGCCGGCGGACTCGGCGTAGATCGGCGCCGTCACATCGGTGTGGGTCCACTCCGGATTGAACTGCGCCAGGGTCGCCTGCAGCTGCTCGTCCGAGAAGCTGCGGGCGTTGCCGTAGTAGCGCTCCTCGAGCGTCAGCGACCCGCGGTGCAGCAGGCTCTTGCCGCGCATACCGTCCGGCAGCGACTTGGACGCCTTGCCGAGCCCACGCCGCAGCCCGCGCGGGACGCGGTCGAACGCCTTGAGCGACAACGGTTCCCGATAGATGGTGTAGCCGCCGAACAACTCGTCGGCGCCCTCGCCCGAGAGCACGACCTTCACGTGCTTGCGGGCCTCGCGGGCGATGAAGAACAGCGGCACCAGTGCCGGGTCGGCCACCGGCTCGTCCAGGTACCAGACGATCTCCGGCAGCGCCTCGACGAACTCGGCCTGGCTGACCACCTTGGTCACGTGCCGCGCGCCGATGGCCTCGGCGGAGGCGACGGCCACGTCGACCTCCGAGAATCCTTCGCGCTCAAAGCCTGTGGTGAACGTGATCAGTTTCGGGTTGTGCCGCATCGCCAGCGCGGCGATCGCGGTGGAGTCGATACCGCCGGACAGGAACGCGCCGACGGTCACGTCGGCCCGCATGTGCTTGGCGACGGAATCCTCCAGCACCGCGGTGATTTCGTCGTACCGGGCCTGCTCCTGCCCTGTGACAAATGGCACAGCGGCGAACTTCGGCTTGAAGTACCGCGTCACCTCGGGCTGCTGGCCGGGCCGGATCCGGGCGTAGCTGCCCGATTCCAGCCGACGGATGCCGCGCTGCAGCGTCTCGGGTTCGGGCACGTACTGCAGCACCGTGTAGTGCTGGACGGCGCGTTCGTCGATGCTCAGGTCGATGCCGGCGCGGGCCGCCAGATCGAGAATGCACTTCTTCTCGCTGCCCACGATGGTGCCGCCGGGGCCCGTCGCCAGGTACAGCGGCTTGATGCCGAACGGGTCACGCGCGCAGAACAACTCACGGGTCTGCGTGTCCCACAGCGCGAAGGCGAACATCCCGCGCAAGCGGCCCAGCGCCGCCGTGCCCCAGTAGTGGTACGCGGCGACGATCGCCTCGCTGTCGCCCTCGGTGGCGAACTCGGCGCCGAACTCGGCCCGCAGTTCCTCGCGCAACTCGAGGTAGTTGTAAATCTCGCCGTTGAACACCAGCGCATACCGGTCCGGAGACTCCGGCGGGCCCCAGCGCAGCGGCTGATGGCTGTGCGCGATGTCGATGATCGAGAGCCGGTTGAAGCCGAACACGACGGTGTGGTGGCCATCGGTCGGATCGCTGTCGTCCGCCCACGCCCCCGACTCGTCCGGACCGCGGTGGCGCATCGGATGCGTGGCATCCGAAACCGCGTTCACCAGGTCAGTGGAATGGTCGGCAAGAGGGTCGGCCAGATAGGCCAGCAGTCCGCACACGGCGCCAGTATGCCTGTTCAGGCGGGTGAACTCAGAACTGGCGCTGCCGATTGGCCGGTCGCTTCGCTCGGCGCCATGGGCGTGGTCTACGCTGCGTAGTATTCGACCGGCTTGACCGACCTCTAGGAGGGCCTCAACGTGACCGCTCGCGGGCTCCGTTTGGTGGCGTTGTCCGCCATTCTCGGCGCGTCGACGCTGCTGCTCAGCGGATGCAGCTGGCAGACCGTATTCGGCTTGGGCTGGCCGGAGGGTATTACCCCCGAAGCCCATGCGAACCGTGACCTGTGGGTCTGGTCGGTCATCGCCTCGTTCGTCGTCGGCGCCATTGTGTGGGCGCTGATCTTCTGGGCGATGGCGTTCCATCGCAAGAAGAAGACTGACACGGAGCTGCCTCGCCAGTTCGGCTACAACATGCCGCTGGAACTGGTGCTGACCGTCGTGCCGTTCCTCATCATCTCGGTGCTCTTCTACTTCACCGTCGTGGTGCAGGAGAAGATGATGGACCACAGCAAGCCTGCTGAGGTCACCATCGACGTCACCGCGTTCCAGTGGAACTGGAAGTTCGGCTACCAGAAGGTGGCCTTCAAGGACAACACCTTCTCCTACGACGGCGCAGACGCCGCTCGCAAGGAAGCCATGAAGTCCAAGCCCGAGGGCAAGGACGCGCACGGCGAGGAGAAGGTCGGCGCGATCCGCGGTGAGAACCCCGAGGACCGCAGCTACCTGAACTTCGACAAGGTCGAGACCATCGGCTCCAGCACCGAGATTCCGATCCTGGTCCTGCCGAAGGGCAAGCGCATCGAGTTCCAGATCGCGTCGGCTGACGTCATCCACGGCTTCTGGGTGCCGGAGTTCCTGTTCAAGCGGGACGTCATCCCGAACCCCGAGGCCAACCACTCGGACAACATCTTCCAGGTCACCGAGATCGAGAAGACCGGTCCGTTCGTCGGCCGCTGCACCGAGATGTGCGGCACGTACCACTCGATGATGAACTTCGAGGTGCGCGTGGTGGAGCCGGAGCAGTTCAAGGCTTACCTGCAGTACCGCATCGATCACCCCAAGGCGACCAACGCCGACGCGCTGGTGTCGATCGGACTGCCGCCGGTGGCCCAGACGACCCATCCGTTCGACACTCGCCGCGGCGAGCAGGCCGGCTCGCCGGCTCAGGCGAGCAAGTAGGGGATACGCAATGCATATCGAAGCCCGACTTTTCGAGATTCTGACCGCCTTCTTCGCCCTGGCGACCGTCGGCTACGGCGCGCTGACCGCGCTGTACGCCAACGGTGGCGTGGAGTGGGCCGGCACCACAGCGCTGGTGCTGACCACCGGTCTGTCGCTGATCATCGGCACGTTCTTCCGCTTCGTGGCCCGTCGTCTCGACACCCGGCCCGAGGACTACGAAGACGCCGAGATCTCCGACGGCGCAGGCGAGCTGGGCTTCTTCAGCCCGCACAGCTGGTGGCCGTTGCTGATCGCGCTGTCGGCCTCGACCACTGCGGTCGGTATCGGCCTGTGGCTGCCCTGGCTGATCGTCGCCGGTGTGTGCTTCGTGCTGGCCACCGTCGCGGGCCTGACGTTCGAGTACTACACAGGCCCCGAGAAGCACTGACATCTACGGACCCTGTGACCTGATCGCTCTGCGGTCAGGTCACAACCGTATGTCAGATGGTCCTGAAGGCGGCCTCCTCACGGCCACGCCGGGCCCATGTTGGGTAATGTCTGCCGGAGCGCTGGAATGTCGCCGCAAGCGGTGTTCCTCAGCTGCAGCGACACAGCGGTCGAGAGGGATTAGGCGTACGTGAGCGGGTCACATTCCCCGGGCTCGGATGATGCGGCCCGGGAGACATCGGGCGTCGGTGAAGGCACCGGCGAAACCGAGATCTATTCGCAGGCCTACTCTGCGCCCGAATCCGAGCACTTCACCGTCGCTCCGTACGTGCCGCCCGAGCCGGGGCTGTACGACTACGACAGCTACGAGGCCAAATCCGACACCACCGACGACGCCCCGCCACCGCGGTGGCCGTGGGTGGTCGGCGTCGTGGCGATCATCGCCGCAATCTCGTTGGTGGCGTCGGTCGCCATTCTGGTGACCCGCAACACCAGCTCGGAGAACGTGGCGACGCCGTCGACGAGCACCACGTCGGCGCCCCCGTTCCAGGACGAGTTCACCACCACGACTCCGCCGCCGCCTCCGTCGACGACCACCGAAGCACCTCCGCCGCCGCCACCCCCGCCGCCTCCGTCGACGGTGACGGTGACCCAGCCGCCGCCGACGTCGGAAGAACCGCCGCCGCCCCCGCCGCCCAGCAGCGCCGCGGCCGCGCCGCCGGCGACGACGTCCGCGCCGCCGACCGGGCCGCGGTATGTCACGTACCGGATTTGGGGCACCAAGGCGCCGCTGGACCGTATTTCGGTGACCTACACCGACGCCGCGGGACGCCAGCGCACCCAGCAGAACGTCTACATCCCGTGGATGATCACTCTGACACCGATCTCGATGTCAGATGTGGGCTCGGTCCAGGCGTCCAGCCTGCTGCGGCTGAGCCACCTGAATTGTTCGATTGTGACCAGCGACGGCCAGACCCTGGCCTCGCAGACAAACGATGATTGGCAGACGAGCTGTTAAATGCCGTACAACGCTGAGACTTCAACCCGGTCGCGTGTGACCGGCGGCAGCCCCGAGCAGTTGGACCGTCTTCTGCTCGGTGGCTGTGTGGCCCTGTGGCTGGCGGCCCTCGGCGCCGGCGTGGCGGCCGTCGTCGCGCTGGTGGACCTCGGTACCCGGCACCCGTCGGGTGCTCCGGCGGCGCACACCCCGTGGCTGCTTTACTCCGTCATCGGGGTGTCCGCGGCGGTGATCGTGGGCGCCATCCCGCTGTTGTTGCGGGCCCGCCGCGGCGGGGCAGCCCCGCTGCCGCTGCTCGGGGGCGGGCCGTCCGCCGAAGACCGCAGTCCTGCCGGCGAACCCCCGCAGAGCGCGCTGCGATCCTTCGACGATCCGGTGGTACGGCGCTACTCGGTATCGCCGGCGACCAGCATGGTGGGCTTTCCGGTAGCCGCGGTGGATCAGCTGTGGCTGCGCTGCACGCTCGGGATCGCCGCCGCCATGGGCGCCGCGACGTTGTTCGTCTTCCTGGGCGCGTACATGCTGGCCGACCGCCACGACGAGCTGGCCTGGATCCTGTACGGCCTCGCAGTTGTCCTCACCGCGGCCATGGTCGCCATTCCCTGGTACTGCCTGCGTGGTCTGCACGCAGTGCTGGAGGCTTCTGCCGAGGACGCCCGCACGGCTTAGTGATCGGCGAAGGCGGTCGTTGCTGACATCGCCGAACGGTCGCGGGAAACTACGCCTGGCACAGCCATTTTCGTCGATCCCGGTGCTGAGTTGTCGTCCGAATCAACTGCCATGATCCAGGTCTGACCACCGAGAGCAACGGGGTGGCGGAATTCTGCCCGATTCTCCGCCACCCAGTTGCTCTCGCGGATGCAAGTCGCCAAGCGCCCCGACGCTCGGGGGATCACTGCGTCCATGGTGAACAGGGGCGGAAGTCGACCGGGGATGTCCGTATGTCGAGGGCCGTCACAAGATCGGCCTGTCCGCCCGCTGGCGATCTCGCGAGTTCAGCACCTGGATCGGTGCGGGTTCGCGCCGTCACCCAGCTGAGTCTGCCCTGAGGGCGTACAGCACTCGACATTTCCCGCCCTCAGGGCGGAGTCAACGGCGAGAGAATCCGGTGGGGTAGGGGAGTGGACCCCGAAAACGACTTCGGCCCGGTCTGGTGGAAACCAGACCGGGCCGCAACCGTATCCTTGTGCTCGGCGGCGTGTTCGGCGTCGGCGAGGGCGGCTTGTTCGACGGCAGAGTCGGCGAACAGGAAGCTACCGGTGCCGGGCGAGCCGGCCGATCCGAGCTTGTTCATGCGCTTGGGCAGTGCGGCACCCTGGTACTCCAGCGGGATCGGGTGGCCGTGGTCGTCGACCGGGCCCAGCGGCTGGTGCAGCTCGACGTACGCGCCGTGCGGCAGCCGCTTGAGGATGCCGGTCTCGATACCGTGCTCGAGAACGGCGCGGTCGCTGCGCTGCAGGCCTACACACCAGCGGTAGGTGAGGTAGTAGACGATCGCGGGCAGGACGACCATGCCGATGCGGCCGATCCACGTGGTGGCGTTCAGCGAGATGTCGAACTTGAGCGCGATGATGTCGTTCATCGCGGCCAGGGTCAGCACCATGTAGAACGCGATGGCCATGGCACCGATGGCGGTGCGGACCGGCACGTCGCGCGGACGCTGCAGCAGGTTGTGGTGCGCGTCATCGCCGGTGAACTTCCGTTCCAGGAACGGCCAGGCGATCAGCAGACCGAACACCACGCCCATCAGCAGGGCGACGCCCATCACGGCGGGGATGGTGTGGCCGAAGGGGTAGAACTCCCAGGCCGGCCAGATACGGGCCAGGCCTTCGGTCCACATCATGTAGAAGTCGGGCTGGCTACCGGCGGACACCTGCGAGGGCTTGTAGGGGCCGAGCTCCCAGATGGGGTTGATCTGCAGCAGGCCGCCCATGATGCCCAGGACGCCGGTGACCAGCGCGAAGAACGCGCCGCCCTTCATCGCGAACACCGGCATGACGCGCACGCCGACGACGTTCTTCTCGGTGCGGCCGGGGCCGGGGAACTGGGTGTGCTTCTGGAACCACACCAGCGCCAGGTGGGCGCCGATCAGGGCCAGGATGATGCCCGGGATCAGCAGGATGTGCAGGGCGTACATCCGCGGGATGATGATGTTGCCGGGGAAGTCGCCACCGAACAGTGCCCAGTGCATCCAGGTGCCGATGACCGGGATACCGAGGGTGATCGAGGAGAGCGCGGCGCGCAGGCCGATGCCGGACAGCAGGTCGTCGGGCAGCGAGTAGCCGAAGTAGCCCTCGAACATGGCCAGGATCAGCAGCAGCGAGCCGATCATCCAGTTCGCCTCACGCGGGCGGCGGAACGCGCCGGTGAAGAAGATGCGCGCCAGGTGCACCATGATCGACGCGGCGAACATCAGTGCGGCCCAGTGGTGAATCTGGCGGACGAACAGGCCACCGCGGACCTCGAACGAGATCTCCAGGGCCGATTCGTAGGCGCGCGACATCTGCACGCCACGCAGCGGCTGGTAGACGCCGTTGTAGACGACCTCGACCATCGACGGATCGAAGAACAGGGTCAGGTACACGCCGGTGAGCAGCAGCACCAGGAAGCTGTACAGCGCGATCTCACCGAGCATGAAGGACCAGTGCGTCGGGAAGACCTTGTTCAGCTGGCGGCGTACCGCGGCCGACGGGTGGTACCGCGAGTCGATCGCATCGCCTTGTGCGGCAGCGATGTCAGCGAGCTTGGGACTCATGATTTGCGCTCCCAGAATGCCGGTCCGACGGGTTCGATGAAGTCGCCGTTGGCGACCAGGTAGCCCTCTTTGTCAATCGTGATCGGCAGCTGCGCCAGGGCGCGGGCCGCCGGTCCGAAGATCGGCCGCGCGAAGTGCAGCGCGTCGAACTGCGACTGATGGCAGGGGCACAGAATGCGGTAGGTCTGCTGCTCGTACAGCGACGAGGGGCAGCCCAGGTGCGAGCACACCTTGGTGTACGCGAAGAAGTCACCGAAGTTGAAGCTCTCCTGGCCCTGGCGCTTGACCACGCGGCTCAGGTCCTCGGGCTTGATGCGGATGAGCATCACCGGGTTACGCACACCGAGAGCGATGTGGCCGAGCTTCTCGTGCGACTCGAGGGTGGTGCCGTCGCCGTCGGACTCACGCCACGGGAACACGGTCTCCATGCCGCCCGCGTCGAGGTCTTCGGGACGCATCTTCACGAAGGGGGACTCACCCGGCAGGCCGGTGGCCCGCGCCAGGAAGATGGTCTCGCCGTGGAAACGCGGGGTCCAGCCCGACGTCCACAGGACGGCCTTCTTGCCGTCGGCGGTCGGCACGACCGGCTTCCACGGGTTCTTGATCAGACCGCCGATGAAGGCGACCGCGGTGCCCAGGCCGAACGCGCCGAGGCCGACGCCGAGCGACAGGCCGATCAGCTTGCGGCGCTTGAGGGTCGAGCCTTCGAGCGCATCGGTCAGGTTGGCCGCGACGGTGGCGCGATGGACCTCGGGGGAGGCGCCGTCGTGGCGGTCCTGGATCGAGATTTCCTCGGGGATGAACTTCTTCTGGAAGAGCACCGCACCGATGCCGATCGCGAGGATCGACAGACCGAAGGTCAGGCCGTACAGCGGGGTGGCCAGCGAGTAGATGAACTCACCGTCGGACTCGAACGGCTTGTACTCCCACGGCCAGAACAGGAACACCAGCAGCAGGGCCAGGCCGGAGAGACCACCGAGCAGCAGCCAGGCCGCGACCTGACGCTCGGCGCGCTTCTCCGCCTTGGTGCCCTCGACGGGCCAGCGCGGCTCCTTGAAGACGGTCGTGACGCCGTCGATCTTTCCGCCCAGTTCGACGAGTTCTTCGCGCGACATCTCGCGCAGTTCCGCGTCACTGGGAATGTTCACGTTCTCGCTCATGCGCGAGCTCCGATCCACATAGCCGCGCCGATCACGGCGACCATCCCGATAATCCACATCGCCATGCCCTCGGGCGCGGGGCCGAAGCCACCGAGGCCGTAGCCGCCCTGGCTGCGGTGCTCAGCCGACTCGCGGACGTAAGCGACGATGTCGCGCTTCTCTTCCGGGGACAGCTGGCGGTCCGAGAACTTGGGCATGTTCTGCGGGCCGGTGAGCATGGCGGTGTACACCTGCGCCGGCACTTCGGCGGCATGGCCGAGGTCAGGCGCGTACTTGCCCGACGACAGCGCGCCACCCTTGCCGGTGAAGTTGTGGCAGGACGCGCAGTTCAGGCGGAACAGGTCGCCACCGCGGGCGACGTTCTCACCGATGAACGAGTGCTGGTTGATCTGGCCGTTGGCGTCACGCGGAACCTGGGGACCGCCGCCGTTGGCCTGGATGTAGGCGCCGAGGGCGTCGATCTGGTGCTCGTCGAACGCCGGGTCCTTGCGGGCAGCCTGGGCCTCGCCGCGCATGGCAGGCATGCGGCCGGTGGACACCTGGAAGTAGACGGCCGCGTCGCCGACGCCGATGAGGCTCGGGCCGCGGTCCGTCACACCCTGCAGGTTGGCGCCGTGGCACGAGATGCAGGACGTTTCGAACAACTGCTTGCCCGTGCGCAGCAAAGCCAGCTGCGACTCGTCGGCGACCGCGACCTGAGGCCGCGGCGTCAGGGTGGCCGCAAGGCCACCAGCGACTAGAAGTCCGAGCAGCAGCAGCATCGCTGCTGAGAGGCGCCGGTGTAACCGACGACGGGACTTGCTGGTCATCGAACCCCTTCTCATCGACGAGTTGGTCATCGGACGAAGTAGATGGTGGCGAACAGGGCGATCCACACGATGTCGACGAAGTGCCAGTAGTACGACACAACGATGGCAGCGGTGGCCTGGGCCGGCGTGAACTTGCTCATCTTCGTGCGGGCAAGCAGGTAGACGAATGCCACCAGACCGCCGATGACGTGCAGGCCGTGGAAACCGGTGGCCAGGTAGAACACCGAACCGTAGGCACTACCGGGAATGGTGGTGCCGTGCTCGACCAGGTGGATGTACTCGTAGCCCTGGCCCAGTACGAAGAACAGGCCCATGAGGAACGTGATCACGTACCACCGGCGGAGCCCGAACACGTCGCCGCGCTCGGCCGCGAACACGCCCATCTGGCAGGTGAACGACGACGCGACCAGCACCAGCGTCACCGGCACCGCGAGGGCCAGATTGAGTTCGGTCGGCTTCGGCGGCCAATCGCCGCCGGCCTGGGCACGCGCGGTGAAATACATTGCGAACAGGCCAGCAAAGAACATCAACTCGCTGGAAAGCCACACAATGGTGCCGACACTGACCATGTTCGGCCGGTTCAGCGAATGCACCCTCGACGTGATGGCGGTTCCGGAGGTACCTACAGCGCTCGTCACAGCGGTAAGTATGACGCTTTGTAGTTGTTGAACTCCACCCGGGTGCCGACATTGGTCATAATCGGGTTCGTGCCAACCACCGATCCCCATCAGGAACCGATCACCGACGGGCCCCAGTGGCCCCAGATCCTGGGCCGGCTGACCACCGGCCAGAACCTTGCCGTGGGTCAGGCGGGGTGGGCAATGGACCAGGTCATGACCGGTTCCGCGACCCCGGCGCAGATCGCTGCGTTCGCCATCGCGATGAAGATGAAGCGGCCGACCTCCGCGGAGGTGACGGAGCTCGCCGATGTGATGTTGCGACACGCCCGAAAAGTGCCCGCGGACGCGCTCGCGGCGATCGGCACCGATGTCGTCGACATCGTGGGTACCGGAGGCGACGGCTCCAACACCGTGAACCTGTCCACGATGGCGTCGATCGTCGTCGCCGCGTGCGGAGTGCCGGTGATCAAGCACGGGAACCGGGCGGCATCGTCGCTGTCCGGTGGTGCCGACACCCTGGAAGCCCTGGGCGTGCGGATCGACCTGTCGCCGGGAGACGTCGCCCGCTCGGTCACTGAGGTCGGTATCGGCTTCGCGTTCGCCCCGCAGTTCCATCAGTCCTACCGGCACGCGTCGGCCGTGCGGCGGGAGATCGGGGTGCCGACGGTCTTCAATCTCCTTGGGCCGCTCACCAATCCGGCGATGCCGCGGGCCGGTCTCATCGGCTGCGCGTGGGCGGAACTGGCCGAGGTGATGGCCGGTGTGTTCGCAGCGCGCGGCTCCAGCGTCCTCGTGGTGCACGGCGACGACGGGCTCGACGAGCTGACCACCACGACGACGAGCACCATCTGGCGCGTGCAGGCCGGCACCGTGGAGCGGCTTACGCTGGATCCGGCGGCGTTCGGTTTCGCGCGCGCTGACCTGAGCGAGTTGCGTGGCGGTGACGCCACGGCCAACGCGGAGTCGGTGCGTGCGGTACTGGCCGGCCAGGCCGGCCCGGTCCGGGATGCCGTGGTGCTCAACGCCGCGGGGGCCATGGTGGCTCATGCCGGGCTATCCAGCGACGCCCAGTGGGTGCCGGCGTGGGAGCGTGGCCTGGCCCGCGCCACCGAGGCGATCGATTCGGGCGCGGCCGAGCAGCTGCTCGCGCGGTGGGCTCGGTTCACCCAGAAGGTCTGACCGCTGTGCCTGCTGCGCCGCCGCCCGGGCCGACCGGGCGGCGGTGGCCCACTCGGCCCACCGCCCGGCCGCGGTGATCGGCAGGCAGTAGCCCGCCCCTGATTCGGTGTCGGTGTCGGTGCGCACGATGCGCACACCGGGCGCGGCCAGCCAGCGCACGATGAGCGCCACCTCCTCGACGGGCGCGCCGCCCAGCGGCCGCTCCGACGTCAGGATCACCTGCGCCGCAGCGGATATCGCGTCGACGACCGGCATCGGCGGGACGCGCCGCGGCGCGTTGCCTGCGGCCGCCAATTGGCCGTACCGGACCACGACGAGGTGCCAGCCGCCGGCACCGTCGGGCCGGGCGGCCACCAGTTCCGGCAGCGCGGTCAGGGCCCGCAGGCGCTGACCGCGCCACAGTCCGTCGATGACGGTGGCGGCATGGTCCCGGAGCCGTGCCGCGGTCTCGTAGCGACCTTCGGCCGCCAGGTCGTCGATGTGTTTCAGCGCTGCGCCGAGTGCGGAATCATCAACGCCGGCAATGTTTTCCGCGGCCCGGCCGGCGAATTCGGCATACCCTCCGGCGGTGATACCGCGGGGCGCCGGACACGGCGACAGTTCACGCTCCGGGCACTGCGGCCCGTGCTCGGCTGCCCGGGCCAGCCGTGTCGTGCAGGTCCGCACTCCCGTGAAGCGGGCCAGCAGCAGGGCCGCGTCGACGGCGTCGGCATGGGCCCGGAACGGGCCGACGGCCCGGTCGTGCCGCGGAGCCCGGACCACGCTGAAACGGGGGAATGCCTCGTCGGTGAGCACCACCCACCACCATTTGTGCGGAGCCTTCGAGCGCCGGTTGTAGGGCGGTGCGTGCGCGGCGAGCAGCCGGAGTTCGCGAACCCCGGCTTCCAGTTCGTGGGCGCACTCCACGTGATCGACGCGGATGGCCAGTGACGCCATCTCTTTCATGCGGGCGCGCGGGTCGGCTCCGGTGAAGTACTGCCGGACCCGGCGGCGCAGATCGACCGCGGTGCCGACGTAGAGCACCTCCTCGGACGGCCCGCGAAACAGGTACACGCCAGGGGAGTTCGGCAGTGCGTCGGCGAGCTTGCGGTTGCGGCGCTGTGCGCTGGTGACGTCGGGGAGATAGCCGCGCAGCTCGGCCAGCGTGTGCACACCCTGGTTGCCGATGCGCTCCAGCAGCCCGTGCAGCACGTCGACGGTGGCGCGCGCGTCGTCGAGGGCCCGGTGGGTGGGTGTGGTGGTGGCGCGGAACAACCGGGCCAGCTCCGAGAGCCGGACGCTCGGCGCCTCTTCCCGGGTCAGCACGCGGCGGGCCAGCTTGACCGTGCAGAGCACCGGCGGGTTGGGCCAGGGCAGCTGCGCGCGTTCGGCCGCGGCCCGCAGGAAGCCGATGTCGAAGCCCGCGTTGTGGGCGACCAGGACGGCGCCGCGACAGAACTCCAGAAATGCGGGCAGCACCGATTCGATGCGCGGGGCGTCGCAGACCATGGCCGTGGTGATCCCGGTCAGCTGCACGATCTGGGGCGGGATGGCACGACCGGGGTCGATCAGGGTGCCCAGTTCGCCGACGATCTCGCCGCCGCGGATCTTGACGGCGCCGATCTCGGTGATGGCGTCCCAGCCGCCGCCGGTGTCGTCCGCCCGGGCCCGGCCGCCGGTGGTCTCCAGGTCGACCACCACGAACGTGGTGTCACGCAGCAACGCCTCATCAAGATCGAAAGCCAGCTGGTCGGTGGCGCTGCCGGAGCCCATGACGCGACAGTAGGGGCCGGCACCGACAAGAAATCCCATCGATGTCATTCCGTTATCGGGTTGCTGATCAGGCGCACTTTTTGTCGGTGGACGTCGCTAGCGTGCGCCTCAACCGATAAAGGAGTCAGAGATGAAGATGGACAACGGGCCGGTGAAGATCGACTGCGACGACTGCGCGGTGCGTGGTCCCGGCTGTGGTGACTGCGTGGTCAGCGTTTTGCTGGGTGTGCCCGAGACTTTGATGGACGACGAGCGCCGCGCACTGGAAGTACTCGCCGATGCGGGCATGGCGCCGCGTTTGCGGTTGGTGCCGATCGGCCGTCCGAAAGACCAGATCGGGCCCGCGTCAAGTGCTACGGGCGTAGCGTGACGACCCTCACATTGTGATGCTGGTTAACGGGATCGGGGGGCGGGCTGATAGATTGGCCATTCCCGTTGGACAACGCCGATGCCGTTTCGTAACCTATCTGAGACCTCACTGAGTTCGAAGCGGCTCGAACCCGCAGTTGTAAGGACGCGAAATCTTGAGTCTCCACCGCACATACCGCACCATATGCGGTCTTAAACGACCAGTAGCCGGTGCGATCGCGGGGCTCACCATACTTGGTAGCGTATTTGCGGGCAACGTCCTGGCCGATCCGGCGGACGACGCCGTAGCAAAGCTCAACGAGCTCTCGCGCCAGGCAGAGCAGACCACCGAGGCCATGCACGCCGCGCAGCTCGATCTGGACAAGAAGCTGGCCGCCGCGAAGGCCGCCGACACCAAGCACGAGGTCGCCGCCGCGGCCGCGGACGTCGCTCAGGCCGACCTGGCTACCTATCAGACGTCTGTCGACAAGATTGCTGCAGCGCAGTACATGGGCGGCCGGACCGACGGCATCGACGCCATCCTGACCGCGGATTCCCCGCAGGGCCTGATCGACCAGCTCTCCGTCCAGCGCGTGATGGCCAGTGAGATGGCCGCGCAGATGGCCAACTTCCACAGTGCCTCCGACACCGCTACCAAGGCCGAGGCCGACTCGGCCAGGCTCGCCGCCGAGTCCAAGACTGCCGCGGAGCAAGCCGCCGCGGTACGTGCCGATCTGCAGTCCAAGCAAAGCAAGCTGCAGGTGCAGATCGCCATCGTCAAGTCCCGCTACACCGCGCTGACGCCGAGTCAGCGCCAGGCATTGGCGGCCCTGCCGCCGGCCCCGGCCGCCCCGCCGGTACCCGCTCCGGACGCCCTGCCGCCGGCTCCGGGTGACGATCCCGCCATCAACGCCGCAGGCCCCAACCCGCCGGTCGAGGGCGCACCCGTAGTGCCCGACGTCGCCGGCGGTACCGCTGCCGGCGCCATCGCGGTGCAGGCCGCGCTGACCCGCATCGGCGATCCCTACTCCTGGGGTGCGGCCGGCCCCGGCGCGTTCGACTGCTCGGGCCTGGTGATGTGGGCCTTCCAGCAGGCCGGCATCTCGCTGCCGCACTCGAGCTACGCGCAGGCGGCCGGAGGCCAGGCGGTCTCGCGTGACCAGATGCAGCCCGGTGACGTCGTGACCTACTACTCCGACGCCTCGCACGTGGGCATCTACATCGGCGACGGCATGATGGTCCACGCCTCGACGTTCGGTGTGCCCGTGCGAGTGGCGCCCGTCGACAACGCACCGATCTACAACGTGCGTCGCTACTGAGCCTGTCCCGACGTCTGCCACGACGGGCTGTCCTCGGCCTGCTCGCCGCTGAGGCGGCGGTAGCCGTCGCGATACTGAGCCGCGGCCACGCGAACGAGGCCGCCCCGTCGCAGCCCGGGCCGACACCGCCGTCTTCGCCGCCAGCACCGACGACCATTCGCCTGGCCGACGGCCGCACCGTCGAACTCCTGGTCCTGGACCCCGGCTCGACCCTGCCGGGCCGCATCACCGCCGAACTCGACGGCGCGGTCGCCGCAGTCACCGAATTCTGGGGCGACGACTGGCGCCGTCAGATCACCATCGTGACCACCGGTACCGACGAGGAATTCCAGGCACTGGCCGCCGGGCGTCAGGAGTTTGCCGCGGCCACCACCGTCGACCGCATCGTGTTCGCCCCCGGCGCCGCCAAGATGGGGCCCGGCGCGCTGCGAATCGTGTTGCGCCACGAGCTTTTCCACTATGCCTCGCGACCCGTCACGGTCGCCGATGCGCCCTGGTGCCTGACCGAGGGCGTCGCCGACTACGTCAGCCGCCCGCGCACCCCACGCCCCGTGCCCGCCGACATGGCGGTGCTGCCCGGCAACGCCGACTTCCAGGTCACCGGGCCGGCGCTGTCGCTGGTCTATGACCGCGCCTGGTGGTTCGCCCGGTTCGTCGGCGGGCAGTTCGGCGATCCGGTCCTGCGCCGGCTGTATCTGGCCGCGTGCGGCGTCGATCATCCCGACCTCGACACCGCACTGGCCGCCACCCTCGGCATGGATCGCGACGCGTTGACCGCTGCGTGGCAGCGGTGGCTCGCGGCCCAGGGCTGACGCGATAGCCTGACCGCGATGTCTTCCCCGTCGCCCAGCTCGCCCCGGACATCCCGGGTGCTGCTGCTGACCAACGACTTCCCGCCCCGCCGTGGCGGCATCCAGTCGTATCTGGAGAGCCTCGTCGGTGAATTGCTCGGCCGCGGGTCGCACGAGCTGACGGTGTACGCCCCGAAATGGAAGGGCGCGCCGGAATACGACCAGGCTGCCGCGGCCGCCGGATATGAGGTGGTCCGCCACCCGACGACGCTGATGGTGCCCGAACCGACCGTCGCGCTACGGATGCGCAAGCTGATCGCCGAGCACGACATCGACACCGTGTGGTTCGGCGCGGCCGCGCCGCTGGCGCTGTTGGCGCCGCTGGCCCGCGACGCCGGGGCGACCCGGGTTGTGGCCAGCACGCACGGCCACGAGGTGGGCTGGTCGATGCTGCCCGTCGCGCGAAACGCGTTGCGCCACATCGGAAACAACACGGACGTGGTGACATTCGTCAGCCACTACACGCGCAACCGGTTCGCCGCGGCGTTCGGGCCCGAAGCCGCGCTGGAATACCTGTCGCCGGGGGTGGACGTGGACCGCTTCGTCCCCGACGAGGTGGCCCGGGCGGAGCTGCGGGCCCGGTACGGGCTGGGGCAGCGGCCGGTGATCGTCTGCCTGTCGCGCCTGGTCCCACGAAAAGGTCAGGACATGCTGATCCGGGCGCTGCCCGCCATCCGGGAACGGATCGACGGTGCCGCGCTGGTGATCGTCGGCAACGGGCCGTACCGCGACGATCTGCAGAAGCTCGCGCAGCGCTACGACGTCACCGACCATGTCGTGTTCACCGGCGGGGTGCCCGGCGACGAGCTACCGGCCCACCACGCGATGGCCGACGTCTTCGCCATGCCGTGCCGCACCCGGGGGAGCGGCCTCGATGTCGAAGGGCTCGGCATCGTCTTCCTCGAGGCCTCCGCGTGCGGCGTTCCCGTGGTCGCCGGTGACTCCGGCGGCGCACCGGAAACCGTCGTGGAAGGAAAGACCGGCCACGTGGTCGACGGTCGCGACGTCGCCGCGATCGCGGCCGCCATCGGCGACATCCTCGCCGACCCCGACCGGGGCGCCGCGATGGGCGCCGCCGGCCGTCAGTTCGTCGTCGACAACTGGCAGTGGAAGCTCAAGGGCGAGCGGCTCGCAGAGTTGCTCTAGGGCGGTATCGGACGCGGCTACCGCTCACCCGTTACCAGCCACAGGTTGGTTCTCCGCCGGTACGAATACCAGGAACGCGGAAACCACGACTGCGGCGATCAGACCGAAGCCCGGCTTCCACGCACTGTATTCCGCGAATGGACCACCCACACTGGAGATGTAGGCGATCAAGGCAACCGTCGATATCACCCTGTGCTGCAGAGCTACGCGTGAGATGCGCATCAGGTAGAGCCAGCAGAAGATCACGCTGACGCCGAGGGCGATCCATAACCCGATCTTGAGACCCGTACCGGCCTCAATGGACCGGACTGCCGGGTCGAGCATGGTGTACAGCGCGAGTGCTTCGGCCGGGATGTACCGCATCAACTTGTCTGACACACCGGCCAATTCGGGCTTCTGGCCCGGCTGCGTTGGATCCAACTTCGTCCGATCGAATGTCCGGTAATCGGACGTCGGCTTGGTTGTATTCGGAGCGACGATCACCAGGTTTCTGTTCACGGCAGACGCCTACGTCCTGCGTCCACGTGGACGTGGTGTGTCACCTTCGGGTGGCTTCTTGGTAGAACTGTCGCGCGATTTCCTGACTGGTCGCTTTTCTAGCGGCGTCTGTCCGGCCAATTGCCGCAGCCTGGTGAGAATCAGTTCAGCGCGTGCGCGCGCCGCGGCATCCTGCGACGACCGAGCGCATTTAGTGACGAGCTCGACTGCGTCGGGATCGCCGAGCAACGCATCGCGCTCTACCGCTGTGTCGTCTCCGCCGCCACCGTAAACACTGCGCGGGACGACCCGGCGGGGACCGTCCAACGCGAGGACCCGGCTTCGGTCAAACGTGGCGACCGTTTCGGGGACCGCACCCACGTCGATACCGCATACCGCAGCGAAATCCACCGGGTCGCGACCGTCGGCCGAATTCATATCGCAAGGGCCGAACGGCAGGCACCCATTGGGCAACGAGTCGCCATTGCCGTAGCCGTTGTTGTCGGTGTATTGGTGAGCGATCTTGCCGGGGTAGTCCGGATTGAAACCCCATGCAGCCAGGACGATTCCGAGGCCGCCGGGCTTGTCGGGCCACAGCGAGTTCAGGTCACCGGCGGTCCCGTACCCGATGACTCGCCGTGGATCGCCCAGCCATTGGGACAAATCCCAGTACGCGGCGTTCAGCCCTTCCGACTGGTCGCCGCTGATCTTGCCTTCCCAATTCTCGACGTCGATCATCACCGCCATGTGAGGGTGTGGCTCGCCGACCATGTCCTTGATGGTGGCGACGCCAACGTCCCAGTTCGGGTACCACACGAAATAGACGATGAAGAAGTCCAAGGCGCCTTCATCACATTTGCGCTTGCACCAGTCGTAGTTCTGGTCCCAGTTCAGGTCACGGTAGTCACCGTCGCTCGACCGAATGGCGATGACGCGATACGGATACGAGTCGTCGACCGGGACCTGGTGCTCCGATACGTCGGCGTAGATGGTGTCGGTCAGTGCGCTCGCCGTGCGGTGCAGCCCGGCCGACATTCGCGGCGACGTCGGGCCGTTCAAACGCAGCGGTGCCGAGCCATGAAGGCGCCGTGATGCTGAGCCTCTGACGCGCACTGGCGCAATACCTCTGAAGTCTGCGATGGGAGGTTCGCCCGGGTACGGCGCGCCAGCCAGCCACGGCAGGGGGTCGATCTGCGAGCCCCATTCCCAGGAGTACGGATGCACCTCGAAATGCAGGTGTGGGCCTGTCGAATCGCCATTGTTGCCAACGAACGCGATGTGCTGACCGGCCTCCACCCAGTCGCCGAGTTGAAGCCCGGTCTTGTAGGCGTCCCACATGTGTCCATAGACGGTGGCGCCACTTCCCGCATCCGTCGGGTGGTCGATCACAATCCATTGACCGAACCCCTGGGCGACGCCGATCTTGTCGACCACACCGGCTTGTGCCGCATAGATCGGTGCCCCGTCGGGTGCCTCCAGGTCGATACCACGATGCAACGTGCCCCACCGAGGCCCGAAGAGGGAACCCAAATTGAAATCGCCCGCCCGCATGGGCCAGTACCGAGCCATTGCATGCCTCTTTCATGGAAGGGAACATGCACAGTGTTGCACTTGAATGGGACATTCACAGCAAATTCGAAGATGTCACGCAGTTTGGTGAATTGCGTTGGACAACACAGCATTTACACCATCGATCTGGAGTGAACTGCAGTGCAGCAACACTGATCGCTCTCGCTGATCCGCCAAGACTCAGCCGTAGTCGGCCACCACCAACTCGATCTCGCCGGCATCCTGCAGGCGCCTCAGCAGGACCATCGCACCGCATTGAGCACTCACCGCTGCTCCGTCCCACGCACCGTCAGCGACGTATTTGCCGCACACGTAGTGGTTACTGAAGCTCCACAGGTACGGCGACTTCACCTCCGAGTGATGATCGCGATACCCCCAGCCGTTGAAGGCCTCAAGGCAATACGCCACGTGCTGAACAGACCAGTCGGTGACGGCGGTCAGTCCGTCGACTTCCAAGGCGTCGACTGCACTGTCATCCCACGAGAACGGAGGCTCCCCTTCGAGGGGGCGCCCCTCCGGTTCGTTGACGGTGCGGTCCGTCAGAGGGTCGCCGTTATGCAAATGGCAACTGAAGTCGCCGCCGGCTTCGAGACTGTGGATGACCGCGACGACGAACCACGGCACACCGGTGCGGCGCTCGATGTTGAGGTACGCCTCTTTGTCGCCGACGATGCGCTCGACGGTCCAGTCGACATCGGCGAACTTGTCATCATGGATCACCATCTCTGACCACAGGGTCGCGTACTCGTCGCGCACATCGGGAAAATCGACCCACAAGGTCGACACCGCACGTGCCGCCTTGACTTCCGCGTGCTTTCGGACTTCGGCCATCTGAGCCTCCACGGGGGTAGTGACCAGGAATGTTCTATCCGGATCGGTCAACGCATCGTAGGTAGCCCCGCACGCCGATATCGGCAATCGGACAGATGAATGCACGCGTTCTGCACCAATGGCAAAAGCCGCCCCGGATCTACACTGGGACGGCTTTCACTAGCTTCTGGCAAACATCACCTACATGTCAGCTGTAGAGCGCCGCGATCTCGGCGGCGAACTTCTCGGCGACCACCTTGCGCTTGACCTTGAGCGTCGGCGTCAGTTCGCCGGTGTCCTCGGTGAAGTCGACGGGCAGAATCTGGAACTTCCGGATGGCCTCGGCCTTGGACACCGTCTGGTTGGCGTCGTCGACGGCCTTCTGGATCTCGGCGACCAGCGCCGGGTCCGCGGCCAGGTCACCCACCGAAGCGCCGGCGTCCTTACCGTTGCGCTGCTTCCAGCCCTCGAACGCCTCGGGATCGATGGTGATCAGCGCGGCGATGAACGGCTCCTGATCGCCGACGCACATGGCCTGGCTGATCAACGGGTGCGCGCGCATCACGTCTTCCAGCGGGGCCGGGGCGACGTTCTTGCCGCCGGCGGTCACGATGATCTCCTTCTTGCGACCGACGATCGACAGGTAGCCGTCCTCGTCGATGGCGCCGAGGTCACCGGTGTGGAACCACTCGTCGGTGAAGGCCTCGCCGGTGGCGGTCGGGTTCTTCCAATAGCCGCTGAACACCACGCCACCGGAGAGCAGCAGCTCGCCGTCTTCGGCGATGCGCATGTTGTTGCCGGGCACCAGCTTGCCGACGGTGCCGACCTTCAACTCGTTGATCCGGTTGACGGTGATGGCGGCGCTGGTCTCGGTCAGGCCGTAGCCCTCGTAGATGGTGACGCCGACGCCGCGGTAGAAGTGGCCGAGGCGGGCGCCGAGCGGGGCGCCGCCGGAGATGGCGCCGACGCAGTTGCCGCCCAGGGCGGCCTTGAGCTTGCCGTACACCAGCTTGTCGAACACCGTGTGCTTGAGATTGAGCAGCAGACCGGCCCCGCCGGTGTCCTGCGCCTTGCTCCACTCGATGGCCGTGTCGGCGGCGATCTCGAAGATCTTGCCCTTGCCGTCGTTGCGGGCGTTCTGCTCGGCGGTGTTGTAGACCTTCTCGAACACGCGCGGCACCGACACCACCAGCGTCGGCTTGAAGACCCCGAGGATCGGCACCAGGTTCTTGATGTCGCTGGTGAAGCCGAGCGTCACCTGGTTGCTGAAGCCGGCCACCGCGACCGCGCGGGCGAGCACGTGCGCCAGCGGCAGGAACACCAGCAGCTTCTGGCCCTTGGCCAGCAGGTCGGGGAAGCAGGCCTTGACGCCGCGCAGCTCCGAAAGCAGGTTGGCGTGGGTCAGCTGGCAGCCCTTGGGGCGGCCGGTGGTGCCCGAGGTGTAGATCAGGGTGGCCGGGTCGCTCGACTTGATCGCGGCCAGGCGGGTGTCCAGCTCGGCACCGTCCACCGCGGCGCCGGCGGCGGCCAGCTGATCGAGGGCACCGCCGTCGATCACCAGCACCTCACCGAGCGCGGGCACCTCGGCCCGGATCGACTCGATCTTGGCGGCGTGGGCGTCGGCCTCGGCGAATGCCAGGACGGCGCCGGAGTCGGCCAGCACATGCCGGATCTGGTCGGCGGCGGAGGTCTCGTAGATGGGCACCGTCACCGCGCCGATCGACAGGATCGCGAAGTCGATGATCGGCCACTCGTAGCGGGTCGCCGACAGCAGCACCACCCGGTCACCGGGCTTGACGCCCTTGGCGATCAGGCCGAGGGCGGTGGCCCGAACCTGGGCCGCGACTTCTGCGCTGGTCACGTCCGTCCAGGTGTCGCCGACCAGGCGCTGAATGGCTACGTGGTTGGGGTCGCCGCGCTCGAGGGAGTACACCGGGGCGACGACGTTGTCGTACTCGCCGATGGTGAACGATGCCGGAACGCTGAACTCACGCACGGTGTGGCCTTTCGGGTCGTGGCAGTGCACCGACAGCAATGCCGTGCTCAGCGTAGTCGGGTGCTTCATCACACTGTGGGGGCGTATGTGAAGCTGGTGGGGATGAACAGCATCCAGATCGCCGACGAGACCTTCGTGTGTGCCGACCCAGCCGCTGTCGGTGCCGCCGTGGCGAACCCGAGCAGCTGGCGGCGATGGTGGCCGGACCTGTTGCTGACGGTCGTCGAAGACCGCGGTCCGGCGGGGCACCGGTGGACCGTCACCGGCGCGCTGACCGGGACCATGGAGGTCTGGCTGGAAACCGTCATGGACGGTGTCGTGCTGCATTACTTCCTGCACGCCGAGCCGACGGGCGTGTCCGGCGCCGCGCTGGCCGAGCTGAACCTGGCGGAGCTCAACCATCGTCGTCGGGTGGCCGGGAAGAACATGGCTTTCGAGATCAAGACCGACCTCGAGCGGACCCGCCCGGTGGGCGTGTCCCGGTTGGCCTGAGGCTCGCATCACCCGACCAGGGCTGGGCGCTGGCGGTACATTGAGAGCTCGGCAGACGGGCGCCTCGCGCCTGCGCCGGCATCGTTAACTCGGGGAAGTGGACACGTGGCGGATAAGACTGCGCAGACCATCTACATCGACGCCGACCCGGCGACCGTGATGGACGTCATCGCCGATATCGGCTCATACCCGGACTGGGTCGCCGAGTACCCGGAGACCGAGGTGCTGGACGTCTACGCCGACGGTTACCCGAAGACGGCCCGGATGGTCCTCGACGCCACGGTGCTCAAGGACACCATGGTGTTCACCTACCAGTGGCCCGCCGACCGCCGGTCGGTGAGCTGGTCCCTGGTGTCCAGCTCGCTGCTGAAGGCCCTCGAAGGCACATACCGCTTGGCGCCCAAGGGTTCTGGCACCGACGTGACGTACGAACTTTCGGTCGACCTGATCATCCCGATGATCGGATTGCTCAAACGCAAGGCAGAGCGCCGCCTGACCGACACGGCGCTCAAGGACCTGAAGAAGCGAGTCGAGTCTGATTGACACGGACCCTGCTGGGCGCGCCCGGATCAGTCTGTTCGTCGGTAAGGGTGGAGTAGGCAAGTCGACGGTGGCCACGGCCACCGCGGTGCGTGATGCCCGGGCCGGGCAGCGGGTGCTGATCGTGTCGACGGACCAGGCCCACTCCACGGGCGACGTGCTCGGCGCCGACGTCCAGCCGACCGGCCTACGGGTGCCGACGCAGGTGCCCGTCGACGACGGCGCCGGCGTCATGCTCGATGCCCTGGCGCTGGACACCCTGGCGCTGCTGGAGGCCCGGTGGCGCGAGGTGGCCGCGGTACTGGTCGCCCGGTTCCCGGAGTCCGATGTGGGAGACGTTGCGCCGGAGGAACTTTCGGCACTGCCCGGGATTCAGGAGGTGCTGGGGCTGCACGAGGTCGCGGAGCTGGCGGCCTCGGGCAACTGGGACCACGTGATCGTCGACTGCGCCTCGACCGCCGACGCCATGCGGATGCTGACACTGCCCGCGGCGTTCGCCCTGTACCTGGAGAAGGCCTGGCCACGGCACCGGCGGCTGTCGGTCGGCCTGGCCGATGCCAAGACGATCGCCATGGTGACCCTCGTCGAGCGCCTCGCCGGCGCCACCGAGGCGCTGGGCGAGCTGCTGGACCAGCCCGACGTCACCGCGCACCTGGTGCTCACCCCGGAACGGGTGGTGGTGGCCGAGGCAGTGCGGACGCTGGCGTCGCTCACCTTGATGGGTGTGCACGTGTCCGAGCTGATCGTGAATCAGGTTCTGATCCAAGACGATTCGTACGAGTACGTGAACCTGCCCGCGCACCCCGCCTTCGACTGGTACGCCGAGCGCATCGCCGAGCAGCGCAGCATGCTCAGCGACCTGGATGCCGCCGTCGGCGACGTGCGTCTGGTGCTGGTGCCGCACTTGGCCGGCGAGCCCATCGGGCCGAAGGCGCTGGGGGAGTTGCTGGAGGCGTCGCGGCTGCGGCACGGCGCCCCGCCGCCCGCCCCGCCGCGCCCCATCGTCGACCGCGAATCGGGCTCAGGATTGGCCGCTGTCTACCGGCTACGGATAGAATTGCCGCAAATCGACCCGGAGTCGCTGACCCTGGGCCGCGTCGACGATGACCTCATCATCGGCTCGGGTGGTACCCGGCGCCGGGTCCCGTTGGCATCTGTCCTGCGCCGTTGCATCGTGACCGGCGCGTCATTGCGCGGCTGCGAACTGACTGTCCGTTTTCGCCCCGACCCGGAGGTGTGGCCCAAGTGACGCACACCAATTTCGGGGCTGAATCCCTCGGCGACCTACCGATGGACCTGCGGCTGCTGGCCCAGGCCCTCATCGACAAGATCGACCCCGTGGTGCGGCTGTCCGTGGCGATGCTCGCCGACGGTGAGAATCCCAGTGACTGCAACCAGGTGTGGTGCCCGGTGTGCGCACTGGTCGCGTTGGCCAACGACGAACAGCATCCGATGCTGACGGCAATCGCCCAACACAGCACCACCTTTCTGGACGCGGTGCGCGCCGCGCTCGCCGACCAGGGGCCCGCCGGCCCGCACCCGGAGCCGCCGACGGATCCGTCCGGTCCGGGTGGCAAACACCGTCAGGCCGACGAGCCGCCGACGAGTCCTACAGAACCGGGTCGTTACCAGTCCATCCCGGTCTCTGTAGAGGAATAACCAGTCCGCCGCGGGCTGTGGTCCGGCCGACAGTCGCGGGTAAGGTTGTCGCAGGGCACCGTCCGGGCGCCTGCAGCGGGAGGTTCGATGTTCTTCTGGTTGTACAAGTACATCTTGATGGGCCCGTTGCTGCGTCTGCTGGGCCGTCCGAAAGTCACGGGGCTCGAATACGTCCCCGATCACGGCCCTGTGCTGCTGGCCAGTAATCACCTGGCTGTCGTCGACAGTTTCTACCTGCCGCTGGTGCTGCGCCGCCGGATCTTCTTCCTGGCCAAGGCCGAGTACTTCACCGGTACCGGGATCAAGGGCAAGCTGATCAAGTTCTTCTATTCGTCGACCGGTCAGGTGCCGATCGACCGCACCAATGCCGATTCCGCGGCCGATGCGTTAACCGCCGCGGCCAAGATCCTGGACAAGGGCAAGCTGCTCGGCATGTATCCCGAGGGCACTCGTTCTCCCGACGGCAAGCTGTACAAGGGCAAGACCGGCCTGGCCCGCATCGCGCTGGAGACCGGCATCCCCGTCATTCCCGTCGCGATGATCAACACCGACGTGGTGAACCCGCCGGGCAGCAAGATGTGGCATTTCGCCCGCGTCGAGGTGAAGTTCGGCAAGCCGATGGACTTCCGCCGCTTCGAGGGCCTGGCCGGTAACCGGTTCATCGAGCGTGCCGTGATCGACGAGGTCATGTACGAGCTGATGCGCTTGTCCGGCCAGGAGTACGTCGACCTCTACGCAGCGGACGTCAAAGAGGGAAAAACCCCGCCGGCCGCGATCAAAGCGGGCTGAGCTAGGTCGTCGCCGAGATCGGCGCGACGTGCTCGGTGGCGGCGGCTGACGGCGTGCCGCGGCCGGTGATGGTGCCCGCCGCGGCGATGACGGCCAGTCCCCACCACACGTAGGAGCTACCGACCACCTGGCGCCACAGCGTCGCGTCCACCTCGTGGTGCTCGGGCAGCAGCCGGATCGGGGTACAGACCAGCAGGAACACCCCGACGGCGCTGACCGCCGCGAGGGCGGCGCTGCGTTGCCGGTAGGCGAGCACCGTGATGGTCACCAAGGTCGGCACGACCCACACCCAGTGGTGCGACCACGACACCGGCGACACCACCAGGCCGAACATCGCCACGCACATCAGGGCCAGCACCGGCTGTCCCGCGCGCAGCACCCGATGTGCCGCCCACACCGTCAGCGCCAGCACCGCGAAGCACAGCACCACCCAGACCACGAATCGCGGCGTCGCCGACATCCCGAACCGGGCCAGCGTGCCCGAGATGTTCTGGTTGGTGTTCAGCGTCGCGGTGCCGATGCGGTCGGTGTTGCGGACCGTCTTGGTCCAGTACTCCCACGAGTCGCCCCACGCCAGGGCGAACGCGAACAGCGTCACCGCGACCGACGCCGCCACCGTGGTCAGCAGCGCGCGGAAATCGCGACGCAGCAGGAAATACAGCAGGAACACGGCCGGGGTCAGTTTGAGGGCGATCGCCACCCCGAGCAGGACACCGCGGGGCCAGGGCGTGCGGCGGGGGACGCAGTCGGCGATCACCAGCGTCATCAGGACGACGTTGATCTGACCGAAGTTGAAGTTGGACCGCACCGGTTCGAGGAACAGCACGGCTGGTCCGACGATGGCGGCGGCCAGCCAGCAGCGGCGGACCAGCGCCGAGCCGCCGAGCTGCGACTGCGGCCAGACGTCCAGCCTGGTCAGCACGATCACGATGGACACCAGCAACAACACGAACGTCGTCACCGTGATGGCCACGCTGGCCCCGGGCAGGGGGAGCCAGGCGAACGGCGCGAACATGATCGCGGCCAGCGGCGGGTAGGTGAACGGCAGGTCGATGCCCGCCTCGGTGTGGAAGATCGTGCTCTCGTTGTACAGCGGGGTGTTGTTCAGCCAGGCACGGCCGCCCATGCGGTACACGTCGATGTCGATTCGGTACGGCGTGTGGCCCAGCAGCCGCCAGGCGCCCCATACCAACGTCAACGCGGCCAGCAACTGCAACAGCCGCCAGGCCAAGGTGGGCCGCAACCCGGGTCTGATACGCATCTCGCCGGACAGCCTATCGGGGGGACCGGCGCGTCGGCGCCCTGCGGGGCAGTGACACGCATACACGGGCGTAAGTTTCTTCACCGTGCGGTCGCCCCTACCTACGGAGTTCGTGTCCAGTGGGCGGCTGCCGTTGTTGTGGTGCCTGATTGCGTTCATCTTGACGTTTTTCGTCACCCGCACCGTGGTCCGTTATATCCGGGCCCACGCCGACAACCCGGCGCCGCGCAAATGGTGGCAGCCGCGCAACATCGGCCACGGCAGCCTCCACATCCATCACGTGGTGATCGGCATCGTGCTGGTGATGGTGTCCGGGGTGACGATGGTGACGCTGGCGGTCGACGGCGGCGTCCCCGAATTCACCGTGGCGGCAATCTTTTTCGGTATCGGTGCGGCCCTGGTCCTGGACGAGTTCGCGCTGATCCTGCACCTGTCCGACGTGTACTGGGCCGAGGACGGCCGGACGTCGGTGGACGCGGTGTTCGTCGCCGTTGCGGTGGCGGGACTGCTGGTCCTGGGATTCAACCCGCTGTCGTTCTTCGACATCACGGTCTGGCGGGACGACCAGGACGTGACCGCCCGGATCGTGGTGGTGGCGCTGGCCCTGGTCACCCTGGCGATGGCGGTCATCGTGCTGCTCAAGGGCAAGGTGTGGACCGGCCTGATCGGGATGTTCATCACACCGCTGCTGGTCATCGGCGCGATCCGGCTGTCGCGACCGCACGCGCCGTGGGCCCGTTGGCGGTACACGAGCCGGCCCCGGAAGATGCACAAAGCGCTGGAACGCGAGCGATGGCTGCGCCGGCCGGTGGTGCGGGCGAAGCTGTGGTTACAGGATGCGATCGCGGGTATGCCAAAGTTTCCCGACGACGCGGCCGTGGACCAACAGCTCGACCGCGAGATCCATGCGGCACCCGCGCCGCCGGACCGAATCCCGACCGAGGTTGCCTGAATGAAGTACTTCTACGACACCGAGTTCATCGACGACGGCCGCACCATCGAGCTGATCTCGATCGGTGTGGCCGCCGAGGACGGACGCGAGTATTACGCCGTCTCCTCGGAGTTCGACCCGGACCGGGCGGGTTCCTGGGTGCGCAAGAACGTGTTGCCGAAGCTGCCGTCGCCGTCGTCGAAGGTGTGGCGCTCGCGGCGCCAGATCCGGTCGGACCTGGAGGACTTCTTCAACATCGACGGCGACGAGCCGATCGAACTGTGGGCCTGGGTCGGCGCCTACGACCACGTGGTGCTGTGCCAGTTGTGGGGTCCGATGGCCGACCTGCCGCCGGCCATGCCGCGCTTCACCCGGGAGCTGCGGCAGTTCTGGGAGGACTGCGGCAGCCCGCGGATGCCGGCACGGCCGCGCGACTCGCACGACGCGCTCGTCGACGCGCGGCACAACCTGGACCGCTATCGGTTGATCGCCGAAATGATGACAGCGCCCCGGTAACTCACCAAGCGCGGAACGGCACGCTGGTGACGGCGGCGTCGTTCGCGCCGAACTGCACCGTCAGCTGCAGCGTCCACAGCCCGGGCCGCGGCGCGGTCGCATAGGTGCTGTGCCAGCGGCCGTCCGGACCCGCGGTGAACCGCACGGGCAGAGAGGCGATCTCGGCACTCGACAGGGTGCCGCGCATCGCGGTCGCGCCGGGCGCGGTGATATCGATCGGGATGGCGCCGTGCCGGGTGGTGTCGAGATGCACCTGCGCCTGACGGCCCTGATCCAACGCGGCGGTGGCGGTGAGCGGTGGGCCGTAGGTGGTGCGGGCCGGTGGCTCGCCGGTGAGCACCGTGGTCAGCACCAGCACCAGCACCGCGAGGGCGGTTTCCAGTGGCACGGTGCGGCGCAGCCGCTCGGGCGTGAGTCGGCGCCGGCCCAGATATGCCAGAGCGGCCATCAGTGTCACCAGGAAAACCTTGGCGCACAAGACCATTCCGTAGCCGGTCGACCACAACGATTCGATGGGCGACACCTGACGCCAGGCCTGGTACTCGCCGGTGAGCAGTACCGCCGCGACGCAGCCGAACGCCACCCGGGACCACCGCTGCAGCTCGTCGCTGCGCCGAGCCGGCAGGACGACCAACGTCAGGACGCACAGTCCGCCCACCCACAGCGCCATGGCCAGTAGGTGGATGGTGGTGACGGCGGTGGCCAGCCACGGGTCGGGCCCGGCCGCGGCGTGCCCCGAGGCGGCGATGCCGACCGCGAGCCAGCCGGCGGCGACGGCGAAGAGCGGCGTCCCCACCCGGGCGTTGCGGACCAGCGCTATCGCCGCCACACCCAGCAGCGCCACCTGGACATAGCGCCCCGTGCCGGTCGTGACGGTGTCGATGACGGTCGCGGCGGCCAGCAGCACCCAGCCCGTGCCGGCCAGGATGCGGGTCCGGCCCAGCGCGAGTGCCCACCCCCACACCAATCGGGCCGCCGCGAGGACTCCGACGCACAACGCCAGGCCGGTGTACTTGAGACCGCGCGCGACATCCGATGCAGTCGATGAGGAGACGACCGGACGAGCCTCCGGCGGTGCATCCGGCGCCTGCTGCACGCCGAAGCTCACCGAGCCGGACACCTCGTGGCCGTCGGCCGACATCAGCCGCCAGGTGGCGGTGTAGCTGCCGCGCGGCAGGTCCGGCGGCAGCTCCAGCTCGACGGCGGTGTTACCCGACTGCTGCCGCACCGCCCGGTCGACCCGGACACCGGAGTTCGAAATCACCTGTACCGCACCGGGAATCAGGCGAACCGACTCGTCGAAGGTAAGGGTGACCCGGCTCGGCGCGGCCGGCAGGGTGGCGCCGTCGACGGGATCGCTGGAGACCAGGACGGCGTGCGCGTGCGCGACGGGAGCCGGCAGCAGGAGCGCGAGCAGAGCCGCGAGCAGGACGACCGGCAGCGCGGTGACCGATCTCAATTCTTTCGTCGTGACATCGCCAGGTTAGCGATCCCCAGCAGCAGCGCGACCACCGACACGGCCAGCGCCGTCAGACCCGGCCACGCCGGTGCCGCGGACGCGGGGGCAGCGGCCGCGGGTCGGTCGTGGTCGCCGCCGCCGGCAGGCTTCAGGTGCAGGGCGGGCGCCGGGTGCTCGGGCTCGGGCTGCCCCGGGTTGGCCTTCTCGTTCCAGTTCACGACCTTGCCGTCGCTGTAGGTCTGCACCGCGGGCAGCGACAGCGTGTTGACCTTGGGCAGCGGGCCGGCCGAGATGGCGAAGACGTTGAACTGATGCGGCGGGATGGCCGCGTCCGGTGCGGTGGCCTTCCATTCGACGGCCGAGACGTACTCGGTGACCTCGACGCCGTCGTCGTCCTTCTGTGGGGTGGGCAGCTTCTTCTTGGTGAGGGTGGCCGTCCAGCCCGCCTTCTGCTGGGTGCTGACCGAGATGATCGGCTGGTCGTCGGGCAGCACGACCAACAGGGCAGTGGTGGACGCGGTGTCCGACTCGGTCGGGACGCGGAAGTTCAGCACGCCCCAGCCACCCTGGGTGGCGTCGCCCGTCACCTTGACGTGGGCTGCAGCCGGTGCGGCCAGGGCAACGGCGCAGGCGGCCGTCGCAGTGATGGCGGCGACGGTCTGAAAAGGCATGGTCATTGAGAGTCCTTTCGGGGCAATGCGAGGGCTAGAGGGCCATGACAGCGAAGGTGGCGCTCATTCCGAGCGCCATGAGCAGGTCGCCGTACGGGCGCTTCGGCCCGCGTACCAGCAGATAGAACCACCACAATGCGGCGACGCAGAACGCGACCGCGAGCGCGGCGCACACCACGACGAGCCAGACCGGGGGAGTCACGGCGACGGCGCCGTGACCGAGATGCGCGCTGTGCGGACCCGAGGCCTGAGCTTCCGCACTGGCCACTGCGACCGGCAGTCCGGCGTTCGGGGCCATGAGCAGGCCCATCAGCGCCATCGCGGCCATCATCGCGCAGTGGTAGACGGGGTGCGGCAGGTCGAACCCGAACAGTGCCAGATAGGCGAAATACAGCGCACCGGCGGTGAACACCAGGACGTACAGCAGCGGTGACACCCGCATACCGGCCGGCCACAGCATCGCGATCATGCCCACCGACGCCACCGCGTGCATCGCCCCGACCCCGCGCTGCTGGGGTGCGCGCCGTCCGGCGCCCGCGAACAGCAGCGCCGCCACCGCGAACACGGCGGTCAGCGCCCAGCGCACGGCGGAGTCGGCGAGCACGCTGTCATTAGTCGTATGAAACCGGTCTTCAGTTCCCGGCGGCCTTGGCCCGCATGTCGGGTTGCGACCGGTCCAGCGGTGTCAGTGCCACGCCCAGCCAGCAGACTGCCAGTACCGCGGCTGCTACGAAGCCGGCCAGCGGCCACCACACGGCGACGCGAGCCGGCGACGTCTGGCACCACCAGACCGCACCGAATCCCGCCGCAGTGGCCACGCCCGACAGGTACAGCGCCGCGCAGCATACGCGAAACCGCTTGCGCCACAGCGCTGTTGCTGATGCCACCGCGGCCAGGGTGAAGAGCACGGCGACGACCTTCAGTACCCACCGATGAGTTTCGGACCAGCAGATGCCGGCGGACACCGCGAGTACGACGACCGCGACGGCGGTGGGGTAGCGGCGCGCAGGGCCGATCCAGACCTCGTCGAACACCCGTCGCCCGATGGCGCTCAGGGTGTGTTCGAGGTCGATGGTGTGGCGGGTGGACAAGCCCAACTCCGTTCAGTCTGCAGAACAGTCTCGCAGAGTTGGTCGGATGGGTGGGGGCGCGGGTTCCGCGGCCGGCTCAGCCCGCGCTCTGGTCCTGATTCCCTGCCTTCAGCAGGTCGTCGCGGGCCCGGGCGACCCGGGAACGGATGGTGCCGACGGGACAGCCACAGATTTCGGCGGCCTCGGCGTAGGACAGGCCCAGCACCTGGGTCAGCAGGAGGGCTTCCCGGCGGTCTGAGTCCACGCCGTCGAGCAGCATGCGAATTTCGACGATGTCCTCGAACCGGGCGGTCGGCTGGTGCATGTCGACGACGGTCTCGGGTTCGACGGCGGCGCTGCTGCGCGGGCGGCACTGCTTGCGCCGGATGTGGTCCACGACGACGCGGCGGGCGATCGACAACAGCCAGGTGCGGGCGGTCGACCGGCCGCGGAACCGGGGCAGCGAGCCGAGGGCCCGCAGGTAGGTCTCCTGCGTCAGGTCGTCGGCGTTGCCGGGCTCGTCGAGATAGGCGACGGTGCGCCAGACATCGCGCTGGGTAGCCTTGATGAACTGGTCCAATGCGGCGCGATCGCCCCGACCGGCAGCCAGAGCCAGGCGGGTCACTTCATCGTCGTCGCCGCGGCTGTTCACGGCCCGACCATATGCGACTGTTGCCGGGAACTCACAGCCGGGCACGTCCGACCAATGTTTTGGGTAGCTCCCGCTTCGCGGGGACAATAGGAGGATGATGACGGCCAGCTCGGTCAGCACAGTGGTGGGCAGCGCGGTCGACGCTGCCGCAACCGTTGACGACAGTGCGGCCGCGCGTCGGGTGCAGCTCGACGTGACCGGCATGTCGTGTGGCGCCTGCGCCACGCGGGTCGAGCGGACGCTCAACAAGATGCCGGGCGTCCGCGCCACCGTGAACTTCGGTACCCGCGTCGCCACGGTCGACGCACTTCCCGAGATCGCCGACACCGAGCTGTGTGACGCGGTCCGCAAGGCCGGCTGCGATGCCGAACCCCGGTCGGGGGCGGTCATCGGGGAGCGCGACGATGAGGACCTGTCGCAGGCCCGGTACCTGCTGCGCCGCCTGCTGGTGGCCGCGGTGCTGTTCGTGCCGCTGGCCGATCTGTCGGTGATGTTCGCCGTCGTCCCCAGCACCCGGATCACCGGTTGGCAGTGGATATTGACCGCCCTGGCCCTGCCGGTCGTCACCTGGGCGGCCTGGCCGTTCCATCGCGTGGCACTGCGCAACGCGCGCAACCGGGCCGTCTCCATGGAGACGCTCATCTCGGTCGGCGTGACCGCGGCGACCGTGTGGTCGCTGTACACGATGTTCGTCGGGCACCACGCCACCACGACCACCGGCATCTGGCAGGCATTGGCCGGCAGCGACGCGATCTACTTCGAGGTCGCCGCGGGCGTCACGGTGTTCGTACTGGCGGGCCGCTACTTCGAGGCCCGCGCCAAGTCCAAGGCGGGCAGCGCGCTGCGGGCGCTCGCCGCGCTGAGCGCCAAGAACGTCACGATCCTGCTGTCCGACGGCTCCGAGATGGTCATCCCGGCAGAGGAACTCGCCGAACAGCAGAAGTTCGTGGTGCGCCCCGGTCAGACGATCGCGGCCGACGGACTCGTGGTCGAGGGCTCCGCCGCGGTCGACACCAGTGTGATGACGGGTGAGGCCAAGCCGGTTCGGGCCACCCCTGGCAGCAGCGTCATCGGCGGCACGATCGTGCTCGATGGCCGCCTGATCGTCGAGGCCGCCGCCGTCGGTGCCGACACCCAGTTCGCCGGCATGGTGCGGCTGGTCGAGGAAGCGCAGGCGCAGAAGGCCGAGTCGCAGCGCCTGGCCGACCGCATCGCCTCGGTGTTCGTGCCGTGCGTCTTCGGCATCGCCGCGCTGACCGCGCTGGGTTGGGCGCTGGCCGGCGCGGGTCCGGACAAGGTGTTCGCCGCGGCGCTGGCGGTCCTGGTCATCGCCTGCCCGTGCGCGCTGGGCCTGGCCACGCCGACGGCGATGATGGTGGCGTCCGGACGCGGCGCCCAACTCGGCATCTTCCTCAAGGGGCACCGCTCGCTGGAGGCGATCCGGGCCGTCGACACCGTCGTCTTCGACAAGACCGGCACCCTGACCACCGGGCACCTGGCCGTCACCGCGGTCACCGCTGCCGACGGCTGGCAGTCCGATGAGGTGCTGGCCCTCGCTGCGGCGGTGGAGTCGGCTTCCGAACATGCGGTCGCGGTGGCCATCACCACGGCCGCGCCGGAACACGGGGCAGTCACCGATTTTCAGGCCGTCCCCGGCCGCGGCGTCGTCGGCACCGTGGGGGAGCGCGAGGTGCGGATCGGCAAGCCGTCCTGGGCGGCCGGCCGTGCCGCGGTGCCGCTGGCCCTCGCCGAAGCGCGCCGCAGCGCCGAATCCCGTGGGGAGACGGTGGTTTTCGTGGCCGTCGACGACCAGCTGTGCGGTGCCGTCGCGGTCGCTGACGCGGTCCGTGAATCGGCTGCCGGTGCCATCGCCGCGCTGCACGAACGCGGGCTGAAGACCATCCTGCTGACCGGCGACAACCCCGCGGCCGCCGCCGCTGTGGGTGCCGCGGTCGGCATCGACGACGTCATCGCCGACGTCCTCCCGGACGGCAAGGTCGACGTCATCCAGCAGCTGCGCGACCGCGGCCGCATGGTCGCGATGGTGGGTGACGGCATCAACGACGGCCCGGCGCTGGCCTGCTCGGATCTGGGTCTGGCGATCGGCCGCGGCACGGATGTGGCGATCGGTGCCGCGGACATCATCCTGGTCCGCGACAGCCTGGATTCGGTGCCGCAGGCCCTGGACCTGGCCAAGGCGACCATGCGCACCATCCAGATGAACCTGGTGTGGGCGTTCGGCTACAACATCGCCGCCATCCCCGTGGCGGCCGCCGGCCTGCTCAACCCACTGATCGCGGGCGGGGCGATGGCCTTCTCATCATTCTTCGTGGTGTCGAACAGCTTGCGGCTGCGCAACTTCGGCCGCTGAGCCGAGGGAACTACTGCTGGCCGCGCTGGCGGGCCAGCTCCCGCAGCATTGCGTTGTAGGCATCGAGGTCGTCGTCGCCGTCGCCGTAGTCAGCGTCGGCGTGCCGATCCGCGCGGGAGGCGGCGCGGCGATCCTGCCGCGCCCACTGCGCCACCAGCGCGATGACCACCAGAATCACCGGCAGCTCGCTCGAGCCCCAGGCGATGGCGCCGCCGAGGTGCTGATCGGCGCCGATGCTGGACAGCCACGGCAGGCCGACGAAGCGGTAGAACGAACCGCCGATGGTGGCGGTCATGGTCATGGTCGCGATGCCGAAGAACGCGTGAAAAGGCATGACCGCGAACAACAATCCGAGCCGGCCGAGGAACGGCAGGCGCTTGGGTCCCGGGTCGATGCCGATGATGCCCCAGTAGAAGAGGTAGCCGACCAGCAGGAAGTGCACGCTCATCAACTCGTGGCCCCAGTGGTAGCGGACCAGGGTGCTGAAGATCGGGGTGAAGTACACCGCGTACAGCGACGCGACGAACAGCACGAACGCCACGATCGGATTCGACAGGGCGGCCGTCACTTTCGAGTGCACGAGCCACAGGATCCATTCGCGCGGCCCGGGCGGGGCACCTTCGCCGGCGGCGGGCAGGGCGCGCAGGGCCAGGGTCACCGGGCCGCCCAGCACCAGGAGCACCGGGACGAACATGTTGAGGGTCATGTGCTCGCCCATGTGCACGCTGAACATCGCGGACCCGTAGGCCCGCACACCCGAGCTGCTGGTGAAAAGCAGTACCGCACAGCCGATCAGCCACGCGATCAACCGGCCGACCGGCCACTCGTCGCCGCGGCGTCGCAGCTTCACATACCCGTACGCATAGGCGCCCGCGAGCACGATCGCACCGATGCCGATGAACGTGTCGAACCGCCAGACCGTCAGCAGCCGAACCACATTCGGCGGGTCGGGCAGCTCGTAGCCGAGGAAGACGTCCCAGGTCGTGTACTTGTGGTGCAGCAGGCGCGGCGCCGTCTGCACGGCCATGGCGGCCACCGCGGCGAGCGCCGTGATCGCGGGCAGGCAACTGGCCAACCGGGACGGCTTGTCGCGGCGCAGTGCCGCGGCATCGGTGATCCAGGACGCGGCCAGCGCGATCGCGGCGACGATCGCCCACCGCCCGTAGCCGCTGCCCGTCAGCCCGGTGGGGCCGAGCTGTTCGGCCAGCAGCAGCACGCCGTAGATCAGGGCCGCGGTTCCGCAGGCAACCTGGATGATCAGCACACGCCGGTAGAGGTCGGCGGCCGGCGGGCTGATGACGGCGGCGATCTTGGTGCCGGCCAGCACCGCCAGCGCCACCGCGAACACGATCACCGCGCTGGTTGTGTAGTCGTGGTCAGGACCTTCGCTCGCGTTGCCGGTGACCGGCAGCGCCAGCACGCCGATCACGCTGGGCAACAACAGCACGACCATGGCGATCCAGCGCAAGCTGAACCGCAGCGTCAGTGCGACCAGCGCGGCGCACAGGGTGGCGGCGATCCAGCCGCGGGACATCTCGGAAGCGCCGATGGCCTCGCCCAGCCGGCCGCTCTCCACCAGCCGAAGAGCCGGCGCCCCCGCATCTGTGGCTGCCTGCACCACCACCATGAGCGCCGAGGCGACCAGCCAGACCAGCGAAACCCGTTCCAGCACAAGGTGGACACGGAAGGCCGGTGGGTCGATGACGCCCTTGGCGTCGGGTCGTGCGGTGGTGACGACGTAGGCCAGGCCGCCGAGACAGATCGCGCCGGCGAAGAGGGCGGTGAAGTACCCGACCGGCTCGGCCACCGAGGTGAGCGTTCCGGGGAAGCTGTCGCCCGTCGCGACGAAGCGCTGGTCACCCGAGATGAGCGCGTAGGTGACCAGGGCGGCCACCGCGGCCAGATAACCCAACATCGGCAGTGCGAACCTGCCGGCCTGGCGCGGCGTCGGCGCCTCGTCCGAGCCCATCGAAATACCGGCCTTCCACCTGAAGAACTGATCAGGCCCAGTCTACGACCAGGTGTCGTAGAAATTTTCCGGGCGCAGGAACTCTTGGCGCTGCGGGCCGACCAATACCAGTTGTGAGTCATACCCAGCTGCCCGAATCGGACGCCCCCACCGCGACCGATCCATCGGTGTGGAAGCGCTTTCGCCCGGCATTGTTGCGGCTGCACTTCTACGCCGGCTTGTTCGTCGCGCCGTTCATCCTCATCGCGGCTGTCACCGGGCTGCTGTACGCGGTGATCCCGCAGATCGACAGCGCGGTGTACCGGCACGAGCTCACCGTCGACCACGTCGGTGAGCACCGATTGCCGCTGGCCGAACAACTCGTCTCGGTCCGCCGCGCGCACCCCGAAGGCACCGTCACCAGCATCCGGCCGCCCGCCGCGCCGGACGAGACGACGCAGGTGACGCTCGCGGTGGACGACGTCCCGGCCGACTACGCGCGCACCGTGTTCGTCGATCCGTACACGGGCGCGGTGCGCGGCGCCCTGACCACCTATGGCCAGTGGTTGCCGGTACGGGCCTGGTTCGACGAACTGCACCGCAACCTGCACCTCGGGGCGTTCGGGCGGAACTACAGCGAGCTGGCGGCCAGCTGGTCGTGGGTGATCGCCGGCGTCGGGCTGCTGCTGTGGATCGGACACAACCGGGGAGAGTCGCGTCGGTTGGTCGTCCCGGATGTGCGGGCGTCCGGGCGTCGCCGGCTGCTGTCGTGGCACGGCACGCTCGGGGTCTGGATCCTCGCGGCGGTGGCGCTGCTGGCGGTGTCGGGCATGACGTGGTCCCGGTTCGCCGGCGAGAACGTCGCGGCGCTGCGGACGCAGCTGAGCTGGACCAGCCCGTCGGTGGACACCGCTTTGCCGGGGCAGGCCACCGGGGCGACCCTCGACGAAACCACCGCACTGCGCGGAGCCGACGCGACGCTGCAGGTGGCGCACGATGCGCATCTGCGGACCCCGATGTGGATGTATCCGCCGACGACGACGGGCCAGGGCTGGCAGGTCGCCGAGCGCAAGCGGGACTGGCCGACGCAGTACGACGCCATCGTCGTCGACCCGGCCACGAGCAAAGTGACCTCGCGGCTGGACTTCGCCGAGTGGCCTCTGATGGCCAAGATGACCGACTGGGTCATCGACCTGCACATGGGCGTCCTGTTCGGCCTCGTCAACCAGATCGCGCTCATCGCGGTCGCCGTCGCGCTGATCGTCGCGATCCTGCTCGGGTACCGCATGTGGTGGCGCCGGCGACCTACCCGCGGTGACGGATTCGCCCTGCCCACCGGCCAACGGCGCGGCGCGCTGTCGGCGCTGCGTCCCTACGAGGCGGTGCTGTTGGTGGTGGTGCTTGCGGGCGTCGGCTACTTCGCCCCGCTGTTCGGCCTCACCCTGGCCCTGTTCGTCGCGGCCGACGTGGCTCTGGGTTGGCGTCAGCGTCAGCAGGTGACCAAGTGATCGCGGACATCTGGCTCCGGCTGCTCGTCAGCGGCCTGTTCCTGCTGAGCGCCGCCCAATGCGTCTACGCCCTGGTCACGGCGCGCGAGGACCGAACCTGGGTCGACCAGATCAGCCGTCTGCTGCATCTGCTGATGGACGTGGCGATGCTGGTCATGGCGTGGCCAGCGGGCATGGGTGTGCCGAACCGGCCGCCGATGGTGTTCTTCCTGCTGGCCGCGGGCTGGTTCGCGGTCGTCCTGGTGACGCGCGCCGGCCACCGGGTCGCCGACGGCTATCACTCGGTGATGATGCTGGCGATGGCGTGGATGTACGCGGTGATGGACGGCCGGCTGCTGCCCGGGCAGTGCGCGGGGACAGCCGCCGACGCGCCGCAGCCGGCGTCCTCGATGCCGTCCATGCCGGGCATAGACATGTCCGGGCCGGCGTCGCATTCCGGTGCGATGGGCGGCTGCGGGCACCCGGCGCAGTGGGTCACCGGCGTGAACTGGGTGGTCACCGTGCTGTTCGGGATCGCCGCGGTGTGGTGGGCCATCCGCTACTTCGCGGTGCGCCAGGAGCGCCCGGACGCCCCGGCCCGCCTGTGGTTCGCCGTGGCCTGTCAGGCCATGGCGGCGGCCGGTATGGCGATCATGTTCGCCGTGATGGTCTAGCTGGGTTAGGCCGCGTTGCCGTCGGTGGGCCACAGGTGGCCCCGGCGGCGGCCGCGGGACGCATTGCCCGGCAACGTGATGTCGTCGAGCGTGGGTGCCGCGTCGCGGTCCGGCCGGGGCGGCTCGAGGGTGTGGCGGCGCCAGACCAGCACGGTCAGCACCACACCGGCCAGCGCCGGCAGATGGCTCAGCATGCGCACCGCGCCTACCGCGCCGGTCAGTCCGTCGACGACGACATATCCGGTGAGTACCAGCGTGAACACCCCGCCGACCACGGCCAGGCCCAGGGCCGCGGCGGGCCGGGCGGCGGCCACCAGCATGGCGACGCCGAGCGCGACGGACCACGCCGTCGACTCGTTGACCACGTGCCCGCCCATCGCATGCCCGACGTGCACCCCGATGCTGACGCCTGCCGCCTGGAGCACGGCCAGCACGATCTGGATGGACCCCACCGCCGCCAGGCTGATGCGCAGCCAGTCGATGCCGGCGGGGCTGTCGGGAAGGGCAGGTTGAGAGACCGTGTCGGCCACTGCGGTGATCCTGGTGCGGTCCGAGGCGATCAGCCCGCGCAGCAGCTGCATCTGGCTGTTCATCTCGTCCTGCCACTGCCGGCACTCGGGGCAGGACGTCAGGTGCTCGTCGACGCGGCGCGCGGGGACGGGTTCGTGCTCGCCGTCCATGCGCGCGGACAGCGCCTCCCGAGCAATCTCGCACTCCACATCGTCAATAGTCGCGCACCGGGCCCGGTTTTCTCCCGGTGGTCCCAAATCCGTCTTTCAGGGCCGTATTGGCGGGTAAATACCCGCTGGTCGGCGCCGGTACCATAGACACGTGAACTGGACCGTCGACGTACCCATCGACCAGCTGCCCGAGCTGCCCCCGCTGCCAGAGGACCTGCGCGCCCGTCTTGCCGACGCACTGTCCCGTCCGGCGGCGCAGCAGCCCAGTTGGCCCGCGGACCAGGCCGCTGCGATGCGCAAGGTGCTCGAAAGCGTGCCGCCCATCACGGTGCCGTCCGAGATCGAGAAGCTCAAGCTCCAGCTGGCCGATGTGGCGCAGGGCAAGGCGTTCCTGCTGCAGGGCGGCGACTGCGCCGAGACCTTCGTCGACAACACCGAGCCGCACATCCGGGCCAACATCCGGACCCTGCTGCAGATGGCCGTCGTGCTGACCTACGGCGCCAGCATGCCGGTGGTCAAGGTGGCCCGCATCGCCGGGCAGTACGCCAAGCCGCGCTCGTCGGACATCGACTCGCTGGGCCTGACGTCCTACCGCGGTGACATGGTCAACGGTTTCGACCCGGACCAGGCCGTTCGCGTGCACGACGCGTCGCGTCTGGTGCGGGCCTACGCCAACGCGAGCGCCGCGATGAACCTGGTGCGGGCGCTGACCTCGTCGGGTCTGGCGTCGCTGCAGCAGGTGCACGAATGGAACCGCGAGTTCGTCCGCACGTCGCCGGCGGGTGCCCGGTACGAGGCGCTGGCGGGCGAGATCGACCGTGGCCTGAACTTCATGACGGCCTGCGGCGTCAACGACCGCAACCTGCAGACCGCCGAGATCTACGCCAGCCACGAGGCCCTGGTGCTCGACTACGAGCGCGCGATGCTCCGGCTGTCCACCGAGTTCCCGCTCGAGGCCCCCGAGCCCCGCCTGTACGACCTGTCGGCGCACTACGTCTGGATCGGCGAGCGCACCCGTCAGCTCGACCATGCGCACATCGCGTTCGTGGAGACCATCGCCAACCCCATCGGCATCAAGATCGGCCCGACGACGACGCCGGAAATGGCCGTCGAGTACGTGGAACGTCTTGACCCGCACAACATCCCGGGCCGGCTCACGCTGGTCAGCCGGATGGGTAACGGCAAGGTGCGCGACGTGCTGCCGGGCATCATCCAGAAGGTGGAAGCCTCTGGTCACCAGGTGATCTGGCAGTGCGACCCCATGCACGGCAACACCCACGAGAGCTCGACGGGCTACAAGACCCGGCACTTCGACCGCATCGTCGACGAGGTGCAGGGCTTCTTCGAGGTGCACCGCGCACTCGGCACGCACCCGGGCGGCATCCACGTCGAGATCACCGGCGAGAACGTCACCGAATGTCTTGGTGGGGCGCAGGATATCTCCGACGACGACCTGGCCGGCCGCTACGAGACGGCGTGCGACCCGCGCCTGAACACGCAGCAGAGCCTGGAGTTGGCGTTCCTGGTCGCGGAGATGCTCCGCGACTAGACCACCCCGCCGAGTGGCCACCTGTCGCACGATTTCGTGAGAAATCCCTGCGGTAGGTGGCCTTTCGGCGTTTTAGAGCAACCCGTTGAGATTGGTGCCGAGCGTCCAGGCGCCCGCGGCGGTGAGCGCTGTCAGGGTCAGGATCGCGATGAGCCAGAACAGCACGGCGCGCCGCGATCGCTGCCTGGCCCAGGCGAAATCGTCGAGGGCGATCCCGGCGAATTGCTTTGCCGCCACGGGTGATTCGAGCAGCGCGGGGTCCATCGCCGGATCCATCGTGAACTGCAGGGTGTGCTGGGGCGCCGGTTTCGGCGCCGCTGCCCGACCCGTCGCGACCGTGGTGCGCTCCGCGCGGCCGCGCTGGGCGGCTGCCGCGGTGTGCTGTGCGGAGTTCTGCGGCGCGGGCACCTGAAATTCGGGCAGGCCCAGATCGGTGACGATGGCAGCCAGCTCGGCGGCCATGTCGCCGGCGTCGAGGTAGCGGTCGTCGGGTGTGCGGGCCGTCGCGCAGGCCACCAGATCGTCGAATTGCTTTGGCACACCCGCGATTGCCGCGCTCGGCGGCGGCACGTCCTGATCCAGCCGCTGATACGCCACGCTCAGCGGGGTGTCGCCGGTGAACGGTGTGGTGCCCGTCAGGAGTTCGTACGCCAGGATGCCGACGGAGTAGACGTCGCTGCGCGGGTCGGCGTCGCCGGTGCTGACCTGTTCGGGGGAGAGGTACGCCGCGGTGCCGAGGATGACGCTCGTCGACGTGATCTTGGCCTCAGCGACGGCCCGCACCAGCCCGAAATCGGCGATCTTGACCTCGCCGGTGTCGGAGATCAGGACGTTCTCGGGCTTGATGTCACGGTGCACCAGGCCTGCTTGGTGGGCCACCGCCAGGCCGTCGAGCATCGGGGCCAGTACGGCCGCGACCGCGTGCGGCGGCATGGGGCCGCGCTCGCGCAGCAACTCCCGCAGCGTGCCGCCCTCGACCAGTTCCATCACCAGGAACGGATGGCGGCCGTCGAATCCCTGGTCGTAAACCGCAACCAGGCCAGCGCTTTTCAGGCCGGCGGCCGCGCGGGCCTCGCGCTGGAACCGGGTCAGGAACTGCTCGTCGCCGGAATACCGCGAATCCATCACCTTCAGCGCCACCAGGCGGTCGAGCCGGGTGTCGAGGCCGCGGTACACCGTCGACATGCCGCCGCTGGCGATCGGGGCATCGACCCGGTAGCGCCCGTCCAGTACCGCACCGATCAGTGGGTCCAGTTGGTGGGATGGCTGCACCCGGCAATGGTACGGCTCTAGAATCTCCTGCGTGAGCAGCATTCCGGCCGCCGAGGACGTTATCGATCCCGATGAAGCGGTCTACGATCTTCCCGCAGTGTCAGCCATGCTGGGTATTCCGGTGACCAAGGTGCACCAGCAGCTGCGGGACGGTCACCTGATCGGGGTGCGCCGCAACGGTGCCATCGTGGTGCCGAAGATCTTCTTCGACGCCAAGGGCCATGTCGTCAAGCAGCTGCCGGGCCTGCTGGTGCTGTTGCGCGACGGTGGTTACGACGACACCCACATCGTGCGGTGGTTGTTCACCGCCGACGAATCGCTCACGCTGACCCGCGACGGCAGCACCGAACGCACCGCCAACGCGCGTCCGGTCGACGCGCTGCATTCGCACCAGGCCAGGGAAGTGCTGCGCCGCGCCCAGGCCATGGGTTACTGACGGCACCGCCGGCCGTCGACCAGTGACGGCACCGCCGTCTATGCGCCACTGACGGCACCGCCGTCTACGGGTTACCGAGTAACCCAGCCAGCACCGGCGCCATGATCCGCACGATGTCCTCGTCGGAGGCGGCGGCCAGGTCGGGGAACTGCAGCAGGTAGCGCTGGCTCGCGATACCCATCAGCGCCGCGCTCAGCAGGGCCGCCCGCAACCGCGCGTCGGGCCCGTCGATGTCTGCCGCGACTGACGTGACGACCTGGTCGGTCACCTTGGCCCGCAGCAACTCCAGCGCGTCCGGGCTGGTCATCGCGGTGCGGAGCAGCACCGCCATGGGGCCGTCGGGGTCCGCGGCCCAGGCGGTCAGCAGGCCCTGCAGGAAGTTCTGTGCGGTCTCGGCGGGATCGGCCGTCGTCATCTCCCCGACGGGAATCGTCCACTGCACCGCCTCGTGGAACAGCTCCTGCTTGCTGCCGAAGTGCTTGATCACCGACGCCTTGTCGACGCCGGACAATTCGGCGATGCCCCGGATGGTGGCTTTCTCGTAGCCGGCCTCGGCGAACACCTTTCGCGCGGCCAGCAGAATCCGCTGCCGCGTGCGCTGGCCCTTGCGCTCTGGGGTCGGTGCAGTCACGGTCACATCCTCTCAGGGAACAAAAGTAAACATGCGGTGCGTTATTCTGGCAGACATTCGACGAGGAGGAAATGTGATGGATTGGGATGGCGCTTACCGCAACGAGGATGCGCCCGCATGGAACATCGGCGAGCCGCAACCTGAGTACGCCGCACTGATCGACCAGGACGGAGTCGTTCAGGGCGAGGTGCTCGACGCCGGCTGCGGTTACGCCGAACTCGCCCTGGCCCTCGCGGCGCGGGGCCACACCGTGCACGGGATCGACCTGACGCCGACGGCCGTCGTGGCGGCCACCGCTGCCGCGGCCGAACGGGGTTTGCACACAGCCACTTTCGAGCAGGCGGACATCAGCGCGTTCACCGGGCACGACGGGCGATTCGGCACCATCTTCGACAGCGGCCTGCTGCACGCCCTGCCGGCGGAACTGCGGGACGGCTACCTGCAGTCCGCCTACCGAGCGGCGGCACCCGGCGCCACGTTCTACATCCTGGCCTTCGGCACCGGAGCGTTCCCCGACCACGACGGTCCGGGCCCCACTCAGTTCACGGCAGACGAACTGCGCCAGATCGTCTCGAAGCGCTGGCAGGTGGACAGCCTCCGGCCGGCGCAGCTGCAGGCCGGCGCCGGTGCTGAACAGGTGCGGCTGCCCGGACACCTCGTCGTCGCCAGGAAGGCGTGATCATGTCATTCACCCCGGCTGAGCGGGACTTCCTGGGCGCCCAGCCCATCGGGCGCCTCAGCACCATCGGGCCTGGGGGACAGCCGCAGATCCGGCCGGTGGGAGTGCACCTGGGGCCGGACGGGACCGTCGACATCGTCGGCCACGCCCTCGCCTCAACGCAGAAGTGGCGCAACGTCATCGCCGATCCGAAGGTGGCGTTCATCGTCGACGAGGTCACCTCGGTGGCGCCGCCGCGGGCGCAGGGGATCGAGGTCAGGGGCACCGCGCGGGCGCTGCCCGGCGCGGGGAGCACCGACGGCGGGCTCAGCGGAGACATCATCCGGCTGACGCCCACCCGGATCATCAGCTGGGGCATCGACGGCGAGGGCACGCGGGCCCGGAACGCCTAGCGGGCGGGTTCGGCGGGCTCGGTCTCGACGGCCGGCTCCGGTGCGTGCGCCAGTGAATACCACGCCGCCACGGCGCATCCCGTGGCCAGGATGACGTGTAGCCACGAGTACATGCCGTGCGATCCGTCGGGTTTGAAGATCACCATGATCCAGGTCGAGAACCCGGCGATCAGCGCGATCGCCGACCGGCTCTGCGCCAGTGCCGAGACGATTGCCAGTGGCCAGGTGTAGTACCAGGGCAGCGCGGCGGGCACGAACAGCACGACGACGGCCATCACCAGCGCGATGCCGATCAGCGCTTCCCGGTCGGTGTGGCGGAATCGCCACCACAGCAACGGGAGTGAGATCGCGATGATCGCGATGCCGATGATCCGGGTGACGTCCAGTACCGCGTAGAAACTGACGGTGGTGAACAGCCCGCCGATGGCGTGGATCAGGTTGGCTATGGCGGTCGGGATGGTCAGCCAGTTGACGATCTTGACCGAGCCCGCCAACGCCGTCAGCCAGCCGAGCCCGACGCCCGCCGCGACCGTCACCACGGCGAACACCACGGTGAAGATCGCCCCGGACGCGGCGGTGGCCGCGAGCCAGGTGCGCACCGCGCCCCACGGGTGTCGTTCGCGCAACTGGCGCATCCAGACCCACACCATGAACGGAAGTGCCAGTCCCGCGGTGGCTTTCACCGCCACCGCGAGGGCGATCAGGCTGACGCCGGCGATGGGATGGCGTTCGAAGGTGAGCGCGATGGCGGCCATCATCAGCCCCACCATCAGCATCTCGTTGTGGACGCCGCCCATCAGATGGATGATCACCAGCGGGTTGAGCACGCAAATCCACAGGGCGGCAGCGCTGTTGGCGCCGACGTGCCGGGCCACCCGGGGCGCGGCCCAGATCAACATGATCAGACCGGGCAGCATGCACAGCCGTAGCAGCATGGTGCCCTGCACGACATGGTCGCCGACGATCATGGTGACGAACTTGGCGACCAGGATGAAGGCCGGTCCATAGGGCGCGGTGGTGGTGGTCCAGATGGGACTCACGTTGTCCAACAACGAGTTCGGGTTGTCCACCGGCCCGACCAGGTAGGGGTCGAGGCCGTCGCGCAGCAGCGCGCCCTGCGCCAGGTACGAGTACGTGTCGCGGCTGAACACCGGGACGCTCAGCAGCAGCGGTGCCAGCCAGAAGCCGGTCGTCGCGATCATCGTGTAGTCGGTCGCGGTCCGGTCCACCACGCGCCGGCCCAGCGCCAGCCAGGCGATCAGCATCAATGCGACGCCGGTCCACAGCAGGATCGACGACACCACCAGCCCATGGCCGAACCGGAACCATGACAGGTGCATCGACTCCAGCAGCGGATCGTGCTGCCGGGTGCTCCCGGCGCCCAAGCCGCCCAGCGCGATCAGGATGGCGCCGGTGAAGCCGAGCAGCGCGGGGCGGCCCTCGTCGGATCGCCCGAACGCGATCAGCCGGGCCAGCGCCCCGGGCGCGGTAGTCGAGGTGGTCATGGTCGGCGCCTACGCGGACCGGTTCGACGCGCGCCGGGCGAGCTCGGTGAGCCCGGTCTTGGCGCCCTCGTCGATGGGGGCCGCGGCCAGCGCGTCCAGTCCACGTTCGGTGAGCAGAGAGATGCGCTGCTCCACGGCGGCCAGCGCACCCACGGACTCGATGACGCCGCAGAGCTCGCTGACCTGGCCGTCCGTCAAGTCGGTGCCGATCGCGTTGCGCAGCAGGTCCGCCGCGGTCGGGTCGGAGTTTTCGGCGAGTTCCACGGCCTCGGCCAGCAGCACGGTGCGCTTGCCCGAGCGCAGATCGTCACCCGACGGCTTGCCGGTGACGGCCGGGTCGCCGAACACTCCGAGCACGTCGTCGCGCAACTGGAACGCAATGCCCAGATCGGTGCCGACAGCATGGAAAATCTTCTGCACGTCGGGCCGGTCGGCGGCTGCCGCGGCGCCCAGCTGCAGCGGCCGGGTGACGGTGTACGACGCGGTTTTGTACAGGTTCACGTTCATGGCCGAGGCGACGGTGTCGGCGCCGCTGGATTCGGCGACGATGTCGAGGTACTGCCCGCCGAGGACCTCGGTGCGGATGTGTGCCCACACCTCGTTGACCCGCCGCCGCGCATCGGCCGACAGGTCGGCGTTCGAGACCACGTCGTCCGCCCAGGACAGTGCGAGGTCGCCGAGCAGGATGGCTGCGGACAGCCCGAACTGCTCGGACGAGCCACGCCAGCCCTGCTGGCGGTGCCGCTCGGCGAACAGCCGGTGCACCGTCGGCAGGCCGCGCCGGGTCGCCGAACAGTCGATGACGTCGTCGTGGACCAGGGCGCAGGCCTGCAGCAGTTCCAACGCGGAGAACAGGCGCAACACCGCCGGGTCGGCCGGGTGGCCGGGATCGGGCGCGACCGCGCGCCAGCCCCAGTAGGCGAACGCCGGGCGGACCCGCTTGCCGCCGCGCAGCACGAACTCTTCGAGTGCTCCGGTGACCTCGGCGTAGGCGTCGCCGATGTAGGCGCTGTCTCGCCGGCGTTCGGCGAGATAGTCGCGCAGTTGATCTGTGATGGCATTCGCCAGCTCGCCAGCCGACGGACCTGCGGCATCGACGCTCAGCGCGCGTCCCCTCTCCTGACCCCGGAATTGTGCATCCAGATTAGAGGGTGCCGGGTCGCCGGTCGGACACAGTGACAAAGTCACTCATCGGACACTGCGGCGAGCTTGGGGGAGCGGTCGCGGCTCCAGTAGGCGAGGCCGCCGATGATGCCGGCGATCGCGAAGGCCAGGACGGCCATCCAGATCGCGGCCGTGGTGAACGAACGCGCGCTCGGGTCGGTGTAGCGGGCCTGGGCTTTCATGGTGCTCACGACGCCGGGTTTGAGCTTCCACTGGACGATGTCGCTGGCCACGCGCTCGCCGTTGGTCGACGTGACGTCGCCGGGGAACGCCACCGACAACGTGACATCGGAATCCGGGTCGGTCACCGTGGTCAGGTCGACGCGGCCTTCGAGGATCACCAGGTCACCGGCACGGCGCAGCGAGATGTCGGCGCCGGCCGAGTCCCGGCTCAGGTTGGCCAGCTGGGGCACCTCGGAGAAGCTCAGGTCCGAGAACACGGCCTCGGAGCCGACGTAGTCGTCCTTGCGGTAGTCCGAGACCGCGACCTTCTGCGCGAACGGCAGGTTGTTGGTCAGCTGCGGGCCCTTGTCGTCGGCGTCCTTGGCCTTCGCGGAGGCGACGATCTGGCCGGACACCCGGTCGTCGGGCGAGACGGTGAGCGAGGTGTGGACGCGCACGCAGCCGACCGCGAGGGGGAGCAGCATCAGAAACAGCAGCAAGGCACGCAGGTGGCGGCGGCGGTTCACGCCGTTATCGTGCCAGATCGGGGCAGGGTCAGCGGCACACCGGATGGATCACAGTGGCAGGGCTCGGCCCAAAATGGCGAACGGCCGTGGATCACCGGGGAAGAAGTAGCTGCGCATGACGTCGTGGAATCCCAGCCGGCGGTACAGCCGCCAGGCCCGGTTGCCTTCGCCGAGGATTTCCGGGGTGGACAGCAGGACATGGGATTCCGCGCAGCCGGCGAGCAGTCGACGGGTCAGTGCCTCGCCGAGTCCCAGGCCCTGGGCCCGTGGGTGGATGTGCAGTTCGGTGAGTTCGAAGTACCCGTTCAGTAACTGGTCGATGCGTTCGCTGGGCGTGCCGACCTGGCGCAGGCCGGCGGCGACCTGTTGGTACCACCACTGATCGGGTGCGCCGCGGTACCCGTAGGCGACGCCGAGCATGGGAGCGGATCGAAGTGCCGCGTCGGGGGTCTCGTCCTGGCTGGGGACGTCGAACGCGGCGACGCCGGTCCAGCCGTCGCGTCGGGTGTGGTCCAGCCACATCGACGCGCGCTGACGTTCGGTGCCCCGCGGGTAGCGCATGGCGTCGACGTAGACGGACAGCGCGTCGTCGAGTCGGTGCTGCATGTCAGCCGGCGACAGATCGGTCAGGAGCGTCGCCACGGTGTGAGCCTTTCGGTGCATCAGGGAGGTCTTGGGAGGTGGGTGGGAACGTTGAAGGAGGTGGGCGGGAACGTTGAAGGAGGTGGGTGGGAACGTCGAAGTCGGGTTGCGCAGCAGGCGCTGTCGCCCGGCCGACGTCCCAGTCTTACAATTCGGGAGTCTGAAGTATGTGGTACGTGTCTGTGTGACCTCGTATCATGACTGTTAGGGATCCGTGACCACGGGTGCAGACGTCAGGAGCCGCTGCGGGCAGCGGTGTGAGTTGGGAGGCGCGGATGCCACTCTCCGATCATGAGCAGCGCATGCTCGACCAGATCGAGAGTGCGTTGTACGCCGAGGACCCGAAGTTCGCTTCGAGCGTCCGGGGCGGCACGCTGCAAGCGCCGTCGGCACGGCGGCGGCTGCAAGGCGCGGGGCTGTTTGTCCTCGGTCTGGCGTTGCTGGTGCTGGGTGTGGCGTTTCGAATCCTGTGGATCGACCAACTCCCGATCCTGAGCGTCATCGGCTTCGTGGTGATGTTTGCCGGTGCGGTGTTCGCGGTGACCGGTCCCCGGAAGCTCTCCAAGGAGAAGTCGGCGCCGTCTGCCGGCAAGTCCAAGCGCGCTCGCGCTGGTAACTCGTTCACCAACCGCATGGAAGACCGGTTCCGTCGCAGGTTCGACGACTAACCGTTCACGCGTGACACAGGGGTAGCCGATTCGGCTGCCCTTGTTTTGTTTTTCGCCGGTCCAGTGACGGTGTGACGTGCGACACGCCGGGTCGGTAGCGAAATTTGCCGGAGGCGGCGTCCGCCCCGTTTTTTCAGGGCTTGCGCTCCGCGGCCCCCCACAACGCCCCACCGCACTCCCGCATGCCCTTCCAGCTGGGATTTTGGTGCACAGCCAGGCCGTTTGATGCCGTCCTCCACCCCTGAGTTTCGGTGGTTGCTGCGCCGAGTGGGGCAGATAAGGCCATTTTTAGACTTGGAATGGAGTGAAGTGGGGGATTGTGGGGTAATGTGGCGGACATCGGAGAGACCGGACTCCGGAGTGGCGGGAGGTGCCTGGTGTTTTTGGGTACCTACACGCCGAAGCTCGATGACAAGGGGCGACTGACGTTGCCCGCCAAGTTCCGCGATGCACTGGCAGGAGGGTTGATGGTCGCCAAAAGTCCAGATCACAGCCTCGCCGTGTATCCGAGGGTTGAGTTCGAAGCCGAGATTGCCCGCCGCGTGGCGAGCACTCCTCGAAACGATCCCGCCGCTCGTGCCGACCTGCGCGTTTTCGCCGCGGGCGCCGACGAGCAGCACCCCGACGCTCAGGGCCGTGTCACCCTGTCCGCCGATCACCGTCGCTACGCGAGCCTGACCAAGGAATGCGTCGTGATCGGTGCGGTGGACTACCTCGAAATCTGGGATGCCGCGGCCTGGCAGACCTACCAAGACACTCACGAAGAGAACTTCTCCGCGGCAAGCGATGAAGCGCTCGGCAGCACCCTTTGACCTGCAGGCCCGTGCAGCGTGGCCTCTGTCCGAACCGGCCCTGGCGTACTTCCCCAACGTCAGGTCCGCGAACTCGGACAGAGACCTCGCTGCGGGGGCCGCACAAATCCACCAGCTGAAGCCTTTTGGGGGTGTTGCGTTGACCGATCGTCGGCCGCACATTCCGGTGCTGCTGGACCGCTGCGTCGAGCTGCTGGCCCCAGCACTCACCAGGCACAGCGCCGACGGCGCCGTCATGATCGACGCGACGCTGGGCGCCGGTGGCCACTCCGAAGCCTTCCTGACTCGCTTTCCCGGTCTGACGCTGATCGGCCTGGACCGGGACCAGACCGCGCTGCGGCTGGCGTCCGAGCGCCTCGCACCGTTCGCTGACCGGGTGCACCTGGTGCACACCGCGTATGACGGCATCGACGATGCACTGACCCAATCCGGTTACCGCCCAGGTGAATTGGACGGCATCCTGTTCGACCTCGGGGTGTCCTCGATGCAGCTCGACCAGGCCGAGCGTGGCTTCGCCTACGCGAAGGACGCGCCGCTGGACATGCGGATGGACCAGACGTCTGGCCTGACGGCGGCAGACATCTTGAATACCTATGACGCCCGGACGCTCACTCGCGTGCTGCGCGAGTACGGCGAGGAGAAGTTCGCGTCCCGCATCGCCGGCGCGATCGTCCGCGAACGGGCCCAGCGCCCGTTCACCACGACGACCCAGCTGGTCGAGCTGCTCTACGCGGTGATCCCGGCCCCGGCCCGTCGCACCGGTGGGCATCCGGCCAAGCGGACGTTCCAGGCGCTGCGCACCGAGGTCAACGGGGAGCTGGACTGCCTGCGCGCGGCGATACCCGCCGCGCTGGACGCGCTGCGGCCCGGCGGCCGGATCGCCGTCGAGGCCTATCAGTCGCTGGAAGACCGAATTGTCAAGGGGTACTTCACCGATGCCATCGCATCGCGTACCCCGGAGGGCCTGCCGATGGAGCTGCCCGGCTACGAGCCGCTCTTCACCTCGTTGACCCGGGGTGCCGAACGGGCCGACGACCACGAACTCGAATTGAATCCGCGTAGCGCGTCGGTTCGCCTGCGTGCATTGGAAAAAGTTGTCACAAGGGGAGGTCTGTGATGGCAAAGCGGCCAGCGCCGGTACGCGGCGGCAACGCTCGACGGGGGACCCGGTCCGGCGAGGCAGAGCCGCGCCGGCGCACAGCGGTACGGCAGGACCCCGTGGACAAGCGGGATGTCAAGCGGGACAACAAGTCCGGTAGCAAGGGCGAAGCCCGCGTCAAGCGCGGCAAGCGCGACGTCCGGCCGCAGCGGTCCAAGCCCACCGGTGCCGGTCCGCAGACCACGCCGTTCGCACGGCCGACCGCGGCGCCGTCACGCCCCAAGAGCGCGTCGCAGGCCAAGGCCCGGGCCAAGGCTCGTAAGGCCAAGGCGCCCAAGGTTGTTCGCACCCCGCTGCGGGAGCGGATGCTCATGCGTATCGCCGAGATGGACCTCGACCCGCGGCACCTGATCGCGCGGGTGCCGTTCGTCGTGCTGATCATCGGGGCGCTGGGCATGGGCCTTGGCGTCACGCTGTGGCTGTCGACTTCCGCTGCCGAACGGTCCTACGAGTTGGGCCGCGCCAAGGAGATCAATCAGGCGCTGCAGCAACAGAAAGAGGCGCTCGAGCGTGACGTGCTGGTGGCGCAGGCCGCGCCGGCGCTCGCCGATGCGGCCCGCAACCTCGGCATGATCCCGTCCCGCGACACCGCGCACCTGGTGCAGGACCCGACCGGCAACTGGCTGCTGGTCGGCAGTCCCAAACCGGCGCAGGGGGTTCCGCCGCCACCGCTGAACACACCGCTGCCCGAGGTGGCCCCGCCCGCCCCGGCCGCCCCACGTCCGGCCCCGGCGCCTGCCGCGGCTCCCGCCCCGGTCCCGGCACCTGCCGCGGCTCCGGTCCCGGGTGCAGTTCCGGTCCCCGGCGCTGTTCCGGCCCCGGCCGCCGCTCCGGCGCCACTCGTGATCGACCCGCGGGAACAGGTCGTACATGCGCCGGCGCCCGTGGCACCGGTGCTTCCGGTCCCGGCTCCCGCCCTTGCGGCGCCCGTCCCGGCGGCACCGGCCCTCCCGGTGCCCGGACTGGGCACGCTGCCCGGCCCGGCTCTGCAGCCGGAGAGCGTGCTCCCGGCTCAGGCCGCGCAGGTTCAGGCGCCGCTGCCGGTCCAGGTCCCGGCACAGATTCCGGCCCCGGTGCCGGCCCCGCTTCCGGTGCCGTCGGCCCCCGGCGCCCCCGCATGAGCGGCAAGAGCCCGCGCAGGACCGGCGCGCAGCGGACGGCCGCGCCTCGCAAGCGGCAGCCCACCGCCAAACCGCGTACCGCGCAACCGCATTCGGCTCACGAACGGCGCACCCGCGAGGCCGTCGTACCCGAGGGCCGCACGGGCTCGTTCGGGTTCCGGCACAAGACCGGCAACATCGTCATCGCGCTGGTGCTGCTGGCCTCGGCAGTGCAGCTGTTCTTCCTCCAGGGCCCGCGGGCTGCCGGTCTGCGCGCCGAAGCGGCCAGCCAGCTCAAGGTCACCGACGTGGAGAAGGCGGTGCGGGGCAGCATCGTCGACCGCAACAGCGCCAAGCTGGCCTTCACCATCGAAGCCCGCGCGCTGACCTTCCAGCCGAACCGGATTCGCCAGCAGCTCACCGAGGCGAAGGCCAAGACCCCGGCGGCACCCGACCCGGACAAGCGACTCAACGAGATCGCCGTCGGCGTGGCCGGTCTGCTGAACAACAAGCCCGACGCCGCGACCCTGGCCAAGAAGATCACCGGCCGGGACTCGTTCGTCTACCTGGCCCGCGCGGTCGATCCCGCTATTTCCGACGCCATCACCAAGAAGTACCCCGAGGTCGGCGCGGAGCGTCAGGACATCCGGCAGTACCCCGGTGGCTCGCTGGCCGCGAACATCGTCGGCGACATCGGCTGGGACGGCCACGGCCTGCTCGGCCTCGAAGATTCCTTCGACGCAAAGCTTTCCGGCACCGACGGCTCGGTCACCTACGACCGCGGCTCGGACGGTGTGGTGATCCCCGGCAGCTACCGGGACCGGCATGACGCCATCAACGGCGCCACCGTGCAGCTCACCCTCGACAACGACATCCAGTACTACGTCCAGCAGCAGGTGCAGCAGGCCAAGGACATGTCCGGCGCGCGCGACGTGTCCGCGGTGGTCCTGGATTCGAAGACCGGCGAGATTCTGGCCATGACGAACGACAACACGTTCGATCCGGCGCAGGAACTGAACCGGCAGGACGACAAGCAGATGGGCAATCTGCCCGCGACGTCACCGTTCGAGCCGGGTTCGGTCAACAAGATCGTCACCGCGGCGTCGGTCATCGAGTTCGGCCTGTCGAATCCCGATGAGGTGCTGCAGGTTCCGGGCAGTTACAACATGGGCGGCGTCACCATCCGCGACGCCTGGGGCCACGGCGTCGACCCGTACACCACCACCGGTGTCTTCGGGAAGTCCTCGAACATCGGCACCCTGATGCTGGCCCAGCGGGTCGGCCCGGAGCGCTTCGCGGACATGCTCACGAAGTTCGGCCTCGGCCAGCGCACGGGCTCGGGTCTGCCGGGTGAGAGCGCGGGGCTGGTTCCGCCGATCGATCAGTGGTCGGGCAGCTCGTTCGCGAACCTGCCCATCGGACAGGGCCTTTCGATGACCCTGCTGCAGATGACGGGCATGTACCAGGCCATCGCCAACGACGGTCTGCGCATCCCGCCCCGCATCGTCAAGTCGGTCGTCTCGGCCGACGGCACCCACCAGGATCAGCCGGCACCCGAGAGTGTCCAGGTCGTCTCCCCGCAGACGGCGGCGACGCTGCGCAACATGTTCCGCGCGACCCTCCAGCGTGACCCGCGTGGCACCCAGCAGGGCACCGGCTGGCCGGGCGCCGTCGAGGGGTACCAGATGGCCGGCAAGACCGGTACCGCGCAGCAGATCAACCCGGCCTGCGGCTGCTACTACGACGACGATCACTACTGGATCACCTTCGCCGGCATGGCACCGGCGGACGATCCACGCTACGTCGTCGGCATCATGGCCAACAACCCGCTACGCAATGCCGACGGCACGCCCGGACACTCGATGGCACAGCTGTTCCACAACATCGCGGCGTGGCTGATGCAGCGGGAGAACGTGCCGCTGTCGCCGGACCCTGGTCCGCCGCTGGTCCTGCAGGCCACCTGACGGGCCGGTTGCCCGTCACCGGCCCGGTACTGTGTCATGGCCATGTCTTTGCCTACCTTGCGCCCCGCTGATCCCGCCGGAGCCGCGCTGGGCTCGTTGGCCGACCACGTTGGCGCAGCGCTGCCAGCCGGTGCCCAGGCCCGGGAGCTGCGGGTCACCGGCGTCACGCTGAGCAGCCGGGACGTCGTCGCCGGTGATCTGTTCGCGGCGCTGCCAGGTTCGGCCGCACATGGCGCGCGGTTCGCCGCCGACGCCGTCGCTGCCGGGGCCGCCGCGGTACTGACCGACCCGGAGGGTCTGGAGCTGCTCGACATAGGTGTCCCAGTGCTGGTGCACGCCGACCCGCGGGCGGTGCTGGGTGAGGTCGCCGCCGAAATCTACGGCCGGCCATCCGAGCGGCTGCGTGTCATCGGCATCACCGGGACCTCCGGCAAGACCACGACCACCTATCTGGTGGAGGCGGGGTTGCGCGCCGCGGGGCGGGTGGCCGGACTGATCGGCACCGTCGGTATCCGGATCGACGGCCGCGACCTGCCGAGTTCCCTGACCACGCCCGAGGCGCCTGCGCTGCAGGCGCTGCTGGCCGCGATGGTCGAACGCGGAGTGGACACCGTCGTCATGGAGGTGTCCAGCCACGCGTTGTCGCTGGGCCGGGTGGACGCCCTGCGCTTCGCCGCCGGCGGTTTCACCAACCTGTCGCGGGACCATCTGGACTTCCATCCGACGATGGACGACTACCTGGACGCCAAAGCCCGCCTGTTCCAACCGGATTCGCCCAACCATGCGGCAGTGTCGGTCGTCTGCGTGGACGACGACTGGGGCCGCCGGATGGCCGCCCGCGCCGCCGACCCGGTGACCGTCAGCACCACCGGTGACGCCAACTGGACCGTCGCCGCTATCGAAGCGGACCGCGAGGGCCAGCGGTTCACGGCCGTCGGGCCCGMCGGCGCCCGGCACGGGCTGCGGATCGGCCTGCCCGGCGGCTACAACGTCGCCAACGCGCTACTGGCCGTGGCGCTGCTCGACGCCGTCGGCGTCACCCCGGAGCAGGCCGCGCCGGGACTGGCCACCGCCAGCGTGCCCGGCCGCCTACAGCCCATCGACCGCGGACAGGACTTCCTGGCCCTCGTCGACTACGCGCACAAGCCGGGTGCTCTGGAGGCGGTGCTGCAGACGCTGCGCCCGCAGACCCAGGGCCGGCTGGCGGTGGTGTTCGGGGCCGGCGGCAACCGGGACGCCGGGAAGCGCGAACCGATGGGGCGTATCGCCGCGGAGCTGGCGGATCTGGTGGTCATCACGGACGACAATCCGCGCGACGAAGATCCCGACCTCATCCGGGCGACCATCGCGGCGGGCGCCGCGGACGGATCGGCCGAGGTGGTGGTGATCGGCGACCGGCGGGCGGCCATCGACCATGTCGTCGGCTGGGCCCGTGCGGGGGACACGGTCCTGATCGCGGGCAAGGGACACGAGTCGGGCCAGACCCGAGCCGGTCAGACCCGGCCGTTCGATGATCGTGATGAGTTGGCTGCCGCTCTGGATAAGGCCCTGCATGCTGCGACCTTGAAGACTGGAGAGTCACCCGCATGATCGACCTGACCCTGGCGGAGATCGCCGACATCGTCGGCGGCGAGCTGTCCGACGTCACAGCTGAGGCTGCCGCCGCGACGCACGTGACCGGGACCGTCGAGTTCGATTCGCGGGCCGTCACGGCGGGCGGTTTGTTCCTGGCGCTGCCGGGTGCCCGGTCGGATGGGCATGACTTCGCCGCGGGCGCGGTGGCGGCGGGCGCCGTCGCGGTGCTGGCGGCCCGGCCGGTCGGGGTGCCGGCCATCGTCGTGAAGCCGGTTGCCGGACAGGTTGATTCGTCCTCGGGCGCGCTGGAGTACGACACCGACGGCTCGGGTGCCGCGGTGCTGGCGGCATTGGGCAGACTCGCCCGCGCGGTCGCCGACCGGTTGGCCGCCGGGGGATTGCGGATCATCGGCGTCACCGGCTCGTCGGGCAAGACGTCGACAAAGGATCTGCTGGCCGCGGTGCTGGCGCCGCTGGGTGAAGTGATCGCGCCGCCGGGATCGTTCAACAACGAGCTCGGCCATCCGTGGACGGTGCTGCGGGCCACCCCGGAGACCGACTTCCTGGTGCTGGAGATGTCGGCGCGGCACCCCGGCAACATCGCCGCCCTCGCCGCGATCGCACCGCCGTCGATCGGTGTGGTGCTCAATGTCGGCACCGCGCACCTCGGTGAGTTCGGCTCGCGCGACGTCATCGCTGCGACGAAATCCGAACTGCCACAAGCTGTCCCGGCGACCGGTGTCGTCATCCTCAATGCCGACGACCCAGCGGTGGCCGCCATGGCGGAGCGCACCGAAGCCCGCGTGGTGCGGGTATCGCGGTCTCCCGGAGCCGATGTCTGGGCCGGTGACGTCACGCTCGACGAGCTGGCCCGCCCGCGCTTCACCCTGCATGCGGGGGAGCAGCACGTCGACGTCGCGCTGGCGGTGCACGGCGATCATCAGGTGGCCAACGCGCTCAGTGCCGCCGCGGTCGCGCTGGAATGCGGCGCGAGCCTGCAGCAGGTGGCCGACGCGCTCGCCGGTGCCGGCCCCGTCTCCAAGCACCGCATGCAGGTCAGTGCCCGCGCCGACGGTGTGGTCGTGGTGAACGACGCCTACAACGCCAACCCCGACTCGATGCGGGCGGGCCTCAAGGCGCTGGCCTGGATGGCCAAGTCGGCGCGTGCCGAGTCCGGCGCGCAGGTGCGTAGCTGGGCCGTGCTCGGCGAGATGGCCGAACTGGGTGACGACGCCATTGCCGAGCATGACAGCATCGGTCGACTGGCCGTGCGTTTAGATGTGTCACGACTGGTTGTCGTCGGAACCGGGAGGGCTATGGGCGCCATGCAACACGGCGCGGTGATGGAAGGTTCGTGGGGCAGCGAAGTATCGCCCGTCCCCGATGCCGCTGCCGCACTCGATTTGCTGCGTGCCGAGCTGGAGCCCGGCGATGTCGTGCTGGTCAAGGCCTCGAACTCGGCCGGGCTGGGCACGCTGGCTGAGGAACTGGCGCGGGAGGGGCAAGCGTGATTCAGATCCTGTTCGCCGTCGGCATCGCGCTCGCGGTGTCGATCGTGCTCACGCCGGTGCTGATCCGGCTGTTCACCCGCCGGGGTTTCGGCCACGAGATCCGCGAAGACGGTCCGGCCAGCCACCAGAAGAAGCGCGGCACGCCGTCGATGGGTGGCGTCGCGATCGTGACCGGCATCTGGTGCGGCTATCTCGGCACCCACGTCGTCGGGCTGTTGGTCGACGGCGAAGGGCCGTCGGCCTCGGGTCTGCTGGTGCTCGGGCTGGCCACGTCGCTGGGTGCCGTCGGCTTCCTCGACGATCTGATCAAGCTTCGTCGGGCCCGCAACCTGGGTTTGAACAAGACCGCCAAGACGGTCGGTCAGCTGGTGTCCGCCGTCCTGTTCGGTGTGCTGGTGCTGCAGTTCCGCAACGCCAACGGGCTGACGCCGGCGAGTGCCGGCCTGTCCTACGTGCGCGAGATCGCGACCGTCACCCTCGGGCCGCTGCTGTTCGTGTTGTTCATCGTGGTGCTGGTCAGTGCCTGGTCCAACGCGGTCAACTTCACCGACGGCCTGGACGGCCTGGCGGCCGGTGCCATGGCGATGGTCAGCGCGGCGTACGTGCTGATCACGTTCTGGCAGTACCGCAACGCGTGCGCCACCAGCCCGGGACCGGGCTGCTACAACGTCCGCGATCCGCTGGACCTGGCACTGGTCGCGGCCGCGACCGCGGGCGCCTGCATCGGATTCCTCTGGTGGAACGCCGCGCCGGCCAAGATCTTCATGGGCGACACCGGTTCGCTGGCGCTCGGCGGCATCATCGCCGGTCTGTCGGTGACCAGCCGGACCGAGACGCTGGCCATCGTGCTCGGCGCCCTGTTCGTCGCCGAGGTCACCTCGGTGGTGGTCCAGATCCTGGCGTTCCGGACCACCGGTCGCCGGGTCTTCCGAATGGCGCCGTTCCATCATCACTTCGAGCTGGCCGGCTGGGCCGAGACCACAGTGATCATCAGGTTCTGGTTGCTCACCGCGATCGCCTGCGGGCTCGGCGTGGCGCTGTTCTACAGCGAGTGGCTGTCGGCGGGTGGCCGCTAGACACGCGGCTCCCAGCCAACATCCAGTATGTGCGCGGCGGCACCGGAACCCGCTGTTAGGGTTCGCGCCATGAATGTCGAGAAATACCTGGTCGGGCCCGTTGTCGTGCTGTCGGGTGTGGCGTTGATCGCGGGCTGCGGCGGTTCGGACGGCAAGTCCGGGACCAGCCAGGCCGCGGCGAAGTACGACATCTCGAAGGTCGGCGGCGTCAAGAGCAGCTTGCCCGCGGGCTATGACCCCATGGATCTGGAGCAGGACACCGTCACCCAGGAGAAGCTGGACGCTCCCGGTGTCGGTGCGCTCACCACCACGCCGCCGTCGGTTGTCACACCCGCCGAGTGCGCGTCGCTGCTCAAGCCGCTCGCGCCGGCCGGCGTCGGAGCCAAGGCCGAGGGATTCGTCGGCAGCAACCAGGAGGGCCACACCATCATCGTGGTGGCGGCGGAGGCGGCCAAGAACGCCGGCGAACTCGGCCACGCCGGCTGCGATCACATCACCGTCGACACGACCGACGGTGTCACCGCGACGGTCGACCGCGTCCCCGGCCCCGACATCGCCGGGGCGAAGACCATGGGCGTGCAGGCGCACATCACCGCCAACGGAAAGTCCATCGAGGAAGCCACCTACACCGCGGTCATGGGCGACAAGACCGTGGCCGTCGTCCAGGCCGACATCGACCCGCAGGTGGCGAAGGACCTGCTCGTCAAGGTGGTCGCCGCGCTCAAGGGGTAGCGCACACGATTCTTCGCGCTCCGCTCGCCGGCTCGTCACGAGTGCAACTGGGTGGCGGAAAAACGGCCCCGAAATTCGCCGTGCAATTGCGTTCGCGACGGAAACGCGTCGCAGCAGCGCACCAGCTGTGGCAAATCACCCCATTCCGGCGACACGCGCCGGATGTGCCGCCCCCGACGGCGGTGACAGGGGAGGATTTTGGGATGCAAGGGACAGTTGTGGTTTTTGTGACCAATGTGAATGACGAGGTCGGGTAGTCACATGCCGGACATCCTTGCAAAGCTGCGCCGGAGCAAAGCCGGCCCGGACGAGCCACAGGCTCCGGGCGAGACGAACGAGAGCGCGTCGCCTGACGCGGGCAAGACCTCGGCCGCCAAGCCCGCCGAGCCCAAGCGGCAGGGTCCCCGGGCCCGGGTCGGGGCCTGGCTGAGCCGGCCGATGACATCGTTCCACCTGGTCATCGCCTGCGCGGCACTGCTGATCACGCTGGGCCTGACCATGGTGCTCTCGGCCTCGGGCGTGCACTCGTACGACGAGGACGGCTCGCCCTGGACGATCTTCGCCAAGCAGGTGCTGTGGACGATCATCGGCCTCGTCGCGTTCTACATCGCGCTCCGGCTGCCCATCGCGTTCATGCGCCGGATGGCGCTGCCGGCGTTCATCGTCAGCCTCGTGCTGATTGCCCTGGTGCTGATCCCGGGCGTCGGCCACCTGTCCAACGGTGCCCGCGGCTGGTTCGTCGTCGCCGGCTTCTCCATGCAGCCGTCCGAGCTGACCAAGATCGCCTTCGCGATCTGGGGTTCCCACCTGCTCGCGACCCGCCGCATGGAGCACGCCGGGCTCAAGGAACTGCTGTTCCCGCTGCTGCCCGCGGCGGTGCTGGCACTCGCGCTGATCGTCGCCGAGCCCGACCTCGGCCAGACGGTGTCCGTGAGCATCGTGCTGCTCGGCCTGCTCTGGTACGCCGGTCTGTCGCTGCGGGTCTTCCTCAGTTCCCTGGTCCTGTGCATCGGTGCGGCGGCCATCATGGCGGTCTCGGCCGGCTACCGCTCCGACCGCGTGCGGGCCTGGCTGGACCCCGACTCCGATCTGCAGGGCATCGGTTACCAGTCGCGGCAGGCCAAGTACGCGCTGGCAAACGGCGGTATGTTCGGCGACGGGCTGGGACAGGGCACCGCGAAGTTCAACTACCTGCCCAACGCGCACAACGACTTCATCTTCGCGATCATCGGCGAGGAGCTGGGTTTCATCGGTGCGGCGGGCCTGCTCGCGCTGTTCGGCCTGTTCGCCTATACGGGCATGCGGATCGCCCGCCGGTCGGTCGACCCGTTCCTGCGGCTGCTGACCGCCACCACGACGCTGTGGGTGGTCGGCCAGGTGTTCATCAACGTCGGCTATGTGCTCGGCCTGCTGCCGGTCACCGGCATCCAGCTGCCGCTCATCTCCGCAGGTGGAACAGCAACGGCCACAACACTTCTGCTGATAGGCCTGATCGCCAATGCGGCGCGCCACGAACCCGAGGCGGTGGCCGCCCTGCGGGCCGGCCGCGACGATCGGATGAACCGGATCCTGCGGCTGCCGCCGCCGGTGCCGTACTCGCCGACCACCTTGGACTCGGCCCGGGACCGGATGCGTGGCCGCGGCGACAAGCCCGCCCGCAAGCCGGCCGCCCGGCAGGCCCAACCCACCAGGCCGGCCAGGCCCACGAAGTCGGCACGGCCCACCCGGCAGGCCGCCCGGCAGGAACCGCCGGCCCGGCAGCGCCGCGCCGACGCACCGAGGCGGACACGACGCACCGAAGAACCCGACCGGCGATCGGGCCACAGCCGCCGAAACCCCGTACCGGCCGACGGCGCCGGACGGCGGACAAGGCAAAATGATGACCCGAAGGGTCACGGGCGACGTGATCCGCGCCGGTCGGACCCGAGAGTCCGGACATTGGAAGGTCAGCGGTACGGGTGAGTCAGGAGTTGGTGTGAGTTCGGGTCGAGGCGAGCGCAGCGACGGGGGAACTCACGGCATCTCGGTGGTTCTGGCCGGCGGCGGTACCGCAGGTCACATCGAACCCGCGATGGCGGTCGCCGATGCACTGGTGGCGCTGCGGCCTGGCGTCCGGATCACCGCTCTCGGCACGGCCCGCGGGCTGGAAACCCGGCTGGTCCCCGAGCGCGGCTACGACCTGCAGCTGATCACCCCGGTTCCGTTGCCGCGCAAGCCTTCTGCCGACCTGGCCCGGCTGCCGCTGCGGATTCGTGCCGCTGTCCGTGAGACACGTGAGATCCTCGACTCGGTCCAGGCCGACGTCGTCGTGGGCTTCGGCGGCTACGTCTCGCTGCCCGCCTACCTGGCCGCCCGTGGCGGTGGGCTGCGCCGGCGCCGCCGCATTCCGGTCGTGGTGCACGAGGCCAACGCCAGCGCGGGCTGGGCCAACCGGGTCGGCGCCCGCTTGGCGCGGCGGGTGCTGGCCGCCGTGCCGGATTCCGGTCTCAAGGGCAGCGAGGTCGTCGGCATCCCGGTGCGGGAATCGATCACCTCGCTCGATCGGGCCGCGCTGCGTGCGCAGGCCCGGGAGTTCTTCGGTTTCCCCGACGACGCCCGTGTGCTTCTGGTGTTCGGCGGTTCCCAGGGTGCGCAGTCGCTGAACCGTGCCGTCTCCGGCGCGGCCGAAAACCTCGCCGCGCAAGGTGTTTCGGTCCTGCACGCCTATGGGCGCAAGAACACCCTTGAGCTGCCGGAGCCGGTACCGGGGGCCGCGCCGTATGTCGGCGTGCCCTACCTCGATCGCATGGATTTGGCTTATGCGGCAGCGGATCTGGCGATCTGCCGGTCCGGGGCCATGACCGTCGCCGAGGTCAGCGCGGTCGGTCTGCCCGCGGTCTATGTCCCGCTGCCGATCGGCAACGGCGAACAACGACTCAACGCACTCCCGGTGGTCAATGCCGGCGGCGGCCTTTTGGTCGAGGACGCCGAGCTGACCCCGGACTTCGTCACCGAACGGATCGGAACTTTGATGGGCGACACCGCCGCACTGGATCAGATGACGACGGCGGCCTCGCTGGCCGGCCACCGCGACGCGGCGCGGCGGGTGGCGCAGATCGCGCTGGACGTGGCTGCGGGTATCCGGTGACGGCGCGCGAGCTGCCGCCCGAGCTGGCTCGGGTGCACATGGTCGGTATCGGCGGTGCCGGCATGTCCGGTATCGCCCGGATCCTGCTGGACCGCGGCGGCCTGGTGTCCGGCTCGGACGCCAAGGAATCCCGGGGTGTGGCGGCGCTGCGGGCGCGCGGCGCCGAAATCCGGATCGGGCACGACGCGTCGTCGCTGGACATGCTGCCCGGCGGCCCGACCGTTCTGGTCAGCACGCACGCCGCCATCCCCAAGGACAATCCGGAGCTGGTGGAGGCCCAGCGGCGCGGCATTCCGGTGATCATGCGTCCGGTCGTGCTCGCCAAGCTGATGGACGGCTACCGCTCGGTGCTGGTGACCGGCACCCACGGCAAGACCACGACCACCTCGATGGTCATTGTGGCGTTGCAGCACAGCGGTTTTGACCCGTCGTTCGCCGTCGGCGGCGACCTGGGTGAGGCCGGTACCAACGCGCACCACGGCAGCGGTGACTGCTTCGTCGCCGAGGCCGACGAGAGCGACGGCTCGCTGCTCGAATACACCCCCGACGTGGCGGTGGTGACCAACATCGAGGCCGATCACCTGGATCACTTCGGCAGTGTCGAGGCCTACACCGCGGTGTTCGACGACTTCGTGGCCCGGCTGCGTCCCGGCGGTGCGCTCGTGGTGTGCGCCGACGATCCGGGTGCCGAAGCCCTGGCCCAGCGGTCGGCGGCACGTGGCGTCCGGGTGCTGCGGTACGGCATGGGCAATGGGCAGCGCACGGATCTGGAAGCGACGCTGCTGACCTGGCAGCAGCAGGGCACCGGTGGGGTGGCGGCCGTTCAGCTGGCGGGCGAGCCACACCGGCGCGGCATGCGGCTGTCGGTGCCGGGCAAGCACATGGCGCTCAACGCCCTGGCCGCGCTGCTGGCGGCACGGGAAGCCGGCGCCGATCCGGAGGCCGTGCTCGACGGCCTGACCGGCTTCGAAGGCGTGCGGCGGCGCTTCGAGTCGGTCGGAACCGCTTACGGCGTCAGGGTTTTCGACGACTACGCGCACCATCCCACCGAGGTCCGGGCGACGCTCGACGCGTTGCGGGCAGTGGCCGGCACATCGCGCTCCATCGTGGTCTTCCAACCCCACTTGTATTCGCGGACAAAGACTTTCGCGAAGGAATTCGGCCAGGCGCTGGATCGTGCCGACGAGGTGTTCGTCCTCGACGTGTACGCCGCGCGGGAAGCCCCGATGGCCGGCGTCAGCGGCGCGAGCATCGTCGAACACGTCTCCGCCCCGGTGCATTACGTGCCGGACTTCTCCGCGGTCGCCGAGCAGGTGGCAGCCAAGGCCGGACCCGGTGACGTCATCGTCACCATGGGCGCCGGCGACGTCACCCTGCTGGGTCGCGAGATCCTGACCGCGCTGGAGGCCAAGGCCGACCGCGCAGCTCCGGGACGGCCCACGCCGTGACAGTGGAGGACGGCTCGGGGGAGCCGGTTCCGGAACCTGTTGCGGCGCAGGACGACCTGGTGCAAGAAAACGCGGCGGAGGACGTCGCAGCTGAGGCCACCGAGCCGGACGCCGCGGTTGACGAGCCCGCGGCCGAGGCCGCCGACGCCGCGGCGGTCGATCCCGCGTCACCCGACTATGAGGGTCCGCGCCGCCGCGCCCGGCGCGAGCGGGAGGAACGCCGGATCGCGCTGGACCGGGCCAGGGCCCTGGAACAGGCGCGCCAGGAGGCGCGGCGCCGGGCGGCCGGCCTCTCGGAGCAACCCAAGGCGCCCACCCGGGGCGTCATCCGCGGGCTGAAGTTGTTGCTGTGGTCGGCGGTGACGGCCGTCGTCGCGGTCACGTTGGGCCTGGTGCTGTACTTCACGCCGATCATGGCGGTCCGCCACACGGTGGTCACCGGCGTGGCGACGCTGACCGAGGACGAGGTGACGCTGGCGGCCGCGGTCAAACCGGACACGCCGCTGTTGCAGGTCAACACCGACGCGGTGGCCGAACGCGTGGCCACCATCCGGCGGGTGGCCAGTGCCCGGGTGCAGCGGGAGTACCCGTCCACTCTGCGGATCACGGTGGTGGAGCGGGTTCCGGTGGCGGCCAAGGAGTATCCGGACGGTCCGCACCTGTTCGACCGGGACGGCGTGGATTTCGCGACCGAGCCGCCGCCGCAGGGGGTGCCGTTCCTGGACGCCGACAACCCCGGACCGAAGGATCCCGCGACCCTCGCCGCCCTCGAGGTGCTGTTGTCACTGCGCCCCGAGGTGTTCGGCCAGGTCGCCCGCGTCGGGGCGCCGTCGGTCGCCGGCGTCACCCTGACCCTGAACGACGGTCGCGAGGTCATCTGGGGGACCACCGACCGCACCGAGGAGAAGGCCCTCAAGCTCGGGGCGCTGCTGACTCAGCCGGGACACACCTATGACGTGTCCAGTCCTGACCTGCCGACTGTGAAGTAGCTCATCCGTTTTCAGTCGTTTCGCACGACTGGGGCCATTTCCCGTCGCTTCGCTCGCTCTGGGCACGAGAAAAAACGCGTGAACTCTCGGCGCGCCTGCGCGGCAGCGGCGCGGCGGCACCCTACCGTTCTGTTTGCGCGGAACAACTTGACATAACTCTAACCCTATGGTTGAGGTTTAGGGTTTTAATTCGAGAAGTTTTGCTCCGGACAAATCGAGCCAGGGAGGAAGACGACACATGACACCCCCGCATAACTACCTCGCCGTCATCAAGGTGATCGGTGTCGGCGGCGGCGGCGTCAACGCCGTCAACCGCATGATCGAACAGGGCCTTCGCGGCGTCGAGTTCATCGCGATCAACACCGATGCACAGGCGCTGCTGCTCAGTGAGGCGGACGTCAAGCTCGACGTCGGCCGCGACTCGACGCGTGGCCTGGGTGCCGGCGCTGACCCCGAGGTGGGGCGCAAGGCTGCCGAGGACGCCAAGGACGAGATCGAGGAGCTGCTGCGCGGCGCCGACATGGTGTTCGTCACCGCTGGTGAGGGTGGTGGCACCGGCACCGGTGGCGCTCCCGTCGTCGCCGGCATCGCCCGCAAGCTCGGCGCGCTGACCGTCGGTGTGGTGACCCGTCCGTTCTCCTTCGAGGGCAAGCGCCGCTCGAACCAGGCCGAAACGGGTATCCAGGCGCTGCGCGAGAGCTGCGACACCCTGATCGTCATCCCGAACGACCGCCTGCTGCAGATGGGCGACGCCGCCGTTTCGCTGATGGACGCGTTCCGCAGCGCCGACGAGGTGCTGCTCAACGGTGTTCAGGGCATCACCGACCTGATCACGACCCCCGGTCTGATCAACGTCGACTTCGCCGACGTCAAGGGCGTCATGAGCAGCGCGGGTACCGCGTTGATGGGCATCGGTTCGGCCCGCGGCGACGGTCGTGCCCTCAAGGCCGCCGAGATCGCCATCAACTCGCCGCTGCTGGAAGCCTCGATGGACGGCGCCCAGGGCGTGCTGATGTCGGTGGCCGGTGGCAGCGACCTGGGCCTGTTCGAGATCAACGAGGCCGCGTCGCTGGTGCAGGACGCCGCACACCCCGAGGCCAACATCATCTTCGGAACCGTCATCGACGATTCGCTGGGCGACGAGGTCCGGGTCACGGTCATCGCGGCCGGTTTCGACACCGCCGGTCAGAGCCGCAAGCCGGTCACCTCGGCGGTGCCCGGTGCCGCGGCCGCCGCGTCGGCTGCCGGTGGCGCCCATCGGGCCCAGACGTTCTCGGCCGCCAGCGCGGGCAAGCTCGGTGCCTTCGGGACCGATCCGGGCAGCGTGCCTGCGGCGACCAACGGTGTGACGGTGAGTGTTGGTGGTCGCGGCGACGACGACGATGACGTCGATGTGCCGCCCTTCATGAAGCACTGATTGTGACTGCGCGACGCGGATACTTGGAATCGTGACGTTCCGTATCCGCAGAGTGACTACGACGCGTGCGGGCGGGGTCTCCAAGGCCCCGTTCGACACGTTCAACCTGGGTGACCACGTCGGCGATGATCCAAAGGCCGTGTCGGCCAACAGGACTCGGCTGGCCGACGCCATCGGGCATGGCCCGCTGGTGTGGATGAACCAGGTGCACGGTGACCATGTCGAAGTTGTCGAGGGCCCTGGAACTGGAGCCGGGGGAGCCTACGACAACACCGACGCTCTGGTCACCGCGACACCGCGGCTGCCGCTCGCGGTGATCACGGCCGATTGCGTGCCGGTGCTGTTGGGTGATGCGCGCGCGGGTGTGGTGGCCGCCGTGCACGCCGGACGCGTCGGTGCGGCGGGTGGCGTGGTGCTGCGGACGGTCGAGACCATGCAGAAGCTCGGCGCTCAGCTCGAGGACATCACTGTCCTGCTCGGCCCGGCGGTCAGCGGACGCAACTACGAGGTGCCCTACGAGATGGCCGACGACGTGGAGGCCGTGCTGCCCGGCAGCATCACCACCACCGCCCGCGGCACCGTGGGTCTCGACCTGCGGGCCGGCATCGCCAAGCAGTTGGCGGGGTTGGGCATCAAGGCCATCGACATCGACCCGCGCTGCACGGTCGACGATCCGAATCTGTTCAGTCACCGACGTGGCGCCCCGACCGGGCGGCTGGCGTCGGTGGTGTGGATGGAATGAGCGGCGCGCCGCGCGAGGCCGAACTGGCCGCGTCGCTGGCCCGGATTCAGGCGCGGATCGACGCTGCCGCGGCGGCTGCCGGCCGGGATCGGGCCGACATCGAATTTCTTCCGGTGACCAAATTCTTTCCGGCGACTGATGTTGTCGCGCTGTTCGGATTGGGGTGCCGGGCATTCGGCGAATCGCGGGAGCAGGAAGCCGCGAGCAAAGTCGCTGAGGTGTCGAACGCTTTGTCGAACAGGAAATTGATCACAGCGTCTGGGGAATTGTTGGATGCGTCATCGAACATAGGGTCGAATTCGGCAATTCGGTGGCACATGATCGGCCGAATTCAACGCAACAAAGCGCGGGCTGTCGCCGGCTGGGCGTCGGTGGCGCATTCGGTGGACACCGCGCCGTTGATCGCGGCGCTGTCCCGTGGCGCGGTCGAGGCGCTGGACCAAGGCCGCAGGTCCGAGCCATTGCAGGTCTACATCCAGGTCAGTCTCGACGGGGATCCGGCCCGCGGCGGCGTGCCGGTGGACCGGCCCGACCTGGTCGACGAATTGTGTGCCGCCGCGCAGGCCGCCCCGGGCCTGGGTTTGGCGGGTCTGATGGCGATCCCGCCGCTGGCCAGTGCGGCCGACGAGGAGTTTGCGCGGCTGGAGGCTGAATTGCTCAGAGTCCAAACGCAATACCCGCAGCGGCTGGGGTTGTCCGCGGGCATGTCGAACGACCTGGAAATCGCGGTGCGACACGGGTCAACGTGTGTGCGTGTCGGTACCGCGCTAATGGGACCGCGTCCTCTAACGTCACCATGAGTAGTCACTCCAGTCACACTTACATCACAGTCACCAGACACCACATTCTTAGCTAGGGGCATCCGATGAGCACACTGCACAAGGTAAAGGCCTACTTCGGTATGGCGCCGATGGACGACTATGACGACGAGTACTACGACGACGAAGACCGTCCCGCGCGCGCCTACGCGGCCCCGCGTCGCCCGCGCGAGGAGCGCTTCGAGGACGACGACTACGGCCGTGGCGAGGCGCGCGGCTACGACGACCGCATGGGCCGCGAATACGAAAGCGCCCCAATGGGTTACCGCGGTGGCTACGAAGAGATGCCGGCTCGCGGGCCGCGTGAGTTCGAGCGCCCGCGCTTCAACACCCTGCGTGGCGCCACTCGTGGCGCCGTCGCCATGGAGCCCCGCCGCATGGCCGAGCTGTTCGAGGCCGGCAGTGCCCTGGCCAAGATCACCACGCTGCGGCCGAAGGACTACAGCGAGGCCCGCACCATCGGTGAGCGTTTCCGCGACGGCACCCCGGTGATCATGGATCTGGTGTCGATGGACAACGCCGACGCCAAGCGCCTGGTCGACTTCGCCGCCGGCCTGGCTTTCGCGCTGCGCGGGTCGTTCGACAAGGTTGCCACCAAGGTGTTCCTGCTGTCGCCGGCCGACGTCGACGTCAGCGCCGAAGAGCGTCGCCGGATCGCCGAGGCGGGCTTCTACAGCTACCAGTAATCCCTACGCAGCTCTACGCAAGACCCCTTCGGCCCCCGGCCGGAGGGGTCTGCGTTAGGTAGGCTCGTGCTCAAGCGCCGACACCGGTCGGCGCTTTTCCCGCGCTAGTGAGGTCTGTTGCATTGACCCTGTTCTTCGACATTCTGGGTTTTGCGCTGTTCGTCTTCTGGCTCCTGTTGATCGCCCGTGTGGTGGTGGAGTTCATTCGCGGATTCAGCCGGGACTGGCAGCCGAGAGGGCTGACGGTGGTGATCCTCGAAGCGATCATGACGATGACCGATCCTCCGGTGAAGCTGTTGCGGCGCTTGATCCCTCCGCTGACCATCGGGCCGGTCCGGGTCGATCTGTCCATCGTGGTGCTGCTCATGGTGGTGTTCATCGGTATGCGGCTGTCTTTCGATCAGGTCGGTGCCTGAGCGCGACGTTCCTCTGACCTGCGAAAGCGCATTAATTACATTTATGTAATTAATGCGCTTTCTCTGTTTAGGTCTATTGGCGCCGAGCGCCGGGTCGCGCCCGCGAATTCCAATGAAACATTGAAATTCGTTCTTAATTCCGGCCCTCGCCTGCAACCGACGGGTCTGCTGTGACAGGATGGACGCCAGTTACTCCACGATCGCTCTACACTTTGATCGCTCTACACTTTGACACCGATTGACGGTCCAGACTGCAAGGGGGCAGAAGATGCCGCTAACTCCGGCTGACGTCCACAACGTCGCATTCAGCAAGCCGCCGATTGGCAAGCGCGGTTATAACGAGGACGAGGTCGATGCATTCCTCGATCTCGTCGAAACCGAGCTGACCCGGCTGATCGAAGAGAACAGCGATCTGCGGCAGCGGGTCGCCGAGCTCGACGCCGAGCTCCAGTCCGCCCGTACCGGACAGCCGGTCGCGGCACCTGTGTTCACCAAGCCCGAGCCCAAGCCGGAGCCCGAGCCCGTCGCAGCGCCCGTCCCGGTCGCCGCGCCTGTGGCCGCGCCGGTTGGCGAGGACCACCACGTCCGCGCGGCCAAGGTGCTGAGCCTGGCCCAGGACACCGCCGACCGCCTCACCGGTTCGGCCAAGGCCGAGGCCGACAAGACCCTCGCCGACGCCCGCGCCCAGGCCGATGCTCTGGTCAGCGATGCCAAGCACACCGCCGAGACCACGGTCGCCGACGCCAAGGCACGCGCCGAGGCCATGCTGGCCGACGCGCAGACCCGTTCGGACACCCAGCTGCGTCAGGCCCAGGACAAGGCCGACGCCCTGCAGGCCGACGCCGAGCGCAAGCACACCGAGATCATGGGCAACATCAACCAGCAGCGCACGGTGCTGGAAGGCCGCCTCGAGCAGCTGCGCACGTTCGAGCGCGAGTACCGCACCCGCCTCAAGACCTACCTGGAGTCCCAGCTCGAAGAGCTCGGCCAGCGCGGTTCTGCCGCACCTGCCGACTCGGCGGCCGGCGGCGAGGGTGCTGGCTTCGGCCAGTTCAACCGAGGCAACAGCTGACGGCTGACAAATGCTGATCATTGCCCTGGTCCTTGCCCTCATCGGCCTGACGGCGCTGGTGACCGCAATCGTCACCAGCAATGAGCTGATCGCCTGGGTGTGCATCGGCGCCAGCGTCATCGGAGTGTTGCTGCTCATCGTCGACGCGCTGCGGGAACGCTCGCGCGGCGGTGAGGCGGCGGCCGAGTCCGACGCCGCCGGTGACGATGCCACCGCTGATACCGCCGTGGTGGCCACCGAGGACTACCCCGAGGATGAGCCCGAGGCCGAACCGGAAACGGTTGTCGCCGAAGCGGTTTCGGAAGACGACGCCGAAGAGGCCGCAGCTGACGAGGCTGAGGCCGAAGAGTCTGACGAGTCCGAAGGCGATGAGCCCGAGGCCGAAGCAGCCGTCGACGAGGCCCCGGAAGAGTCGGCGAAACCCGAGGCGGCCGACGAATCCGAAGAGTCCGAGGACGTCGCGGCTGAAGATGCCGGCGAAACCGACGAGTCTGAGGCCACCGATGCCACCGAAGACGCCACAGCGGACGAGGACGAAGCCAAGAAGGCCTGAGCCCTGGCGCTCCCAGTTTCAACCGATGTCACCGTCACGACGGGATTCCCACTGCTGGTTGTGGTGGCCGTCGTGGCGGTGCATTTTTCTTTCATCGCCTTCATGGTGTTCGGCGGTTTCCTGACCTGGCGCCGGCCGTGGGTCATCTGGTTGCACGTACCCGCGGTGCTGTGGGGCATCGGCAGCACCGCCTGGGGCGTCGACTGCCCACTGACCGACGTCGAACGGTGGGCCCGTCCGCGCGCCGGCATGGAGCAGTTGCCGTCCGACGGATTCATCGCGCACTACATCACCGGCGTGCTCTATCCGGCCTCGGCGACGAATGTGGTGCGCGTGCTCGCCGTTGTAGTGGTGCTCGTCGCCTGGGTGGGCTGGTTTCGGCGCCGGCGGGTCAGCAGAACTCAGTAACGCTCGGCCAGGGATGCCTGGCTTCAATCGCGAGGCTCTCGACGCCACCGCGATTGAACTCAGGTATCGATTCGGGCCGCCAGACGTCCCTGACTGCAATAACCGGCGGCAGACCGCCCCACCGTTGCGCTCACGTACTTTTCCACCCTGTTCACGGGCCTCCGGCACACCACTGGGGCGTTGATTGCGTACTGAGGGTCAACGCGAGCACTCGCGCCCACATTTCCCCCTTGTTGCGTCGATGAGACGGCCGTGAATCACACCGGTCACGAACCACAGGGACCTCCAAGTGAGTCGGTATTGACTTTGCTGACATCGCCGGGCAACAGCTGCGGCATGGGAGGCCCGTACATATATCTCAACTGTTCATCAGCTGGGAGGCACTGTGAGTGTGTTAAAACGCAACCGCGACATCGAGGACTGGGATGCAGAGGACGTTGCTGCGTGGGATGCCGGCAATAAGGACATCGCCAAGCGGAACCTGATTTGGTCGATCTTCGCCGAGCATGTCGGCTTCTCGGTGTGGTCCATCTGGTCGGTGATGGTGCTGTTCATGCCGCAGGCCGTTTACGGCATCGACGCGCTGGGCAAGTTCGTCCTGGGCGCTGTCCCGATCGCGGTGGGCGCCTTCATGCGCATTCCCTACACCATCGGACCGGCGAAGTTCGGTGGTCGCAACTTCACCATCTTCAGCGCGTTGATGCTGGCCATCCCGTGTGCGCTGACCATGTATTTCATGATGCATCCGGGCACGTCGTACACGACGTTCCTGATCGTCGCGGCGGTCGCCGGTTTCGGTGGCGGTAACTTCGCGTCGTCGATGACCAACATCAACGCCTTCTACCCGCAGCGGCTGAAGGGCTGGGCGCTGGGCCTGAATGCCGGCGGCGGCAACATCGGTGTCCCGGTGATCCAGATCATCGGTCTGGTGACCATCGCCAGCGTCGGTAACCGTCGTCCTGAGGTCGTCTGCGCCATCTACCTGGTGCTGCTGGCCGCCGCGGCCCTCGGCGCCGCGCTGTTCATGGACAACATCCAGGGGCAGAAGTCGAACCTCTCGGCGATGGTCGAGGCCATGAAGTTCCGCAACTCGTGGGTGATGTGCTTCCTCTACATCGGCACGTTCGGCTCGTTCATCGGGTTCAGCTTCGCGTTCACGCAGATTCTGAACATCAACTTCACCGCGCAGGACGTCGCGCCGCTGCTGGAGAAGTACCACGTCGCGTCAGCGGCCAAGCTGCCCAAGGAAGCGGCCAAGGAGCTGGCCAAGGCCAACTTCGACGCCTCTGTCCACACCGCGTGGATCGCCTTCCTGGGTCCGCTGCTCGGTTCGATCTCGCGGCCGTTCGGCGGCAAGCTGGCCGACAAGATCGGTGGCGGCAAGATCACGCTGTACGTCTTCACGGCGATGACGGCCATCACTGCCGTCCTGGTCGGCGGCGGTATGTGGGACGACGCCACCAAGGGCCCGGCGACCGGTAGCCAGATGGTCGTCTACATCGTGGCGTTCATGGTGCTGTTCATCCTGACCGGCCTCGGCAACGGCTCGACCTACAAGATGATCCCGTCGATCTTCGAGGCCAAGGCCCAGAGCAAGGACGAGCTGGGTGCCGCGGAGAAGACCCTGTGGTCACGCAGCATGTCCGGTGCCCTGATCGGCTTCGCCGGTGCGGTCGGCGCGTTCGGTGGTGTGCTCGTCAACATCGTGCTCCGGACGTCCTACGCCGGACCGTCCCACTCGGCGACCACCGCGTTCTGGGTGTTCCTCGCCTTCTACGTGGTGTGCGGCTTCGTCACCTGGTTCGTGTTCCTGCGGCAGCCGCACCTGCGTGCGGCGACCGGCGAGCACATCGGCCGGGATTTCGTGCCGGCAACGTAGCCGGAAGTACGCCGGAATGCCCCGCGGGAGTATCCCGCGGGGCATTTCCGTGTTTGTGATCCAGGTAACTGGTCCAACCAGTTGACCAGTTGGCGCGTAGCCCTGATCATCGATGCATGGACATCGCACCCGTCTCCCGCGCGGCGGTCAGTGACACGGTGTTCGCGCACCTCGTCGACGAGATCCTGTCCGGCCGCGTCGCGGTCGACGAGGCGCTGCCGTCCGAGCGCGAGCTGGCTCTGGCCTTCGCGGTGAACCGGCACGCCATCAGGGAAGCGCTCAAGCGGCTGCAGCAGGCCCGGCTGGTACGGATCAGCCACGGCGGCAAGACGCGGGTCCAGGATTGGCGCCTGACGGCCGGTCTGGACGTGCTCAGCACGCTCGCCGCGACCGGCGCGGTGCCGGCCGTGCAGATCGCCCGCGACATCATGGTGATGCGCCGGTCCGTGGCCGCCGACGCGGCCCGGCTGTGCGCCCGGAATGCCACCGCCGACCAGCTGGCGACGATCGCCGGCGCGGCCGCGGCGTACCCGGCACAGCGGACCGAGGAATCCTTCGCCGTGGACCTGACGTTCTGGACCGCGATCATCGACGGCAGCGGCAACCTGGCCTACCGGCTGGCGCTGAACACGCTGGTCGCGGCATTCGCCGACATCGGCTTCGGTTCGATAGCCGACCTCGGAATGGCGGCCGAACTGGCCGACCGCGACGCCCACCTCACGCTGGCCGAACACCTCGTCGCGCGCGATGCCGACGCCGCCCACCGCGTGGCCGACGACCTGCTGGGCCGGGTTGTCGACACCCTTTCCGCTCAGCAGTAGGAGTCATTCCCCATGTTCGATCTGATCCTGCACGCCGTGCCGGTGTTCGTGATCTGTCTGGTGCTCGAGGCGCTGTCCTTCCGGTTCCTGCCGGACGACGACGAAGTCGGTTACGAATTCCGCGACTCCCGAACCAGTCTCACCATGGGGATCGGCAACGTCATCATCAACGTCGGCTGGAAATTGGTGGTGCTGGCGGCCTACAGCGCGGCGTACCTGGTGGCGCCGGTGCATCTGCCGGCCGACAATCCGCTGACCTGGATCGCGCTCTTCGTCGCCGACGACTTCCTCTACTACTGGTATCACCGCACGCATCACACGATCCGGGTGTTCTGGGCCAGCCACGTCGTGCACCACTCCAGCGAGCACTACAACCTGTCGACCGCACTGCGGCAGACGTGGACGCCGTTCACCGCGCTGCCGTTCTGGTTGCCGTTGGCATTCCTCGGATTCTCGCCGTGGATGATCCTGCTGCAGCAGTCGGTGAGCCTGCTGTACCAGTTCTTCATCCACACTGAGCGCGTCGGAAAGCTCTGGCGGCCAATCGAGTTCGTGATGAACACACCGTCGCACCACCGGGTGCACCACGGCTCCAACGACCAGTACCTGGACACGAACTACGGCGGCATCCTGATCATCTGGGACCGGCTGTTCGGCAGTTTCGAACCCGAGGGCGAGCGCGTGGTCTACGGTTTGACCAAGAACATCAAGACGTTCAACCCGGTGCGGGTTGCCACGCACGAGTACACCGCCATCTGGCAGGATTTGCGCGCGGCAAAGACCTGGAAGCACCGCTTCGGACACACGTTCCGCGGACCGGGCTGGTCGCCCGACAGCGCGTAACCCAGGTCACAGATTTCCGGCACATTTCCATCATGATTCCGGCATGAAACATGTTGCGCACCACGGCCTGACGGGCATGTGAGCTTGGGTTGACGCGCAGTACATGGTCGCGCAACGGTTGCGGAATTGACGGCCCGTAGAACTGAAGCATGACCGCCGCAGGACCGCACAGCACGCGCACGGCGTGCTCCTACTGCGGTGTCGGTTGCGGGATTTCGGTCGAGACCCGCACCGACGCGGGCACCGGGCTGCCCGTCATCGCGCGCGTATCCGGGGACCGGCTGCACCCCACCAACTTCGGTCGGCTGTGCACCAAGGGCGCCACCCACGCGGAGATGATGGGTGCCGACGACGGCCGGCTCACCACGGCATTGGTCCGGCACGGCCGGGGCGCCGAAGCGGTCAGCGTCGCGGTCGACGACGCCACCGCCGAAGCCGGCCGCCGGCTGCGGGCCATCATCGACGAACACGGCCCCGACGCTGTGGCGCTCTATGTTTCGGGCCAGATGACCATCGAGGCCCAGTACCTGGCCAACAAGCTGGCCAAGGGCTTCATCCGCACCGTGCACATCGAATCGAATTCCCGGCTGTGCATGGCCAGCGCGGGCACCGGCTTCAAGCAGTCGCTGGGCGCCGACGGCCCGCCCGGGTCCTACACCGATTTCGATTCCGCCGACCTGTTTTTCGTCAGCGGCGCGAACATGGCCGACTGCCACCCGATCCTGTTCCTGCGCATGGCCGACCGGATGGCCAAGGGCGCCAAGCTGATCGTCGTCGACCCGCGCCGCAACGCGACCGCCGAGAAGGCCGATCTGTTCCTGCAGATCAAACCGGGCACCGACCTGGCGCTGCTCAACGGCCTGCTGCACCTGCTGGTCGAAAGCGGTGCGATAGACACCGAATTCATCGCCGAGCACACCGAGGGCTGGGAGACCATGCCCGCGTTCCTGGCCGACTATCCGCCGGCGAAGGTCGCCGAGATCACCGGAATTCCCGAAGCCGACATCCGCCGCGCCGCCGAGATGATCGCGGAGGCAGGGGAGTGGATGTCGTGCTGGACCATGGGGCTGAACCAGAGCACCCACGGCACCTGGAACACCAACGCCATCTGCAACCTGCACCTGGCCACCGGCGCCATCTGCCGGACGGGCAGTGGCCCGATGTCGCTGACCGGCCAGCCCAACGCCATGGGCGGCCGCGAAATGGGTTACATGGGACCGGGTCTCCCCGGGCAACGCGCCGTGACGTCGGCCGAGGACCGGGCCTTCGTCGAAGAACAGTGGGAACTGGAACCAGGCACCATCCGCACCGACGTCGGCCCCGGCACCATCGAGATGTTCCGCCGGCTGGGCACCGGTGACATCAAGGCCGTGTGGATCATCTGCACCAATCCTGTTGCCACCGTGGCCAATCGGCAGACCGTAATCGACGGCCTGCGGGCCGCCGAACTGGTCATCACCCAGGACACCTACGGGGACACCGCGACCAACGCCTACGCCGACATCGTGCTGCCCGCCACCCTGTGGGCCGAGGCGGACGGCGTCATGGTCAACTCCGAACGCAACCTGACCCTGTTGCAGCAGAGCATCCCCGCAGCCGGCGACGCCCGGCCCGACTGGGAACTGATCTGCAATGTGGCCCGGCACATGGGCTTTGGTGATGAGTTCGACTACAAATCCAGCGAGCACGTGTTCGCCGAGATTCGCCAGTTCGCCAATCGCCGTACCGGCTACGACCTGGGTGGCGTGACCTACGAGCGGCTGCGGGAGACTCCGCTGCAGTGGCCCTGCCCGCCCGAGGGCGTGCCCGGTGGCGGCAGCGACCGGAACCCGATCCGCTATCTCAACGACGGGGTCAGTCAGGACCTGTTCGTCGACGCCGACGGCAACCGGCCGCGGCTGGCGTTCCCGACGCCGTCGCGGCGGGCGGTGTTCCACGCCAGGCCGCACCTGGACGCGGCGGAATTGCCCGACGACGAGTTCCCGTTGGTGCTCAATACCGGTCGGCTGCAACACCAATGGCACACCATGACCAAGACCGGGAAGGTCGCCAAGCTCAACAAGCTCAACCGGTCGCCGTTCGTGGAGATTCATCCGGTCGACGCGGCCGACCTCGGTATCACCGAGGGTGGGTCAGTCGAGATCTCGTCCCGGCGCGGCACCGCGGTCCTGCCCGCAGTGTTGACCGACCGGGTACGTCGGGGCAATTGCTTTGCGCCGTTCCACTGGAACGACGCGCAGGGTGAGCGGCTGACCATCAATGCGGTGACCAACGACGCGGTGGATCCGGACTCGTTGCAGCCCGAATTCAAGGTGTGCGCCGTGCGGTTGGCGCCGGTCGCTATCGAGCCCTTGGCGGGGACGACGGCCGCGCCTGCCGCGGCACCCTCGGTCGCCGCGTCCCATCCACTGGCCGCGGCCCTGGGCCTGAGTGGCCCGCCCGCGCTCGATGAGACCGAAAAGGTCTACCTGGCCGGCTTTTTCGCCGGTATCCAGCATGCCAGCGGGGTGCCCGTGTTGCCGGAGTCGGCTCCGGTCAGCGGCATCGTCCGGCTGTGGGTCAACGGGGCGCTGGCCGGCGCGCACAGTTCGACCGCGGCTGCCGCGGCGATCGACGCGGTGTCCGCGTCCGCACCGCTGCAGTCCCCGCAGCCGGGTCCGTTGGTGCTGTGGGCATCGCAGACCGGTACCGCCGAAGAATTCGCCGCCGGACTTGCCGCGAGGATCGTCGGGGCCCGGTTGCAGGTGCTGGACGACACCGCACTGGACGAGATCGCCGAAGCGGGCGAAGTGCTGGTTGTGACAAGCACTTTCGGCGACGGCGGACCACCCGACAACGGCGCGGACTTCTGGGCTCGCTTGAGCGCTGCCGATGCGCCCGACCTGAGCGGGGTGCGGTACTCCGTGCTCGGCATCGGTGACCGCGCGTACGAGAACTTCTGTGGCTACGCCAAATCACTGGACGGCCGGTTCGCCGAACTCGGAGCCACCGCGCTGCTGGACCGCGCGGACTGCGAGGCCTACGACGACGAACCACTCGCCCAATGGGCTGCTGCCGCAGCCGACTTGGTCGTCGTCGCTGCTGCTGAAGCGCCCGTCGTCGCGCCCGCGGGCCCGGCCACGCCCGGCGAGCCGGCTCCCAAGCCCGCCAAGCCCTTCACCCGCAACAACCCGCTGCCGGTCCCGTTGTGCCGCAACACTCTGCTGACCACCGGCGGCGCGAAGGAAGTACGCCAGATCGGCTTCGACCTGTCCGGCCACGACGTCAGCTACGGCGTCGGCGATGCGCTCGGCGTGGTGGTGGCCAACTCCCCAGAGGCCGTATCGACGTGGCTGGCGGCCACCGGGCTCTCCGGCGACGAGGTCATCGAAATGGATGGCGGCGAAGCCCCGTTGCGTGCTGCGCTCACCACGGCGTACGACATCTGCAAGGTGTCGCCGACCCTGCTCAACTTCCTGGCCGAACGCAGCAGCGCCAAGATTCTCCGGGCGCCCCGCCAAGAGCGCGACCGCTGGCTCGACGGCCGCACCGGTCTGGATCTCGTCGAAGAGTTCCAGATTCGGGCGGAACCCGAAGAATGGCGAGATGCCCTGGTGCGCCTGGCGCCGCGCTCGTACTCGATCTCGTCGAGCCCCCTGGTGAGCCCCGACGAGGTGCAACTGACGGTGTCGGTCGTGCGGTACGAAGGTGCCCGCGGCGGTATCCGGCACGGCGTCGCGTCCACCTATCTGGCCGACCGGGCCGAGACGGTGCCGGTGTTCTTGCAGTCGGCGCCGCATTTCCGGCCGCCCGAGGATGCGCTGACCCCGATGATCATGGTCGGCCCCGGCACGGGTGTCGCACCGTTCCGCGGCTTCCTGCACGAACGTCGGGCACTGGGGCACACCGGGCGTAACTGGCTGTTCTTCGGTGACCAGCACCGGGCCGAAAACTATTACTACCAAGAGGAATTGGAGGCCTTCGCCGCCGACGGCCTGCTGACCCGGCTGGACACCGCGTTCTCTCGCGACCAGGCGAGGCGGGTGTATGTGCAGCACCGGATGCGGGAGCACGGCGAGATTCTGTGGCGCTGGTTCGAAGACGGGGCGCACTTCTACGTGTGCGGCGACGCAGCCCGGATGGCCAAGGACGTCGACGTGGCGCTCACCAACATCTTCAAGACGCACGGCGGCATGTCCGAAGCGGCGGCGCATGACTACAAGCGCGAGCTGATCGCCGACAAGCGCTACGTCCGCGACGTCTACTGACCCGTACCGCTGCACGCCCGGCAATTTCAGGGTTGACTGGAGCTTGCCGGGAAGGAGCGCTGCCGATGGTCTTGGGTTCTGATGCTGCATCCGGTCCCGCCGCGTCCGCGGTCCCGCCGCGCGGCTCTGGCCGCCACATCAGGTTGACGTCGCACAGCGGCGCCGCCGATGCCCTGCCGATCCGCTGGGGCGCGGCGACGGCCGCCGAGCGCGGCCCGGTGCTCGGGACCACGACCACGCGAGCGCACCGCAATGTGATCGGCACGCACAGCGGCTCCTACAGCGTCTACCGGGCACTGGCGGTCGCGGCTGGGGCGCTCTCGCCCGCGCACCGCGCCGACCTGACCAACACCGCGCCCACCGACGTGATCGGCCCGTACCCGCAGTGGGCCGAACCCGGGGCGATCGTGAGTCTGGACCCGTGGGGTGCCATGGTCGCGGATGCGTTCAGTGCCGAATTGGCGGCCGGCCACGACATCCGGCCGACCATCGCCATCACCAAAGCCCATGTGATCCTGCCCGAGGTTGCCGAAGCGATCGGCAAGGGCCGGCTCCGCCCGGACGGTCGGGTGCTGCTGGACAACGGCGCCGCGCTGGTGACCAAGGCGGCCATCGAGCCCGTCTGGTTTCTCCCCGGCGTCGCCGCGCGATTCGGTTGCAGCGAAAACGAACTGCGCCGCGTGCTGTTCGAGGAGACCGGCGGCATGTACCCCGAACTCGTCACGCGCGGTGATCTCGAGGTCTTTCTGCCACCGATCGGCGGGCAGACCGTCTACATCTTCGGCCAGCCGCGCGATCTTGCCGACCCCGACGTGGAGTTGACCGCACGGGTGCACGACGAATGCAACGGATCCGACGTGTTCGGCTCCGACATCTGTACCTGCCGGCCGTATCTCACCCATGCCATCGAGGAGTGCATCCTGGGTGCGCAGCGCGGCGGCGTCGGGCTGGTGGCCTACTCCCGCAAGGAGGGCCGCGCGCTGGGCGAGGTCACCAAATTCCTGGTGTACAACGCGCGTAAGCGTCAGGTTGGTGGCGACACCGCCGACCAGTACTTCGCTCGCACGGAATGCGTTGCCGGAGTGCAGGATATGCGGTTCCAGGAACTCATGCCCGATGTGTTGCACTGGCTGGGTGTCCGCAGGATTCACCGCCTGGTGTCGATGAGCAACATGAAGTACGACGCCATCACCGGCTCGGGTATCGAGGTCGTCGAGCGCGTGAACATCCCCGACGATCTGATCCCGGCCGATGCCCGCGTCGAGATCGACGCCAAGACGGCCGCCGGCTATTTCACCCCCGGCCCGGTGCCCGGCGCCGACGAACTCAAGGTCGCCAAGGGCCGCGGACTCACGCCATGACAACCAGCGCCGGCCCCGACACGGATGCCGACAGCGCCGTCGCCGTCGGCATCCTGCGCCGCACCGACACCATCCGCGAACGTGCCGATTTCCTGCTGCGCCGGGCACGTGCGGGGGAGTCCCGCTGGTTCGTGGTCGACGACGACTTGATGCCGCAGGCCGCTGACCTCGTCGCCGCCGTCACCCGGACGCGCTACCCGGACCTGGCGATCCCGTATCACAGCCGTTGGCGCCATTTCGAGGCCGGCGGCATCGACCGCAACGCCGACCTGCGCGCCCGGCTGGCCGCGCTGGACACGCGCTCGCAGGCCCGCGCGATGATCGACCTGGCTGTGGTCAGTGTGCTGCTCGACGCCGGTGCCGGGCCGGACTGGGGCTACGTGGAACCCGTTACCGGACAACGCTTTACCCGGTCGGAGGGCCTCGGGGTGGCCAGCTGGCACGCCTTTGTCGACGGGGCGTTCTCCAGCGACCCGAGCCGGCCGTGGCAGGTCGACGCCGCGGGACTACGCGGCGTCGACGCCGCCGCCCTCGGCCGGGCATTTCAGGTGCGGCCGGACAATCCGTTGGTGGGGCTCTCCGGGCGGGTGCAGCTGCTGCGGCGCCTTGGTGCCGCCCTGGCCGCCCAACCCGAGGTCTTCGGGCCGCAGGGGCGTCCCGGCGGCTTGTTCGACGTGCTGACCGGCCCGACCGTCGGGGCCCACGACATCCTGGCGCAGCTGCTGGACACGCTGTCCGGGGTGTGGTTGGCCGACAACGACATTGGCGGTATCCCGCTCGGCGACTGCTGGCCCCACCCGGCGGTGCCGGGGGTGGGGTTGTCGCACGGGTGGATGCCGTTCCACAAGCTGTCGCAGTGGCTGACCTATTCGCTGCTGGAGCCGTTCGAGTGGGCCGGTGTTGCGGTCACCGGCTTGGACGCCCTGACCGGCCTGCCCGAGTACCGCAACGGTGGTCTGCTGCTCGATACCGGGGTTCTGCGCTTGCGGGATCCGTCGGCCGCGGCCCGAACCTGGTCGGTGGCCGACGAATTGGTGGTCGAATGGCGAGCCTTGACCGTCGCGCTGCTCGACGCGCTCGCGCCGCTCGTGCGTACCCGGCTCGGGCTCGACGCTGCGGCCCTGCCGCTGGCGTGTGTCCTCGAGGGCGGCACCTGGGCCGCCGGGCGCACCCTGGCGCAGCAGCTGCGGGCCGGCAGCCCGCCGCTGTCCATCAGCAGTGACGGCACGGTTTTCTAGGAGGCGCCATGGGTAACCTGCATCTCGTCGACCACCCGCTGGTCCAGCACAAGCTCACGCTGATGCGGCAGAAGGACGTATCCACCAAGGGTTTTCGTCAGCTGCTCAACGAGATTTCCATGCTGATGACCTACGAGGTGCTGCGCGACATCCCCGTGCACGAGATCGAGATCGATACTCCGCTGGAATCCACCACCGGCATGGTCATCGACGGCAAGAAGCTCGTCTTCGCGTCCATCCTGCGGGCGGGCAGCGGCATTCTGGACGGCATGCTCAGCGTCGTTCCCGGCGCGCGCATCGGCCATATCGGTCTGTACCGCGACCCGAAAACCCATGTCGCCGTGGAGTATTACTTCAAGATGCCCAGCGAGTTGCACGAGCGCGACGTGGTGGTGTGCGATCCACTGCTCGCCACCGGCAACTCGGCGGTGGCCGCGATCGACCGCCTCAAGGAGTACCGGCCGCGCTCCATCAAGTTCGTCTGTCTGCTGACCTGTCCGGAAGGAGTCGCCGCGATGCAGGCGGCCCACCCCGAGGTACCGATCTACGCCGCGGCGCTGGACCGCCAGCTCGACGAGCACGGTTACATCGTGCCCGGCCTGGGTGACGCCGGCGACCGGATCTTCGGAACCAAGTAGTCGTCGCGAAACATGTCAGCACCGTCCGCTCAGGACGACAGCGCGTCGAACAGCGCAGACATCTGCGCGGGCGAGACCGACATGCCACCGCACTGACCCCGCAGCGTGGTCAGGGGCCGCGCGATGTTCTTCAGGTCGAAGAACTCGCCGGGGTGCGCGGTGAAGTATGCACGGACGGCGCCTTCCGCGTCGCCCGACGAGCCCGCGTTGGTCAGGGCGTCGTTGGCACCCGGGTGCGCATCGAGGTAGGCGCCGGCCTGGGCCAGGACTCCGCCCGCGGTGCTGGCCAGTCCGCTCGCGGAACACGGAGCGGCGGTGGCGTTCGGGATGGCGATCGTAAGTGAGGCGAACCCGGCGAGCGCGAGCATGGCAGTCAGCTTCATACCGGTGATCCTGCTGGAAACCCGGCGATCTCGGGCGCGTTGCGTGGAATTGGTGCTCGTGTCGGTGACAGGACTGGTCAGTGCAGCACGACCGTCGGCCCGTTCGCATCCAGCGGCGCGCAGCTGTCCTGGCCGACAGTCGTCGAGCAATGCGCCGCCGGGAGCACGGGGCGGTACCCCGGCGGGGTCCCGCCGTCGCGGGTGATCTGGGTGTAGGTCTGGACGGCGTCGGTCGGCACTCGCCGCAACGCTGGATCACCCACGGCGTCAACTGAATACAGGCCGAAGCGAGGTCGGTAGCTGCCCCACTCGTAGTTGTCGACCAGGGACCAGTAGTTGTAGCCGATGATCGGGATGCCGTCAGCCTTGGCTCGCTGCAGCCAGAAGACGGTGTCGCTGAGGTACTGCGACCGCGTCACGCCGTCGGTCCGCGGTTTGGCATTGTCGGTCACCATGCCGTTCTCGACGATATAGATGGGCAAGCCGGGGTACCGCTGGGCGTAGTGGCGTGCCACGTAGTAGATGTCCTCGGCCTGCAGCTTGGTGTTCCACCGGGCGGTCATGCTCTGCGCCGAAGCCGGATTGTCCTGCGCCGTACCCGTGTAGTAGTCGAACCCGAGGTAGTCGAGGCTGTCCCTGACCCTGTCGAAGAACGAGCCTTCGATTCCCTTGACGCCGAATCCGGCGAACTGCGCCAAGACTTCTGGCGGAATGTAGGCCTCGTTCGTGGTGACCTTGGCCTTGGGATCGGCGTCATGGGCGGCGCGATACACCGCGCGGTGGGCGTCGGCGACCCGGTCGAGGAAGGTGCCGAACTGGTCGGGCTTGATGGCGCCGGTGCGCACTTCCATCGCGCCGAAGGCCAGTGGCTCGTTGACGCTCACCCACAGCACGCCCTGTCCCGCGTAGCGTTTGGTGATCGCCTTGGCGAAGTCTTCGAACGCGGGGACATTGTTGAGGAAGCCGCCGCGGTCGGCGATCCAGCCGGGGTAGACCCAGTGCATCAGCGTGATCATCGGCGTCATGCCGTTGGCGAGCAGTGTCGCGACCACGTCGTCGTAGTAGGCCAGCTCCTTCTCGTCCCACTTGCCGGGCTGCGGCATCACCCGCGACCATTCGAGGCCGAAGCGAAAAGTGTTGACGCCCATGGCATGCGCGTTGGCGATGTCTTCCTTGTAGCGGTGCCGGAAGTCATCGGCCTGTTTGTAGGGCTCCACCGGACTCGCCTCCAGCAGGCCCGCTCCGGGTGATATGGGCTTGCCGGCTGTCCGGTCGACGTATCGGCGCCAATTGCTGTCGGGGGCGTCGCCTTCCACCTGGTACCCCGCCGTCGCGGTACCCCAGTAGAAGTTGCGGCTCCAGGACGAGCTGTTGTCCGTCCGCTCCTGCTTCGCGCCGCACGCGGAGAGTCCGAAGGCGAGGGCCACGGCTGATGCCAGGAAAACCCGGTTCCACTTCATACCCAAAACCATACAGTGCACTGTTTTGGTCAGGCGAGGATGCGGTGCCACACGGCGCGCACATGAGCGCCCATGTCGATCGACCGATCGGACATCCATTGGATCTGAATTCCGTCGGCCGCGGCGATCAGTGCGGTGGCGGCGAACTCGGCGTCGACGTGTGCGGGGAGCGCACCGGCCGCCTGTTGGCGGCCGACATACTCGGCGATGGTCGCGCGCATTCTCTCGTATCGCCGGCGCAGGTATTCCGCGGCCGGATGCGACGGATCGACCGCGGCGGCAGCCGCCAGCGACAGATAGACCGTGCCCGATCCCGGCTTCGCGGCCTTGTCCACCATCGCTCGCGCCATGACCTCGCCCGGATCGATGTCGACTTCCGAATTGCGATACCACTCTTCGAATTTCGCATCGGCGTCGCGATGCAACTCGGTCAGCAGGACATCGCGCGTGGGGAAGTAGTGCATCAGGCCCGCGAGGCTGATGCCGGCCTCATTGGCGATCACCCGCATCGACGCGCCGGCCTCGCCGTCGCGTTCCAGGACCGCGAGCGCGACGTCCTTGATCTGCGCGCGCTTGGCCTCACCTTTGGCGTACCGCCCCACAGTTGGCATGACGTGAGGCTAGCGACAACCAGGGCCGGGAGTCGTCGATAACTACAGCTGCGACTCTCTAGCTCCGGCCGGCTCTGATCATGTCGGTGCGGGGCACCACCTTGACCCGCTCTCGGCCCTGCTGCGCGCCGAGGGCCGTCTCATGGGCGTCGAGGCGTTCCCATTCCTCCCACGTGGTGTAGTCGATGCCGCTGCCGGACAGGTGCTCCAGGATGGCGTCAGGGCCGGCTATCTCGGGTGCGCGAAGTCCGGGTAGATCGGCCAGCAGGCTGGTGATCGTCTCGGACGCATCGGATTTGGTGTGCCCGATGAGTCCGATCGGCCCGCGTTTGATCCAGCCGGTGACGTAGGTTCCTTCGATCAGCTCGCCGTCGAGGTCCAGTACCCGGCCGGCGTCGTGCGGGACCACGCCGGCGTGGTGGTCGAACGGCAGATCGGCCAGGTGTGAGGACAGGTAGCCGACGGCGCGGTAGACGGCCTGCACCGGCCAATCGGTGAATTCGCCGGTGCCCCGGGCGGTTCCGTTCCCGATCAGTTCGGTGCGCTCGGTCCGCAGCCCTTCGACCCGTTCCGCGCCGAGCACGGCGACCGGTGATTGGCACAGATGGAGGTGGATGCGGTGCGGGGCGCCGGTGGGCTCGACGTCCAGGTACCGCATCATGGTGTTGACGACGAGCTTGGTGGATTTGCTTGAGTTGATGGCTTGCTGGCTGGCCTCGTCGATCTCGAACCCGTCTGGGTGCACGATCACGTCGACGCTGGGGGAGTGGGACAACTCGCGGAATTCCATCGGCGAGAACTTGATCTGCGCGGGGCCCCGTCGGGCGAACACATGTACGTCGGTGGCCTGATTCAGCGAAAGCCCTTGGTAGACATTGCCGGCGATCTCGGTGCTCAGTTGCTCATCGGCCGGCTTGGCCAGCATCCTGGCGACGTCGAGGGCCACATTGCCGGCACCCAGGACCGCGACGCTCTTGGCCTCCAGCGGCCAGGTTCGTGGCGCGTCGGGATGGCCGTCATACCAGGACACGAAGTCGGCGGCGCCGTAGCTGCCGGGCAGATCGATGCCGGGGATGTCCAGCGGGCGGTCGGCGCGCGCACCGGTCGAGAAGATGACCGCGTCGTAGTAGCGCCGCAGATCGGACAGCTTCAGGTCGGTGCCGTAGTGCACGTTGCCGATGAAGCGGATCTCATCGCGCGACAGCACACGGCGTAGTGCCTTGATGATCTCCTTGATCCGCGGGTGATCGGGTGCCACCCCGTACCGAACCAGCCCGTAGGGGGCCGGCAGTCGATCGAACAGATCGACCCTGGCCTGCGGGTATTCCTCGGTCAGGATGTCGGACGCATAGATTCCGGCCGGCCCTGCCCCGATCACCGCCACACGGATGTCGCGCATTCAACACCTCCACTAGATTAGGTAAGGCAAGCCTAAATTGGTACGCAGGTACCGCAAGGCCTACGTCCGAGATGGAGATGCTGATCACAGCGCCAGTTCGGCAGGCCCCGCGTAGTCGCGCAGTGCGCCCGGTTTTACCCACGTTGACCTGCGTCGCAAGAAACCGCCAAGGCTCCTGCCGAAGCCTTGTGGGTGACCGGCCACGACGGCCGTCAACGAGCGGCACCCACCGTGAAGCACCATTTCGAGAAGAGGCAGTCCACGAAGATGATGAAGCTGGCGCTGATCGCGACGACGGCGGTCGCGGCAACGATTGGCCTGGCCGCAACCGCGCACGCCGATGATGCCTACGCCTTTCGGTCCCCATCGGGGAACGTCGGCTGCAAGATGGGCACGGGCGGTGCCATGTGCGAGATCAAGGACTACACGTGGTTCATCCCGCGCCCGGCGGACTACACCATGGGCGGGAAAGGCAACAGATTCCTGCTCGGCCAGGGCGGCGCACCCATCGGGGGTGACTGGCACTCGGATCACGAATTTCCCGACGGCGCACCGACTCTCGCCTACGGACAAACGCGGACGGTGGGCTCCATCACCTGCGACAGCGAATTCGTGGGCATGACGTGCACCGACTCCAGCACCGGACACTTCTTCCGGGTGTCACGCGATTCCTACCAGTTGGGCTGACCGCAATGAAGCAAATGAAAACGAAGAAGGTCGCCACACGGATTGCAGCGGCCATCACGACCACCGTCGCCCTGGCCGCCTGCTCGACGACCGGCGCGCCCTCGGCGTCGGCCGACCCGCAACCGACGCTCGGTGGTGCCTGGAACCCGAGCGTGCTGGGCTACGGAACGGTGCAGCCGACGAGAGTGTTCAACGCTGGCGACCCGACGGGCGACATCTGGGACATCACCTGGTCCTCCTGGGGCGGAGAGCAGGCCATCGGGAGGGGCCTTTCCTACGCGATACCGCCGGGCGCCGTCAGCGTCGCTCAGTCGATCAAGGAACCGGCGACGATCGTGGCCTACAACCTCGGCACCTGCAATGGCCAGCTGATGTATCAAGCGGCGAAATGGTATTTCCCCGGCAACGGAGAGACGTTCAACCCAGCCGGGCACTACAACATTTGTACGGGCGATTACGTCAACGGTATCTGATCAGAGCGCTGTATAGCCCTGAGCGGCAACAGGTTCCGCTGCTTCACGCAACCATTCCGGGTGATTCAAGCTGATCAAATGGATTGCGGCATCAGGGCGGTGACGATTGTGTCGAAGGCATGAAGAGTTTCCTTGCCGACGACGCATTCGCTGATCGGACTGTCGTCCTCATCGGCGGCGGGTCCGGAATCGGATTCGCGGTCGCCAAATTGGTGGTGTCCGGTGGGGGTGCGGTGGTACTGGGCGGGCGCCGCGCCGGTGCGCTCGAAACGGCCGCCGCCGAGCTGGGCCCGTCGGCGACATGGCAGGTTGTCGATACCGCGGACGAGCGCGCCGTCGAGGCCGTGTTTGCCCGGCTCGACTCGGTCGATGCGGTCTTCACCACGGCGGCCACCTACATCACCGGATCACTGCGCGAACTCTCGATCAGCGACGCGGCGTCGCCGTTCGACTCGAAGTTCTGGGGTCAGTACCGCGTCGTCAAGGCCGCGTTGCCGGTGCTGGCGGCTGACGCGTCAGTCGTACTGATGGCCGGGGCGGCCAGTGTCCGGCCGGCCGGCGCCGCGCCCGCCTACGTCGCTGCCAATGCCGCGATCGAGGGCCTGGCACGCGGGTTGGCTGTTGAACTCGCGCCGGTACGGGTGAACGCGATCTCGCCTGGAACCGTCGACGGCAACCTTTGGCATCAACGGCCCCAAGCCGTCCGGCAGGCGGCATTCGACCACTTTGTCGAAGCCTCGACCAGCGGGAGACTGGTGCGGGAGGACGAAATCGCGGCTGCCGTCATTCATCTCTTCCTCAACGGCGCGACCACGGGTTCTACGCTCTATCCCGACGGCGGGTACAGCTTGCGGTGACGCGCGTTGATCCGGATGTCCGAGGAGAACCGTTAGCAAACAATGACTTTCGTTGCGGGTCCACTGGCGTGATGCGAATCACCGAGGTTGGGTGGTTTATCGGACGCAGATTGGGTAGACAGGCTAAGAGGCGGCGGCGGTGGGAATGGTCGCTGCGAGTTTCTACCGAGTTGGGGCGGTCCAGATGAAGCGAAATGATCGATGGTTGGGTGCTGCCGCTGCGGCGGTGTTCCTTACGGCAGCGGGCGTCGCCGCTGCCGGGCACGCGGCAGCGGAGGCGTGCCCAGACGTGCAATTGGTGTTCGCCCGAGGCACCTTTGAGCCCGCAGGCGTCGGCGGCGTCGGGCAGGCGTTCGCGGACTCGCTCCGTGCCAAGACACCGGGCAAGTCGGTGGATGTCTACGCCGTCAATTACCCTGCGTCCCTTGATTTCGCGACCGCGGCCGACGGCGTGATCGACGCGAGGAACAAGGTGATGGCGACAGTGAACTCCTGCCCGAACACCAAGGTGGTGCTCGGCGGCTACTCGCAGGGGGCGGCAGTGGCCGCGTACATCACCGAGGACCACGTGCCGCAAGGCTTCGCTCTGCCGCCAGGGCTGACGGGCCCGATGCCGACGTCGGCGGCCGATCACGTGGCCGCGGTCGTACTGTTCGGAAAACCGTCCAGCGGATTCCTGCAGATGATCTTCACGGGCGCGCCACCCATCACCGTCGGCCCGCGCTACGTCGGCAAGACCGATGATGTGTGCATCGCCGAGGACCCGGTGTGCTCACCGACCGGCAACGATCAGGGTGCCCACGGCGCGTACCCGGCGCGCGGGTTGACCGACCAGGCCGCCGACTATGTGGTGAACCGGCTGGGCGGTTCGGCCAATCGGACCTGAGTCATCCGGAGCCGGTGATCGAGCCCTGAGGGCGTGAAAAATGTTCGTGCTGAGTGCAATCGGTGTCTGATGGGTTAGATGTGAACACGATGGAGGAGTGACCCGACAGATTCGCCTCAATGCCTTCGACATGAACTGTGTCGCTCATCAGTCGCCCGGATTGTGGCGGCATCCAGAGGATCAGTCATGGCGTTACAAGGACCTGGCGTACTGGACCGAATTGGCGAAGCTGCTGGAACGTGGCAGGTTCGACGGCCTCTTCATTGCCGATGTGCTCGGTACCTACGACGTCTACGGAGCCAGCGACGAGGCCGCCATCCGGCAGGCTGCGCAGATCCCGGTGGGTGACCCGCTGTTGTTGGTATCGGCGATGGCGCTGGTGACCGAGCATCTGGGCTTCGGCATCACCACCGGCACCGGGTTCGAGCACCCGTATCCGTTCGCTCGCCGGATATCGACCCTGGATCACCTGACCAAGGGGCGGATCGGCTGGAATGTGGTCACCGGTTATCTGCCCGCGGCGGCGCGCAATATGGGGCAGACCGACCAGCCGGCCCACGATGCCCGGTACGACCACGCTGACGAATATCTCGAGGTGCTCTACAAGTTGTGGGAGGGCTCCTGGGAGGACGACGCGGTGGTCCGCGACCGTGAGCGCGGAGTGTTCACCGACCCGGACAAGGTGCACCACATCGGACACTCCGGAACGCATTTCAGTGTGCCGGGAGTACACCTCGCCGAGCCCTCGCCGCAGCGAACCCCGGTGATCTACCAGGCCGGCTCATCCCCGCGCGGGGTACGGTTCGCCGCCGAGAACGCCGAGGCGATCTTCACGGCGGCGCCGACCAAAGCCATTCTGGCAGAGACTGTTTCGACAATTCGCCGGGAGCTGGAACTGGCCGGCCGGGATCCGTACTCGGCCAAGATCTTCAATCTGTTGACGGTGATCACCGCGGCCACCGACGCCGAGGCGCACGCCAAGCACCGCGAGTTGCAGTCCTATGGCGACCCGGAAGGCGCGCTGGTGTTCATGTCCGGGTGGATGGGTGTGGACCTGGCCCGTTACGGGTTGGACGAGCCGATTGGCAACGTCGACTCGAATGCGATCCTGTCCGCGGTCAAGGCGTTTCAGTCGGCCGATCCCGATGGCCGGGAGTGGACGGTCCGGGACATCGCCGAGTGGGGCGAGATCGGCGGCATGGGTCCACGGATCGTCGGGTCGGGCACCACGGTGGCCGACACGTTGCAGGAGTGGGTCGCCGAGACCGATGTCGACGGTTTCAACCTCGCATATGCCATCACCCCCGGTTCGTTCGCCGACGTGATCGAGCATGTGGTTCCGGTGCTCACCGAACGTGGTGTCTATCAGGCGGAATACCTGCCAGGGTCGTTGCGGCACAAACTTTTCGGCAATGGCGACCGGCTACCGCAGGAGCACCGCGGCGCGCGATACCGGGTCGGTGGGCCGTCATCGACGATCATCGATCGTCCGTCCACGCTGCCGTCGTCGTCGGCATCGGCCGCGGCTCAACCAACGCGCGGTCGCTGAGCGGCTCAACAGCCGCACCACCATCGAACCCGGCCGCCATTACTGACCCAACAAAAAACCCCGGCCCAAAGGCCGGGGTTTCTGTTACCTGTGTGATCGCGGCTGCGCCGCTCACCACACTCCGTCGCCTCAGGAAAGGCGCAAGCGCCTTTCCGTTCGGCTCAGTCGTGTGTCCGAGGGGGGACTTGTCCACCTGCGACGCGGGTTGAGATCTTCCACCTGAGCTCCTGAACAGTGAGTTCACGGAGAGGAGCGAATCGTGGAGCAATCGGCTTGCCGGTGGCCGCCGGGAGAATTCCATCAATCTAGTCCTGGCTGGCTGGCTGGCTGGCTGGCTGGCTTGGCGCTGGAGTGGGGTCACCCCGAACGGATGCTCACGGATAATTGGCGCCGATCGGGCCGATCAACATCGACCGAGGACGAGGAACGGAGACCTGGACGGGCTGTTCGTTATGATGCGGACGGTAGGCGGATTCGGCGAAGGTCCCGACCGCGCGGGATCGTGAAGTATCCCTGGTAGCACGGGATGAAACTATGGTCAGTTGATGTTAGAGTGTTCGTAGCAAGGCGTTGGTCCTCCGGGTTTGTTAAGACCTCGACAGCCAACCTGGCCCCTGGTGTAGCGACAGCAGCCAGGGGTTGCTGCTTTTCTGGGCCAGTTTTCTTATCCAGGCCGCACGAAGTGGACTTGGTCTTTCACCACATCGAACAGCTGGCTGGTCTCGTCGCTGTGGGTCAGAGTGCGGCGGAATACCGACGACACAACGTCTGGAAGCCACAACAGCAGCTCAGCGGCTGGCGAAACCTGCAGGAGCCTGGTTTGTCGAGGAATCCGCTTATCGGTCACCAGTGCTTTGTGAGTTGCAGCGTCGTTGTTTTTGAGATGGCTTTGATTGCGCTCCTCCATCAACAGCAGATCAACAGGATCCCAAGCTCCGGGCCGGCCGCTCGCCAACTCGACCGCCAATGCTTGATAACATATCTTGCGTGCCAGCTCAGCTTCAGCGTCTTCGTTGGCCACCGCCACTTTGTGGGCAATTACGCACGGCTCGCCACCGTCACCTAAGAACTCCAGCATGTCGCGGATGTCTTCGAGCCGGCCATCACGGAGCGCATCGGTCGTATGCCAATAGCGCTCCCCAGCGATCTCAACGAGCCCGTCTCGAAGTGCATCAAAGTCCTTGGTGGCCACCAGGACTGCGGTGAAGATGTAGAAAGTCTTCTCGCCATGAGCGGTGTCTTTTGGTGCCTGGTAGGACTCGTCGAGAAAAGCGACGGGGCCTTTGGTCCTTGCATAGGCGTCGAGCACCATCCGCCGGTCGGCGAACTTCGGCGTCAAATCGGCTCGTTTGCCAGGGCATGCAGCACCCAGACACCCTAGCATCGTTTTCAGAATCGGTTCCAGCATCACTTCTGGTAGCATCGCTGGCATATCTTGATAATGGGAAGGCCGTGGAAGCCGTGGATGACCAAGGCATCAAAGTGATGGAGAATCGGCTCCGTCGGGCGGCCGCCCGTCAGGGCCTTCGGCTTGAGAAGTCCCGCACGCGTGACCCCCAAGCGAGCGACTACGGAACGTATCAGCTCGTTGACGTCGAGACGAACACGATCGCGAAGTGCGGTACTCGACGCGGTTACGGCCTCGGTCTCAACGAGATCGACCAGGCGCTCAACGAGAGCTCACTAAGCTGGTTTCATCAGCAGCTGACGCTCGATGAGCGCACCGCGGTCCTTTCCAATCCGTGTGGACCTCTGCCGACCTCTCTAGCTGAGCGGCTAATGCACCGCCCGGGTATCTCGATGACCTACTGGGTGGGCAGCAGCGACCCAACCCATTGGACGCTCGATGCAATTGCGGCGCGCCGGTTGCTCGCGGTGAACAGCCAACTCGACGACTGGTGGGAACGCCTCACAGAGGAACAACGCCGCTACATCACCGACCACCGCGGCGGGGAGCTAAGTGCCGATTACGCTGAAGTCGTCCAGGGCGCGACTGCCGATCCCATCAGCAACCCGGATGCACTCGTCGTCATCGTCGTACGCGACGCGAAGAATCAACACCGATTCCGACTACCTCCGCTGGTACACGCTTATGTGGAGATGATGGCGGCCTGAGGAGTGCTCCGAGTTCCAGTGGAACGCTGGTCAGCTAACTCCCGGGTATTCGCATCGCCTGACCCGTCCACTGGGAAGACCGCTGCGAATCCCATTCTGGTAGTTCGCGCACGTGCGCTCTGACCACTTGTCGGACCACAAGAGTATCGTCGGTCCAGGGTGGCGGCATTGTCATCCACAGGATGCTGGAGGCTCGCCGGACGGGTTCCAGCAAGGAGGGGCGGGTATCCGCAGGTCGTCTGCTCGGCCCGGCTGCGGTCCGCACTCGCTTTGTGTCAGCCGTCCTGCTATCGCCCGATCATCACGGGCCCGACGTTCGGCAGGGGAGTCTGCAACGTGGGAGTTTATGAAGCGTTCGATGAGTATCAGAAGACGGTCGACGCTGACCCAGCGCATGTGACGCTCGCGCGGGAACGCCGCGACATCTTCGTCGGCGCACTGGTGAAGGCCGATGGTGTCAAGGAGATCGTCAAGTCCGGTTCCCTTGAGAGGCGGACCCAGCTCGAGCCCATCCACGACGTCGACCTGATCATGGTCTTCGACGGCTCCGCAGTTCCAGAATGGGGCAGCCCGGGATCATCCTCGAACGAGGCCCTGGAGCGGGCTCACGACGAGGTAGTGGCGCGGCTGGGGCTGTCGCGGGGAACCGATAGCAAGCTCGTCCGCCGCGCCGATACGCGCGACCACGCGGTGAAGTGCTTTGTTGATCCCCCCGACGATGAACATCCCTTCACCGTCGACGTCATGCCGGTTGTCCGCCAAGCGGACAACACGCTGCTCATCCCGAGCACCAAAGCTCAGGAGTGGTCAACCGCAGACCCGGAGTACCTGATCGACCAGGTTCGTCGGCATCACGAGGACTGGTCATTTTTCCGCCCGATGGTGCGTGTCCTCAAGAATTGGCGCAAGAGCGTCAACGGTGAGACGCGCATTAAGTCGTTGGTCATGGAAGTTCTTGCACTGCAATGTCTTCCGCATTCCGGGAACCGGCCCGAGGCGCTGCGCGAGTTCTTCACTGCCGCCGCAGTGCAGGTGAATCTGGGCGTTGACGATCCGGCCGGCCGCTGCGGTGCGATCCAACCCGACCTCGACATCGTTGCGTTGCGCGGCGCGCTCCTGGAAGCCGCCGATCTCGCCGACCGCGCATGTGACCAAGCCGCACGCAACGACGTCGACGGCGCCCAACGCACCTGGCAGGAACTTTTCGGTCCCAACTTCCCAGCTCCGCCGAAGAAGACAGTTCCCAAGGTTCCTTTTGCTCCGATTCCTCTGATCACGGACTCACCGCAGGGCTGAGGGGTGAGCTCGTGCAGTCCGTATCCGGCGATGACCGTTTCGAGTGGTGGCATCATGAGCCTGGCCGACTCGATGCCGACCGCCGTCAACTGAACGAGCGTTTCCCGGGCTTGACCTGGAGCGCTCACGAAAACGGGCAATGGGCCGGTGAACTCCCAATGTGGCCATTCGATCGGGACCTACCCGACGGACTCGGCGAGCTCCTTGGTGGTCATGGGCTACAGGTCCTGGTGTGGTGTGGGCAGGCCTACCCGGCTGCGGAGCCGCGCATCGTTCCAGTCGATCCTCAACCAAACATCGCCGAACGGACCCAGCAACGCTGGCACGTCAACGGCGACGGAACATTGTGCCTGTTCCAGAGCGAAGGAGTCTGGACCCCCCGTGCGATGTTGGTTGACGTCCTGCTCAAGGCGGCCGGCTGGCGCATCGAGTACGCCCTCATGAAAACCGGCCTGATCGACACCATGACGATCAATGGCATCGTCACCGATGACACTCTCGACGCGACAATTGCCATTTACGGGGCGACAGGCAGGGTGCGGTGACCGAATTCTTTGTGCTTGTATCGCCAGGAGTCTTGACCACGATCGAGCAGGGCGGCTCTTGGGGCGCGATATCTGCGCAGATATCCGAACCCGAGCAACTAGCAAGAGTCGCAGCCGTTTCCGCGGAGGGCGACGCCGCCCTACTGCCAGTGGAGGGCCTCAACCGTTCCCACTTCATGAGCGCGACCGACACCAGACGTATCGGCCGATGGGTCAAAGTGGACGCCGACACGCAAGTGATTTGGGCGCAGACGCGATACCGGGCTGCGGGCATCACCCTCCAGGGATTCCGCGACTTGATGCCCGTGCGAGTACCAGATCCTGGCGAGCACATTTACATTGTGCTCACCTACGCAACAGACATGCCGCCGGAGCATGTCGCCGCCGGCATCCCCAGACTCACCGGCTGGGCTGTCAGCGCCTCGGGAGTCCAGCCGGTTGTCGTCGACCTCGATGAGCCCCTCACCATCGGGAAACAGTTGGCCGATCGATGGCCCATCGAAGACCTGCAACGCCAACGGGTGTGTGTCATCGGAGCCGGCAGCATCGGCTCGGCCGCCGCGCATTTTCTGGCAGCCTACGGCGTCGGCACGCTCGATCTTGTCGATCCCGACCGACTGTTGCGGCACAACCTGATCCGGCACACCAGTTCGGCCCGGCAGGTAGGCAAGCTCAAAGTGAACGCGTTGAAAGAGGAGCTGGAAGCTCAACGACCCGACACTCACGTCAACGCCCATCCGCTAAATGTTGTGGTTGATGCCAACGCGATTCGCAAGCTGTTCGAAGAGGCCGACCTTGTCGTCTGCGCGACCGACGGAATCGCGTCCCGTCGCGTGGCCGGACACCTGGCGCGTCGGGCCTGCAAGGACGCCATCCTCGCTTGCGTCTTGGAAGACGGTGCACTGGGCGAAATCATCCGCCTGAGACCCTGGCCCGACCGCGGCTGCATTACGTGCTGCCGAACGCATCTGCAGCTCGCGGGCGCGTTCGATCCCGAACCCGGCATCAATCGCCCCTACGGCGAGGGCACGCACCACCGTCCGATGACGGCGGTCGGAGCCGATCTGCACCTCGTGGGCGCTCACGCAGCCAAGATGGCGGTCGCAACACTGTTGCAGGCCAGCGGATTCAACGAGCAACGCCTACCTAGTGAGCACCTGATCATCGCGCTACGTCCAGCTCCGATGTGGCCTTCTCCGTATGACGTCCGGCGCTGCGGAGAGACGAAGTGGCTCGACCCCGCACCACCGCAACCAGACTGTCCAACCTGTCGTCCGGGTCCGTCACACCATCACCCAGGCAGAGAAGGATCCCACCAGCAGTGACCGCTGACGACGATCGTGTGACCTCCGACGGACCGCGGAACAGTTTCGACCTCAGGGAAGCATTCCGCGCCCGACAGCAGCAGCTGGAGGCCGACCTGGGATTTGGCCGCACCGTACTCGCACATCCTGGAACCCTTGGCGACGCCACCGAACTTGACTGGCGCGGAATGCTCGCTGACTTCCTGCCGCGCCGATACGGCGTCGCCAAAGCCTTCGTGATCGACATCGGCGGCGCCATGAGCCACCAACTCGACATCGTCATCCACGATCGGCATTACTCACCGGTGCTCTTCGAAGTCGGCGGCGCTCACTTCATTCCCGCGGAGAGCGTGTACGCGGTCTTCGAAATCAAACAGTCCCTCAGCAGGAAACACATCAAATACGCCGGAGACAAGATCGCCTCGGTGCGGCGCCTGCACCGAACCAGTGTCGGATTCACCACCGCGACCGGTGTGGCACCAGCCCAAGAACCTAAACGGATCCTCGGGGGTCTCTTAGCGCTCGATAGCGAGTGGACCCCAGCGTTGGGAAAGCCCCTGCGCAAGGCGCTAGCGTCCCGCAACTCAGAACAAGCTCTAGATTTCGGATGTGCTTTGCGCGCAGGAACTTTCGAAGTGCCAGACCCCAGTGGCCGCGACGACATGTGGACGAGCAGTGACCCCACGACCAGTCTGATCTTCTTCGCCCTGCGGCTGCTTAAACGTCTCCAAGCGATGGCCACGGTGCCGGCCATGGACTTCGCTGCCTACATCGAATCCGCTCGCAACCAATCCACCGACTAACGGCATTCTGACGCCGGCGCGGTTCGCCGGAGGTCAATTTTCCGCCGCCGACAGTCCAGAGATCCCTGACGGCTACCTGGTGATTCCGTCACGTTCCTGAGAGAAAGTGGATACGTGAATGCCCCGTTGATCGTGCGTGGGACTGAACAGATCTACCGATTGAATGAGTTCAGCCCGTCGGAGTGGGTCCGGCGGCATTCGGCCTGCCACCGGGGTGTTCGGGCCGCAGCTCTGGCTGCGCGCAGGTGGTGTTCATGTTCACCGATGGTGAGTTTGCGCACCCGCGCTGCGGTGGTGCACTTTGCCCGCAAAGGGCATGTGCGGCAGTGTTTTTCGAATTTCGCTCCGCCACTGGGCGCGATGTGGACGGTGTGCCCCGCTGGGCAAGTCACGGTGCGGGCATCGAAATCGATGGTGTCATCGCTGGTGAAACCGCCGGGCACCGGGGTCTGCAACGGCAGCGGCTTGATGATCGTAGCGTGACCGGCATTATCAAGGGCAGCGCGTGCGGCGCCGGTGCCATAGACAGAATTACCGAGCACCCGCACCGGGACGTCCTCGCCTGCAAGCAAATCCAGTCCGACGACCGCTTCGTGATGGCCAGAAGCTCTGGCTTTGGTCTAGGTGCAGTCGGTGATGATCCGGGTGTCAGGTTCGATCGCGATGTGCGCTTTGAAACCATCCTGGCTCCCGTGCACCGTTTTGTGGGCATGGCGCGCGTGGGGATCGACGGTGGAGATCACCCGGTCCGGGGCAACTTTCTGCGCGATCTGCCACCGCCCGTCGGTACCGTCAGATCTCGCCACGTTGGACTGCCAGGAACGTAAACATGCTGTCGAGCTTGAGAAGATGCCCCGCCACCGACTCGGCATCCAACAATTCACGCTGATCATCAGAGCGACCCTGCACCCACCAATTATCAGCGAACGCCCAAGTCAACCACGGCCGCCACACCGAATAATTCACCAGACTCATAGAATCGGCCACTGGTGCCTGAGAACCCACCGCGCCGCCGGTGCGGACGTCGTCGTCGGCGCGGGCGTAGTGTCGGGAGTTGCGGCGCCTGCGCACGAGGCGGAATAAGTCATCGTGCGGATACCGACTGCGCCGTTGCTGAGCCAATATCTTTGGCATGGAATCGAACTCAGCGCAGGAACATATCGACGCCGCCCTTCTGGTCATCGGCTTCGGCAAGGGCGGCAAAACCCTGGCCGCCGACATGGGCAAGCGTGGGCAGCGGGTGGTACTGGTGGAGGAGTCGGCCGCGATGTACGGCGGTACCTGCATCAACACCGGGTGTATCCCCACCAAGTCGATGGTGCACCACGGCGATCAGCGGGTTCCCGGGGTATCCGGAGAGGTGGCTTATGCCAAGGCCGTCGCCTCGACCGAGCGGCTGACCGCGGGGCTGCGCGCGGTCAACCGCGCCTCGCTCGCGCCGCCAGCGACAGTGCTGACCGGGACGGCGCGGTTTCTGGACGCCCACAGCGTGGTCGTCGACACCGCGACCGGACCCGTGGTGGTCACCGCTGAGCACGTCGTCGTCGGTACCGGGTCGACGCCGGAGATCCCGGATCTGCCGGGGCTGCGTGGCTGTCCGGTGGCGGTCACCAGCGCGCAATTACTACGCCAGGCGGCACGGCCGGAGCGCCTCGTCGTGCTCGGCGGCGGCTACATCGGCCTGGAGTTCGCCTCGATGTACGCCGGCTTCGGCAGCACCGTCACAGTGCTGGAACAGCGTCCGGCCGTGCTGGCCAACGAGGATGCCGACGTCGCCGACACCGCGCGTGCCCTGTTGAGTGAGCGCGGTGTGCAGATCATCGCGGGCGCGAGTGTCGTTGGGGTACAGACGATTCTGCGTCCCGGGGCGCCGCCGGCCGCTCGGGTGGAGTATCTGTGCGGAGGTCGTTCGGTCAGCGTGGAAGCCGACAACGTTCTCGTTGCGCTCGGCCGCAAGCCCAACACCGCCGGCCTGGGCCTGGACAACGCAGGCGTCGAACTCACCGATACCGGCGCGATTGTGGTGGATGATCACCGGCGCACCAGCGCGCCGCACATCTTCGCCGTCGGGGACGTCAACGGTGGGCCACAGTTCACCTACATCTCACTCGATGACTATCGCATCGTCCTCGATCAGCTCACTGGCGCCACCGCGCCGCGCAGCGCCGCGCAGCGGGTGGCAGTACCCAACTGCCTGTTCCTGACGCCGCCGCTGGCTCGCATCGGGCTGACCGAAACCCAAGCTCGGACAGCGGGTTACGACATTCGTGTTGCGGCGAGCCCGGTCGTCAATCTGGCCACCGTGGCCCGGGCGCGGATCGTCGACCAGACGGCCGGGATGATGAAGGTGGTGGTCGATGCCAACACTGATCAAATCCTGGGGGCGGCCTTGCTGTGCCACGACGCCCAGGAGATCATCAACCTGGTTGCGCTAGCAATGCGGCACGGTATCAGTGCCAGTGCACTGCGTGACGAGATTTACACGCACCCGTCGATGTCGGAGTGCTTCAATCAACTCCTGGGCATGCTCACCTGACGGTGGGCTGCCAGCGCCAGGCGATCGCCGCGTGCACGACGGCCAGACCGATCGCGATCATCGCGGCAATCGACCAGGTGCCCGCGGTATCGCCGTGGGCCAGCACCACGCCCAGCACGACACTTGCCACTATTGCGCCCAGGTACCGCGACGCCTGGAAGATCCCCGACGCCACCCCGGCTTCGCCGGGCCGTGCCGACGCATATAAGGCCTGTGTCAGTGCGAGATTCACAATGCAGTACGGCACACCCAAACCAGCCGTCATGAGCAGAACGGCGACCGGGTGCAGGGACCTTGCACCCGTCAGCAGCAAGGTGACCCCGCCGATCAGGGCCACCGCACCTGTCCGCAGCACGCGCCTCTGGCCCAGGCGGTCGATGGCCCGTGCGACGGCGGCGGTGAGTACCACGGTGACGGCAGCCAGCGGCAGCATCAGCAGCCCGGTGGTACCAGAGGAATACTGCCCACGTTCCTGCAGGGCCTGCGGAATGCCGAAGAAGGCGATATAGAAGACGATGTTGAAGACGGCGAAGCTGAGGTAGACCACCAGCAGCGGCCTGTTGGTGATGATCGAGCGGGGATCGCGACCAGCGGCGGCGCGGTGGGTGGCGCCGTCGCGCGGGGCCCATCCTGCCACCCCGAGAGCGGAGAGCAGCGCCACCGGGATGGTGACGGCGATGATCGCCGGCCACCCGTACAGCGTCTCCAGTACGCCACCGAGTACGGGCCCGATGGCCGCACCTGAGGTGTTGGCAATCTGTATGCGGCCCAACAGATGCGAGGCGGGTACTCCCGACGATTCCGATAGCGGCCGGATCATTGTCACCGCGCTCGGGAACGCCGTCGCAGTGCCTATGGCCAGTACCGCCCGTCCAGTGCACACCAGGGCAAATGATGGTGCGACCATGGTGGCCGCGGACACCGCCGCCGCGGCCACCATACCGGTGACGAATAACCTGCGCGCACCGAATCGGTCGCCGAGGCGCCCCATCGCCGGTTGTCCCGCGGCGGAGGCGAGGTAGAACACCGTGACCACCCAGCTGACTTCCGCGGCGTTCAGACCGAAATCGTGGCGCAACGGCACCAGGGCCACCGCAATCATCGAGGAGTTCAATGGGCTCAACAGGGTCCCGGCGCTCAAAGCGCCCACCACCCAACGTGTTCGGGTGTCCACGATCGCGGTCCTATACAGGGTCTGGCATGGTCAGCACCACCCGGAACCGTGCCTCGTTGCGCATCATCCGGTCGTATCCTGCGGCCGCATCCTGTAGCGGTACCGGTTCGACCCAGGGCCGGATCCCGTGCAGGGCAGCGAATTCGAGGGTGTCTTCGGTATCGGCGGCGACACCGGCGGGGTGTCCGTGGACGGTGCCCGAACTGTTGATCAGTTGCAGTGGAGTGACATCGAGGGCCTCGTCCAGAACGGCCAGCGTCAGCAGTTCCCCATGTGGTGCCAGGCCGTCGACGGTGGCGTTGATCGCCGCCCGGTTGGTGGCGGTGGCGGCCACGACGCGGGCGCCGCCGAGGCTTTGCAGTTCGGCCGCCACATCGGCTTTGGTGGCATCGATATAGTGATGGGCACCGAGTTGTTTTGCCATGGAAGCTTTTTCGGCGCCGCGGGCGATGGCAACGGTTTCGAAGCCCATCTGGGCCGCGAACTGTACTCCGAGGTGCCCCAGCCCCCCGATACCGAGGATCGCCACCACGTCACCCGGTCGTGCCCCCGTGTGCCGCAGCGAGTTGAACATCGTCACTCCGGCGCACGCCAGCGGCGCGGCCTCCGCGGCGGTCAGTTCGTCGGGGATGCGCGCCAGTCCCGACTGATGCACGATGAGCATCTCGGCGTAGCCGCCGGGGAAGTTTGCCCCGGTGACCTTGGCCCGCGCGCAGTGCACGAAATCGCCGCGCCGGCAGCGGTAGCAGGAGCCGCAGTAGAATCCGAACCAGCCGATGGCGACTCGGTCACCCGGCTGCCAGTCCTCAACCCCGGCCCCGACGGCGTCGATCTGACCTGCGATCTCATGGCCGGGTGTTACCGGGAAGACCGTACCGGGCAGGTGCCCGGCCGAGATCTGCGAATCGGAATGGCATACCCCGCACGCCTGCACCCGCACCCGGACCTCGCCGCGGCCGGGCTCGCGGACCGGCCGATCGACGAGGCGCAGTGCGCCGCTGGGTTCGGTGACCTCAACAGAGCGATACGTAGCAGACATGGTTTCAGTGCCTCTCGATTGATGGAGCGTCCACGCCACCAGGTCACCAGATATCTGGCGGGCGCGGTATGAGCACTTTGACGGTTCTTCCGCCGATGATGGCTGCCAGCGAGTTCGGCGGACAACGACATGCTTGCGGCGCGGCATTGCAGTCACATGACCTATGCCGGGACGGTGCCGGCTGGACCAGAATCGAATGCCATGGATGAACTATCAAGTGCTGAGGTGGCGTTGGCGGCACTGGTGCCGGTGCTCAGCACGATCACCGATGAGATGGCGCACCTGCCGACGCCATGCGATGGTTTCGACGTGGCCGGCCTCGGCGATCATCTGGTGGGTACCGTGACGATGGTGGGGGATTCGGCGAGCGCCGACCTCCCGGCGGTGCAGGCCCAACCGATCGCGATTCGGGTGGCGCGCACCGCCGAGGCCGCGATCGAGGCCTGGCGGCGGCGGGGCATCGACGGTGACGCGGTCTTCGCCGGCCGCACCATGCCTGCCGGCCTGGCCCTGGGTGTGCTGTCGGTCGAACTCGTGGTGCACGGATGGGATTTCGCGCAGGCAGTGCACCGCCCACTGCCGATTGCGGCCGCACATGCGGACTTCGTGCTCACTCTGGCCCGCCAGATCATTACCCCGGAGAGTCGGCGCACCGCAGGGTTTGACGAGCCTGTGCCCGTGACTACCGATGCGTTGGCACTGGACAGGCTTGTCGCTTTTACCGGGCGGCGTCCGTAGGATGCTTGTCTGGACTCCTGGTCCAAATCTTGGACGAAAAATCGAGGCTAGCCCTCGTCGGAAGGACTTGACGGGAACTGGCTGGCCGCGGCGGCGTACAACGTATACGGATTGCCGAAGTTACCGTAGCTACTCAGCATGGCTGCCACCAGATCTGCCGCAGCGTCAGCGGACCTAACGGCCTGATCGAAATCGCTGATGTAGGACCGTGATTGGTCAAGGATGCGATGGGCGTCATCGTCGGCAACGCCAGGATCGCGATGGCCGGTGATGACGGTCTTGGGCTGTAGGGTTTCGATGCGGTCGATCGACGCGATCCAGTCGGCGCGGCTCTGCGGGGTCGATCCAACCAGCCACATGTGGATGCCGTTGTAAGCAATGTCGCCGGAGACAACAACATCCTGTTCGGGAATGTGCACGACGGTTGCGGTTACGCCGTCGGCACCGCCCACGGACAGTAGCTGCAACTGGTGCCCATCGAGGTCGATGTGGTCTGATTCAAGTGCAGTCGGGACGGCCGGGTGGTCGTCCAGCTGTCCGTGGAACCAGGATGACCAGGCTGCCATGGTGGCCGGCTCAGTCTGCTTGCGCGCCTCATCCAGAGCTTCGGGCAGTGTGACCAGCTCTGCATCCGGGAATAGTCGTAACAGTGGTCCGGCCCCGAAGAAGTGATCGGCGTGCCCATGGGTGACATAGATATGCGACAGGACCATCTCCGGCGCACGTGTGACCCACTGAGCCAGTTGCTCGCCTTCTGACCGGGTCAACAGCGCATCCACCAGGACGCCAAGGCGCTGACCGCGGATCAGTGTGGCGGTCGATGCGGGCCACGTCGCCTGTTTGTCCGGATCCCAACCGGCCAGCCCGCCATGCGGAATTGGCTTGTAATTTCCGTTGAACACATCGATGGTCAATATTGTTGACATGGGCTGCTCCTGTGGGACGAGAGCACCATGGTTGCACCGTAGGACATGCCGGCGCATCCGTCACATGACTACGGTGCCGGTCCCGCGGTATGCACAGGGAATCAGTACCGCTGCGTTCCCGCCTAATGCACTGTGACGCAGTAGGTCTGCATCAGCGTCGGTGGCGTCGATCTGGTGATGGGCACCGAGTTGCCTCTACGGGGCGGCATCCGTAGAAAGGTTGTCGCCGAGTGCATCCCGGAGCTATATGCGGCACCCGAGGGTGCATCAGTTCGTGCACCTCAGCCTTACCCACCTTGGCTTGGCATTGCACGCCGGCGCACGAGTACACGGCGAAACCGCTGTCGCCTGCCCACTATGCGACCGCGCTCGACAGTGCCGTCTTCCGATTCCCGCGTCGCCTTCGATGACGGATGCGCGCCCCATATGTCGGACGTTCGATGCCACCGGCGTCAACACGGAAACTCTTCGGTACGGCCGATCAGCGCCGTCGCGTGTGCTCGCGAGGTGTTGGTCACCGGTCTGCGCCTCTCAGCGCAACGCGGCGGGCGCCTCGCCGCCGAGTAACGCAATCAGCGCAACCAGCAGGCCGTCGAGTTCCACACCGACAGCGGCGATCTCGGTGTCGCCGTAGCTTCCGAACAGCAGGCTGGGTTGGTCGACTACCAGCACGGCGCCCTGACCCGCGTCGTAGATCAGGGTGCGCAGCGGTGCGTGCAACATGACGGCGGGGTCGTGCCGGTACATGCGCTCGGCGATGGTGTGATTGCCCATGAGGTACATGGTGGCCGGCCAGTGCGATCCCGAGCCCGCCATCGCTGCCGGTACATCGGAGCTGAAGTAGCGCAAAAAGCCGTGTGGCGCCTGGGCTTTGACCTCGGCAAGAACCGCATCCCAGGTCGCTTTGGCGGCGCATGCCGCCAGATCGACCACAGGAACCAGAGTTTCGTACCGGGCCACGGCTTCGGGATACTTGTCCGGCAGCGGGATCAGCAGTCGCCGGCTCAGGTGCTCGACGGCGCTCACCGGGCGACCTCGAGCACCACCCGGAAGCGTGCCTTACCGGACTTCATGCGCTCGTACGCTTGCGGTGCGTCCTCGAACGGCATCTGTTCGATGATCGGGGCGATACTGTTGGCCACACTGAAGGCCAGATTATCCTCGTTCTCCGCGGCCGATCCGGTGAGACTGCCCACGATGCTTCGCCCACCGAAGATCAGCTCGGCGGTGCTGACCTCAATGGGATCGGGCGCCGCGCCGACCACGATGAGCTGTCCGCGGGGAGCCAGACCGGCCACCAGCGGCGTCATCGAGGAGCCACTGGCAGCGGTCGCCACGATTGCAGCGGCCCGCCGCGCGCGGTCAGCGCCGCCCCGGGATCCTCAGCGGCACTGTCGATGTAGATATCGGCCCCGAGTTTGGCCGCCAGTTCGGCCTTTTCGGATCCGCGAGCGATCGCGACGACTCGATAACCCAGCGCCCGGGCGTACTGCACACCCAGATGCCCGAGCCCGCCGAGGCCCTGCACCCCAATCAGCGCACCCGGACCGGCCGGGGCATGGCGCAGCGCATTGAAGGTGGTGATGCCCGCGCACAACAGGGGAGCCGCCAACGCGGAGCCCAGGCCCTCAGGTATCCGCACCAGGCCGCTGGCACGGGCATACACCATCTCCGCGTACCCACCGTCCTCGCTGGTGCCGGGCGTCGGTTGATCGGTGCAGTTGACAAAATCCCCCCTCCGGCAGAACGCGCACTGATGACATTGCCCGCCAAGGAAACCCAGGCCGACGCGGTCACCGGTCGACCAGGCGCTCACGCCCTCGCCGACGGCGTCGACCACTCCGACGATCTCGTGGCCGGGCACCACCGGCTGCTGCGGATCGGCGCGTTGGCCTTCGACGGCCAGCACATCGCTGTGACACACGCCGCAGCTCTGCACCCGGACCCGGACATGTCCCGGCGCCGGTGGCACCACCTCACGCTCAACGAGGGCGAAGTGCCGTTGGCCGGTAACCTGATACGCGCGGTAGGTGGACGTCAGGCCACCGGTCACCATGGCGGTCGCGCCGGACACTTCTGTCATGGTCGTTCCTTTCGCGTCGGCTACAGCACAGCTCATTGGTGTGTCCATCGGTATCCGTCAATCGACTACCGTCCGCTCAGCACCGCGTGTAGTTGATTGCGGTTGGTGATCCCGAGTTTCGGGAACATCTTGTACAGGTGGGCCGCGACGGTGCGGTGTGACACGTAGATGCGGTCGGCGATCTCCCGATTGGTGAGGCCGGCGGCCGCCAGTTGGGCGATCTGAAGTTCCTGGGAGGTCAGGGCGGCAGCCGGGCCCTGGCGGGGTGTTCCGACAGCAGTGGTGATGCCCGCCGCGCGCAATTCGGTGGCGGCTCGGTCCAGGAACGGAGCCGCCCCTGCGGCGTCGAAGGCGGCCAGCGCCGTGGACAGATGGGTGCGTGCGTCGGTGATCCGGCGCTGTCTGCGCAGCCATTGCCCGTACGCCAGATGCGTTCGTGCCCTTTCTAGTTCGGCATCGGTATCCGCACCGGCGGCCAGGGCGGCCAGAAAATGTTCCTGCGCCTCGGCGTCGGTGGACGCCAGCAGCGCGTGTGCCCGATGCACCAGCATCGACTCCAGACCTGAGGTGAGTTGTCCGGCTTGTTCGGTGATGTCGGCCAGCAGCGGGCGGATCCGGGCGCCGCAGCCCACGCCGGCGGCGGCCTCGGCCAGATCGGCGATGGCCCAGCGCCGCGACGTGCGGTGCTGCGTCATCTTCAGCATATGTTCCAGTGCCTCGGCGGGGTCGGCGGTGCACAGCGCGAGAAGGCCCGCCGCCCAGTGTGCGTCGTCATGCCACAGGATCGCCGGGTCCGGGGCCAGCAGCCGACGGGCCGTGCTGAGCGTGTCGCGGGCCTGTTCGAAGCGACCCTGCCAGACCTGCACCCGGGCCAGGATCGCCGCGGCTGAGGCGGCCGTCATCGGGAGATTGATGTCCTGGCCCAATCGCAGCGCGTTCTCGGCGGCGATGCCTGCAGCCTCGATCTTGCCCTGCTGCAACAACAATTGCGCGGCGCCGCGTTGGCTTTCGCATTTATCGGCCGCCGATCCCGAGGCCCGGGACCTGTTCTGTACACGGTTCCAGCACTGCAAGGCGTGCGTGCGGTCGGCGGCGGCCTCGGCCGCGAATCCCAACGCCATGAGCAGGAGCGGGTCGTCGGCAACCTCCTCGATCAGCTGGGGTAAGCGGTCGCGCAGTCCCTGGCCTGCGCCGGTGTCGTCCACCAGCGCCAGGGCCATGCACACCATCGGATCCTCCGCACCGTCATGGAGGTGGCGAAGTGCTGCGACGGTATCGCGGCGTGGTTCCTCGGCAAGGCCATGCATGCGGCACTCGATCGCGGCGGCCCACAGCAGCCGGCGTCGCTCGACATCGCCGTCGCTGAACTTGCCTGCCAGCGCGACGAGTTCGGTGGCAGGCTGGCCCGCTATCGCGGCGGTGACATTGAGGACGAACCGGGTGATGGCCAGTTGTTCTGCGCTGGATTGACTGTCCCCGAGATTCTCCGCCTCACCCAGAATGCTGATGGACTCGGCGGTCAGCCCGGAACTGCGGGCGATCTCGGCGGCCTCGGTCAGCCGTCGCACCCGGGACGTGGTGTCGGGGGACAACACGGCCGCGCGGCGCAGGGCGGCGGCGGATTCGGCGCCGGCCCCACGGGACTGGGCTTGCCGGGCGGCACCTTCCAGCTCAGAGGCCACCGTCTCATCGGGGCCGAAGGTGGCCTCGGCGCGGTGCCAGGCTGCGCGGACCGCATCGCCCGCCGCATCAGCCAACGCCGCATGTACGACGGTCCTCGAGGACAGGGGAGCGGCGCCATAGACCGTGGACCGGATCAACGGATGACGCACGTGGATTCGGTCGCTACTGGCCGTGATCAGGCCCGCCCGTTCCAGCGGGGCCAATTCGTCGGTAAGTGTCAGGCCGAGAAAATCCGCAGCGACATCGACGTCGGTCAGCCGCCCGTCGCTGGCTGAGATCAAGAGGAGCAGCAGGCGACCGTTGTCGGTCAGCCCGCCGAGCTGTGACAGGAATGCCCGCTCGACCCGCCGGGTGATGGGCAATGGCTCGCCGGAAAAGACGGTGCTGTTTCCACGTTCGTCGAGCGCGCTGGACAGCTCGATCACTGCCAGGGGGTTGCCACCCGACTGCTCGAGTACCCGCTGCAGCAGCAGTGCATCCGTGTGCTCTGCGGCGGTGTTCAAGAGTGCCCGAGCGTGTTCGGGTGCCAGTGGACCCAACGACAGGCGGGGCAGACCGTCCAGATACGGCGCGGCACCGTCGAGGCCGGAGCGTTCGGCGCACAGCATCATGAGCGGTGCGTTGCTCAGCCGCCGCGCCACGAACGCCAGCACTTCCAGTGAGGACTGGTCCAACCACTGGACGTCATCGATGATCAGGATGAGCCGGCGCCGGCTGGCGGCTTCCTCCAGGAGTCCGAGCACCGCAAGGCTCACCAGTAGTCGGTCCGGTGTGGGGCCTTCGGCCAGGCCGAAAGCGGTCAACAAAGCCATCCGCTGGCGGGGTGGCAGGGCGGCGGTGTGGGCGAGGATCGGGTGGATGAGTTCGTGGATGCCGGCGAAGCCGACCTCGCTTTGGCTCTGCAGGCCCGAGCACCCCAGTCGGCTGTAGCCGTTGGCGACGGCCCAGTCGGCGGCCGCCGACAGCAGCGTGGATTTTCCGATACCGGGCTCACCGTCGACGACGAGCGCCGCGCCGCCGGTCGAGATGGCGGCGAGCGTATCGGCGACGCTGGCCAACTCCGCGGACCGCCCGACTATCACCTTGGCCAAGCTAGCACCCTGGATTGGTGATGCCAACTCAGATATGGTGTGAGCATGCGCACGCACCCGTGGTCCGACGATGCCTGCCCCATCGCCCGCACCATGGTGGTGCTGGGGCAGCGGTGGGCCATTCTGATCATCCGGGAGGCACTGCTGGGCCGGACCCGGTTCTCCGAATTCCGGGAACGGCTCGGCGTGGCCTCCGATGTGCTCAGCGCGCGACTGGCGGAACTGGTGGCCGCCGGCATCCTGGAGGTCGAGGATTACCGGGAGCCCGGCGAGCGGACCCGTAGCCGTTATGTGCTCACCGATGCCGGCCATGATCTGGTGACCGTGCTGGCTGCGATGGGACAGTGGGGTCACAAGCATCGGGTCACCACCAAACGCAGTGGCTACCGGTTCGTCGAGACATCCACCGGCGAGCATGCTCTGGTCGCCTTCCGTACCCGTGAGGGTGTCCCCGTAGGCAATCGGGACGTCACGCTCATCGACAACGCCGCAGGCTAATTCCGGACGAAGTTCAGCAGGTCAAGACCCAGTTGCTGCTGGTAGTCACCGTGGATGCCGTGGGGCGCACCGGGATACACCCGCAACGTGCCGTAGCGCACCAGTTCGATGGCCTTCGATGCTGCATCGTGGATCGGGACGATCTGATCATCGTCACCGTGGGCGATCAGAATCGGCACATCAAGGGCCCGCAGATCCGTGGTCAGGTCGGTCTCGGAGAACGCCTGCACGCAGTCGTAGGCCGACGCCAGCCCTGCCTGCATGCCCTGCAGCCAGAAATGGTCGATCAAACCCTGTGACACGGTGGCACCGCCCCGGTTGAAACCGTAGAACGCCATCGCGAGTTCTCGCCAATACTGGGAGCGGCCGGCCAGGACCCGAGCCCGGATATCATCGAACGCTGCCAGTGGCGTGCCATCGGGATTGCTCGCCGAGGCCACCATCACCGGCGGTACCGCGCCGACGGTGATCACCTTGCGCACCCGGCCGACGCCGTGGCGCGCCGCATAGCGCACCACCTCACCGCCGCCCGTGGAATGCCCCACCACCACGACGTCGGACAGCCCGAGCGCGTTGATCAGGGCCGCCAGGTCCGCGGCGTAGGTATCCATATCGTTGCCCGACCACGTCTGCTCGGACCGGCCATGTCCCCGGCGGTCGTGGGCGATGGCACGGAAACCGTTGTCGGCGAGCAGCTTCAACTCCACATCCCACGCATCAGCGCTCAGCGGCCAGCCGTGACTGAAGATCACCGCCGGCCCGCTGCCCCAGTCCTTGTAGTAGAGCGCGGCTCCGTCGGAGCCCTCGAAATACGGCATGGGCAACAGTGTGTCTCGCCGTCGTCGACGGAGCCATCTGTCAAATGACTATCGCCATTTACGGCCCGTGTCACCACGGACTCGTAGTCAATCGACGGATACCTGAGGACAGGCCGAGGAGCCAGCATGGTGTCACTACGACAGCAGGGAGAGAAACATGACGGACGCCGCCACCGCGGTGGGCGCTGCGCACGCCGCCAACCTCGACATCGAGGTAGACGGTGAACGGTTCGCCTACCGGCGCTTCGGTAGCCCAACAGCTACCGTGCCGCCGTTGGTGCTGTTTCAGCATTTTCGCGGCAACCTCGACTATTGGGACCCGGCGCTGCTCGACGTATTGGCCGCCGATCGTGAGGTGATCACCGTCGACCTGCGCGGCGTCGGTGCCTCCACCGGGGCCACACCCGACAACATCACGGATATGGCGCGCGACGCCCTCCGGTTCATCGACGCCCTTGGTCTGACATCCGTTGACCTGCTGGGGTTTTCACTCGGCGGCCACATCGTGCAGGAGATCGCGCTGATCCGCCCCCGACTGCCCCGTCGACTGGTGCTGGCCGGCACCGCGCCACAGGGTGCCCCCGATCTGCACCGGTGGTCTGAGGACGTCTATACCTACGCCTGCGCCGACGAGATCACGGCCGAGGGATTCATCGCGCTCTTCTTCTCCGGCTCTGATAAGAGCGTCCAACGCGGTTGGGAGTACCTGGCCCGCACCCATGCCCGCACGGACGATCGCGACCCCGAGACCACCCTGGCCTGCCGAGATGCGCAGTACCAGGCGCTGATGACTTGGGGTATCCCGGAATCGTCGAAACTGGAGCGTCTTTCGGCCATCACCCAGCCGACGCTGGTCGCCAATGGGGACAACGACACCATGATGTCCACGAAGAACAGTTACCTGCTGGCCGAGAAGATTCGGGGCGCCCAGCTGCGCATCTACCCCGACGCCGGCCACGGATTCCTCGACCAGTACCCGGTCGAGTTCGGTCAGCACATCCGCCAATTCCTCGGCCGCTAAGGAGAACTCATGTCCGACCTGCTCACCACCGTCCTGAGCGCCTACGGCGGCGTCGACCGTTGGCGTGAACTGACCTCGGTCACCGCACGCAAACGGTTCGGCGGCGCCATCTGGGATATCAAGGCCGTACCCGGCATCGTCGACGACGGTGAGATCACCGTCTGGATCAAAGATCAGCGTACCTCGCTGTGGCCGTTCACCGCGCCAGATCTCAAGACGGCCTACACCCCGCAGCGCGTCGGCATCGAGACCACCGACGGTGACGTCGTCGAGGTGCTCGACAATCCCCGTGCATCGTTTGCCGGACACACCCTGGAAACCCCTTGGAGCACACTGCAGTTGGCATACTTCACCGGGTACGCCATGTGGACCTACACCGCCGAGCCGTTCAACCTCGCCTTCGCTGGAGTGCGCACCGAAGAGGGCGACACCTGGACTGAGGACGGCCAGCGCTGGCGCACTCTGCACGTCGACTACCCCGACAGCATCGCCACTCACAGCCCCCACCAGATCCTCTACATCGACGCCGACGGCTTGATCCGCAGACGCGACTACCAAGTGGACATCGCCGGGGGATCACCAGGGGCGCACTACATCTCGGACTTCGACGAGGTCGACGGGCTGATCATCCCGCGCACCCGGATGATCTACGTCCGCGACGCCGACAACCACCCGATCCATGAACAACTCGTGGTGTCCATCGAACTGACTGATGTCAGCCTGGGCTGAGGACTGAATGTTCACCCACCTCATCGCCTTGAATCCCGGCGGGCAGCAGATCGTCAAGGTCGCCATTGCCGACGGGGCCGTGACACCCATCATCGCAGGGCTGACCGCCTTTCCCGACGGCATCGTGGTGGACAGTGACCAGCAGCACATCTACTGGACGAACATGGGGTGCCGGGACTGCCCGCCGACCGCCCACCCCGCGGCGAGAACGATCTGGACTTCTACCGACGCAACGGATCCATCGAGTGCGCAGCCCTTGACGGGTCGGATCGGGCCTGGGTAGTGCCCGAGGGCGGTCTGGTGACTGGTAAGCAGCTTGCCGGTGCCTGGTCATGCCGGCGGCTGTACTGGTCCGACCGCGAAGGCGCTGCGGTGCGCAGCGTCGCACTGGACGGTACAGATCTGCGCGACGAAGTTGTGGTGGCGCAGACGGATCAGGACCGGCACCTGGTCCGCAACCAGTGCGTCGGCGTCGCGGTCGACGAACCCGGTGGCTATCTGTACTGGACCCAGAAAGGCCCGTCGGACGGTGGCGACGGCCGAATCTTCCGGGCCCCCTTGGATATTCCCGCCGGGCAGAGCGCCACCGACCGTGCCGTGGAAGTGCTGTGGTCGGGACTGCCGGAGCCGATCGACCTCGAACTAGACCTCGATGCCGGTGTCGTGTATTGGACTGACCGGGGGCTGCCACCGGGCGGAAACACGTTGAACCGGGCCGACATTCCGGCGCCAGGGCAGCCGGGCGGCGACGTCGCCATTTTGTCCGCGGGATTCCATGAGGCCATCGGACTGGCAGTGGACGTCAGAGAGGGCCTGGCCTTCGTGGGCGACTTGTCCGGAGAGATCCGCGCGGTCAGCCTCGACGGCCGCTATGAGGCGGTGGTCGCGCAGATCCCAGGCGGGCTAACTGGGATCGCCGGGATCTGAAGCTGACCGAGGACAACATATTTCGCGGCCGCGCTGGTAGCGGCGGCCTGAGCACATTCGTGTGAGGACACCAGACATGACCGAACCTTCCGTATTTGCCGGCCTCAAGGTCGTCGAGATCGCCAGTTTCATCGCGGCCCCGGCCGCCGCCACAATCCTCGCCGACCTCGGCGCTGACGTCATCAAGGTTGAGCCACCGGGTATTGGTGACCCCCAGCGGCACCTGAGTTCGCTGCCGCCGAGCCCGGTCGCGGTCGGCAACTACAGCTGGCATCTGGCCAACCGGAACAAGCGTGGCATGGCGGTGGACCTGAAATCCGAAGGCGGAACCAGGATTCTGAAGCGTCTGGTGCAGTGGGCTGACGTCGTCATCACCAACTTTCCGCACGGTACCCGCGAAGCCCTGCACCTCGGTTACGACGAGGTGGCGTCCTGGAACCCGAGCGTCATCTACGCCGACATCACCGGGTTCGGCGACGCCGGAGCGGACGCCAACCTACCGGGTTTCGATCTGACGGCCTACTGGTCACGCAGCGGACTGCTGGCTTCCACCCGTGACGCCGGCGCGCCGCCGACCGCCCCGGTCTGGGGCAGTGGGGATTACACCTCTGCCGTCGCCATCTACGCGGCCATCAGCACCGCGTTGTATCAGCGCGAACGCACTGGCCGCGGGGCGAACGTCGGCACCTCGCTGTTGGCCGTGGGGGTATGGGCCACCGGCACCTTGGTATCCGCGGCGCTCGCCGGAGGCACGCCGTATCAGCTGCATGACCGCACCGCCCCGCTGAATGCGCTGAGCAACCCGTACCGGTGCGCCGACGGACACTGGTTGATGCTGGTGGCCCGCCCGCAGAATTGGGCAGCATTGGTTGCTGCGATCGACCGGCCAGATCTGTTGACCGACAGTCGATTCGCTGACGAGACCGGGCTGCGCAGTAACACGGCCGCACTGGCGGAGCTCCTCGACGGGGTCTTCGCCGGGCAACCGGTCGGGCATTGGAAGCAGGTACTGGACAAGGCCCGGATCACCTACGGCGCCATTCAGACTCCCGAAGAGGCCGCCGCCGATCCGCAGCTGCGCGCCGCTGAGATCGTCGTGCCCATCATGGATGCTCCGGGGTTGGAGTACACCGTGAACAGTCCGATCACCATCCGCGGGCAGGGCAAGGTGCCGGCACGCCGCGCCCCGGAGCACGGTGAGCACAACGCCGAGATCCTCAAGGAACTGGGCTTCACCGACGCCGAGATCAGCACCCTGCAGTCGGAGGCGGCGTTGTCGTGACCGTCGAGCAAAACCTCCGTATCGCCTTGACGAGTGTGCCGACGACACCCACCACAAGGAGAAAACATGAGTATTGAACGCATTGCGATTGTCGGCACCGGCACCATCGGTGCCAGCTGGGCCACTCACTTCCTGGTCCGCGGGTTCGATGTGGCGGCCACCGATCCCGGTGCCGGCGCGGAGGACGCGCTCCGCCGCTATGTCAGCGGAGCCTGGGACACCGCGGCCCGGCTGGGTCTGGCCGACGGCGCATCGCCGGATCGACTGAGCTTCACCACCGATCTGCATGAGGCTGTCGGCTCAAGCGATTTCGTGCAGGAGAATGCGCCGGAACGGCCCGATCTGAAAGTGAAGCTGCTGGCCGATATCGACAAGGCGGCTCGCCGCGAGGTGATCATCGCCTCGAGTTCATCGGGCATCACGATGAGCGTCATGCAGGCCGAATGTGTGCACGCCGAACGGACCGTCATCGGGCATCCATTCAACCCGCCGCATGTCATCCCGCTCGTGGAGGTGGTCGGCGGCACCCGGACCTCGCCGGAAACCATCAGCGCCGCAATGGATTTCTATTCGGAGGTCGGCAAGAAGCCGGTGCGGTTGCGCAAGGAATTGCCCGGGCACGTCGCAAACCGCCTGCAGTCAGCGCTGTACCGGGAAGTCGTCCACCTGATCGCCGATGGGGTGCTCGGGGTGGCCGACGCGGACGATGCGGTGGCCTGGGGTCCCGGTCTGCGCTGGGGTGTGATGGGTCCCAACCTGCTGTGGCACCTCGGCGGTGGAGAAGGCGGCATCGCCCATTTCATGGAGACCCTGATGCCTCGGATGACCGAAGGATGGCCCGGGCTCGGGAATCCGACCTTCACTCCGGAGTTGGAGAAGCAGATCGTCGACGGTGTGCTTGCCGAAGCCCACGGACGTTCCATCGGCGAGCTGGCCACCCAGCGGGACGACACCCTGCTGGAGCTCATCGCAGCCCGCATCAAGAACAAGTTGTGAACTGTGCCGCCGCTGGATGCGGCATGGATCACTGGCGTCGGCCACCGGCTGCGATGGTCATTTGACTGATACCGCCCACTGGCCACTGAAGTGAATCTCGATATCAAATCCAACCTGGAGGGAACACCATGACCTACCTGTCCGATCAGGCCGAGGACCGCTTCGTCGGCGGTCCCGATGGGGAGCGGCTGCACTTCCGCCGCTTCGGTAAACCCGGCGGGGTTCCGCTGGTGCTGTGTATGCGCCTTCGCGGCACCGTCGACCATTGGGACCCGCAATTGCTCGATGCGCTGGCCGCCGAACGTGAGGTCATCGTCTTCGACAACCGTGGCACCAGCCTGTCCGGCGGGGACGCGCCGACCACCATCGACGGGCTCGCCGACGGCGGTATCGCGTTCATCCGGGCGCTGGGTCTGACCCAGGTCGACGTGCTCGGCTGGTCGCTGGGCGGCATTGTCGCCCAGGGCATTGCATTGCGCGCACCGGACCTGGTGCGCCGCCTGGTGGTTGCGGGCAGCACGCCTGCCGGAGTGCCGGATCAGCCGGCGCCCGGGCCGCGGGTCGGGGAGATCCTCGGCCATGCCGTCAACGACGACGCGGACTATCTGTACCTATTCTTCCCGGAGACCGATCAGGGCCGCGCCGCCGGCTTGGCATCGTTGCGGCGCTTGGACACTCGGTTGACTCGGTCCCAGGCCGCCGTACAGGCGGACACTTATCGAGCCCAGCTGGGTGCCATTGCCACGTTCGGCGGCTACTACCTGCGACTCGCCGAGCTGAAGCTGCCGGTGCTGGTCGCCAACGGAGCGCACGACGTGATGATCAATTCCTATGCCAGCTATGCGATGTCGCGGCAACTACCGGACGCCAAGGTGGTGCTCTACAGCGATGCCGGGCACGGATTCCTGTTTCAGCACATCGCGGATTTCGCGCACGACGTCAACCGATTCCTCGGGGTGAACTGATGAAAGCAATCAATCAGACCGAGCTGGGTGGTCCGGAGGTCCTGAAGGTGGTCGAGACCGACCGTCCTGCACCGGGAGTAGGCGAAATCCTGGTCGAGGTGCACGCCGCCGGTGTGAATCCCGTCGACGTGATCAACCGCCAGAGCGGGGCGCTCATCGGGACGCCGCCGTTCGTCCTCGGCTGGGATGTGTCCGGGACAGTCGAAGCCGTCGGATTGGGCGTCACCCTGTACCAGGCGGGTGACGAGGTGTTCGGTATGCTGCCGTTCCCGCAGGGCCACGGCGGCTACGCCGAATACGTGGTCGCACCGACACGGGTATTCGTTCCGAAACCCGCTGCACTGGACCATATTCAGGCCGCAGCTTTGCCGCTCGCCGGGTTGACCGCCTACCAGGCGCTGGTGGACACCGCGGGCATCGGCGAGGGCAGTCGGGTACTGATCACCGCCGCGGCAGGCGGGGTCGGGCATCTGGCGGTGCAGCTGGCCAAGGCGTACGGCGCGCACGTGATCGGACTGGCAGCACCCGACAAAGCAGACATCGTCACCGGTCTCGGTGCCGATGAGGTAATCGATTACACCACCACTGATTTCGCATCGGTGCTCAGTGATGTGGATGTGGTGTTCGACCTCATCGGACACGACTATCCGGCCAAGGCGCTGCAGGTCCTCAAGCCGGGCGGCACGCTGGTCACGGCGCAGCCGCAGGCCATACCCGAGGTGGCTGCCGAATCCGTCGCAAGAGGTATCCGGGCGGTCGGGCTGTTGGTGGAAGCCGACCGGCTGGGCATGACAGTCCTGGCGGATCTGGCCGCCCGTGGTGCGCTGGTCCCGACGGTCGCGGCGACCTTCCCACTGGAGCTGGCCGGCGAGGCGCAGTCGTACCGGGCGTCCGCCGGCAAGGTGGTGCTGACGCTGTGAGGCCGAGCGGCTAGTTACTTCGACCTGAAAAAGTCGGGGCATGGCGGTACCTGAACTGGTGGTGGTTCGACGCGATGATGGCCTCGATACCAGTAAAGAAAGTTCTCACAGGGTCAGGCCGCGGGGCATTCGTGAGGTGGCCGACGGCGCATGGTGTCAGTGGAGGCATGCACGCCGATGCCGTCAGTCGGTGGCGAGGGGATAGGCGTGCGCCTCGGCGACGGCGGCGCCGCTTCTGTGACTCGGGTATGGAGAAGAAGGCCGGTGTCGTTCGGGTAGTGCGAGGTCCTTAGATGTGGTTCGTGGCGGCGGACGGGAGCGCCAGCGGACGGTAGCCGCCACGGTGTCGTTGTGGCTAGAGGCTCCGTGCTGTCACCAGGTCGATGAGGGATTTCGCGGCCTGGCCGAGGTCGTCGAGGATGCGGTGGCCTTTGTCGGCGGTGGCGTGTGACGGGTAGCCGATGACACCACTGGTGGTGTAGGCGCGCATGCCGACGGTGGTCAGGTAGCGCCGGTCGGTGGCGTCGTGGTTGGCGCTGGCCCATCCGTCGCGTAGGTAGTCGGGATAGGCGGCCAGCAGGATCGAGGCTTCCAGCTCGCCAGCGTGCATGTCGTCGTGCATGGTGCTGACCAGGGCCGCGGCGGTGCGGGCGTGGTCCCAGTCTTCTCGGCTGGGGTAGAGGCCTAACGTGATGGCGGCGCCGGGCCGGTTGGCTTGCTGCACGGTGTTGGTGAGTACGGCGTTGCCGCCGTGGGCGTTGACGACGATCAATCCGCGCACGTTGCGGACCGTTAGGGATGTGGCGATGTCGGTAATGACCGTGTGCAGTGTGGTGGCGCTAATGCTGACTGTGCCGGGGAAATCGTCGTGTTCGTGCGAGCACCCGAACGTGATCGGTGGAAGTTGAAAGACATTGTGGTGCGCGGTGATTGATGTCGCGATTGCGCAGGCGATGAGAGTGTCGGTGCCCAACGGTAGGTAAGGGCCGTGTTGTTCGAAGGAGCCGACGGGCAGCACCGCGACCGGTGCGGTGGTCTGCGGGTCGGTGGTGGTCAGGTCAGCAATGATGCGGCGGGTCATGAAGGGTCTCCTTGGGGTTGGGTTTTCATGCGGCCGGCGAGTTCTTTGAGCACATTCTGTCGGGCTGGGTCTTTGTGGCTGCGGCGACGGTCGGCGACGAGTTTGCGGGCGTAGACCAGGGCGCGGCGGGCACGCTGTGAGGGTGCGGACCGGTACCCGGCGATTGCGGTGTCCACCATGGCCAGGGCCAGATGGTATTCGCCGGTGCCGATGTAAGCGTGCAGCAGCCGCAGGTCGGCGACGGTGCGGTCACGGTGCTGCTGGGAGGTCCATTGGCTGTGATGGTTGGTCAGCAGAGCGCGTGCGCGGTCCCAATCGGTTAGGCGCAGAAAACCTGATGCGACATCGCTGGCGACGTACGCGCTATGTGCGTAGCGGGCTCGATCGCCGGGAATCTCGGTGATCTCGCCCAGGTCCAAGGCAGCGCGAGCGTGTTCCCGGAACGCTGTGTCGTCGCCGCTGTGGAGGGCGGCAAGGGCTTGTTGACGGGCGATGCTGGCGGCCAGGCGCCCGGTGCGGTGGCCGGCGATGAGTTCGGCAGCGTCGGTGGCCAGGTCCACGGCCATCGCAGGGTCGGTGTGGTTGGCGATGTTGGACAGACGCATATAAATCAGAGCGCGGACATCGGGGCTGGCGGCACGCAGGTATGTCATGGCTTTGGTGGTGTGATGCTGGGCGGCGTCGTAGTCGCCGAGGTCTTGGGCGATCCATCCGGCGACCTCGGCGATCGTTCCTGCGGCTTCGGCCAGTGCTCGGCGCAAGTTCCGGGGTGCGGTTGCGGCAAGGGTTTCCACGGTGCATAGATCGGTTTCGACGCGGTGGCGGGCGTACTGGGGCCCCAGCGCGTGTTCGACCTCGATATGTGCCTGCAGTTGCGCGGCGATGACCGCCACGATGTCTTCATCGACCGGCAGCCGGAACAGCAGCGGCGGCGGCAAGACTGTCATTCCGCGTAGATCGAACACCTCGTCGGGATCGGCGCCGAACACCTCGCCGAGAATGCCCGCCCATTTCGGGCCGAGGACTCCCTGGTTGATGGCGCGGCTGATCGTCCGACGCGCGGTTTCCTGCGTCGGAATGTCCTTCTCCCCGCGCAACGTCAGGACATGGATGGCCTCGGCGGCCACATCGTTATACGAGTAGTCGAAGTCGCGTTTGAATGCCTGCAGCCGCGCCGCATTCTCAGCTTTGCGCGACGCGGCATCGGACATATCTCCGATCATGCCCCACCCGTCGCCGCAGGTCAGGGCGTTATGCGTAAAGAGTGCTGTCACTAGGTGTCCCTGGCTGTCACTTCCGGGCGCCGATCCCGCTGCTGTGTGCTCAAGGCGCGGTCCCGATATGGCCGCGACGTCACCCCCTACCGAGAGGACAGCACTGTAATGAAGCTCAAGATCGACACCACGGCTGTGTCCTGGATGTGCACGAAAACTGCCGAAGCACGTACAGATTTCGAGACTGGCCAACCCAAGATCGACAAGACCACCGGGTTGGCGCTCTGGCAGGTCCAGTTGATGGCGCTGGATTCCGACGGCGCGGAGGTGCTGACGGTGACCGTCCCGGGTGAACCGAAAGTCACTGTGGGACAGCAGGTGACGGTCGTGAACCTGGTGGCTACACCGTGGAATCAGAATGGCCGCGCCGGTGTGGCCTATAAGGCCGACGCGATCACTGCCGGCGACAACAAGTCCGCTGGACCGCGCCAGTAAATCTCGCCGAACCCGTCCGATCACCCACCGACTAGCGGGATTGGGCGATCGGACGGGTTTCCCACTCACACAACACTTTTTGTGAAAGTCAGGATGCTATGTCGAACACCTCAAATAGCAAGAGCGGCAACGAAAATAACGGACCGGACGACTGGGTCGGCGAACTGTTGGTCGACATCGTCTGCGGTATCGGGCATCTGCTGGGCTGGGGATTGCGTTTCCCGATGCTCGGGGTGCCGGTTGCGATCACGATGGGTGTCGGTATCTGGCAAGGCCTGAACATCGCCATGTTCACCGTTGCCGGATTCATCGCCGCTTATATGGCCTGGGCGGTGCTCGACGAAGGCACATTCGAGCAGTACGTGATCGACCCGCCGTATCACTATTTTCTGCGCTGGTCCCGCTACGAACGTTCCTGGGCGCGGGTCTGCGCGATGCATGGGCTCACCGCGCAACATGGTGATCGCGAGCATGTTCCGGCACTACGGACCATCAGTATTGGCGCCGACGTCGATGTTCTGGAGGTCGCGATCGTAACCGGTCAATCTATCCGCGACTGGCACAAGCACACCGATGCCCTCGCTGCGGCCTGGCGCGCGCAGAGGGTCACGATCACCGCGACCACACCTGGTCAGATTCGGGTCACGGTGATGCGCGCCGACGTGCTGGCCGAACCGATTGCACTGCCGCAGCCCACACCGGTCACACCTGTGGAATTGACGGCGATCGATGCGGGTGTCACCGAGAGCGGCGACTTGTGGCAGGTGCCTGTACTCGGTCATCACGTGCTGGTCGCGGGAGCGTCCGGAGCAGGCAAAGGGTCGGTGCTGTGGTCGCTGATCGCTGGCATGGCCCCCGACGTGCGCACCGGCAAAGTGCGTCTGTGCGTGATCGACCCGAAAGGGGGCATGGAACTAGCGTCGGGGGCACCCATGTTCACCGCGTTCACCCACGACGCCACCGGCACCACCGTGGAGTTGCTGCGCACTCTGGTCGATGTGATGATCGAGCGGGCGCACCGCCTACGGGGCCGCACCCGCCTGCACACCCCGACAGTGGCGGAGCCGTTGTTTGTGGTGGTGATCGACGAACTCGCCGCCTTGACCGCCTACGTCACTGACCGCAAAATCCGCTCCGAGATCGAACACCTCCTCGGGCTGTTGCTGTCGCAGGGCCGGGCCGTCGGCATCTCGGTGATTGCGGCGATCCAAGACCCCGCCAAAGACACCCTGCCAGTACGCCAACTGTTCACCGTCCGCGTCGGGTTACGCCTGACCGAAGCCACCCAAACCACCATGGTTTTGGGCCAAGGCGCACGTGACGGCGGGGCGGTGTGCGAGGACATTGACGACGGCACACCGGGGGTGGGGTACGTGATGATCGACAGCACCGCCACCCCGACGCGGGTGCGCGCGTTTCACGTCACTGATCCTGACATCGCCGTGTTGGCCCGCGGCTTTCGTGCACCCCGGCGGCAGCGGCCCACCTCGACGGGCCAGGACAGCACCCGCACCGAGGGTCAGGGATAAGCATGACCACCCCGGCCGCGCCACTGAACGGAACGGAACCCGCGAACGGCACGGATCGGTACCCGGCGACCACGCTGCCAGGCCTCCCCATCACAGCTGGCATCGCTGCGGACATTGATGCGGTGATCAGTCAGATGGTGCGGCGCGCCTCCACGGCGGGGTTCGATCAGTGGTGGCGGCGCGTCGAATCGGTCGGGTTCTGTGCCCACCCCATCCAACTGGTCGGCGCCGACCGGTTCGGGCGTGCGCAGGTGGTGTGGACCCGGTGCAACAACCGCCGCGCCCACATCTGCCCGTCGTGTTCGGACCTCTACGCCCGCGACACCTGGCAGCTGGTGCACGCCGGCGCCGCCGGTGGTCACCACAACGTCCCCGCCAGCGTCAGTGTCCGCCCGCAGGTGTTCCTGACGTTGACTGCGCCGAGCTTTGGTCCGGTGCATGGCGCCACCGGCACCGTCTGCCGCGAGCACCGCCACACCGGCCAGCCCGAACGATGCGCCCATGGGAAACCATTGTCGTGCAACTACATTCACGACCGCACTGATCCACTTGTCGGGCAGCCCTTGTGCGGACCCTGCTACGACTACCTGTCCCACGTGCTGTTCAGCTGGCACCTGCCCGAACTGTGGCGACGCTTCACCATCACCATGCGCCGCGCGGTTCGGCAGGAACTAAAGGCCCTAGGTTTTGATCCGGATTCGGTGCGAATCAGTTTCGTCAAAGTCGTCGAAATGCAAGCCCGCGCTGTCCCGCACATCCACGCCCTCATTCGCCTCGACCCCACCAACGACGAGACCACGGCATCGGGTGAGCCGAAGAGTTACGGCCGCGCCGCCTCCGGTGGTGCGGAGCCCCGTCATCTGACTGAACCCCGATGGCAGTCACCGATCACGGCCACGGCGTTGGCGGGCATCATCCATCGCGCCGCCGGCGGCATTGCGATCACCGTCCCGGACCCGCACCGCGCTGTTGCTGGTCACACCATTCACACTCCTTGCGATGAGGACACTGCTGCCGCGGTCGCCGTGCGGTTCGGCACTCAGATCGACACTCAATCGCTGACCGCCGAATCATCCGTCATCCATGATGATTCAGATGCCGGCCCGGCCAGCGGGTTGTCTGCGCGCCGCGTGGCCCGCTACCTAGCTAAATACGTCACCAAAAGCCTGCAGGACTTCGGGATCGCCGCCCGCCGCCTGTCCACCGAAGCCATTGCCGCCCTTGATGTTACCGAGCACATCCGGTCCATTCTGTTCGCGATTGCCGCTCTCGATCACCACGCCGCCACCGATGCCACACGCGAGTCGCCATGGACCGGGATAGGCCGCTGGCTCCACACCCTGGGCTATCGCGGCCACATCACCACCAAATCCCGCCACTACTCGACCACCATGACAGCACTACGTATCAACCGCGCCGAATGGACCCGCAACCAAAACGCCAAAACCGCAGCTGCGGAACATGATCCGACGGATACCGCGGACCTGATTGGATGGGAATTCGATCGCGCTGGTCATGCTACGACAGGCGATCGAGTCCTGGCTGTTTCGGCCAGCCTGCGACATATCGAGACGAGACGCACCGGATTGGTGGAGGTCCGCGACCAGCAATCGGATCGACGACGGCGCCGTGATGATTGACAACTCCAACACCACGTACCCGCATTCCGAAGGCGGCGACCCAGTCAGTGCTGGGATTTTGTCAGACGGAGGTGCTGAAATTGTGGTGCCCGAAGACTGTGTCCTCCCGTGCGAAGCTAACCGCGCCCTGATCCGCGTAATACTGGCTGTACGGGACCGGACGCTCGGAGGAGACAGGGGAGTCGTGTGACCATGAGGTTCGCCTTTTATGGCCGAGTAAGCACCGAGGACGCTCAAGACCCGGAGGCGAGCCGGAGTTGGCAGAAGCGACGGGCAGTCGATCTGATCGCTCCGCATGGGGGAGTTCTCGTCGCTGATTACTTCGATGTGGGCCAGAGCCGTTCTCTCCCGTGGAAGCGCAGGCCCGAGGCCTCGCGACTCCTCGCTGACGTCACGACCAGAGACCGTGGCTTCGATGCTGTGGTGATCGGGGAACCGGCACGTGCCTTCTATGGGCCGCAGTTCGCCCTCACTTTCCCGGTGCTGACGCACTACGGCGTCGGCCTATGGGTGCCGGAGGTTGGCGGCGCGGTTGACCCCGGCTCCGAAGCGCACGACTTGGTGATGACGCTCTTCGGCGGCATGAGCAAAGGCGAGCGTGCGCGAATCCAGATGCGTGTCCGAACGGCGATGTCCGCTCTCGCGCAGGACACATCCCGATATCTCGGCGGTCGACCACCGTACGGTTATCGGCTCGTCGATGCCGGTCCGCACCCGAATCCTGCAAAATCGAACCTTGGCCAGCGGCTTCACCGCCTCGAACCCGACCCGGTGACCGCTCCGATCGTCGAGCGGATCTACCGCATGTACGCTGACGGCGCTGGCCTGCGGTACATCGCGCAGCAGCTCACCGATGATGGCGTACCGTCGCCGAGCCAGTATGACCCGGCCCGGAATACTCACCGCGATCCGCGTGGATGGTCCCATTCGGCGATCCGCGCGATGCTCGACAACCCTGCCTATCGTGGTATCCGCGTGTGGGGCAAGCAGGAGAAGTACGAGGTTCTGGTCGACCCCGACGACGTCGCCGCGGGGTACGACACGCGAATGCGATGGCGGAACGAGGGTGACTGGATCACCCCGGACCGGCGGACGCACGAGGCCTTGGTTTCCGATGAACTGGCGGAGGCTGTTCGACTTCGGATGCAGAGCCGGCGGGGTCCAGGTCTTATATGCAGCAGGGAATCGACTGTGCCGTACGCGCTACGCGGGCTGCTCTACTGCGCCGCGTGCGGACGGCGTATGCAGGGCGCAGCCCGTCCAGGAAAGCAAACAACGCGCATTCTCTATCGCTGCGAATTCGGTAAGTCGCGTTCGATACCTGTCGATCTGAGCGATCACCCGCGCACCGTCTACCTCCGTGAGGACGCGTTGACGCCTCGGCTCGACAACTGGATCGCCAGTCTTGCGAATCCCGACGACCTGGCGCGAGGGCAGGACATCGACCCGACTGCAGGGACCGGCTACGCGGCTCTGCAGCGCCAACTAGGCGAGGTGAATCGCAAGATCGCTGCCTTGGTCAGTGCGGTGGAATCTGGTGTGGCCGTTGAGGATTTGAGCGCTGCGTTGCGACGTCGCACCGCTGAACGTGACGAGTTGAGGGCCAGCCTTGAGCGAACTGAGCGGCCAACCGTCATGTCGGCAACACAGATCAGCGAGATAGTCGAAGAGCTAGGTGGGTTATCGGCCGTGCTTGGTGCGGCGACCGCGGCCGAACGCGCCGCAGTGTACGCGAGCTTGGGCCTGCGCCTTGATTACGACCCGCTCCTTCAGCGAGTCACGGCGACTGCCGACCTGAGTCGTGTCGCCGGACGTGTCCGAGGGGGGACTTGAACCCCCACGCCCGTTAATAGGGCACTAGCACCTCAAGCTAGCGCGTCTGCCATTCCGCCACTCGGACATGCCCAGCTGTCTGACTGGGCAGCTTAGGCTAACGGATCAGGACGCCGAGTCCCAAACCGGCTTGTGATCAGGGGTAGCGCAAGCACCAGAGTGCCGTCGATGCTACGAATGGGACTGTGACTGCGCCCGAAGACGAAGTGGTCGACCTCGTCAGCTCCCTCATCCGGTTCGACACGTCCAACACCGGGGAGTTGGAGACCACCAAGGGCGAGGAGGACTGCGCCCGCTGGGTTGCCGAGAAACTGCGCGAGGTGGGTTACACCACCGAGTACGTCGAAGCGGGCGCCCCTGGCCGCGGCAACGTCTTCTGCAGGCTCAAAGGCGCCGACCCTGATCGGGGCGCCCTGCTGATCCACGGCCACCTCGACGTCGTGCCGGCCGAGCCCGCCGACTGGAGCGTCCACCCGTTCTCCGGCGCGGTGAAGGACGGCTACGTGTGGGGCCGCGGCGCGGTCGACATGAAGGACATGTGCGGCATGATGATCGCCGTCGCGCGGCATCTGAAGCGCAGCAACATCGTCCCGCCACGAGACCTGGTGTTCGCCTTCGTCTCTGACGAGGAGCACGGCGGCACCTACGGCTGCCAGTGGCTCGTCGACAACCGGCCCGACCTGTTCGACGGCATCACCGAGGCCATCGGCGAGGTCGGCGGCTTCTCGCTGACGGTTCCCACCAAGGACGGCGGCGAACGTCGCCTGTACCTCATCGAGACCGCCGAGAAGGGCCTGTCCTGGATGCGGCTGACGGCGCGCGGCCGGGCCGGACACGGCTCGATGGTGCACGACGACAACGCCGTCACCGAGATCGCCGAAGCGGTCGCCAAATTGGGCCGGCACCAGTTCCCGCTGGTGCTCAGCGAGTCGGTCGAGCAGTTCCTGACCGCGGTCTCCGAAGAGACCGGCTATGACCTCGACCCGAACTCGCCGGACCTGGAAGGCTCCATCGCCAAGTTGGGCGGCATCGCGCGCATCGTCGGCGCCACCCTGCGCGACACCGCGAACCCCACCATGCTCAAGGCCGGCTACAAGGCCAACGTCATCCCGGCCACGGCCGAGGCCATGGTCGACTGCCGCATCCTGCCGGGCCGCAAGGAGGCCTTCGAACGCGAGCTCGACGCGCTGCTCGGCCCCAACATCACCCGCACCTGGGAACGTGACCTGCCCAGCGTGGAAACCACCTTCGACGGCGACCTGGTCGACGCGATGAACGCCGCGATCCTGGCCGTCGACCCCGACGCCCGCACGGTGCCCTACATGATGTCGGGCGGCACCGACGCGAAAGCGTTTGTCCGCCTGGGCATCCGGTGCTTCGGGTTCGCGCCGCTGCGGCTGCCGCCCGAGCTGGACTTCGCCGCACTGTTCCACGGCGTCGACGAGCGCGTGCCCGTGGACGCACTACAGTTCGGGGCGAAGGTCCTCGAGCACTTTCTGACGCACTGCTGACCGACACTGCTGACCATCGAAAGGGCATCATGACCGCTTCGCCGTATGACAACCTGCCGCAGCTGCCGACTTTCACCCTGACCTCGACGTCGCTGTCCGACGGTGGCGCGCTGGCCAATGATCAGGTCAGCGGCATCTTCGGTGCCGGGGGAGAGGACGTCTCGCCGCAGCTGAGCTGGTCGGGCTTCCCGGCCGAGACCCGCAGCTTCGCCGTCACCGTCTACGACCCCGATGCCCCGACCGCGTCGGGCTTCTGGCACTGGGCCGTCGCCAACCTGCCCGCCGACGTGACCGAGCTGGCCGCCGACGCGGGCAACGGCGACGCGCTGCCCGGCGGCGCCATCACCCTGGCCAACGACGCCAGCCTCAAGCGCTACCTGGGTGCCGCCCCGCCGGCCGGCCACGGCCCGCACCGGTACTACATCGCGGTGCACGCGCTGCCTGTGGAGAAGCTGGACATTCCCGAGGACGCCACCCCGGCGTTCCTGGGCTTCAACCTGTTCATGCAGGCCATCGCCCGGGCCGTCATCCACGGGACGTACGAGCAGAAGTAGCCGGTCCCTGTGGGGTCGCGGTGGCCAACCGCCCGACCTACTATCGGACCGAGGCCGGCGGCAGCGACGCTCGCCGCGCCCGGAGCGAGGGGGACCATCCGCTTTGTCCACATCTACGCCGGTGAGCAAGCGTTCGACACCGACGGATCAGGACCGGCTCGACTACATCGACCAGGCCACGTTCCTGTCGTACCGGGCCAATGGCCGGGTGCAGGTCGGCATGGCGTTGTGGTTCTACGAGGGTCCGGTGGACCTCGACGGGCTGCGCCGCTTCAACGAGAACTTCGGCAAGGGGCTGGTGGCCCGGTACATCGAGCGGTCGCCGCTGCCGTTCGGCCGGCATCGTTGGGTGGCCGCCACGGGCGCCCCACGCCCGATCGACATCGCCGAAACGGCTTGTCCGCGTTCAGAACTGAGTGACTGGCTGGAGGAGCGCGCACAGATTCCGATCGACCCGGAGCACGGGCCGGGTTGGACCCTCGGCGTGCAGCCCTTTACCGACGGCTCGACGGCGGTGGCCATAGTGCTGTCGCACTGCCTGATCGATGGCACTGGGTCGGTCGTGGCGTTCATGGACGCAATTCTGGGAAACGAGCGTGATCTCGGCTACGGGCAGCCCAGGTCCCGCACCCGTTGGCAGGCGATCCGGTCCGATCTCCGCCAGACCTTCAGAGACCTGCCCGACGTCCGGCGCACGATTGCCGTGGCGGCCAAGCTCGCTCGCGAGCGCCGCGGTGAGATGACCGCGACGCCGTCGACGGGAGGGCCGGCCGATGGCGACGAATACGTGCATGTGCCGTTCGCGTCCGCCATCATCGACCTCGACCACTTTGACGCGCGCGCAGCAGAATTGGGCGGCAACAACTATTCGCTGGTCTCGGCGTTCGCCACCCGCCTCGGGGTCCGCATGGGACGGCAGCGGGCGCGTGATGGCGCCGTCTCGTTGATGGTCTCCATCAACGACCGCACCTCGCTCGATGACACCCGGGCCAACGCGATGACCTTCACCACCTTCACCGTCGACCCGGCCACAGCCACCGCGGACCTGACCGAGCTTCGCGGCACCATCCGGACCGCATTGCGTAGCGCCAGGGAACAGCCGGACGAGTCCTTCCAGCTGTTGCCGCTGACACCGTTCATCCCGCGGCGGGCGGTCCGCCATACCGCGGCCATGGTGCTCGGCGAGCTGCCGGTCACCTGCTCGAACGTCGGCGACGTACCGGAACTGGTCGGCCGCGTCGACGGAGCCCATCAGGCCGATTACGTGATCTGCTGGGGCGTCGAGCAGAACGTGAAGAAGGCGGACATCGAGCAGCCCGGCGGTCTACTGGTGGTGACGGCCCTGCGCCACAACGGCAAGGTCACCTTGGGCGTCGTGGGTTACCAGGTCGGTGCCGAGAACACCAAGGCCATCCTGCGCGACCACGTCCAACAGACCTTGGACGAACTCGGCGTCACACCGCTGGTCGTGTACTGATCGCCGCCGTCAGGTCTGTCAGGGAGTCGCGCACCGCGTCGAGCAGGGGCCACGGGTCGTCGAGTTGATCGCGGTCGACGACGATGCCGATCGACAGTTCTTGACGGTAGCTGAACACGGTGATGTTCAGCCCGACTCCGTGCAGTATGCCGGAGATCGGAAACTGCGAAAGCTGTTCGGCGCCTGCGCAGTACAGCGTCGTGGGGGAGCCGGGCACATTGGAGATCGCGGCGTTCACGGCCGGCTGCAGGAACGATGCCCCGTGGCGCAATGCCGTGCCGGTGGCACGGGCGAACAACGCCGGCGGGATGAGGTCGTTGGCGTCTTCCAACAGGGACGCCGGCAGCGCCTGATGACGCTGTTTCGCGGCGGTCATGGTGGCCTGCGCCCGGTGTAGCCGCTCGGCGGGATCGGCCTCATCGGTCGGCAGTTCGGCCATCATGACCGAGACCCGGTTCCCGAACGTGCCCGTCTGCTCAGGCGTGCGGACGGACACGGGCACGAACGACAGCAGCGGTCCGTCCGGCAGTTCGCCTTCGTCGGCCAACCACGACCGCAGTCCCGATGCGCACATCGCCATCACGACGTCGTTGATGCTGCATCCGAAGTGATCCTTGACGGCTTTCACCTCAGCCAGCGACACCGAACCGAACGCCACGCTTCGACGCGGCGAGATCGCGGTCTGGAACCGCGTGCGCGGTGCGACGAGTTCGGTGCCTTCGGCTGTGTTCGTGCGCTCCAGGATCGCCTTGGCGGACCGGCTGTGCCGCGCCACCGTGCTGACGCCGGGCACGCCTCGCAACGTGGGCACCTCGTCGAGGTGTGGCAGCGCACGCACCGCGGCGCGGATGGACCGTGCGGGGTATCGGCACATATTGGTCAGTCCGCGGCCGAGAAGTTCGGCCTGGGACGGCCGGCGCTGCGGTTCTACACAGCTGGGAGCCACCACTGGCTGTCCCTCTGCGGTGTCGTCGAGCAGCACCCGCAGCATCTCGGCGCCCGAGACGCCGTCGACCGCGGCGTGGTGCATCTTGATCAGCAGTGCCACCGAGTCGTCGGCCAGTCCGCTGATCACGTGGATCTCCCACAGCGGCCGTGACCGATCCAGCGGCCTCGCGATGATCTCGGCGACGTGGTCGGCGAGCCGGCGGTCGTCACCCGGTGCCCACAGCGCGGATTCCTGTACGTGATAGGTGACATCGACGTCGTCTGCGTCGACCCAGTACGGGTGGTCGAGGTCGAATGGCACCCTGACGAGTCGCCAGCGGAACGGGGGCAGGAGCGGCAACCGCTCGGCCACGAGGTCCCGGATCACCTCGGCGGTCAGCCGGCGGCCGTCTGCGGTGTACGGAGCGTAGGTGCTCAGCACGCTGACGTGGCCGTGTGCGTGCCCGTCCTCCATCGCCAGGAACTGGGCATCGAGGCTGGTCAATTTCCGGAAGGTCATGGCCGGTCCTTTCAGGGTCGTGGCTGGTGGATCAGGATTTGGCGACGCCGGCGGCGCCACCGTGGACGAAGACGGGTTTGGTGCCTTGAGCTGCGGACACTGTCTCGGTCAGGTAGTGCAGGGACACCGCGTCGAGGATCGAGTGGAACGTGCCGTCCTCGTTGAAGTTGACGTTCGCGCCATCAACCCAGATGAGCGCGACGGTGTCCTCGGTGTTGTCCTCGGGCGTGTAGAAGGTGTGGACGGAGCCGCCGGGTTCGTACAGGTAGGAGCCGGCGGTCTGGGGCTGGTCGGGGTATTCGCGGTACAGCCAGCAGCCCTGCATGGTGTACACCTGCGCGGGGCCGGTGTGGTAGTGGATTTGCAGGCCGACGCCCGGGGCCATCCTGGCGAGGATGACGTACTCGCCACGCTCGGTGTCCAGTCGCAGCGGGTGGAAGCTCAGGCCCGGGCCGAGGGCGTCCTTCAGCAGCGGGGTCTCGGCGAGGTTGACGCTCAGCAGTTCACCCTGCGGCAGCGCGACCAGCGGGAGAGGAGCGCCGCTGCGGGTGGTGACCATTTCGGGGGAGGCGATGGCGGTCATCTTTCGGGCCTTTCGATGTCGGGTGGATTCGGTTGGTATGCATCGATTCTGCGGTGCACCGGAGTCCAATACTTGACATCAAATGACAACTTCTTGACAGTAGACGACATGCCATTTGTGCGCGGCACGTCGTTGCAGGGCTTCCTGGAACTCGTCCGGGAACTCGGTGAAGACCCCGCGCCCCTGCTCGCCCTGAGCCACATACCGATCGAGGCGGTCGGCGACCAGGACAGCTTCATCAACTACCGCAGCGTCGTCACAGCCCTGGAGACCGCGGCCACGATGACCGCGACGCCCGACTTCGGCAGGCAGCTGGCGCTGCGCCAGGGCCTGGATATCCTCGGCCCGGTTGGGATCGCCGCCCGGACCGCGGCGACCGTCGGTGCCGCGTTCGAGGCCATCGACCAGTACATGTCCGTCTACAGCCCGGCCCTGACGGCAACCATCGACGCGCAACCGGCGGCACGCCATGCCCGGTTCGACTGGCGCCTCGCGGTACCTCGCTCCATCGCGCACCGACAGGCGGCCGAGCTCGCCCTCGGCGTCGCGCTGCGGGTGTTCCGGCTGCTGACAGGTCCCGACTTCACGCCGGCGGCGGTGCACTTCCGCCACGAGCCGCTGACCAGCCCGCAGAACTACGCCAGGTATTTCGGGTGCCCGGTGCGTTTTGCCCAGCCCGACACCGGGTTTCGCTTCCCGAGGTCGGTGCTTGCCCGGCCCCTGGCGGCCGACGGCGCGGTGCACGACGTCGTGCGGGACTACCTCAACACCATCGCGGTACCGGCCGATTCACAGACCGCCGAACCGGTGCGGCTGCTGATCCGCCGGATGCTGCCCACCGGCGGCCTGACCCTCGACCTGGTCGCGCAGCATCTTGCGGTGCATCCGCGCACCCTGCAGCGGCAACTGGAGACGCAGGCCACGTCGTTTGCCGCACTCGTCGACGAGGTGCGCCGCGAGGAGGCCGACCGCTATCTCCGCAGCACCGACATCCCGTTGGGACAGCTGGCCGGGTTGCTCGGCTACAGCGAGCAGAGCGTGCTGTCGCGATCGAGCCAACGCTGGTTCGGCACCTCGGCGTCAGCGCATCGGCGCTCAGCCGTGCGAGATCAGGCTCCCGAGCCCACCGCGTCCGCCAGCGACGCGAAGCCGCCGGCCTTCAGCCGCGCGGCGACGCCGTCGTGAATGTGCTTGGCCCACAAGCCACCGCCGTAGATGAAGCCGGTGTAGCCCTGCACCAACGAGGCGCCGGCGATGATGCGCTCCCAGGCGTCGTCGGCGGTCTCGATGCCGCCGACGCTGATCAGCACCAGCTGGCCGCCGACCCGCTTGTGCAGCCGCCGCAGCACCTCCAGCGACCGCGCGGCCACCGGCGGGCCGGACACGCCACCCGCGCCCAGCTCGGCGACGCCGGGGGTCAGCAGCCCTTCGCGGGAAATCGTGGTGTTGGTCGCGACGATGCCCGCCAGCCCCAATTCGACGGCCAGGTCGGCGATCTCGTCGACGTCGTCGTCGGACAGGTCGGGCGCGATCTTCACCAGCACGGGCTTGGTGGTCTCGGCGCGCACGGCGGCCAGGATCGGCCGCAGCGACGCCACGGCCTGCAGGTCACGCAGCCCGGGCGTGTTCGGCGAGCTGACGTTCACCACGACGAAGTCGGCCAGCGGCCCGCACAGGCGGGCGCTCTCGGCGTAGTCGTCAACGGCATGCTCGGGCGGGGTGACCTTGGTCTTGCCGATGTTCACCCCGATGGGCACGGTGGACTGGCTGCGCGTCAGCCGGATGGCGAGCTCGCCGGCACCGTGGTTGTTGAAGCCCATCCGGTTCAGCAGCGCGCGGTCCTCGGCGAGCCGGAACAGCCGCGGCGCCGGATTGCCGGGCTGCGCCTGCGCGGTGACGGTGCCGACCTCGGCGTAGCCGAAACCCAGTGGGCCCCAGGCATTGATGCCGCTGCCGTTCTTGTCGAAGCCGGCCGCTAGGCCCACCGGGCCGGGGAAGGTCACGCCGAACACCGTGGTCTCCAACACCGGATCCGACGGCGTGAGCCAGCGGCCCAGCAGCCGGCGGCTGACGGCCAGCCCGGTCGCCACGCGCAGCAGCGCGAACACCCAGGTATGAATCCGTTCCGGGGGCACCCGGAAGAACACCCAGCGCAGGGCGCGATACATCAACAGCTCCTCACATTGCCGGCTGATCGGGCGGCGCCAACCTATCGGGCGCATTTCCCGTCGCTTCGCTCGCCCTGATCTTGCGGCGGCGCAGCAGCACCCGGCGCGAACCGTCGGTGTACAGGCGTACCCGGGTCAACTCCCACCCACGATATTCGGCCTCGATCGACAGCCGGATGGACGCCGACAGTCTGGTTACTTCCGGGGGCAGCCGGAGCGGAATCCATTCGTAGTCGTCGGACAAGTCCTCCGCCCACGCTGCCGGCATCCGCCCCCGGTGCATCTAGCGCCCGCCCGCCTGTGGCCCTGCGGCGGCGTTCGCGATCACCTGCACCCCGGCGCCCGATCCCGACACCACGAACAAGGTGCCGGTGCGTTCGTCGAAGGCGAGGACGTCGGGCTGCTGCACGGTGCGATATCGGACTTTCTCCACGGGGATGCCAGTCGAAAGATCGTAACCAACCACGCCGTTTGTCGCGGTCTGTGAAACCCAGGCGAGTTTCGACGTGCCGACCAGGCCGAACGGCGCACCCCGGACGGGCGCCTGCTGGCGCAGCATCAGCGGCGTCGTGCCGAACACCAGCAGGCCGTCGCCGCGGGTGTCGGCCACCAGCACCCGCCCGGCGGGGTCGGCGGCCAGCGTGGTGGCACCCTCGCCGGCGCGCAGCGCCTGCGCGACGTCGGTACCGTCCGCGTTCACCTCGGTCACCGAGGTCTGCCCGCGGTCCAGGACGACGACGGTATTGCCTTGCGCGGCAAGACCGTCCACGCGGGCGAAGGCCTTCATCCGGGACTTCACCGCAGTGCCGTCGACGATCAGCACCGCCCCGTCCGCGGTGCCCAGCGCCAGTTTCCCGTCGGCCCGCCGGGCGATCGAGGTGAAGTCGGTGCCCGACTGGCCGTCGACCGCGATCGGCTGCACGGTGCGCTTGCCGATGTCGAAGCGCAGGTAGCCGCCGCGGGTGGACAGGAACGCCGTGCCGGCGCCGTCGCCCGTCACGCCCGTCGCGGCCGTCGGCAGCACCACCGGCGGGGTGCCGGGGACAGTCGCCACCGGGCGTCCCGTGCCGTCGGTGCCCAGCACCACCAGCGACGACGTCGCCGCGTCGAAAGCCGCGCCGGTGCCGGGACCGGGGAGCGCGTGGACCACGCCGTCGGGCACGCCGCCAACCGCGGGCGAGACCGCGGCGCGCGCGGGCGTGATGGTGGGCGGCGGCGTATCGGCCGGATGCGACGAGCAGGCCGCCAGCGCGCCGATGGTCAGAGCGGCCGCGGCGAACCTCGTTGCAGAGCCCCAATATTCACGTCGCCGATAATTAATGGGACGGTGATCCATTGGCACGGCCTGTCTTTCGGTCGGCGGGCGGCGGGGGCGGGGCAAATTTCCAGTCTAGGCAAATATATTGGCGTCAATTATCTGCGTCCGGCGGGTACGTCGCGTACCGGAGGGGTATGGTCGGAGCCATGAGCATTGCCACCGACGGCGATCTTGCCAACGGTAATTTTGCTATCGAAGACCTTTCGACTGGTCTGCGGGCCAGCGGGTTTGGCCAAGTCGGCGATGGCCGGAGTTTTTCGTTTCGCCTTGATGACAAGCGCACGCTGATTGTCGAGATCTACCGGCCGCGTTTGTCGGGTCCGGTGCCCCAGGAAGAGGACGTCGTCGCGGTGTCCTCGCGAAGCCTGGCTCACGTCGACGTGCACGACGAGCGCAGCCTCGCCGCCGCCGTCCGGGACGCCGTCGCCGACGCACAACCGGTGCAGCGCAACCACTAAAGCCTGCGTCCGCCGCTCACGGTACGGTCGTCGGCGTGACTGACGTGGCAGCTATGAGCTGGTGGCAGACGATCGTGCTGGCCGTTCTGCAGGGGCTGACCGAGTTTCTGCCGGTGTCGTCATCGGGCCATCTGGCCATCGCCTCCCGGGTGTTCTTCTCCGGTGATGCGGGGGCGTCGTTCACCGCCGTCACCCAGCTGGGGACCGAGGCCGCGGTGCTGATCTACTTCGCCAAGGACATCTGGCGCATCCTCACCGCCTGGTTCAGCGGCCTGACCGACGCCGCCCGCCGCACCGCCGACTACTGGCTGGGCTGGTGGGTGATCATCGGTACCATCCCGATCTGCGTCCTGGGCCTGCTGTTCAAAGACCAGATCCGTTCTGGCGCCCGCAATCTGTGGGTCATCGCCACCGCGATGATCGTGTTCTCCGCGGTGATCGCCCTCGCCGAGTACGTCGGTAAGCAGACCCGCGACGTCGAGCAGCTGACCTGGAAGGACAGCGTCATCGTCGGCCTCGCGCAGTGCCTGGCACTGGTGCCCGGCGTGTCCCGGTCCGGCGCGACGATCAGCGCCGGCCTGTTCCTCGGCATGAACCGGGAGCTCGCGGCGCGCTTCGGCTTCCTGCTCGCCATCCCGGCGGTGCTGGCCTCCGGACTGTTCTCGCTGCCCGACGCCTTCAAGCCCGTCACCGAGGGCATGAGCGCCACCGGCGCCCAGCTGGCCGTGGCCATCGCGATCGCGTTCGTGGTCGGCTACGCCGCGGTGTCCTGGTTCTTGAAATTCCTGGTGCGGCACAGCATGTACTGGTTCGTCGGTTACCGCATCGTCCTGGGTGTGACGGTGCTGGCGCTGCTCGGCACCGGGGTGGTGGCCGCGCAGTGACACTCCCGCCCAACCGCCCGGCGACATTCCCGCCCAACCGCCCGGCGACCCGGAAGGGAACCAGATGACCGTCATCCTCCTGCGGCACGGGCGGTCCACGTCCAACACCGCACATACCCTGGCCGGCCGATCCGAGGGCGTGGACCTCGACGACAAGGGGCGCGCACAGGCCCAGGGCGTCGTCGACAGGATCGGCGAGCTGCCGGTCAAGGCCATCGTCCGGTCGCCGCTGCTGCGCTGCCAGAACACCGTCGCCCCGCTGGCCGCCGCGCTCGGTGTGGAACCGCGCGTCGACGACCGGCTGACCGAGGTCGACTACGGCAGCTGGACCGGCAGCAAGATCGCCGATCTGGTCAAGGAGCCGCTGTGGCCCGTCATCCAGCAGCAGCCCAGCGCCGCGGTGTTCCCGGACGGCGAAGGGCTGGCGCAGGTGCAGTCGCGCGCCGTCGCGGCGGTCCGTGAGATCGACCGGGCCCTGGCCGAGGAGCACGACGGTGACACCCTGTGGATCGCCTGTACCCACGGCGACGTCATCAAGGCGGTACTGGCCGACGCCCTCGGCGTGCACCTCGACGGCTTCCAGCGGATCGTCGCCGATCCCGCCTCGATGAGCGTCATCCGCTACACGCCGCACCGGCCGTTCGTCCTGCACGTCAACCACACTGGTACGGATCTCAGCTCGTCACTGCGGCCCAAACCCGACCAGCCGGGCAAGCCCGACGATGCCGCGCCGACACACGACGCGACCGTCGGCGGCTCGACCGATTAAACCGGTGAACCGGTATTTTGAAAGGTGCCATGGCCCGCGCAATCCACGTCTTCCGCTCTCCCGACCGCTTCGTGGCCGGGACCGTTGGGCAGCCTGGTAACCGGACGTTCTACCTGCAAGCAGTGCACGATCAGCGGGTCGTCTCGGTCATGCTCGAGAAGCAGCAAGTCGCTGTCCTGGCCGAACGTATCTCCGCGCTGCTGGTCGAGATCAACCGCCGGTTCGGCACCCCGATCCCGCCCGACACCGGCGAGGTGACCGACCTGAACCCACTCGTCATGCCGGTGGACGCCGAGTTCCGGGTGGGCACCATGGGCCTCGGCTGGGACTCCGAAGCGCAGACCGTGGTGGTGGAGCTGCTGGCGGTCACCGACTCGGAATTCGATGCCTCGGTGGTGCTCGACGACGCCGAGGACGGTCCGGACGCCGTGCGGGTGTTCCTGAGTCCGCAGTCGGCCCGGGATTTCGCGAACCGCTCGAATCGGGTGATCTCCGCCGGCCGGCCGCCGTGCCCGCTGTGCGAAGAGCCGCTCGATCCCGAAGGACATATCTGCGTGCGCACCAACGGGTATCGACGCGGCGTGCTGGGTGCCGGCGATGAACCCGAAGAATGATCTACGTCAGGTCCTGCAGCAGGGCCGGCTGACCGCACTCGGGCGCATCAGGTCGGCCAGCAATGCGACGTTCCTGTGCGAGGCGGAGCTGGACGGCGCAGAGCTGCACTGCGTGTACAAGCCGATCTCCGGGGAGGCTCCACTGTGGGATTTCCCCGACGGCACACTGGCCGGCCGGGAGCTGGCCGCCTATCTGGTGTCCGACGCCCTGGGGTGGAACCTGGTGCCGCACACCATTATTCGTGACGGGCCGGCAGGGCCGGGCATGGTGCAGCGCTGGATCGACCAACCCGGTGACGCGCTCAGCGAGACCGAGCCCGCGCCCGGCCCGGACCTCGTCGACCTGGTTCCGGCCGGCCACGTGCCGGCCGGGTACCTGCCGATCCTGCGTGCCTACGACCACAAGGGCGACGAGGTGGTGCTGGTGCACGCCGACGACGCCCGGTTGCACCGGCTGGCGGTGTTCGACGTGCTGATCAACAACGCCGACCGCAAGGGCGGCCACGTGCTGGCCGGCGCCGACGGTCAGGTGTACGGCGTCGACCACGGAGTCAGCTTGCACACCGAGGACAAGCTGCGGACAGTGCTGTGGGGCTGGGCCGGAAAGCCGATCGACGACGAGGTGCTCGCTGCCGTCGCCGCGTTGCGAGACGCCTTGCGCGACGGTCTCGCCGCTGAGCTGGGCCCGCACCTGACCCGGCATGAGATCGCCGCGTTGCAAGCGAGAGTTGTTGAGCTGCTTGGTAATCCGATCATGCCCACACCCGATCGGCATCGCCCGATCCCGTGGCCGGCCTTTTGATCGCAGTTTGCACACAGGTAACGATTTGCGTAGCGATTTCGGCAGCCCTACCGCTCGGTAGTGCTCTAGGCTCGTCGCCATGACCGACCACGACCGGGCCGCAGCCCGCCGCGAAATCACCGATGCCCTGCAGAAGGCCCTCGACCGTCGGCACGAGGTGCTCGACGTCATCGTCGAAGCCGATAACAAGGCCGCTGCCGTCGATGCCATCGCCAAACTGCTGGAAACCTCGCACGTCGGCGGCGAGCAGGTCATGGCGATGTCTTTTGATCTGTTGACCAAAGACGCCCGCAAGCGGATTGCCGATGAACTCGAAGACCTGAACTCGCAGCTGTCGTTCGCAGTGAAGGACCGCCCCGCCAGCTTCGGGGACGACCTGATCCTGCGCCAGTTCTCGGCGGCCCAGGACCGCGACATCTTCGCGACGCGCACCACCGACGTCGGTGCGGCCGGCGACGGTTCGGGCCGCGCGGCCGGCGATCTGGACGAGGAGATCAAGGCCGCCGTCTCCCGCGTCTCGGCCGAGGAGGCCGTGTGGCTCGTGGCCGAGGACAACGGTGACAAGGTCGCCATGGTGTTCGGTGAGCTGCTGGGCGGCGAGGTGAACGTCCGTATCTGGGTGCACCCCGAGTTCCGCCACCGTGGCTACGGCACCGCGGCGCTGCGCCGGTCCCGGTCGGAGATGGCGTCGTACTTCCCGGCCGTGCCCATGCTGGTGCGTGCGCCGGGCGCGACCCCGAAGTAGGCGCGCAACAACGCATTACGCGAAACGTATTACGAGAAAAGGGCTCCGGGAATCTCCCGGAGCCCTTTTCGCGCCTGTCGTCAGCTCAGCCGGAGTACGGCTTGGCCTTCACCGGCGGGGCGGCGACGGTGACGGCCTCGACGGAACTGGGTGTCGTCGGCGTCGCGGTGGCGCCGAAGTTCATGTCGGCGACGGACGGCTGGGTGTACTCGCCCGTCGAGGCGCCATGCCCTGACGAGGCGATGGGTGCCACGGCCGGAGCGGGGGCATGGGTCGTGCCGTAGGCGCCGAGCGCGATGCCCGCAGCGACCCCGACGAATCCGAACGTCTTTGCCACGTTCATGGCGTCCTCCTTAATGGCTCTCGCGTAAATAGTTGTCCAGATGTTATGAGCCGTATTTCGGCAGGGCCTGCCAGCAGCCTGCAACGTGCCTGTGAATAGGCGATTTCAGCTGTGACGTCGGCCTCGGTGATACTCATGGGCATGGAGGACAGTGGCAGGGCGCGCTCCGATGTCGCGCTGGCCGCCGAGGTCGCGCAGGAGGCAGGTGAGTTCCTGCTGTCGGTGCGCGACCGGCTCGGCTCCCACGATCCGTACACCCTCGGCGCAGCCGGTGACCGGCACGCCAACACGCTGATCCTCGATCGGCTGCGCACGGCCCGCCCCGACGACGCCATCCTGTCGGAGGAGGCCGCCGACGACCTGGTCCGGCTGCGCTCGGACCGGGTGTGGATCGTCGATCCGGTCGACGGCACCCGCGAATTCGGCCGGGGCCGGCCGGACTGGGCGGTCCACATCGCGCTGTGGCAGCGCGATGGCAGCCCGCACGGGTCCATCACCGACGCGGCCGTCGCGCTGCCCGATCACGGTGAGGTGCACCGCACCGACACCGTGATCGGCCCGCCACCGCGTCGTCCCGGCCCCATCCGCGTCGCCACCAGTACCTACCGGCCCCCGGCCGTGGTGTGGTGGCTGCGCGATGTACTCGACATGGAGCTCGTCGGCATCGGCTCGGCCGGTGCCAAAGCGATGGCGGTGGTGCGCGGCGACGTCGACGCCTACGTGCACGCCGGCGGGCAGTGGGAATGGGATTCGGCCGCCCCGGCGGGCGTGGTGCAGGCGGCGGGGCTGTTCGCGTCGCGCCTGGACGGCTCGCCGCTGCGATACAACCGCCCCGATCCGTACCTGCCGGACTTCGTCATGTGCCGCCCGGAGTTCGCCGACTCGTTGCTCGAGGCGGTGCGCCAAGTGTCTCGTGGACCGAGTTGACGCGGTCGATGCGCTTTGCGCCGTCGGGCGTGAGGGCAAGGACGCGATCGGAGAGAACGGCAACGAGGCTCATCACCGCAGCGTGGCTGTCGAACGCGCCGGGGGAGACGTTCGGGCATTCGAGCCACCAGGTGGCACGTGCCGCGAGCGCACGGAGTTGGTCATCGGCGAAGAGCGCCAATGGAATTCGCGACTCGCAAGCCCAGTCGACGAGTTCTTTGGCCCACCGGCCGTGGCGCCGGAACGACATCACGATGATGAGGTCCCGCTCATCGAAGTCCGCGATGTCTTCGGCGACGGACTGACCCGAACTGGGCGCCAGCCAGGTGTCGGGCCGGATCTGTGCGAGGTTCAGCCTCAGCACCGTTGCCGCGGCCAGGCTGCTCCGATAGCCGCAGACGGCGATGCGACGGGAAGCGGCGATCTTCTCTGCGACGGCCTCGACCACGGCCTCATTCAGCAGCGCGTGCATGGCGTGCAGGTTCGCGATGTCCTGCGAGATGATCGCGCTGACGTCGGGCGTCCGCTCGATGGCGAGGGGCACACCCGATCGGCGCAGGGCGCGCAGGTGTTCGCGCATGGCGTCGAAGTTGCTGAATTCCAGGGCGCGCACCAGCCGGGAGAACGTCGCCTTCGAGACGTCGGCCATGGTGGCGAGTTCGCTGGCGCGATAGGTACCGGCATCGCCCGCATGCGCGAGCAGCACATCGGCAGCGCGGCGTTCCTGTGGGCTCAGCGACGCATAGCAGTTCGCGATTCTCGCCTCCAGCGAGTCCGGCTCGTCCGCGCGCATCAGCTGCCCCTGTAGGTGGTGTATGCGAACGGGCTGAGCAACAGCGCGACGTGCGTGTGGCCCGCTCCGATCGTGACGTGCAAGTCGACGGCGGGGTAGAACGTCTCCCGACCGGCACTCGCGAACCAGGCGCCCGTCGCGAAATGCAGTAGGTAGTCACCGGGATCCAGTGGGACGGCCCAACGTATCCGTCCATCGCTGTCGGTGTGTGCGGCCGCAATCTGTTCATTCATTCGGCTCAGCACGACCTCGAGATCCGCGGCGGGTTTCCCACGGGCGGCGTCGAGCACGTGAGTGGACAGGGACGTCTGCGTGGCCGGCGATGTCATGGCGTCACCCTTTCTGCCAAGCGGAGCAGTGCGATCTCCTGAAGCTGGCCGATGGCGATGGCGGCTTCCTCCTCGCGGTCCAGCGACAGCCGATATCGCAGGGCGTCATAGATGTCGGCTGCGCTGCGGCCCTTCGCGCGGATGAGGAAGATGCGCCCGAACTTCGCTTCATAGTCCGCGTTGGCCCTGGCCATCGTTGCCGCGAGCTCGTCGGGCATGGCCGGTTGTTCGCCCCGGGAGAGCCCGGACTCGATAGATGGTCCATCGGCTCGTTCGCCGATGCGGGGGTGCTGTGCCAGTGCTTGGTCCAGATCGTCGACGCTCCAGTCGTCGGCGGCACGCGCGGCCGTCGACTCGAGTTCGCCGACAGTGGCAAAAGGCCGCGCGGCGACAACCGCGCTGAGCCAGGACGCAATATCGGCGCAGGGACGCAGCACCTCTTCGGCTTCCTCAGGCAACGCAGAGTTGAAGGTCTGAAGATCCATGGACTGAATCTAGCGTTGCAGCAAAGATTCGCCCTGACGAGATTGTTACGATCCGTTTACGTCCAGGTCCGAGACGTTCTGGGGGCTCCGGGTCTGATGCACCGTCACACGGTTGAAACGAAATGGTGACGCCACAACAAAAACTGAAACGTACGTTGCAGCGGTAAGCCGTTCAACGTGTGTCAGGGGAAATCGTGGCAGTGGGTGACATCGTCCTCGGGTCGAATCAGTACGGCAAGGCGGAGAACCGCGTCGTGCGCATCGTCCGGGATACCCCGGTACATCGCATCATCGATTTGAACGTCACCTCGCAGTTGCGGGGCGATTTCAGCGCTTGCCACTACGAGGGCGACAACTCGCACGTCGTCGCGACCGACACCCAGAAGAACACCGTGTACGCCTACGCGAAAGAAGTGGGCGTCAAGTCGCCCGAGGATTTCCTGATCGCGTTGGGCCGGCACTTCGTCGGCGATTTCGAGTGGGTCACCGGAGGCCGTTGGGAGGCAGAGGAATACGCGTGGGAACGGATCGTCGTCGACGGCAAGGCGCACGACCACTCGTTTGTGCGGGCCGGCAAATTCGTCCGGACGACGGTCGTTCAGATGGCCGGCGACACGACCTGGGTGGTCTCCGGCATCAAGGACTGCGTCGTGCTCAAGTCGACCGGATCGGAGTTCCACGGCTTCCCCCGGGACAAATACACCACGCTGGTCGAGACCGACGACCGCATCATGGCCACGTCCATCACCGCATGGTGGCGCTACCTGAGCACTGACGCCGACGGCACCGGCCTCGACTTCAACGCGCTGCACGAGGCCATCGCCGAGGTCGTGCTCGCCACGTTCGCCGGCGTCCACTCGCTCGCGTTGCAACAGACGCTGTTCGAGATCGGCAAGGCGATCCTCGAGAAGTTCGATGTGGTCGCCGAAGTGAAGTTGTCATGTCCCAACAAGCACCACTTCGTCGTCGACCTCAGCCCGTTCGGTCTGGAGAACCCGAACGAGGTCTTCTACGCCGCCGATCGGCCGTACGGCTTGATCCAAGCCACCATCACCCGCGAAGGCGCGGATCAGGCGCCGGAGGCGTGGGCCACGATTCCAGGTTTCTGCTGAGCCATGGACCTGCACACCGTCAGCCGATACCGATTCGCGCGAACACGCGGCGACCTGCGCCTTGCCGACGGCGAGTCCTTTGTCGCCGGGGGGACGTGGACGTTCTCTGAACCGCAGGTCGAGCTCACCGGTGTCGTCGACCTCACGACCATGGACTGGAGCCCCATCGAGCGCACCGGCGACGGGCTGCGCATCGCGGCCACGTGCACCATCGCCGAACTCGTGCGCTACCCGCGCCGAGCCGACTGGCCGGCCCAGCAGCTCTTCGGTGACTGTGCCAACGCGTTACTCGCCTCGTTCAAAATCTGGAACGTCGCGACCGTCGGAGGCAACATCTGCCGGTCGTTCGCGGCCGCATCGATGGTGTCGCTTGCCGTCGCGCTCGACGGCGTGGCCGAGATCTGGACTCCTGACGGCCAGACTCGATGGGATCCGGTCGCGGATCTGGTCACCGGCAACGGAACCAACTCGCTGGCCCACGGCGAGGTGCTGCGGGCCCTGCACCTGCCCGAACGGGCGCTGCGTGCCACGGCGGCACTGCGCACCATCGCGCTGGCCGAGTACGGACGGTCCGGTGCCGTCGTCAGCGGCCGCCGCGACGACGACGGATCGGCAGTCTTCACCGTCACGGCCGCGACGCTCGCGCCCACGGTCTTTCGCTATTCGGCGATGCCCGGCGCCGAAGCTCTCCGATCCGACGTGCTGGCCGCATCCGGTTATTACACCGACCCACTCGGGTCCGCTGATTGGCGCCGGGCCGTCAGTGCGGTGCTGGCCGTGGATATTCGCTCAGAAATTTGTTCTCGCCTGGAGGTGGGCCATGTCGATTGAGACGGACCGAGCCGACGTCGCACGCAAGGCCGTGCATCCGGTCGACGAGGTACTGCCGATTCCCAAGCTCGCGGTGTACGGGATGCAGCACGTGCTGGCGTTCTATGCCGGCGCGGTGCTGGTGCCGATCATCGTCGCCGGAGCCCTGAAACTATCGCCCGAGCAGACGATCCACCTCATCAATGCCGACTTGTTCACCTGTGGCATCGCGACCATCATCCAGTCCGTCGGCTTCTGGAAAGTGGGCGTCAAACTCCCGTTGATCCAAGGGGTGACCTTCGCGGCGGTCAGCCCGATGATCGCGATCGGCACAGCCGGCGGCTTGTCGGGGGTTCCCGGTCTGCTGTCGGTGTACGGGTCGGTGATCGTCGCCGGGCTCTTCACCCTTTTCATGGCGCCGTACTTCTCGAAGCTGCTGCGATTCTTCCCGCCGGTCGTCACCGGATCGGTCATCACGATCATCGGGATCGCGCTCCTGCCTGTCGCGGCCAATGACATCGTCGGTGGCACGACCACCGAGGCGATGAAAACAGATGTGGCGCTCAAGGACCTCGCGTACGCCGCGGGCACCCTGCTGATCATCATCGTGATGCAGCGCCTCTTCCGCGGGTTCCTCGCCACGATCGCCGTGCTGGCCGGTCTGGTCATCGGCACCGCGGTCGCCGCGTCGCTCGGGGATGTCGATTTCAGTGCGGTCGGTACGTCCCACTGGCTCGGCGTGACCACGCCGTTCTACTTCGGCTGGCCCACGTTCAGCGCCACCGCGATCATCTCGATGATCGTCGTCATGATCATCACCGCGGTGGAAACCACAGGTGACGTGTTCGCGACGGCCGAGATCGTGGGTAAGCGTGTCGGCGCCGGCGACATCGCCAGAGCATTGCGCGCCGACGGTTTGGCGACCACGATCGGCGGCGTCCTCAACTCGTTCCCCTACACGTGTTTCGCGGAGAACGTCGGGCTCGTTCGCTTGACGCAGGTCAAGAGCCGCTGGGTGGTCGCTGCCGCCGGTGCCATCATGATCGTGCTGGGCTATCTCCCCAAGGCCGCGGCCGTCGTGGCCGCAATCCCACACTCGGTGCTCGGCGGGGCGTCGCTGGCGCTGTTCGCCACGGTGGCTGTGGTGGGCATCCAGACCCTTTCGAAGGTCGACTTCAATGACCACCGCAACGCGGTGATCGTCGGCACCGCACTCGGCCTGGGCATGCTCGTCACCGCCCAACCGCTGTTGAAATTCAGCTTTCCCACGTGGGCCCAGATCATCTGTGGCTCGGGGATCACGCTGGGCGCCCTTGCCGCGATCGTCCTGAACATCGTGTTCTTCCACATCGGGCCGAACCGCGGCCCGATGGTTGCCGGCACGCCACGGACCGGCGAGGTCGGACTCGATGCCGTCAACAAGATGACGAAGGAGGAGTTCGTCAAGACGTTCTCGGTCCTCTATCAGGGCCTCGCTTGGCCGGTGGAGCGCGCGTTCGCGCAACGTCCGTTCGCCGACACCCGCGCACTGCGTGGCGCCGTCCAGACTGCGCTGCTCGCGGCCACTCCCGCCGAACAGATGGAGTTGATGCAGGCGTATCCGAACCTCGCCCAGACTCAGGAACACAATGTCTCGAAAGTCGATATGGCCTACCTGGGACTGGACGGCCTCACCGAGGAGGAGGCCGAGGAATTCAGCGAGCTGTCGGCTGCCTACGAAGCCAAATTCGGCTTTCCCCTCATCATCTGCCTGCGGGACCTGGAAAGTCGCGAACACATTCTGACTCTCGGCTGGCGGCGCCTGGACAATTCTCCGCAGGTCGAGCACATGGCGGCGCTCAGTGAGATCTCGCGAATCGCGGCGTGGCGATTCGACGACCTGGTTGCCGACGCGAATCCCATTGCCTCCGCCCGACGCCTGCGGATCGCGCGATGACCAGCGGCCAGTTGCAACGCGCAATGGCGTGCGTATGAGATTTGATGTCAACGGCACGGCCGTCGAAGCCGACGCTCGCCCGGGGCAGTGCTTGCGTACCCTGCTCCGGGAAACCGGGCACCTCGACGTCAAGAGGGGATGCGACGCCGGCGACTGCGGAGCGTGTGCGGTCATCCTCGACGGCGTGCCGGTGCACTCCTGCATCTACCCTGCCGCCCGGGTGGGTGGCCGCGCTGTCACCACGGTTGCCGGGCTCGCCGACGGCGATGACCTCCATCCGATGCAGCGTGCGTTCTGCGACAACTTCGCCTTTCAATGCGGCTTCTGCACCGCCGGAATGATCGTCACCGCCGCCACCCTCGAGCCGGACGACCTCGGTGATCTCGACCGTCGGATGAAGGGCAACCTGTGTCGTTGCACCGGCTACCGCCCGATTCGCGAGGCGATCCATGCGGCCGTCACGGGCAGTGGCGACGGCGTGGCCGTTGCGGGTCCGGCCATCGGACAGTCATTGCGGCCACCCGCCGGCCGCCGAATCGTCACCGGCCGCGAGCCCTTCACATTCGACTTCGACGTGCCCGGGCTGCTGCATCTCGCGGTGCTGCGGTCACCCCATGCGCACGCCCGGATTCTGGCGATCGATACCGCGGCCGCCGAGCAGGTGCCCGGGGTCGAACTGATCCTCACGCACCTCAACGTCGCGACGCCGCGCTTTTCCACTGCGCGCCACGAGATCCGGACCGACGACCCGGACGACACCCTCGTGCTCGACCCGGTCGTCCGCTTCATCGGACAACGGGTCGCGGAAGTGGTCGCCGACACGCCCGCGGCCGCGCAGGACGCGGCAAGCCGCATCGTGATCGAGTACGAGTTGCTGCCTGCAGTGTTCGATCCGGAGACTGCGAGGTCGGCGGGCGCGCCGCTGCTGCATCCGGACCGGACGCTCGAAGACGGTGTCGCCGACGCGTCGCGCAACGTGATCGCGGCGATGCATGACGGTTTCGGCGGCGACATCGACGAAGCCCTCGCGGACGCCGATGTCACGGTCGGCGGTACCTGGCGGACCGCGCGGGTCACGCACGCGCAGCTGGAAGCCCACGGCACCATCGGCTGGTTGGACGAGGACGGCCGGCTCACCCTGCGCACCAGCTCGCAGGTTCCGTTTCTGGTTCGCAAGGAACTGTGCCTCCTGCTCGGCCTGCCCGAGGACCGGCTGCGCGTGTACACCGCGCGGGTCGGTGGCGGTTTCGGCGGCAAGCAGGAGATGTTCACCGAAGACCTCGTCGCGGTCGCCGTATTGCGCACCGGGCGGCCGGTCGCGTACGAGATGTCGCGGACCGATGAGCTCACCGCAACGGCATACCGCCATCCCATGCGTGTCGAGGTGACACTCGGCGCCCGCTCCGACGGCACATTGACGGCGATGAAGCTGGCCGTGCTGAGCGACGGCGGCGCCTACGGAAACCATTCGCCGGGCGTCATGTTCCACGGTTGCGCGGAGTCGGTGTCCGTCTATCGATGCCCCGTCAAGCGGGTCGACGCCGAGGCCGTCTACACCAACAATCCGCCGTCGGGCGCGTTCCGCGGGTATGGGCTCGGCCAGGTGATCTTCGCGATCGAGAGTGCGCTCGATGAGCTGGCGCTGCAGCTGGGTATCGACCCGTACACCATTCGTCGCACGAACATGGTGCGCGACGGCGACGACTTGTTGATCGCCCATCCCGAACCCGAACCGGACCTGGTCTACGGCAGTTACGGACTCGATCAGTGCCTCGACCTGGTCGAGCGGGCCCTGGCCGGTGCCGGCGGCGAGCCTGTACCGCCGGGAGCCCAGTGGCGCACAGGGGAGGGCATCGCGTTGTCGGCAATCGCGACGCTGGCTCCGCGCGGCCATTACTCCTCGGTCAAGGTTCGGCTCACCCCGAGCGGGGGCTATGAGGTGGGCATCGGGACCGTGGAATTCGGCAACGGAACCACGACGGTACACACTCAGATCGCCGCCACCGCACTGGCCACCACGCCGGACCGGATCACGCTGCGCAACGGCGATACCGATGCCGCCGACTACGACACGGGAGCCTTCGCCTCCGCGGGGACCACGGTCGCAGGCAAGGCGTTGTACGCCGCGGCGTCCAGCATGCGCGAGCTGATCCTGGACACGGTCGTCCGGCTGACCGGCGAAGTCGGCGCGCTGGGTGAACACGGGGTCCAGACCGCTAGCGGGTTGGTGCGATTCGGCGACATCATCGCGGCCGTGCCGGCGCAGTATCGGGTGGGCGACGGCATCGAGACGACCGGAACCGAGACGGGTGAACTGCGTTCGATCGCGTTCAACGTGCAGGGATTCCGGGTCGCGGTCAATATCGAGACCGGGACGGTCAAGATTCTGCAGTCGGTGCACGCCGCCGACGCGGGCGTCGTCGTCAATCCGGCCCAGTGCCGGGGGCAGGTTGAAGGCGGCGTCGCCCAGGGCATCGGATCGGCGCTCTACGAAGAGATCATGATCGACGACTCGGGCCGGGTGTCGACGCCCACATTCCGCCTGTACCGGGTGCCCCAGATGGCCGACATTCCGGCGACGGCAGTGCTGTTCGCCGAGACCGCCGACGACCTCGGTCCCTACGGCGCGAAATCGATGAGCGAATCCCCGTACAACCCCGTGGCGCCCGCTCTGGCCAACGCGATTCGTCGCGCCCTCGGTGTGCGTCCATACGAACTCCCCATGTCGCGGGACCGAGTCTGGCGGCTGGCGCAGGAAGGAACACCGCAATGAACGCATCCACAGGTACCGACCCGAAGTGGCTTGGCGTCGCAATCGACCTGGCGACGGCCAACGTCGAAGCCGGCGGCGGGCCGTTCGGTGCAGTGGTCGTCGGTGCCGGTGAGTTGGTCTCCACCGGGCAGAACCGGGTTACGCAGAACCTTGATCCGACCGCACACGCCGAGGTCATGGCGATCCGGGCCGCCTGCGAGCGGGTCGGGAACTTCAGTCTTGCGGGGCACACGCTCTACTCGTCGTGCGAACCCTGCCCGCTGTGCCTGTCCGCGGCTTTGTGGGCGAGGGTCGATCGGATCGTGTTCGCGGCAGACCGCCACGACGCGGCCGTCGGCGGATTCGACGACCGGGCGTTCTACGAACTGTTCGACAAGCCTCGGGCGCACTGGGACGTCCCCGTCCAGCAGCACCGCCTGGACCGGTCTTTCCTGCCGTTCGAGACGTGGATCGGCAACAGCAACCGGGTTCAGTACTGACCATGGACGTCATCGAGGATTTGTTGGCCCGAACCCGACTCGGCGAGTCGGTGGCGCTGTGCACGGTGGTCGCTGCCAGTGGATCGACGCCTCACGGGCCGGGTACGTCGATGCTCGTGACCGGCGACGGCTGCGTCGTCGGCTCCATCAGCGGCGGTTGCGTAGAGAGCGAGGTGTACGAGCTGGCGCTGGAGGTGCTGTCCTCGGGCGAGCCGAGGCTCGTCAGCTACGGCGCCGGCGACGAGTCGGTGTTCTCTGTCGGTCTGATGTGCGGCGGAACCATCGATGTCTTCGTCGAACGAGTCGGCCCGTCGAACGTCGCGGAACTCGAGTTCGCGGTAAAAGTCGCCGACCGGGGTCGGACCGCTGTCCTGGCCACGCTCGTCAGCGCCGGCGGGCCGGCGCCGTCGGGTAGTGGGCCCGGTGGACACCTGGTGATCGCCGACCGGTCGGTGAAGGGCAGCCTCGGCGTCGGCTCGCTGGACGACGCTGTGGTGCGCGCCGCGGACTCGTTGACCACCAGCCGGACACTGAGCGGCCCTGGCGGCGACGTCGTCTTCGCGCGCGTACTGGCGCCCAGACCGCGGATGATCGTCTTCGGTGCGACCGACTTCGTCGCCGCTGTCGCGCACGCGGCGGCATTCGTCGGCTACCGCGTGACGGTATGCGACGCGCGAGCGGTATTCGCCACGAAAGACCGGTTTCCGATGGCCGACGAAGTTGTCGTGGACTGGCCCGATCGCTACCTCAGGCAACAGGCTGAAGCCGGGCTGATCGATGCGCGCACCGCGATCTGCGTTCTGACGCACGACGACCGCTTCGACGTGCCGCTACTCGAGGTGGCCCTGGCGTTGCCCGAGATCGGTTTCGTCGGCGCGATGGGCTCGCGCAGAACCCATGACGAACGGGTGGCACGGCTGCGCGAGCGGGGAATCGACGACAGTCAATTGGCCCGGCTGTCTTCTCCGATCGGACTGGATCTGGGCGGCCGAACTCCCGAAGAGATCGCGATCGCGGTCATGGCGGAGATCATCAGCCTGCGTGCAGGCGGCACAGGTCTGCCGCTGCGTGACCGCGACGGCGATGTTCATCAGCGGACCGGTGTGTCTGTGTCTTCACCCGTTGCCAGGTCCTCGCAGGGAACATGAAGCACGCCAACGCTGTTCAGGTATTCCTGTGCGCCGCGGTCGCCGCGAGCACGCGCACTGACCCGGTCCCAGTGACTGCGGCCGATCAGGACGGGGTGCCCGGGCGTGCCGGAGTAGGTCGCCCTGGCGAGCCGGTCCCGATTCGCGAGAGCACACAAGCGCGCGACGACGGCCGGACCGACATCGGGCAGATCCACGAGATGGATCAGCGCGGCCTCACCGTCGATCGCCGCGAGTCCCGCCCGCAGCGATGCCGCGATGCCTTCTTCCCACCCCGCCACCTCGATGACCGACGCCGTGTCGGGCACGAGCGCCGCGGCGCGTTCGTATTCGGCGCCGAGAACGACGGCAACAGAAGCGCAGCCACCCGAGAACAGCACGTCGACGGCGCGCTCAATTGCCCCGGGCACCAAGGCTTTCGGCATGCCGAACCGACGGCCCGCGCCCGCGGCCAGCAACAGCCCGGCGACCCGGGGTTGATCAGGCGGCCTCACCGTGCGGACGATACCGGCCCCGGCGTAACCATCCGCTCCGAAAACCACCGATGAGGAGTATTCACATGGAGCTCGTCCCACGACTGCTCGACGTGATCGAGTCCGACATCCTTCCGCTGACCGCGCACGGCGTTGCCGAGGGGAACAAGGTCTTCGGGGCTGCGCTGCTGCGTAAGACGGACCTGTCGTTGGTGCTGGCTGGGACCAACGCGGAAACGCGCAATCCGCTTTTTCATGGCGAGATCAACACACTCAACCAGTTCTACGAGATCGCAGACCGCCCGGCGACGCGTGACCTGCTGTTCCTGAGCACCCATGAGCCCTGCACGCTGTGCATGTCGGCGATCACCTGGGCCGGTTTCGACAACTACTACTACCTGTTCAGCCACGAGGACTCGCGCGAGCGCTTCGCGATTCCGCATGATCTGCGAATCCTGAAGGAGCTGTTCGGTCTGGACCCGGGCGGCTATCGACGAACCAACGCCTTCTGGACCGCTCACGGGATCAGCGACCTCGCCGATGCCGAGCCGGAACCGCTCCGCGGCGACCTGCACGATCGCATCGCGCGGATTTCTCGGCGGTATCAAGAACTGTCGCAGCAGTATCAGGAGTCGAAGCCGGGCAGCGACATTCCGCTGAGTTGACCGACGGCTAAAGTCGACGTCATGCGATCGTGGCTGGCGCCCAGCGTCCCGAACCTGCCGGGCCGCGGCCCCGAACTCCGGCTCTATGACACCGCCGACCGGCAGGTCCGTCCGGTCTCGGCTGGTCCGAAGGCCACCATGTACGTCTGTGGGATCACCCCGTACGACGCCACGCACCTCGGGCACGCCGCCACCTATCTGACCTTCGACCTGGTGCACCGGTACTGGCTCGACGCCGGTCACGACGTGCAGTACGTGCAGAACGTCACCGACGTCGACGACCCGCTGTTCGAGCGGGCCGCCCGCGACGGCATCGACTGGCGCGCCCTCGGGGACCGCGAGACCGAGCTGTTCCGGCAGGACATGACGGCGCTGCGGGTGCTGCCGCCGCACGACTACGTCGGCGCCATCGAGTCGATCTCCGAGGTCGTCGAGCTCGTCGAGAAGCTGCTGGCGTCCGGCGCGGCGTACGTCGTCGACGACCCCGAGTACCCCGACGTCTACTTCCGGGCCGACGCCACCACGCAGTTCGGCTACGAGTCCGGCTATGACCGCGACACCATGCTGGCGCTGTTCGGCGAACGCGGCGGCGACCCGGACCGCGCCGGCAAGGCCAGTCAGCTGGACGCCCTGCTGTGGCGGGTGCAGCGACCCGGCGAGCCGAGTTGGCCGTCGCCCTTCGGCGCCGGCCGGCCGGGCTGGCACATCGAGTGCGCGGCGATCGCGCTGAACCGCGTCGGCCCCGGCCTGGACATCCAGGGTGGCGGCAGCGACCTGACCTTCCCGCACCACGAGTTCTCTGCCGCACACGCCGAATCGGTAACGGGGGAGCGGCGTTTCGCCCGGCACTACGTGCACGGCGGGATGATCGGCTGGGACGGCCACAAGATGAGCAAGAGCCGCGGCAACCTGGTGCTGGTGTCACGGCTGCGGGCCGACGGTGTCGACCCGGGCGCCATCCGGCTGGGTCTGATGGCCGGGCACTACCGCGCCGACCGGTTCTGGAGCCCCGAGGTCCTCAGCACCGCCCAGATGCGGCTGCAGCGCTGGCGGGCGGCCACCGCACTGCCCGCCGGGCCCGATGCCACCGATCTGCTCGCCCGGGTCCGCCGGTACCTGGCCGACGATCTCGACACCCCGAAAGTCCTTGCCGCCCTTGATGGCTGGTCGACGGACGCGCTCGAGTACGGCGGGCACGACCCGGCCTCGCCGCGGTTGGTGGCCGACGCCGTCGACGCGCTGCTCGGGGTGACCCTCTAGTCACTTCGGCGTGAGAGTACTTTTTGCCACCATGGGTTCTGTGTACGGAAAAGTCGTCTTCATCACCGGTGGTGCTGCGGGGGTCGGGGCCGAGGTGGCCCGCCGGTTGCACCGCAAGGGCGCCAAGCTGGTGCTGACCGACGTCGACGCGGCGGCGCTGGACGCCACCGCCGCGACGCTCGGTGACGATGTCCTGACCGTGGTCGCCGACGTCCGCGACCTGTCGTCGATGCAGGCCGCCGCCGACGCGGCCGTCGACCGCTTCGGCGGTATCGACGTGGTGATGGCGAACGCCGGTATCGCGACCTACGGCTCGGTGCTGCAGGTCGATCCCGAGGCCTTCAAGCGGCTGCTCGACATCAACGTCCTCGGGGTGTTCCACACCGTGCGCGCCACGCTGCCGTCGGTCCTCGACCGCCGCGGCTACGTCCTGATCGTGTCGTCGCTGGCCGCCTACACCGCGGCACCGGGCCTGGCGCCCTACAACGCTTCCAAGGCCGCCGTCGAGCACTTCGCCAACGCGCTGCGTCTCGAGGTCGGGTACCGCGGCGTCGACGTCGGCTCGGCACACATGTCCTGGATCGACACCGCCATGGTCCGCGACACCAAGTCCGACCTGTCGACGTTCGCCGAGATGCTGACGAAGCTGCCGTGGCCCATCAGCAAGACGACGTCGGTCGACAAGTGCGGCGAGGCCTTCGTCGCCGGTATCGAGGGACGCAAGACCCGGGTGAACTGCCCCGGCTGGGTCGGCGCGCTGCGCTGGCTGCGGCCGCTGCTGGCGACGCGCATCGGTGAGGTGCCGGTGGCCAAGTTCGTGCCCGATCTGCTGCCCCGGATGGACGCCGAGGTGGCCGCGCTGGGCCGCTCATCCAGCGCTCAGGCCGAGCAATTCAGTAAGGGATGACGGTGCGGGTCGGCATCGTCTACCTCTGCCTGGCCGCCCTGTTGCTGGCGGCCACCGGCTGCTCCGGCCGCGAGTCGTCGGGCCCCTCGGCGCCGCAGCCGCCGACGCCGGAGCAGGTGCGGGCCATCGCGAAATCCGCTTACACATACGGATTTCCGATGGTCGACAACTACCGGGTCCAGTACTCGTACTTCGCCGACAAGGCCGGGCCCGAATACAAGGGCGCCTGGAACGAGATCCACAACACCGCACGTGTCTACACGCCGGAGGACAAGGCGATCCAGACGCCCAACTCGGACACGCCGTACTCGTTCCTCGGTGCCGATCTGCGTGCCGAGCCGTTGGTGCTGAGCGTCCCGCCGGTCGAGGCCGGGCGCTACTACTCGCTGCAGTTCGTCGACGGCTACACCTACAACATCGCGTACGTCGGCAGCCGCGCCACCGGTAACGGCGCAGGCAAATACCTGCTGGCCGGCCCGAATTGGCACGGTGCGACGCCGCCGGGCATCGAGCGGGTGATCCGCAGCTCGACCGAGCTGGCGTTCGTGCTGTACCGCACCCAGCTGTTCGGGCCGACCGACATCGAGAACGTCAAGAAGATTCAGGCCGGTTACCAGGTGACCCCGTTGTCGGGGTTCCTCAAGCAGCAGCCGCCACCGCCCGCACCGCCCATCGACTTCGTCGCCCCGCTGTCCGCGCAAGATGAGCGCACGTCGCCGAAGTTCTTCGAAATCCTCAACTTCGCAATGAAGTTCGCGCCGGCGCAACCTGCCGAGGAGGTCATGCGGCAGCGCTTCGCCACCATCGGCATCGGTCCCGACGGCACCTTCCGGGCAGACCAGCTGACACCCGAGAACCGCAAGGCCGTCGAGGACGGCATGGCCGACGCCTGGGCGGCGTTCGACACGTTCAAGAAGGACAAGTTCGACACCGACGAGGTGACGTCGGCCCAATTGTTCGGCACCGCAACCGATCTCAAGGGCAACTACCTGTACCGGATGGCCGGCGCGGTGCTCGGCATCTACGGCAACACCGCGGCCGAGGCGATCTATCCGGGGGCGGCGAACGACAGCACCGGCGCGCCGCTGATCGGTGCGAACAACTACACGCTGCGGTTCGCCCCCGGGCAGCTGCCGCCGGTCAACGCCTTCTGGTCGGTGACGATGTACGAGCTGCCGCAGAGCCTGCTGGTGCCCAACCCCATCAACCGGTACCTGATCAACTCGGCCATGTTGCCCACCCTGATCAAGGATCCCGACGGCGGCATCACGCTGAATCTGCAGAACAAGTCACCGGGACCCGCCCGCGAAGCCAACTGGCTGCCGGCCCCGGCCGGGCCGTTCGTCATCGCGATCCGGCTGTACTGGCCCAAACCCGAAGCGCTCGACGGTACCTGGAAGGCCCCGAAGCCGATCAAGGCCTGACCGTCTAGGTCGGCACGTTCTCGCGCAGGAACTTCGCCTGCTCGGCCGGGATCGCCGGCGTCGCGGGCCAGACGTCGGGTCCCCGCCGCACCTGGTCCTCCGGCTCGCCGGTGATGAAGAAGTCCGAAAGCGACCGCGAGACAACCTGATGCTTGCTGATCCAGCGGATGCCGCCGAACGCGTTGACCTCGATCTCGCCCTGGAACTCGAAGAGCCCGTTGCCCATCGGGTCGTAGGAGCCCTGATAGCGGAATGTCAACGGCCATTCGCGCGGGTCGCGGCTCACCGGTATGCGGCTCATCGCATTGACCGTGATGCGTAGGTCGGACTTCGACCAATCGCTCGATTCGGTCAGGACGCGTTCGAAGACCACCGACGTGATCTCGCCGTAGGCATTCCCGCTCCACACCACGTCGATCGTGGCGTGCGCGGTGCCTGCCCGGAACTGCGGCACCACGAGGAATCGCCGCCGGTAGTTCTGGGTCGCCGCCGCGACGCCCGGCATACCCAACCTGCCCTGTGGGGTGAGCAACCGGTGCGCGTCGTCGTAGGTCAGGCTGAACGATCCGGACGCGTCCTGGACACCTGCCTGCACGATCGCGCCCGCTGCCAGCCCCCACTCGACCACCTCGGCCAGGCCGATCGCGGCGGCCGCGGGGTTCTGTTGGTATGAGTACTCGTGCACCTCGCGTGACGCGGGGACGGCGACGGCGGTCGTGCCGCCACCGAAGAGCTCAGCCTCGGCGCGCCTGCGCTCCATCAGCCGCTCGTTCTCGACGATGCGGCCATCCTGACGCAGGCGTATCCACTTGCGCATCTCGCCCGGCACAGCGGCCAGATCGCCGGCATCGAGAAGCTTCAGCAGCGTGGACCTCAGCAGCGGTGTGGCGCCGATACCGACGCCGAAGCAGGCGAGCGCGTCGACCTGCGGTTGCGTCAGCGGGATCGCGATCCGGTCGGTGAGGAATGCCTCCACGGCCGCGATCCGGCGATCGAGTTCCGGTCCGGCCTGCTCCCACCGGAGGATGAAGGTGCGTCCGCTGGGCGAGACGGAACGAGGCACCGACATCCCCTTGGTCAGCGCCCGCGCGCCGGGCGGCACCACCGTGATGACCAGGCTCTGGCCGGTCGACGTCCCGCTCGATGCGGGCGGCAGGGCGTCGGTCGAGATCGTCATGCTGCCGGCGCCTACCACCTCAGGACGGCTCGCCACGATGAACGACAGGCCGCTGACATCGATCTTGGATGCCAGCAGTGCACCGGCGAGCGGGGCGATCGCGGTGACGATGGCGCGCAGCGTGGCATTGATCTCATCGATGGTCTTCCGGTACGCACCCGTCACCGCCGACTCGAAGGACTGACCGGCTTTCCACGCAGAGAAGAAAAAGTACGTCGTCGGCTCGGGCAGGTAGTTGTTCTCATGGCTGCCCGCGCTGGTGCGGGCGCCGATATCCAGCCACGCCTGGTTGAGGCTGGAGCCGACGCAGTTCATCATGTACACCGAGCGAATGCTCAGCGGGCCGCCGTATTCCCTTGCCAGTGAACGGATTCGGTCGCCGTCGATGCCGTTGTCAGCCGAGATGTAGTTGCTCCGCCCGTGGGTGAGGATCATCAGATCGATGACCTTGCCTGCGCGCGACGCGGCGAACAGGGCCGCCTTGAGTTCTGCGAAAGTGGCCGAGGAGTCCCGCAGAATCACGACGTCGCCGTAGCTGCCCGGCTTCGTCGCCGAGTAGCGGTTGAGCGTCAGTTCCGCCGTCTCGATCAGGTTGTCCGTCGTGGTCCGCAGCCATTCGCGTAGCGACGTCACGATCTGCGTCTTCATGCCGTCGCTGATGATCGACGATGCGCCGGGTATTTCGCTGATCAACTTGTCGACGAGGTCGGGCAGGCCGAGGTCGACGCCGCCGTTCTCGATGAGGACGATCAGTGTCCGGTCGGCAGCGGAAGCAGTCCCCGCGAAAGACCGGGCGCGGCCAGGACGATCGAGGACGCCGGTGCTGTAGTAGCGGCGGTCGAGGAACCGGTTGACGGTCGTGGTGCTCATCGCGGCTCTCCTCAGCTTCGCTCGTCGGAAAGGAATTTGCGCTCGATGAGTTCTTCAGCGATGAGCTTTCGCTGTCGTTCGAGCAGGTCGGCCGCGGCGGTGAGCAGCGTCTGCGAGTTGAGGTCGGTGAACAAGTCGATCGCCTTGAGCACCTGGGCGCGGCCCGCGGCGGTGGGTTTCGGCAGGTATTTCCGGACCTTCGCGATCTGTGCGCCGTGGTAGGCGACCGACAGCGGTCCTCGGTCGGCTTCGCTGACCAGGATTTCCGGGCTGAGGATGTTGTCGACGGATTGCTGGACGGCTTTGCGCATGATCGACAACGTGGGCTCGCCGAGGTAGTAGTCGCCCCTGAGCTTCCACGGTCCGTCGCCGTTGTCGTTGACGACCTCGACGCCGACTTCATTCAGGTGGTCGTGGAGCGTCTTCGCCACCAGGTTCTGGACCTTCGTGGGCTCCCGCTCCGCGATCTGGATCAGCAGCTTGCGGAAGGCGTTCTCGGTATCGATGTTCCACTGGATGAACAGCTTGCCGAGGTCTCTGGTGGGCAGCTCCAGCGGCGAGAAGGTTTCACGGATCGTGGGGCGCGCCCACGCGGCGGCGGCGAGCTTTTCGAGGAACTTCTTGGCAGCGGACGTCAAAGTGCTTGTGCCCTGGTAGAACTGGCGGCGGAAGCGGTTGATCACAACTTCCTTGTTCACCATATGCCCCGATGCGAACGCGTCGGTGAGGAAATGGTCGCCGAAAGCGTTTGTCGCGAGCGGCCCGAACGGCGCCACCGACGCGTTCGGGTGTGCAGCCACCAGGGCCTTCATCTCTTCGATCGCACGGTTGTGGTACTTCTCCCATTCCGACCTGTTGGTCGGTCTGGTGATGTGGTCGGTGAGTCCGAGCACATCGGGCGGGGAGAAGTGCGCGTAGTTGTCGTCCGCGAGCGCGAGGTAGCGCTTGTGCGTTGCGTCGTTCCACTGCTTGTGCGAGATGTCGTCGGGATCGTCCTTCGGTCGGCTGCCGATCGGCTTGCGATAGAAGGCGGTGTTGCGGGTGATCAGCGCCTTGAGCTGGCTGAGTTCGGCCGGGGCGGCATTCTTCAGATCGTCGACGGTGTCGTAGAAGTCACCCATGGCAACCAGCTGCCCGTACGAAAACGCCACGCCCGCACCGCTACCGACCGTCAACTGGTCGGGATAGAGGTCACCCGCGGACAGCACGTGCTCGCCGGTGTCGTACATCGCCACGCTGCGTTCAGGCGCCAGGGCCATGGTGAGCGCGGCGCCCGCGCAGCCGGGGACCAGGGCGACTCCGGAAAGCACCTCGGGCGCAATGACGGGCTGCGACATGGTTTCGGTGATCGGCGGTGCCGAGGGCGGCGCCGGGACCCGCGAAGCCGCGGCGGCATTGCGTTCGAACTGCTCGAAGCGGCGCAGATCGTGGGTGCCGAGGTCGTAACTGTTCGCGTAGGCCATGCTGGCGCGGATCTTGTCGAAGATCTCTTGGGTATTCGGGCTGTCCACCGGACGTCCTGGGTCCGACATCGGGACGGCGGCCGATCCCTGCGCGCCGCCGCCGGACAGGATGGCGCGGATGTCGTTTGCCAGGTCCGCGTCCGTCAACGGCGAGCCTGCGATGGACGCGGGCAGCGCAGATTCGGTGGGCGGTACCGGCATGGGTTGTGTCGGGGCCGGAGAGGGCGCGGGCATGGGTTGGGCCGGCGTCGGCGATGGTGCGGGCATCGGTTGTGCCGGGGACGGCGCCAAGGGTGGCAGGGCGGACGACGGCGGTGGGGGTTCCGCTGGCGCGGAGAGTGTTTCGGGGGGAGTCGAGGCTGCCGGCGGCATTGCGGCGGGCGGCTGCAGCGGCGGCGGTGAGGGTGCGGGGTCGACGGGCCGGGCGACGACAGCGGGGACTCGGTCCACCACGTATTCAGGCAGCTCTTCGGCCGCGCTGACGCTCGGCTGAGGGATCACCTCGGTGCCCGAATCGGCGGTCATCGTCACAGATCGCCGTGTCCGCTGATCGGGGTGTTGGTCCGAACTCTCCTGTGCGCAGCCGTATCTCGTTCGCATCAACCAGTCGAATTCGAGGTCGCGAGTTGCTGATTGGCTTTCCATGAATCTCACACCCTCACGTTCACCTTGACGACCGCGTAGGGATCCAAGGTCAGTACAACCTCGTTGTCCTCGCGGAGGGAGATCTGCGGCCCGAGTCGGATGGTCAGATGGCCTGGGCCACTGGACAACACCTCGGCCAGTCGGTCGTTGAGCACCGCAACGGGCGGGAAGGTCGGATCCAAGCCGAGGTTGCGGCCCTCGATGAGCAGACACGGCTCGCCGTCGGTCTGCGACAGGCTGACACCCTCGATCGCGGGCGCAGCCTTGGCCCTGCGTGACTGATTGATCTTGCGCGCCAGGCTGCTGTAGTCGATGTCGGTGCCGGTCGCCGACTTGAGGTCCACGTTTCGTGCCTCGAGATCTTTCAAATCATCCACGGAGTTCACTCCGATCTTGCGCAGCTTGGATCGGGTGGCGTCATCCACGTCGAGCTCGGTGAGTTTCTGATCCGGTTCGCCCGCACGGTGTTTGGTGGTGGCGCGCACCTGTTGGTCGGTGATCGAGCCGAGCTGGATCGTCAGTTTGGAGGCACCATCTTCGCCCGGTTGAGCGGTGGTGAAACGCACCGTGTCACCGTCGTAGGTCGGGAAGGCGTTCACGTCGAGCGCAACCTCCTTCACCGAGTAGCTGAGCGGTTTGTTGATTGCCTTGACCGCGAGCGTTTCTCGGGTTTTATCGAGCTCCACGACAAGCGAGTCCACGAAGTCCTCCAACCGCCAAGCGGAGTTGGCGGGGCCGCGCGGGCCGACCTCGTCGGGCCGAGTGTGGACTGCCATCAGCCGGTTTCCTGCTCGTCGCGTACCGCGACCAACCGAATCGTGTGGAACACCGGTAGCGTGCTGGTCTCTACATGGTAGATCGGCGGCGTTCCGCCAAGCCGGACAAAGCCTTCGGCGTCCACGGCGATGTCCAGTTCGACCGGAGTCTCGACATCGAGGCCGGTGACCCGTGAGCGCACGCCGGCCTCGGGATCGTAGAGGTCGGGCAGTGCCGGCAACAGCCCCGGCAGCAACTCGGACAACGGAAGAAACGATTCGTCCATCGGGCTCACCCCGTCGCCTTCGAAATGGGCTGAGCGGGTTCGAGCCCGACCAATGACTGCAGCACCACGTCGTATCCGTCGAAGCGGTACTGCGCACCATCGACCGCAGCCGGGTCCGCCGGGTCGCTGCCGTCGCGTAGCGAGGCGAGCCCGAGGACGCGGACGCTTTCGATAACCGGAAAATGAACGGTGCGGTCCTGCGTGCTGATGAGCTGGCCGTAGGGGTCGGCTTCGGTCCCGGTCGCGAGTGTGAAGGCGCGGAGTTTCAGGACAGGCACCACCCACAGCGCGCCGCGGGTGCCGCGCTTGCCCGACATCCGCACCTGGGTGATGGTGTCGCCGCCCTGTCCGGCCAACCAATTTCGCGCCGTGAACGCAGCAAGGTCCGCGTCCGCGAGCGGTTGCTCGCCGGCCCATAGCGGCAACAGCTTGTTGAGCTCGGTGACGCTGACTTCGAGGCCACTCTTGATGCGCCCCTTGGTCTGTGCCCGCAAGCCCTGATCCGTCGGTTCCTGTTGAACGCGGGCCTGCATGAGCCCGTTGCCCTGTGTGGCGCCGACTGTCACCACCGAGTAGCGCAGTGCCGCATCCAGCCCCCACAGCGGGAGGGCTTCGGTGCCCGCGCCGTGAGTCGGGGAGTCCCACACCTTGTTCCAGAACGAGCGGAACCGGTTCATATCAGTGAGCTCGACGAGGTTGCCGATGACGTCGCCGCGCTCACGGACCTGAACGCGGGAGGCCAGTGTCAGTCTGTGCACGCAGGTGGCTTGATAGGCGCCTTTGGCGCCCTTCCAGCGGAGAGACGCCAGTACATCGAGGTCGGTGTCGGCGGGCAGCGCTTTGCTTTCGTCGGGGGTGAGTGCGATCTTGACCTCGGTGCCGGGCGCGACGTTCGTCAATTTCTCCGTGTGCCAACACAAGTCACTGGCACCGCCGGGCTCACGTGCACACAGGGTCAGGATCGCGCGCGGGATCGCGGTCACGGGTCCGCCGTTACCGACGTCGAGCCGATAGCGCAACGTGATCGCCTGGTCATGCACGAACGCCACGCGAGAATTACCCAACAGCGTCACCGCGGGGCCTGTGACCGGACTCAGCACCGCCCGGCTGGCGATCGGAGCCACCGTCGGATCGGTAGTGCTGGCGGGACGGGCGATGGCGGTTGTGGGCGTGCCTGCCGGTGCGGGAGCGGTCGCCAGTTGCTGGAGCAGCGCCCCGATCGCAGCGAGATCGGATGACGTGACGCCGGGATTCACCGGCTGATTCTGTGCGGAGATGAGCTGCTGCATCAGCATGCTGCGGTTCACCTCGGACAGCAGGTCGGTGACATGCTTGTCGGTCGCCGCCTGGCGATCGAGCTTCTGCTTGTTGGCCGCGTTGAGCAGTTGCGGGAGGGCCTGCACCAACGGGCCGACGACGCCGGAGAGGGCGGGACCCGCAACGGCGGCCAGCAGGGCGTCATCGACACCGAAGATCATCGGCCGGGTGTACGCGTCGGGGAAGAAGCGGTTCGTGGCTCGCATCTGCGTCGACGCCGGTCGAGAAACGGCCGCCGTCGCGGCGGGAGGCTGTGCGGCTGCGGCGGGGGGTTGTGCGGGTGCGGCCGGGGGTTGCGCGAGCGCACCGAGAACTGCCCGCAGCACATCAGAGAGGAGCGCCGGGATCGCAAGGCCCGCAACGTCGTTGCCGCCGGCGGTACCGGCCGTCGGGCCGCCCGGCTGCGCGGCACGGTTGAGGACATCGAGCACGATCGGAGTAGCGGCCTTGGCGACGGCACCGATCAGGTCGGCAACGCTGGCCGGCCGGCTGAAACGCTCCTCGGCGCTGCACACGGGCACGGCCCGCGGGCGCCGCAGGGCCGCGGTGCGCACGGATGTCGGCTCCTGTCCAGTCAGCGTCGGCGCGGACATCGTCAGCACCCGCCCCCGGGAGCCGCCCCGAGCGCCGATGAGCGATGGGGCGCCGACGGGGACGGCCACCCGCACCGGCCGGGAGTACGCCGGCCCACGGCCGTCGGGTCCGTGGCACGTCTCGAGTTGCGCGAGCGTGCCGCGTTCGGTGACGACGTTCGCAGGCAGCCGAATCGTGGTGTGGGTGTCCAGGTGCTTGCCGGCGCGCGGGTTGAGCTGGAGCTGCGACGACCAGTAAGGCCCGTCGACGAGGTCGATTCCTTCGTCACGTCGAACCTCCTTGCCGAGATGGATTCGGTAGTAGCTGCTCGTTCCCGTATCGGCGCTGAACGCGAGACCGGTTTCGTCGCTGTCGTCCAAGCGCAGGATGGCGAGCGCCATGGCAGTTCATGGGCTAACGGCCGGCGGGCAGCGCGCCGGCGCCCGGAGCGCCTGGGGTGCCAGGCGGTTTGATGGCCGCGACGCCGCCGTCGGCGTACATGTTCGCGAAGTTGTCGAGCTTGAAGTAGTCGGTCTTGAATTGAATATTGACCTTGCCCGTCAGCTTGGCGGAGAGGGTGTCGGTCGCCTCCTTCTGCGAGGTGTTGACCTGAATGTTGGTGTTGGTCATCGACATTGAGCCGCTGGGACCGCCGAACAAGCCGAAAAGCGGCGGGTCGTAGTCCATCGTCAGCGTGGTGGTGTTGATGTTCTGGTCCTGGTGCATCGCGGTGCTCTTGCGGTTGGCTGTGATCATGAACTCCACCCCCGCTTCGACAGTGCCCTTGTCGACCACCAGCCGGGTCACACCCATCAGCAAGACCTCGCGCAGCGCAGCGCGGTGCTCCTTGGCCATGTTGAGTTTGGTCTCCAGGATCGCCTTCTTGACCTCGGTGTCCTCGGGGTCCAGCTTGTCGCCTTGAGGGTTGGTGAGCGCGAGCTTCATGCCGCCGCCCGGCTGCTGCTCCGTTGTCACGTTGTACTGATCGCTCTTGCTCTCAGCGAGTTTGGCGAAGGTGTCGTCGTCGTTGATCTTCTTGATGAAGTCGGCAGTGGACTTCGTGCACTCCTTCATCAGCTTGATGTAGGCGTCGGTTTGCTCTTTCATCACCTTCAAGTTGGCGTTGAAAACAGCCTTGAGCAAGTCGGCCACAAACTGCGGGAAGTCGACGGAATCGACCAGTTCGTTGAACGCCTGGGTGGACCCTTGGAAGCCGGGGTCGTAGCCCTTGAATCCCATCTCCTTACCCGAATCGGTGGCCGTGGGCACCGAGTACTGCGGCGGCCGCCCCTGCTGGCGGAGCAGACTGTCGGCTTCTCGCCGCACGGTGTCGAAGTAGACCTGCTGCTGGTCTTCCCACGCGAGATTCGCGAACGCCGGGCTGCTCGCCAGCCAGCTCTGCGCGATGCTGCGGGCCTGCCCGAGGATCTCGCCGTCGGGGGATACGATGTCGGTCATTTGCGCCTCCATGCCTCCGTCGCCGATTTGCCCTAGAAGTCCCACTCGTCGCCGGACCCACCGGACGCATGCGTCGGTACGGGTGCACCGTTCGTACCTGCGTTGGAATTGCCGTTCGATGATCCGGGCCACGGCGCGCTGACGCCTGGGATGCTGGGCATGCCAGGAAGTTTCGACACATCGGGCATACCCGGCAGGTGGCCGTTACCGTGGCCGCCGCCGTTGCCCGCGTCGCCGTATTCGTCGTCATACGAAGCGCCGTCACCGGTTTCGGCTGTGCCGGTGCGGCTTTCGGCTTCTTCCTGCAGGATCGACTGCGTGGTGATGAACGCATCGACGTTGCTGATGAACGCCGAGAAGGGCCCGTCCTCCTCGAAGCGGGAGGGGGTGTACTCGGCGATCGCGCGGAGCAACGAGTAGCCGAGCCGGGCCTTGTTGTGCAACACCGAAGCTCGGCCCCTGCGGCCCTGGCCGGCCTGAAGTTTCTCGACGACCTTCCACCACGAACCACCCGATGGCACCAGATGCTTGCGCACCTCCTCGTGCCCGAGAATGCGGTTGACCACGAAGTCGAGTTCGGCATACATCAGCGGGGTCATCACCGTCGCCATGCCGACGCACGTGACGGACAGGTTGTACTGCAAGTCCTCCACCGCCTGCATGACGTTCTGCCGGGACACATAGTTGTCCGGATTCGGGCTCGATTGCGCGCGCTCCAGGTAGCGCGCCGATTCGAGCATCAGGATCTTCCAGAGCCGGCCGAATTCGGCGTTCGGAACCCCTTCTCCCGGAACAGGTTCCGTGCCGTGATTGAAGACCTGGCGGTAGAACGAGCGCCGTTCGCCGTCGCGGGTGCAGCGCATGGTCCGGTCCTGTCCGGTCTCGCGATCGAGTCCGGGGAATTGCTCTGAGAACACGTAGTTTTCGAGGTCGCGCCGTAGCCGCGGGTCCTCGACCGCGAAACCCTCGCGGAACAGGTAGCGATGTGTGAAGTAACGAACTGCGTCGAACACGCCGAGTTCCTCGCCCAGCACCATGACGTAGTAGAGCTGGGCAGCGCATTTCACGGCCGCGGTGGACACCTGCAACGAAGCGCTGTCCTCGACGAAGAAGCTGACCGAGAACGGGTCGTCGGTCGTTGTTCCGCTGGAGGTCGTGCTCGTCGTCGCGGCCTTGGCCAGATACATCGGCAGGATGAACGGCGCGTTCTGCTTGGTGACCTCGACGGTGGATTCCTTGATGTACTGCACCAGTCGCGGCCGGATCTCTGCGGGTATGTCGGTGATCTTGAGCTTGGTGCCCTCCTCGATCAGTTCGTCGTACTTCGAGCTTTCGATGAAGGACGTGGCTATCCCGATCGACGCGGTGCCGAGCGATTCCTCCGACAGGCTCAGCTTCGAGAGCGCGGCGACGACCTCGCTGTTGTCTTCGTCGATCCCTCGGACCCGCAGGCGCTTGTCCTGGATGTGGTCACGCGCCGCGCTGACTACGGCATACCGGACGACCTGTTGCACCCCAACCGGATTGGTGAAGACAAAGTTGAGCAGGGCGGACTGCGAAGTGATGCCGAGTATCAACGCTGCCTGCAGCACGAGCAGGTCCCGCACACTGGTGCGGTCCAGAACCGTTCGTGTGTTGATGTCCAGGCCGGTGCGCCGGGCGTCGAGGCTCTCGTCGAAGCGGTATCGCATCCGCGCCAGTGCGGGGTCTTCGTCGATCACCTCGTGCATCGTCTGTTCGGCCGGGTCCTGATGTTGGTCACGGAGCCGGTCGGCGAGACTGCCGTCCGCCCATTTGCCGACGCCGGGCGACGCGCGTCGCGCCGTCAGCGGTGCCCTGAGCAACTCGACGAGCATGTCCCTGGCCCTGTCGCCCTTGGGAATGATCCGCTTCCTGAGCAAGGCGTCGAGCTCGTCGAGCCGCTCTTCCCCGAAGGAATCCACGGCCGCGGTGAAGCCGGTCATCGTGGCGTTGGCCCGCCGGAGTCTGAACCCCTGGGGTGCGATGACGCTCGGCTCGAATTCGGAACCGTTCGGTGTCGTCATGGGAATCTCCTGCGTGCCGTGTCGCTTTGGGCCTGCGGCCCCGGGGCTTCAATTCAGTGATGCCATCAGCCATTTGAAGGCGTCGGTCATGTTGATCACGCCGTAGCCTGCGTGCGGTGTCCGAAGTTGGCGATCGGGCCGGTCGGACGTTTCGCGGAGGATCCGGGCCACGTCCTCGACGCCGAGCCCGACCCCGTTGTCCCGGGCGAAGGATTTCAGCAGCGCTACAGCGCCGGCCACGCATGGGGCAGCCTGCGAGGTGCCCGAAGCCACGGCGTAGCGCCCTTTTGCGAAGCTGGACAAGATGTTCACGCCCGGTGCGACGACCGTTATGCGAGCGCCGTACGACGTGAACGATGCAACCTGGCGATCACTGCCGACGGCCCCGACCGCGATCACCCCGGGCAGCGCGCCAGGGTAGTACTTGGTGTCGGTGCCGTCGTTTCCACTCGCGGCGATGACGCTCACGCCGTGTGCGAGCGCGTAGCGGATGACGTCCTCGTGCGGCAGGCCGCCACCGGTGTGACGGATCCCCAGGCTCATGTTGATCACATCGGCGCGTTGGTCGACGGCCCACTTGATGGCGGGGTTGATGTTGTCGACGACTCCCGCACCCTGTTTGCGTCCGCCGGTTTCCAGGGTTGCCAGGACGCGGACCGCCATCAGCCCGCAGTCGGGTGCGATGCCCGGTTCCATGCGGATGCCCTCGGCGGCGATGATTCCGGCGACATGGGTGCCGTGGCCGAGTTCGTCTTCGGGGTCGTCGTCCGCGCCGACGAAGTCGCCCACGAATGACGACGTGTCAAGACCCTGGAGATCCACGAAATCGGCTTTGGCGACAATCTTTCCGCGCAGTTCGGGGTGCTCGAGATTGATCCCCGTGTCGAGCACGGCGACGCGAACGTCACGACGTCCCCGGGTGAGTGCGCGCGCGAAGTCCAGCCCGATCATGCTGCGGCCGTCGTCTGCCAGGCTCTGGCCCGTCGCGACGCGCGGCGGTTGCTGGTCGGGTATCACGGCACCGCCGACCTCGAGCTGGTGGGCACTTTCGACAGATGGCAGCGACGCCACCGCCAGCACCACGTCGTCCGGCAGTCGCGTCTCGGTCTGTTGCAACACCAGGCGGTAGGTGCGATCCAGGCCGTGGTGTATCTCGAGTGCGGCCCAACCGTCGAGTGCGGGGGCGTATTCGTGGGTTACCCAGAACGCGAGCCCTCGTGTGGTCAGGGCCGCGTCGACTTCGGTGTTGACCGACGTCACCACGCTCGACTTGTCCGTGATGAACGAAATCCAGTCAGCAATGCGGGGCGGCTCAGGAATGGGCCGTCGCATCTTCACCACCAGGTGGTGCTTCACGGACCGAGTGTGCGCCGGCCCCGTGGGCCTGCCTATGCGTAGAAGTACTACCTCGCCGGAACCGGGCTGGCGGGCGCTGCCGGCGTCAGCAAGCCGAGCGACTGCGCTCGTTTCACGGCGAGCAGCCTGTCATGCGCGTCGAGCTTGCGGTAGACACTGCCGAGGTGTTTGTGGACGGTCCGCTCGGAGACCTGCAGCCGCGTTGCAATGGACCGTGCGAGCAGGCCGCAGCTGAGCATCTCGAGTACTTCGCGTTCCCGGGCGGTGAGTACCACCGCATAGTCCTCGGCCAGGCCGGCTGTCGTCGTGAGTCGCGGAAACAGCCGGTCGACCAGCGTTTCGATGAGCAGCAACGTCGACCGAGACGCCGTGAGCAGGTCGCAGTCGACGCTGTCGAACTGCTGCGTGCGCCGCAAGACCATGAGGCTCGGCGAGGACGGCGTGATGCGCAGCGGCAACTCGGCCAGGTGTCCGACGCCCAACTCGTCGTAGACGCGCCGCCTGGTTGCGCTGACCGTCCACCAGTCCTTTCCGTCGGGCAGCGGCTGCTCCTGCTGACGCTCGAGGGCGGGGCAAGCCGATGAGTCACGCTGCCAAATACACCAGTTGGCGACAGCGTCGTCGCGTTGAAAGCAGATGTGCCCCGCGGCGTTTGCCTCAGCCAGATCGGCACCGTACCGGCACAAGACCATTCGACCGGCCAGCCACGGCGACGAGCCGTCCTCGAGGTCGAGCAGTTCTTGTACGCAATCGAGTGCGCGCGCCGGCCGCAGATCAATCACGCGTGACCGCTGGGTTGCCATACCGAATTCGAGATCGGGATGACTGCGGCTCAGGCCGGCCGCGAGCCGAGTGCCGAAATTGGGCGGGAGCCAATGGCATTCGCGTTGTTATTGACGTCCATGACTGCATCCGTATCCGTCGCCGCCATAGCTGCCCTCCTCGGCAGAATCGAGTTGTCCCCGTCTACCTTGTACTCCTCGGCCAGTGCAATTTCCCGGAGAATTCATTAGTCGCAATGCTCATGGCACAGACTGTCCATTCCATTGCTCAATCAATTACAATCGCGACGCGATTTTGCTGAAAGCCTGATTCAGGGCAGTCCGAATCGCTGTCGAGTGGCACACGACGTACTTTTCACGCGCAATACGCGGTGGTTAGCCGCGCGAATATCATTGCGGGTGAGCATCGGCGGTAGGCAAACTCCAAGCGCCGCCCGGCGGCCTACCGTCCGCGGCGCTTCAGGTATCGCTCGAACTCCGCGGCCAGGGCGTCGCCGTCGATCTTGCCGAGTGCCTCGTTCATGTCGACCTCGGCGTCGCCGCGTTCCTCGAGGGACTGCACGTATTCGGCGATCTCCTCGTCGTCGGCCGTCATCTCGGTGACCGACAGCTCCCACTCCTCGGCCTGCGCCGGCAGGTCGCCGAGGGGCACCTCGACGTCGAGGGCGTCTTCGACACGACGCAGCAGCGCGACGGTGGCCTTGGGGCACGGGGGCGCTGACACGTAGTGCGGCACCGCCGCCCAGAACGTGACGGCCGGGATGCCGGCCTGCACGCAGGCGTCCTGGAAAACCCCGGCGATGCCGGTCGGCCCCTCGTAGCGGGTCTCCTCGAGCCCGAAGAACTTGGCCGAATCTGCTGAGTACGCCGCGCCGGACACCGGCACCGGGCGGGTGTGCGGGGTGTCGGCGAGCAGTGCACCCAAGATGACGACGGTGTGCACGTTGAGCTTGTCCAGGATCGCCAGCAGCTCGGCGCAGAAGGTGCGCCACCGCATGTTCGGTTCGACGCCGTGCATCAGCACCACGTCTCGATCCGAACCCGGCGGGCGGCAGTGCGAGATGCTCATCGACGGCCACACCAGCTCGCGCGTGACGCCGTCCACCTGGCGGATCACGGGACGATTCACCTGGTAGTCGTAGTAGCTCTCATCGTCGATCTCGACGATGGTCCGGGCCTCCCACATGGCATCCAGGTGCTCGAGGGCGTCACTGGCGGCGTCCCCCGCGTCATTCCACCCCTCGAATGCAGCGACGACGACGGCATCGTGCAGTTCGGGCAGGTCAAGTCCCTGGAGGAGGGGCCGGTCGGCGGGGCTCACAACGCCAGCGTAAGCCCTTATCGGCGCCTGTGAGCGCTACCCCGGGGCGGGTCGGGCCGGCAAACCGGTTTGGCAGCCCGGCCTACCATGTTGATGTGACTGCACTGGACAAACAACTGTCCAACGTGGGCGTCCGAACGTCTGTCAGCTGACGACGTAGACTCTTTGGCGTCGAGAGGCGTTGCAACGGAATCCGGTCGGCCCGGTATCCGCCACGCTCGGCAGAGTTAAGGACGCCTTCCGCAATGGAAGGAACGCATGTGACTGCCGCCCCGGTGAAGACTTTCGTGCCGAACATCCGCCCCGACTGCACCGACGAACTCACGGCTGCGCTGGGGCAGCGGATCATGGTCATCGACGGCGCCATGGGCACGGCGATCCAGCGGGACAGGCCCGACGAGGCCGGCTACCGCGGCGAGCGGTTCAAGGACTGGCCGAGTGACCTCATCGGCAACAACGACCTGCTCACCTTGACGCAGCCGCAGATCATCGAAGGCATCCACCGCGAGTACCTCGAAGCGGGCGCGGACATCCTGGAGACCAACACGTTCAACGCGAACGCGGTCTCGCTCGCCGACTACGGCATGGAGGCGTTCGCCTACGAGCTGAACTACGCGGGCGCCGCCCTGGCTCGCGAGGCCGCCGACGAATTCAGCACCCCGGAGAAGCCGCGCTACGTCGCCGGCGCGCTTGGCCCGACGACGCGCACCGCGTCGATCTCGCCCGACGTCAACGATCCGGGTGCGCGCAACGTCTCGTACGACCAGCTGGTCGCCGCCTACCTGGAGGCCGCCAACGGCCTGGTCGACGGCGGCTCCGACATTCTCATCATCGAGACGATCTTCGACTCGCTGAACGCCAAGGCCGCGGTGTTCGCCGTCGAGACGCTCTTCGAGCAGCGCGGTCGCCGCTGGCCGTTGATCATCTCGGGCACCATCACCGACGCGTCCGGACGAACGTTGTCCGGTCAGGTCACCGAGGCGTTCTGGAATGCGATCCGGCACGCCAGGCCCCTCGCCGTCGGCCTCAACTGCGCCCTGGGTGCGCCCGAGATGAGGCCGTACATCGCCGAGGTGGCGCGGATCGCGGACACGTTCGTCTCCTGCTACCCGAATGCGGGTCTGCCCAACGCCTTTGGTGAGTACGACGAGTCGCCGGAGCGGCAGGCCGGCTACATCGAGGAGTTCGCCGAGGCCGGCCTGGTCAACCTGGTGGGCGGTTGCTGCGGCACGGCGCCGCCGCACATCGCCGAGATCGCCAGGGTCGTCGAGGGCAAGGCGCCTCGCGAGCTGCCCGAGATCCCCGTGGCTACCCGGTTGTCGGGCCTGGAGCCGCTCAACATCACCGAAGACTCGCTGTTCGTGAACATCGGTGAGCGCACCAACATCACCGGCTCCGCGCGGTTCCGCAACCTCATCAAGGCCGAGGATTACGACACCGCCCTGTCGGTCGCCCTGCAGCAGGTCGAGGTCGGTGCACAAGTCATCGACATCAACATGGACGAGGGCATGATCGACGGCATCGCCGCGATGGACCGGTTCACCAAGCTGATCGCGGCCGAACCGGACATCAGCCGCGTTCCCGTGATGATCGACTCCTCCAAGTGGGAGGTCATCGAGGCGGGCCTGAAGAACGTGCAGGGCAAGCCGATCGTCAACTCGATCTCCATGAAGGAGGGCGAGGAGAAGTTCATCCGCGAGGCCCGGCTGTGCCGCAAGTACGGTGCCGCCGTCGTCGTGATGGCCTTCGACGAGCAGGGGCAGGCCGACAATCTGGAGCGCCGCAAGGAGATCTGCGGACGTGCCTACCGGATCCTGACCGAAGAGGTCGGCTTCCCGGCCGAGGACATCATCTTCGACCCGAACTGCTTCGCGCTGGCGACCGGTATCGAGGAGCACGCGACGTACGGGATCGACTTCATCGAGGCCTGCGCCTGGATCAAGGAGAACCTGCCGGGCGTGCACATCTCCGGCGGCATCTCGAACGTGTCGTTCTCGTTCCGCGGCAACAACCCCGTCCGCGAGGCCATTCACGCGGTGTTCCTGTTCCACGCCATCAAGGCCGGCCTGGACATGGGCATCGTCAACGCCGGTGCGCTGGTGCCGTATGACTCGATCGACCCCGAGCTGCGGGACCGCATCGAGGACGTGGTCCTGAACCGTCGTGAGGACGCCGCCGAGCGGCTGCTGGAGATCGCCGAACGGTTCAACAAGTCGGAGAAGAGCGAGGACCCCAAGGCGGCCGAGTGGCGCAGCCTTCCGGTCCGCGAGCGGATCACGCACGCGCTGGTCAAGGGCATCGACGCGGACGTCGACGCCGACACCGAGGAACTGCGCGCCGAAATCTCCGCCGCGGGAGGCCGCCCGATCGAGGTGATCGAGGGCCCGCTGATGGACGGCATGAACGTCGTCGGCGACCTCTTCGGCGCGGGCAAGATGTTCCTGCCGCAGGTCGTGAAGTCGGCCCGCGTGATGAAGAAGGCCGTCGCCTACCTGCTGCCGTACATCGAGGCGGAGAAGCAGCCGGGTGACGCCGAGACGACCAACGGCACCATCGTGATGGCGACCGTGAAGGGCGACGTCCACGACATCGGCAAGAACATCGTCGGGGTTGTCCTGCAGTGCAACAACTACACCGTGGTCGACCTCGGTGTGATGGTGCCTGCCCAGAAGATCCTGGACGCCGCCAAGGAGCACAAGGCCGACATCATCGGGCTGTCCGGCCTGATCACCCCGTCCCTCGACGAGATGGTCAACTTCGCCGTCGAGATGGAACGCGAAGGCCTGGAGATCCCGCTGCTGATCGGTGGCGCCACGACCTCGCGTGCCCATACGGCCGTGAAGATTTCGCCGCGCCGCAGCGGCCCGGTGGTCTGGGTCAAGGACGCGTCCCGCTCGGTGCCGGTGGCGGCCGCGCTGCTCGACGACAAGCAGCGTCCCGCTCTGATGGAAGCCACCGAAAAGGACTACGCGGCCCTGCGCGAACGCCACGCCCAGAAGCACGAGCGGCCGATGCTGACGCTGGAGAAGGCCCGCGCCAACCGGACGCCGATCGAATGGGACGGCTACACGCCGCCGGTGCCCGCCCAGGGCGTCGGCGTTCGGGAGTTTCTCGACTACGACCTGGCCGAACTGCGCGAGTACATCGACTGGCAGCCGTTCTTCAACGCCTGGGAGATGAAGGGCAAGTTCCCCGACATCCTCAACAACCCGGCGTCGGGCGAGGCCGCGCGCAAGTTGTACGACGATGCCCAGGAGATGCTCGACACCCTGATCAAGGAGAAGTGGCTGCGCGCCAACGGCGTGATCGGTTTCTTCCCGGCGAACGCGGTCGGCGACGACATCCAGGTCTACACCGACGAATCGCGGTCCGAGGTGCTCACCACGCTGCACAACCTGCGTCAGCAGGGCGAGCACCGCGCCGGCATCCCGAACAAGTCGTTGGGTGACTTCATCGCGCCCAAGGACACAGGTCTGGCCGACTACGTCGGCGCCTTCGCGGTCACCGCCGGGCTCGGCAGCCAGGACAAGATCATGGAGTTCAAGGCCGCCATCGACGACTACAGCGCCATCCTGCTGGAGTCCATCGCCGACCGATTGGCCGAGGCATTCGCCGAACGGATGCACCAGCGGGTCCGCGAGGAGTTCTGGGGATACCAGCCCGACGAGCAGCTGGACAACGAGGCGCTTATCGGGGAGAAGTACGTCGGCATCCGCCCGGCGCCCGGCTATCCGGCCTGCCCCGAGCACACCGAGAAGGCGACGCTCTGGGAGCTGATGGACGTCCAGGAACGAGCTGGCATCGAGCTGACCGAGTCGATGGCGATGTGGCCCGGCGCGGCCGTCAGCGGCTGGTACTTCTCGCACCCGCAGTCGCAGTACTTCGTGGTCGGCCGGCTGGCGCAGGACCAGGTCGCCGACTACGCACGACGTAAAGGTTGGACGCTGAAAGAAGCCGAGCGCTGGCTGGCACCCAACCTCGGATATAACCCGGAGGACTGATACCCATCTCCCGCCCCAGCTTCGCCCGCCCCACGCTCAAAGCTGTGCTCTTCGACATGGATGGCACGCTCGTCGACTCCGAAAAGCTGTGGGACGTCGCGATGCACGCCTTCTACGCCCAAAAGGGCGGGGTGCTGACCGACGCGGTGCGGGAGACGACGGTCGGTGGCTCGGCGGAGAACGTCATGCGCATCGTGTACGACGATCTTGGTCTGGACCCGACCCCGGAATCCATGGCCGAGTCCGCGGACTGGCTGCATGACTACACCGGTGAGCTGTTCGAGCAGGGGCTGCCGTGGCGGCCCGGTGCGCAGGAGTTGTTGGAAACGTTGGCCGCCAGCGAGATTCCGCTGGCGCTCGTGACCAACACCCGGCGCACGCTGACCGAGCAGGCGCTGAAAACCATTGGTAGTCACTACTTTACGGTCACCGTCTGCGGTGACGAGGTGCCCGACGGTAAGCCGCATCCGGCTCCGTACCAGCGCGCCGCCGAACTGCTCGGGGTCGCGCCGCAGGACTGCCTGGCGATCGAGGATTCGGTGACCGGTGCGCAGTCGGCGGATGCCGCGGGCTGCGTCGTGCTGGTGGTGCCCAATGACGTCGCAGTGCCCGACGGGCCACGCCGCCGGCACATCGAAACGCTGGCCGGGCTCGGCGTCGCGGACCTTCGTGACATCTACACCGAAATGTGTTCGTAGCCGCTAGTTCTGGTCCGGTAGTGGGGTCTGCTGTGCGATCGTTGACGCACACCACGCAGCGCTGCGAAAGGACGTCCGATGTCCCATGGCCCGATCGGTGACGACACATCGGCGATCTTCGATGACGAGGAGTTCGACTCCGGCCGCAGTGCCGTGCGCATCGCGTCGGTAGCGGCGCTCGGCGGTTTGCTCTTCGGCTACGACAGTGCCGTCATCAACGGTGCGGTGAAGTCGATTCAGCAGTACTTCGACATCGGCGACCAGGCCTTGGGCATTGCGGTCGCCTCGGCGCTGCTCGGTGCGGCGGTGGGCGCCATGACGGCCGGGCGGCTGGCGGACCGCGTCGGTCGACTCACCGTGATGAAGCTGGCCGCGCTGCTGTTCTTTGTCAGCGCGATCGGGGCCGGCGTGGCGACGAGCATCGAGGTACTGGTCGCGTTCCGCATTGTCGGTGGCCTTGGCGTGGGCATCGCGTCGGTGATCGCGCCGGCCTACATCGCCGAAACATCGCCGACGAGCATCCGTGGTCGGCTCGGGTCCCTGCAGCAACTGGCCATCGTCAGCGGCATCTTCCTGTCGCTGGCGGTCGACGCGCTGCTGGCGCACTTGGCCGGTGGCGCGAGCAGCGTGCTGTGGCTGGGTCTGGAGGCCTGGCGCTGGATGTTCATCCTGATGGCCATCCCCGCAGTGGTGTACGGCCTACTGGCCTTCACGATTCCCGAATCGCCGCGTTATCTCGTTGCCACGCATCGGATTCCGGAAGCCCGCAAGGTGCTCACCATGTTGCTGGGGGAGAAGAATCTGGAGATCACCATCGATCGCATCCAGCGGACGCTCGAGTCCGAGTCGAAGCCCACCTGGCGTGACATGTGCAAGCCCGGCGGCGGACCCTTGAGTCTTTACGGCATCGTCTGGGTCGGTCTGGCGCTGTCGGTGTTCCAGCAGTTCGTGGGCATCAACGTGATCTTCTACTACTCGAACGTGCTGTGGGAGGCCGTAGGTTTCGACGAGAGCTCGTCGTTCGTCATCACCGTCATCACGTCGGTGGTGAACATCTTGACGACGGTCGTCGCGATCATGCTGATCGACAAGGTCGGTCGCAAACCACTGCTGCTCGTCGGCTCGGCCGGGATGACGGTGACGCTGGCCACCATGGCGGTCATCTTCGGCACCGCCCCGCAGGTGAACGGTGTTCCGCAGTTGGGTGGCGTCGAAGGGCCCGTCGCCTTGATCGCCGCCAACCTGTTCGTGGTGGCATTCGGTATGTCCTGGGGGCCGGTGGTGTGGGTGCTGCTGGGGGAGATGTTCCCCAACCGCATCCGTGCCGCGGCGCTGGGTCTGGCCGCGGCCGGCCAGTGGGTCGCCAACTGGGCGATCACTGTCAGCTTCCCCGAACTGCGCAGCACGCTGGGCGTCGCATACGGCTTCTACGCGCTGTGCGCTTTGCTGTCGCTGGTCTTCGTCGCCAAGTGGGTTCGTGAAACCAAAGGCGTTGCGCTGGAAGATATGCACGCCGAGTTGCTGGCAAAGTGACGCCGCCGGCTGTCTTGTACGACTGAAATGACTGACTGAGCCGGGTCCCAAATCCAGCGAATATCCGTCAGATGGCTGATGCCGTCGGTATTGACGTTGTAGATAATTATCGGCGGTGAGCGTTGGTGCTGCCGTGGTTCTGACGCTCCTTCACGGAAGGGGTGCGCAATGGTCAACGGCGGCTCTCGTTGTGTGGCTCGTCTGAACGTTCTTATCGCGGTCGCCACGGCCGTGATCGTGGTGGTCGGCTTTGTGGGTGCGGCCCCTCCGGGGCGTGATCCCGCGGTCGCCATCAGTGCTGCCCGGGTAGCGGCTGTGAATACGTCGATGTCGGCGCAATGGGCCCCGCTGGACCAATTCGTGGCCACCCACGCCGACTTGATGGCGGCCGCAGCGCACGTGGTGGTAGGTGGCGGCTCGAATCTCGGCGCCGCAGCCGCGATGACGCCGAAGGTCGGATCCGGCACGGCTCCAACGTCTTTGGCAGCCACGTCAACATCGCTACCCACGCCGCAGCCTGCTGGGGCCGTCGCAGTTATCGAGCAGGCGATTGTGTCCGCGCTGTCGACGGCGTTCCTGACGTTGGCCCAGCCGTTGGTCAGTACGCCCGAATTGGCAGCGGTCTTCGGGCCCTTCGTGTTCTTGGGCATCATCTTGTATGGATTGGTCGTGGGCGTGCCGCTCACAATTTTCAACTCCATCGCTGCCCCGATACTCAACTTGCTGCCGTTCGCAGCGGTGCCGGCGCCCGTCTCGGCGAAAACCGTTGCCCCTACTGCGGCAGTGCCAGACCCCACGGCGGCCCCGCCAGATCCCACCGCAGCCGGCAAAGGACAGCCGCGGGCCACCGGCGCCGACGTGGACGCCGATGTCGTGAAGGCGCCCTCAGTTGCGCCCCGTGGCTTCATGCAGAGGCGCCTGAAGCCGGCACTCGTGGTGCCGACCGCTGCTACCACCGATTTCGCCGCCGCCGAGGCCGACAACGGCAAACCGCAGGGACGTCCGGCGCCCGATCAGCTGAACACCCCCGGCGTCCGCGGCAATAGTGGCGGCGCGAAAGCGGGTGCTGGGAAGAGTGACGCCGGCAAGTCCGACACCGCAACATCTGACACTGGAAAGTCATTGTCGCGCAACAAGAAGTCGGGCTCCAGCGGCAAGTCAGGCGGTGGCCGATCCGGTGATGCGGGTCGGCCTGGTGCTGCGGGCCAGTCCGGTGATTCGGGCCAGTCCGGCAACGGCAACAAGGGCGGCTCCTAGCCATTGACGGGGCCGCTGCCGGGCCACTGGATCGCCACGGCGGATCGGCTCAGTCGACGGGAACGGCCTCACCTGCACGGGCAGCCGCCACCCTGGCGCGACCAGCTCATCGCGCCGTATCAGTTTGCGGGACTGTTACTTTCACCGCCTTCGTCGTCTCCGCTCTCGGTGGGATAGAGCTGGGGTTGGTAGATGGTGTTGGTTCTTGGTTGGCCGACGTCGAGCAGTGGTGGTGGGGTCCAGTGTGCGCGGCCGTTTCGCATTTCTGTGGTCCAGCCGCCGTCGGTGGCCAGGCGGTTGTCGGGGCCGCAGGCCAGCGTGAGGTCGGTGATGTCGGTGCGTCCGCCGTGACGCCAGTCGGTGACGGCGTGGTGGGCTTGGCAGTCGGCGGCGGGTCGGGTGCAGTCGGGGCGGGTGCAGCCTTTGTCGCGGGCGAACAGGGCCAGGCGTTGGCCGGTGGTGGCGGTGCGCCGTGCCCGACCCAGATACAGCGGAACATCGGCATGGTTGTCGAAGACCGTGAGGTAGCAGGACGCCCCGGCCTGGGCGGCCAGAGTCACCAGATCCGTGACCGGCAGGTCCGATCCGGTGTGCGTCTGTGCGACCCCGGCGCGCTGCTCGAGTTGTTCGAGGGTGCAGGTTGCCACAATGGTGACTGGGAAGCCGTTGTGCTCACCCAGATCAGCGGAGAGCAGCAGTCGGCCCATCGTGACCCAGGCATCGTGCTGGCGCTGGGCCAGGGTGCGGTGGTCGTTGTCGATCTGCTCTTGGGTCGGGGTTCCCGAGGTGCAGGGGTGTTCGTCGGCGGGGTTGCACATGCCGGGAGCGGCGTACTTGACCATCAACGCTTCGTAGAGGGCCCGCGCCTGCGGGGTGAGCCGACCCCGGATCTCGCTGCTGCCATCGGGACACTGTTTACCCATCACGATGCCCCGCTCGCGGTCGGGTTCCGGGTCGCGGTCATCGGGTTCGGGGCCGTCCTGATCGAGTTCGTAGAGCTTGCGTTTGACCACCGACCGCAACCCTTCGGGAGTGAGGTTGCGGGCGGCGGCCACCAGCGCCAGTTCAGATTCATCGAGGGCGGCCAGTGCCGCCCAGGTGGGCAGTTTGGCGAAGAACGATTCGATGACATCGACATGATCAGCATTGATCGCTCCCGCAGCGACCGCAGCCGCGACATGCGGGCGCAGCGGCGCCAGCACCTCCCCGGTCAGGGACCGGCGGGGGCCCAGGAGTTCGGCGTGCCGGACCCGGCGGCGAGCCTCCTCGGCACCGAGCCGATTCCGGACACGCAGCACGTCAGGCCAGTTTTTCGCCCCGATCTCCGTGGCGGTGGTTTGGGCCTGCAACGCGGCCACCACGGCATGATCAACGGCTTCGGCGGCACACCGCATCTGCTCACGGTGGGACTGCACCGCCAACAACTCCGGCACCGACAAGGCCATGTAGTCCACCGCGGCGGCACCAGCCTGGGCCGTGTCGAGGTCCGCGTAGACCTCCTCCACGGCGGCGGCGCTGGCAATGTCCATACTCGAACACTAGTTCGAATCACTGACAAGAAACCGCGGGAAATGTGACGCTAGTTACCTACTGTGACCAGCGAAAACAAAGTGACCAAAGTTTTTTCGAGACTGGGTGTGCTGCCGCCGCGGCGCCCCGGGCAGCCACGTGCACAGCCCACGTCCGCAGCGTGAAACAATTGCAGCCCGTGAAGACCTTCGATGCGCTATTCGCCGAGCTCAGTGAGCGAGCGCAGACCCGGCCGGCCGGCAGCGGCACCGTCGCAGCGTTGGACGCCGGGGTGCATCACCTGGGCAAGAAGATCATCGAAGAGGCCGGCGAAGTGTGGATCGCCGCCGAATACGAGAGCGACGACGAGCTGGCCGGCGAGATCAGCCAGCTCCTGTACTGGACGCAGGTGCTGATGATCAAGCGCGGCCTGACCCTCGACGACGTGTACGGCAAGCTGTGAACACCGCGACGAACGAGACCAACGGCATGCTCCGCGTCGCCGTCCCGAACAAGGGCGCGCTCAGCGAGTCGGCCGCCCACATCCTGTCCGAGGCCGGATACCGCCGCCGCACCGATCCCAAGGACCTGACGGTCGTCGACCCGGTGAACAAGGTCGAGTTCTTCTTCCTGCGGCCCAAGGACATTGCGATCTATGTGGGGTCCGGGCAGCTGGACTTCGGCATCACCGGCCGCGACCTGGCCGCTGAGTCGATGGCGCCTGTCCGTGAGCGGCTGGCGCTGGGCTTCGGCTCGTCGACGTTCCGGTACGCCGCGCCCGCGGGCCGGGACTGGTCGGTCGCCGACCTCGCCGGTAAGCGCGTCGCCAGTGCTTACCCGAACCTGGTGCGGAAAGACCTGGCCGACAAGGGGATTGAGGCCACTGTGATCCGCCTCGACGGCGCGGTGGAGATCTCGATCCAGCTCGGCGTGGCCGACGCGATCGCTGACGTCGTCGGCTCCGGTCGGACCTTGGCGCTGCACAATCTGGTGGCCTTCGGCGAATCGCTGTGCGATTCGGAGGGCGTGCTGATCGAGCGTGCCGACGCGGCGCCCGATCAGGCTCGCGACCAGCTCGCGGCTCGTATCCAGGGTGTGGTCTTCGGGCAGCAGTACCTGATGCTCGACTACGACTGCCCCCGCACCGTTTTGGAGCAGGCGACGGCAATCACGCCGGGTCTCGAATCGCCGACCATCGCGCCGTTGGCGGATGCCGACTGGGTGGCCGTGCGCGCCCTGGTGCCGCGCCGGGAGGTCAACGCGATCATGGACGAGCTGACGGCCATTGGTGCCAAGGCAATCCTCGCTTCCGATATTCGGTTCTGTCGCTTCTGACCCGTGCCGGTGTTAGCGTCCCCGTAGGTTCGACAACCTGCACTTCCGACTGGAGGGTCACGTGACGCAAGCGCTGGTTCTGTTGTTCGCCTTACTCATCGGTGTGGTTGCGGGCCTGCGGGCCCTCACTCCGCCCGCGGTGGTGGCCTGGGCTGCCAAGCTCGGCTGGTTGCCGTTGGCAGGTACCTGGGCCGAATGGGTCGGCCACCCGATCACCGTGACGGTGCTGACCATCCTGCTGGTGGTCGAGTTGATCACCGATCAGCTGCCCAAGACTCCGGCGCGGACAGTGCCGGCGCAGTTCGGGGCCCGGTTGCTCACCGGTGCGTTCGCCGGCGCGGTCATCGGCGCCGGATGGCACCACACGTTCATCGGCATGGGCGGCGGAATGATCGGCGCGGTGATCGGTACCTTGGCGGGCTTCCACGCTCGTCGAATCCTCGTGGCGCGCAACGGCGGAAAGGACCTGCCGGTGGCGCTCGCCGAGGACGTGCTCGCGGTCGGAGGCGGCTTCGCGGTAGCGGCCGTCGCTCTGAGCGCGATCGGTCCCTATGTCGTCTGAGGCCACCGCATTCGACGCCATCATCGTCGGCGCGGGACAGGCCGGACCGCCCCTGGCCGGCAGGCTGGTCGACGCCGGCCAGACCGTTGCCATCGTGGAGCGCAAGCTCGTCGGCGGCACCTGCGTGAACTACGGCTGTATCCCGACCAAGACGTTGGTCGCCAGTGCCTACGCCGCACACCTGGCCCGCCGCGGTGTCGAATACGGCATCGGCACCGGCGAAGTCACCGTCGATATGGCAAAAGTCAAGGGTCGCAAGGACGGCATCGTCGCTGCGGATCGCGATGGCGTCGAGAGCTGGCTCGAAGGCATGGACGGCTGCACGCTGCTGCGCGGACACGCCCGGTTCATCGACCCCCACACGCTCCAGGTCGGTGACCAACGGATCACGGGCAAGCAGATCTTCCTCAACACCGGTGGCCGCGCGACGGTCCCGGACATCCCCGGTCTGGCCGACGTCGACTACCTCACCAACGTCGGCATCCTCGAACTCGACACCGTGCCAGAGCATCTGGTGATCATCGGCGGCAGCTACATCGGCCTCGAGTTCGCGCAGATGTTCCGCCGGTTCGGCGCCGAGGTCACCGTCGTCGAACGCGGGCCACGGCTGGCTTCCCGCGAAGACGACGACGTCTGCGTCGCCATCAAGGACATCCTGGAGCGCGAGGGCATCACAATCCATTTGGGCGCCGACGAGATTCGCGTTGCCAAGGACGGTGACGGAGTGGCGGTCAGCACCGGCAGCGCCGTCGTATCGGGCTCACACCTCCTGGTTGCCGTCGGCCGAGTGCCCAACACCGACGATCTGGGGCTCGAAAAGGCCGGGGTGGCAACCGACTCCAGGGGATACATCACCGTCGACGACCAGCTGCGCACCACCGTCGACCACATCTGGGCCATGGGCGACTGCAACGGGAAGGGCGCGTTCACCCACACGTCGTACAACGACTTCGAGATCGTCGCGGCCAACCTGCTGGACAACGAGCCGCGCCGGGTCAGCGACCGCATCCCCACCTACGCGCTGTACATCGACCCGCCGCTGGGGCGGGCCGGCATGACCGAGGCCCAGGTTCTGGCATCTGGGCGAAAAGCATTGGTGGGTAAGCGTCCGATGACCCGCGTCGGCCGGGCCATCGAAAAAGGGGAGACCCAGGGCTTCATGAAGGTCGTGGTCGACGCCGAGTCCAACCAGATTCTCGGCGCGGCCATTCTCGGCGTCGGCGGCGACGAGGTGGTGCACTGCATCCTCGATCTGATGTCCGCCAAAGCCCCGTACACCACCATGACGCACACCGTGCACATCCACCCGACCGTTGCCGAGTTGGTGCCCACGATGCTCGAGGGGCTCAGGCCCCTGCAGTAACGGCTTCCATATCAGCCTGCGCGACAGTGCGTCCGGCGACCAGCTGCCGAGTGACCTCGGCGACCCGCCGGCCAAGGTGCTCGCAGGTCGCGACGTCAGAGGGATGTACCTCGTCGGGATTTGCGTCGACGTCGGTCGCTGCGGCGGCGCCCAGCCAGAAGCCCAGTCGGTTCAGTTCGTCCTCGCTCGCCGTGGAGTGATTCCAGCCAGGACTCAGACCCAGATTGACCCAGTGCATGTGATGCTGAGCGGCGAAAACCGCCAGTGAGACAAGCGCATTGAGCTTATCGCCGCTCTTGCTTCCAGAGTTGGTGAAGCCTGCCGCCACCTTGTCGCGCCAGGTGCCCTGTTGGCAGCGACGGCCCGTCTGCTCGGCGAACGTCTGAAACGCGGCCGACACGTTGCCCATGTAGGTGGCGGTGCCGAAGATGATCGCGTCGGCCGCGTCGAGCACCTGCCAATCGTGTTCGCTCACATCACCCAACCGGATCGGGGTGACGGCCGCGCCCGCGGACCGAGCTCCGGCGGCCACTGCCTCGGCGAGGAATGCGGTGTGGCCGAACCCGGACTGGTAGGCGACGACCACCGACGGGGCGTCGTGAAAGGTGTTGTCCGACATCAATTTCTCCTAGGCGGGCGGAACTGTGGGTGGGGCGTCGAGTGGGCTGTGGCCGGCGATCTCGGCGTATCGCTCCAGCCAGCTGGGTAGGGGAGTGCCGTCGAGCAGCGCCTGCAGACGGTCGAGGAAAGCCTGTGTGCCGGGCCGGAATCCGTTGGCGTTGGGCACTCCGAGGCCGCGATGCGTCATCCGGAGTAGCGTGCCGCTGCCGTCGGCGGTGAGTTCGTAACGGACCACGCCGGGTTCGACGATCTGCTGGTGCCATTCGTGCTCGAACACGTGCGGCGGATCCCAGACCAGGATGCGCCCGGTCATGCGCTTCAGGTCCGGTGGCACCGGTGGGCCGGAGGCGACCGTTTCGATCGAGCCGCCCTCGCGGCCGTCGATGACGGTCTTGCCCATCCAGATGTCGCGATGCGCGGGCTCGGTGATCGCGGCCCATACCCGTTCGACGGGGTGCCGCAGTCGACGCTCGAACGTCAGCGTTGCGCGGTCGCCGTCGATCGTGACGACTCCCTCGAGTTCATCGGTTGCCATGTTCCTCCTCGGATGTCGAATCAAGATGACGCTCAAGGGCGTCCAGATGGTTGGTCCAGTAGCGGCGGTAGCGGTCGATCCACTGGTCCATCTCGACCAGGCCGTCGGCGCGCAGCGCGTAGATGCGTCGTTGGGCATCGGGCCGGACCTCGACCAGCCCCACCTCGCGCAGCACCCGGAGGTGCCGGGAGACCGTGGGCTGAGTCAGGCCCGGGAGGGTGGCGACCAGTTCACCGGCCGTGCACTCGCCCTCGGCGAGTACGTCGAGCAGAGCACGCCGATTCGGTTCGGCGACCGCTTCGAAGACGTCCATGAAGCCAGTATGCCTAGACGTCTATATAGATGCAAGTAAATATAAATGGATCGTCGGGATTTCTTCCTGCGTCTCGCTGTGTCTACGGTCCGATGCGGATGGGGCCGGGGCTCCACAGTCCACTGCGGCTAGCGGTGCCGAGGTCGAGATGCGCTTCGGGTGCATCAGCGATGGGTGTGAATCGGCGCAGCGATCCCCAGTCCCGGCCCCAGTCGCGCGAGAGGTAAGTGGGCATCACGTGGGCGCGCAACAGCAGGTCTGTGATTCCCAGTGGGCCGCCGTTTTCGCCGGATTGCCAGGTGTCGGGCATTTCGATCTTGGCGGGGTAGTCCGGGGAGATGCGGTAGGTGGGGACTTGTGTGACGCCGTTGGCGTGCAGCATGGGCTGCTGGCAGGGGAACACCAAGCCGACGGCCCAGTCCAGCAAGATCGGCTGCGTCGAGCCCAAATACTCTTGGAGCGAACGTAATTCGGGCGCGCGGGGCGGGGTGACGGCCACCCAGTCGCCGACGTCCAGTGAGTCGTCTTCGGCAATCACTCGGACGTATTGGGCGTCGGAGGGAATCTGGGTTCGGGGGAAACGCAGGTTGCGCCAGGCTGGTTGTGGGCCGATGTCGTACGGCGTGAGTCGGCCTTGGGCGGTGGGTGTCCCGTCAGGGCCGGGGGTGCCGTATTCCAGCGCGACAGTTTGGGCTGCAGTGTGTCCGGACAGGACGCTGTTGCCGGTGATGGTGCCGGCGGCGGTGATGACCACCAGTGGGTGGGCGGCATCGGCGGTGGGGAGTCGATACCACGCGGAGGTGAGCCTGCTGACGCGTTGAGGACCGTCGGTGAAACTGCCGGCGATCGGCACTCGGGCGGGGTCCAGGCCGTAGGGTAAAACGACGTTGGAGCCGTTGGCTCCGGGTGCGTCGAGGGCTGTGGGAGCGTCCCAGTCGTAGTCGGTTCCTGATTTGGGGTGGTCCTGCCAAATCGACTCTGCCAGTGTGTGTTCGGGTACACCATTCGGATCGAAGCCGATCGGATCGGCTCCGCCCAACGGGCCCAAAGGCCCGTAGCGCCCGGCTTCAGGCGCGAGGAATCCGGCGTTGGCGTCTGGTTCGACGAGGACGTCGTCGGCCAGGCCGCAGCCGCCGGCGAGCTCGCGCAGGTTGGCCCAGCCATTGGAGTAGCTCGGGTATTCCTTGATCGCTCCGGTCAGCATCGACCCGACGCACACCAGCACCATGGCCCCGGCCGCAATCGGTACCGGTGCGCCGGTCAGCAGCTGGGTGACGCGGGATTCCCGGTGGGCGGGCGGGGCCAGGTGGAGCCACCCCGCGTAGCCGGCGGCCAGCAGGCACAGCGCGAACAGGACAGCGCTGACGGTGACCGGTCCCCAGTGGGGGCTGCTGTCGTTGAACGGCACGCCGTAGCTGGAGACGTACCAAAACCCGTTGGTGGAGGCGAAACACAGAGCCAGGACGAAGAGCACGACCGACAGGAACGCCATCCGGTTGCGTGGGGAACGCAGCACCGTCGGGCCGAGCAGGACGGTGGCCACCGCTGCCATCGCGGCACCGACGGCGGCGAACAGGCCGAAGTGGTGAATCCATTTCGTCGGGGCGAACGTCAGCAGGAACAAGGTCGCGAAGATGACACCGATCAGCCGCCACACGGGGCCGGTGGCAACTCCGGGAATTCGTTTGCGGCGCAACAACAACAGCATCGAGGGAAAGACGCACGCCATGGTCATCAAGATTCCGAAGCGGCGCGACAGGGCGGCGTCGGTGGTCGGCAAGATCAGATAGAAATACCGGAGGTTCTCGGTGTACCAGGGCTGGGCGGGTCCGATGGCGGTCCGCACCGCGGTGGCCTCGCCCACCGCAGCCAGGGTCTGGTCCGCGAAAACGACTGTCAGCACGACGAATCCGGCTGTGGCCAGCGGCAACAACACCGGCGCGAACCCGACCGTTCGTGCGCGGGCGACGATGATGCGCACGATGGGACGCCCGCCGGCCAGCAAGACAGCGGCCGCGATGATCCCGGTGGGCTGGATGCCCAAGGTGAAAGCGGCCACGACGATCGCCAGTCCGACCGGCGTGAGGCGGCGGGTGATGATCGCCCGTTCCACCAGAACGTAGGTGATCAGGGCGCCGGTGGCGATCTGTCCTTCGGGACGTAATCCGTTGTTGAAGGGCATCCACGCCGCGATGAACACCAAGGCCGCGGCCCACGCGGCCGCAGGGCTGGTGGCCACCGCGGGGCCGAGTCGGGGGATGACCTCTCGGGACAGCAGCAGCCAGCACACCAGCGCACAGATCAAGTCCGGCAGCCGTAGCCACAGGCTGGCGTGACTGATGTGCGTCATTGCGGCGATCAGGTCGTAGTACCAGCCGAACGGGTCCTCGGGGCTGCCGAACCAGCGGAAGTAATTGGCCATGTACCCGGCGTGACTGGCCGTGTTGGACATGCCGAATTGGTAGCCGTCGTCGGAGGATCCCGCGCCGGCGACGTACCAGAACACGGACACCGCGATCACCGTGGCGTCCACGACGGTGAAGGAACGCCACCGGGTGGGTATGAGACGCCGGGCGCGACGTCCGTCGAGGCGATCGAGGCGCCACAACGCCAGTAGCGCAACGATTGTGCCCGTAACGCCGGCCGCCATCGCCGCCGCCTTCAACGGCGAGGGAGAGCTGGTGAATCGGGTGTCGATCGTTGCCGAGAAGGTGAGCCCGGGTGGGGCGGGGTCGGTCAGGTCGGTGAACACTCCAACGATCTGGGGCCGCAGGTTCGGATCCGCGAAGCCGCTGCGTAATTGAGTGCCCGTGTCGGGGTCGGTCAGGCCGCTGATCGAGGCGAAGGTGCCTGCCGTCGACGACGAGAGCTGTAGTTGCTGACATTGCGGGGCGCTCAAGCGACTGCGCGGCACACTGAGAATGACGATGTTGCGCGCGACCACATCGACGCGCTGTGCGGTAGCGGTGACGAAGAGCCCATTGAGCATCGCCTGCTTACCGGCCGCGGGCGCCGTCCCCAGAACCAATCCGCCTGAGGCTGGCATATCGCGAATCAGACTGCACGGCACCGATGCTGTCAGCGACGTCGGCGTCAACGAGACCAGCGGCGCGGTGACGTTGCCCAGCTGCCCAGCTTGCGGCCAGTTCAGCGTCGCGGTGGTCTGGACAACCGGCAACACCGGGATCAGAACGCTCGCAACGACTCCCACCAGGCCGGCGAGGATCGCGACCCATCGGGTGGTACGCACCGGCCGACCGACACCGGCCGTTGACGTATCAGCCTGGGCGTCGTCGGTCGCTGAATCGGCGTCATCGCGAACCAAGCTCACCGAGCGCCCCCCGCCCTCGTGTTCAACCGCACCTCACCATCAGTATCCGAAGCAACTGTTACAGTCAAGCGTGCCGCGTCCGTTCGACCATGCGAAACGTGAAGAGCTATTGGCCTGCGCCGGTGCCATTTTGGCGCGCACCGGTGTGGTCGATACCTCCATGCGCGAGCTCGCTGCCGAGATGGGAACGAGCGCCCGCATGCTGGTGTACTACTTCGGCACCAAGGAAAAGCTCATGCTCGAGGTCTTGCACCGTCAGCAGCGCGCGGCGATACCGGAAACCGACGAGCTCGATTTGCCGGATTCCATCGCTGCGCATAGGCAATGGTGTTTCGAGGACTGGTACGAGTGCACGCGCGGAGAACGCCGCGACAGCCTACGGGTCGTGCTGCAAATCTTCGGCGCGGCATGCGGGCTCGACAGCCCATATCGCGAATACACCTGGGACACCTTGTCTTTACTTACCCGCAACTCCAAAGCGCGCCTCCTCTCGCTCGGAATGCCCGATCACATCGCAGAAACCCGCTCACGCATCGCTCTGGCCACCTTCCAGGGTTTGATCATCGAGTTCTTCACCGCCCCCGACCCCGCCTTCGTCGACGACACCTTCGCCAGATTCGTCGACGAATTCCTGCTTGCACCGTTCAGCACTGATCCACGGAAATCGGAGTGATCCGGTTGCGGTCCACCCGTCAAAGGTCTTGTGCACCAGTTCATTCAGATAGCAGGTGAACCGCTAGGAAGCGTGGGTGCGGATGGCTTTTCCGGCGCTCTCGGCGGCAGGCTGAACGTGGGCTCGGTGTTACGGTGTCGTGGTGCGCCACGCAATCTTCCTGCCGCCGTTCGGCGAATTGGCCGACCCCCAAGCCATCGTCGATATCGCGATCGCCGCCGAGGAATCGGGCTGGGACGGCCTATTCCTCTGGGACCATGTACTGAGCCCGATCGGCGGCCAGTGGGAAATCGCCGATCCGTGGGTCGCATTGGCGGCTGCTGCGTCCAACACGAGTCGAATCAGGTTGGGGCCGATGGTGACACCGCTACCGCGCCGCCGCATCGTCAAACTCGCACGGGAAACCCTGACGTTGGATCGGCTGAGTCGTGGACGGCTGACCGTGGGCTTGGGCACCGGCGACGATCGGGGCCGGGAATACTCTGCCTTCGGCGAGGATGCCGACGCACGGCGACTCGGGGGTTTGCTCGATGAAGGTGTCGGAGTATTGACTTCCCTGTGGGCCGGTGAAACCGTCACGCATCGAGGTCAGTTGGTTGCCGAAGATGTGCGTGCGCTACCCGACTCGGCGCGGCAGGTGCGCATCCCGTTGTGGTTCGGCACCGCACGTCACAGCGGCAAGCCCATCGAACGAGCCGCCCGCCATGACGGCATATTTCCGCTCACCGGCGACGCGTCGACGGTGGCCCAGATCGCCAACACCATTGACGAATTGCGCGGCAGCCGTGAAGGTTTCGATATCGCCGTGAAGACTCGTCCGGGCACTGATGCGGCCGAGTTCGCCCGCGCCGGCGCGACCTGGGCAATGCACGCCTTTTGGCCGGGCGACGGCACCGATCAGGTACTGCGAGTGATAGCGGCCGGCCGCCCGAGCTGACAAGTTGCGGCATCTTCCTCGTCCGAGGTGCTCGTCGTAGTGATCGGCGGTTGAAAACGTCGGCCGGGCAGCGCGATGACTCCGGCGGTAGCGGCGACATAGCATAGGGCGGCGACGACGATACAGGCCGCGGTGAGGGCATTGAGGAATGAATGTTGCACGGCTGCAAGAAGTTCGGTGTTCGTGGCGGCAATCCCGAACGCGGTCGGCACGGAGTCGCCGGCCTCACCGGCTTTCCCTGTTGCCGCGAATGCACTGTCAACGAGGCGGGCGCTGAAGACCGAGGAGAACAGCGAACCGACGATGGCTACGCCCAGTGTCGAGCCGAGTTCGCGCGTGGCGTCATTGACCGCTGAGCCGACACCAGCCCGGGCCGGCGGCAGTACGAGCATGATGGATTCGGTTGCGGGAGTGGAGATCAGCCCGATGCCCAGGCCCATGAGCAGCATCTGGGCAACGATCGTGGTCCAGTAGGGGGTGTCGGTGTCAATGCTGCCGGCGATCCAGGCCATCGCGCTGCCGAAGGAAGCCAGTCCGCTCACCACCACCGCGCGGGTACCGACGCGTGGTGCGAGCAGACCGCCGACGATGGAGCCGACCGCGATGGATCCTGCGACGGGCAGGATTCTGGCACCGGTTGAAAGCGGGCTGAATCCGCGGAGCACTTGGAAGTACTGCGTGATGATGAATATGAAGCCGGCCAGCGAGAAGAACGCGACGGCGACGGATGCGCTGGCGGTGCTGAATCTGCGGTCGGTGAACAGCCTGACGTCGAGCATCGGATGCTCGGCTGCCTGTTCGATGGTTACGAACGCCAGGGCCAGCGCTGCGGCAGCCACAAAGCCGAACAGCGTCGCGGGGCTGTGCCAGCCTCGGACAGGGGCTTCGATGATGGTGTAGACGAGAATCCCCAGCAGGGCGATCGATGTGATCAGGCCGCGAATGTCTAGTGGGGGCACGCCCGGGTCACGTGATTCCGGCACCAGGATGACTGCGAGCGCTGCTGCCAGCAGCGCCAACGGGATGAGTGCCCAGAAGGCGCTGCTCCATGAAAAGTGTTCGAGCAGAAGGCCGCCGGTGACCGGTCCAGCGGCGACACCGACGCCGACGACCGCACCCCAGCCGCCGAGGGCAGCGGCGCGTTGCCGGCGATCGGAGAAGGCGTTGGTGATGATCGACAGGGTGGTGGGGAAGATCAGCGCGGCAAATACTCCCATGCCGAATCTCGCCGCGACCAGCGCTCCGGTGGTGGTGGCGAGCGCGCCGATTCCGCTGGTGGCAGCGAAGCCGAGCAGCCCGATCAGCAGGGCAGGCCTGCGCCCGTAGCGGTCCGACAGGCTGCCGGCCGCCAGTACGAGCGCGGCGAAGCTGAGGTTGTAGCCGTCGACGACCCATTGCAGGCCACGGGTATCCGCGTGAAGTTGGGTCGCGATGCTGGGTAAGGCGACGTTGACGATTGTGACGTCGAGGTTGATGGCCAGGACCGCGACGTAGACAGCGGCCAGGATCCCGGCCTTGCGACGCGTTGGGTTCATGCGAGCAAGCGGGTCCGCGACCATCACGACCCCGACGACATGTGCCAGTCGCGGATCGCTGCCGCGAATTGCTCGGGAGCGTCGGAGGGGACGTAGTGGCCGGCGCCTTCAACGACGACGGTCCGAGGGTCGGCGAAGGTCTGTTTCCACCGTCGTAGTTCATTGTCGCCGAATGCGAAGTCGGCATCACCCCAGATGATCAACGTCGGCAGTGCCGCGATATCTGGAAGACCGGCTTCGACCTCCTCGAGAAAGGTTCTGCTTGAGGTGATTTCGCGGGGAAAGACCGCGGAACCTTCCCGTCGGGCGGGGCTGTCGAGGGCGTGCTTGTAGTGGGCCATCTGCGCAGCGGTGGGCTTGGTCAACCGGTGCCCGACGGGAATCATGAGGTTGACGAAGAGGTTGAGCTGCCGAATCGCCAGGCGCCCAAGTGGGCCGCCCATCACATACGACATGACCTGAATCAGAGGGTCGCTGACCGGCCAGGCCCAGGTGTTGGTCAGCACCAACCGATTGAAGACATCGGGGCGCTTCTGTATTGCCGCCAAACCGATTGGGCCGCCCCAGTCGTGGGCCACCAGCGTGACCTCGTTCAGCTCGAGCGCGTCCACGAATCTACTGACCGCGCGGGCATGTTCAGCGGGCAGATATCGGTAGCCCGGAGCCGCATGGGACAACCCGAATCCTGGGTAGTCCACTGCGACACAACGAAATTCGTTGCGCAGGGATGAGATGACCTGGCTGTAGTCGAACGACCAGGTCGGATTGCCATGCAGAAACAGCAGTGTGGGGCCCGAGCCTTCATCGATGTAGTGGATGTGGTGCCCGTCGATGTCGATGAATCGGCTCTCGAACGGATACAACTCGTTGTCGACCCAAACCGGCCTGTCCGCGACTGTCATAGCCACCTCCGCTCGATGGTTGATATAATCAGTTGCACTTTAAATTTACAAGTAGGAGATGATGAGTCGAGATTACGGCCAGTACTGCGGGCTCGCCCGGGCGCTAGATGTGGTGGGTGACCGGTGGAATTTGCTGATCGTCCGCCAGCTCCTGATCGGCCCGGCGCGCTTCGGCGAGCTGAGAGAGGGGCTGGCAGGGATCGCGACGAATCTGCTGACGGACCGACTTCGAGACCTCGAAACCGCTGGTGTCGTGACACGGCGCCTGTCCGACGAGGCCAACGCGATCACATACGCCCTGACCGACTGGGGTGCCCAACTGCGCGAGCCGATCAATGCACTGATCCGCTGGTCGACGCCGCTGATGATCCGCGGTCCCGAAGGGGATGCCTTCCGCCCCGACGGATTTCTGGTGGCTCTGCCGGCCCTGTTCGCCGGACGCACTCCTGGAAATCGGTCGACAGCAGTGGGCATTGTGGTGGACGGTGTCACCGTCCAACTGTGCGCCACCGAATCCGGCATCGACGTGGGCTGGCCCGACGGGCGAAAGCTCGAGGCCGTGCTGACGGCCGAGGCTCAGATTGTTCTCGGGCTCTCGGCGGGCTTGTTGTCGCTTGACGACATCGCCCCGCTCGTCGACATCAGTGGCGACCTTGCGGCATTGCGCGTTTTCTTCGACGCGCCTGCGTCGTCCGTCGATATCGCCGGGTGATCCCGGTTCGTCAGCGCCGCTGCACCAATAGCGTCCGCGCTGACGTCCCGATGAAGCCCTGTTCGTCGAACAGCTGGGCCGTGGTCGACCCGAGGCCGTCGGGCCCGATCGAGCCGCGCGCCCGCAGACAGCATTCCGGGCCGACGGAGGTGTGGGTGTGAATAATGTTGTCCTCGTTGGAGTTTTGTACGCGAGCCATGCCAAGCGTCGAACGCGTGCAGGCAGGTCTATTGCTGGCCGACATCACATCAGCCGGCAAGAAGTTTATCGGTGATGAGCAGTTCGAAAGCATTCACGATGGCCGGGAGGTTCTCGGCGGGGCCAAACGCGGCGGGGTAAGTGGCGATGCCGCACAGAACCGCGACCATCGTTTCAACGGCGTCCACGATGTTGGTTTCGGGACTGAGTTCGCCGCGGTCGATAGCCTCGCGCATTACCGATGAGATGAACGCCCGTGCCGCACGCAGCACGTCGTGCTCGGCGTCGATCAGCTTTACCTCGCGTACAGATTCGCGCACTGCGGCGGCCACAAGCTGGGCGTTGCACTGGTTGGGGTCATCGGCGCCAAGGGTCGCTGAAATGAAGTTCGCGAGCTGGGAGGGCAACGTTGCCGCGCGCCGGGCCGTAGTGGCCGCTGCGGCAACCATGGCTGCCGCCGGACGGTCGATGGCGTCGCGGTACAACTGCGGTTTGTTGGTGAAGTGATAGTGCAGCGCCGGCCTGGACAAGCCGGCCCGTCTTGCGATGGCCTCAAGCGTAGTTGTGGCATAACCGAATTCAATGAACAACTCTCGTGCGGCGCGCAGGATGCACTGGCGGTTGGAAGCCGTTGTTGCCGCCGACGGGCGGCCTGGCTTGCGACGCGCAATCGATGCCATCGCCCCATTATTGGTTGACAAACCTGCCGTCATCCCTCGCCGGGGTTATGGGTTCCATATCAATTGCCGCTGTGCCGGCTATCAACCCCCGCGGTATTGATCGCTCCCTGGTGCGGGCATATATGCATACACAGTTCCTAGGCGCACGACAGCCTGCGCATAACCGGAGCGCATACGCTCGATAGGCCAACGGCCCGCGACAGCCGGTTGGTAAGAGTGATGACCGCCCCGGCATCATCTCAGTTATGCGACACGCGAGCGATCACACCCTTCCCGTTCGCTCGCGTGTCGCACCCCCTGCGTAGTCCAGTTGCGCTGTGCTGCAGCTGTTCTGGTTGCTGTTTGTATTTGCGGCCAGTCTCATCGATGCGCGTAGTTCGCGTCAGAAGTAGATTTCCCAAGGTGGCTTGTTTGTCGTCGCAACTCGGGAACCCGGGACAGGCATAGCCGACTCCCACTGTGTCGATACGGTTTTCCCAGATTGGGTGGCTACCGTTTGCTCAACTCAGTAGTCAATCGAGGGAGGTCCGCGCCGCATGCCGATCAAATCGATCACGCGAGGTGCCGTCATTTCAGTTGCCGCGCTTGCTGTTTCGGCGGCTGGTGTCGGCATTGCGCAGGCGTCTCCCGACACGGTAAACCAGGACAATCACGCCGGCCAGGCCCATTCAGGAAAGACCGCACGCAACAACACCAACGGTCTTGACTGGGGCGATGATTGGAGCTTGGGTGGCTTTCCGCCGATCAACCTGTCGAGCTTGCCTGCGCCGAACGTGAATCTTTCGGTTCCGCTGTCACTGGGTCTACCCGGCTTGTCCCTACCTAGTCTGAATCTCAGCCTGTTTCACTGAGTTTTCCGCGCCTCGAAGCCGGTCAGGCCTGACCGGTGATGGAGACGGCGGGCAGATTCCCCGCCCGTGCGCGTTTTCTTCGACGCGCCCGCGTCGTCGTCGATATCGCCAGGTGATCCCGATTCAGCGCCGCTGCACCAACAGCGTCTGTGCTGACGTCCCGATGAAGCCCTGTTCGTCGAACAGCTCGGCCGTGGTCGAACCGAGGCCGTCGGGTCCGATCGAGCCGCGGGCGCGCAGGCAGAACTCCGAGCCGACGGGGGCGCGGTGCAGGTGCACCGTGGTGTCGGTGTTCATGAACATGAACTCGTCCGGATCCAGCGTCGCGCCAACGCCATTGGCGGAATCGACGACCATCGCGAGCCGCTGCAGGTCGGTCAGTTCCTCGTCGTCGACCAACGAAATCAGGGGCTGCATCCAGACCGCCGAGGCGTTGGCGTCGTCGGGTTGCGGCACCCAGGTGACGGTCTCCAGATAGCCGGGCCGACCCTGCCAGGAATGCCGGTGCCCGGTATCGGGCAGGCGCGTCATCGGTGGATACCGATCGATGACGGCGTCGCGGGTATCACTGGTGGCCAACAGCCACGCCGACATCCGAGCCACCGCACGTTCGGAACCGTCCCGCTGGGTGGCCGTCATCTCCGCGGTCATCATGCAGATGCGCGAACCGGGCCGCGACACCCACGCCCGAACCGCAACGGGCGCAACGGGAATCGCGCCCAGAATGTCGAGAGTCAGCCGGCCCACCTGCATCCCGTTACCGGCGGCGAGCTCTTCGATGGTCTTGGTCAACAGTGCCAGCGGCGGCGAACCATGTTGAATGCTCGAATCCCAGTTACTGCCGGTGCCCTCGGTCGATTCGAAGCGTTGAAAATCACCGTCGGCGTCGAGCCGACGGTAATAGCAGTCGATCATGCGGTCCCGAAATCCTCTGGCCAGCCCGGATAGGGCGGGGGAGTGCCGCCGAATGCGGGGCACAGGTCTTGGTGCGTACACCAGGAACATAGCTTGGACGGGTTGGGCCGGAAGTCACCGGTCTGACCCGACTTCTGGATGGCATGCCAGATGGCCATCAGTGTCTTCTCGAACCTCTCCAGCTCGGCCAGATCGGGGCTGTAGTCCAACACCTGGCTGTCCGCCAGATACAGCAGCCGCAGCCGCGCCGGCACCACGCCCCGGATGCGGAGCAGGGCCACCGCGTAGAACTTCATCTGGAACATGGCCTTGAACTCGGCCAGTGCCCGTGCTTCCGGCGGCGCCTTGCCGGTCTTGTAGTCGACGACTCGCAGCTCGCCGGTCGGCGCCACGTCGATCCGGTCGACGAATCCGCGCAACAGCGTGCCGTCGGACAACTCGACCTCGACGCGTTGCTCGCAGCTCTGCGGGTCGAACCGCGTCGGGTCCTCCAGCCGGTAGTACCCGGCAAGCAGGGCCCGCGCCTCCTTGAGCAACGTCTCCCGCAACTCGGGCGCGATCTCCTCGGCCAGCTCGGGCTTCTCCGCCACCACGGCATCCCAGGCCGGTAGGACCAGGGACAGGGCGGTCTCCGGCACCCGGTCGATGGCGGGCAGCGCATACAGCTGCTCCAGCGCGGCGTGCACCACCGAACCCCGCAACTGGGCGGTCGACGGCGGCTCCGGCAGCCGGTCGATGGCCCGGAACCGGTAGAGCAGCGGGCACTGTTTGAAGTCACCGGCCCGCGACGGCGACAGCGCCGGCCGTCGGACAGGGGCGGCAGCGGTCACGCGCGATCCGCCTTCGGCTCCTCGGTGGCGGTACTCATATCAGCAGCTTAGGTGGGGGCGACGACAAAGTTGCCGAACCCCGGCCGTCTGCCGGGACGGGTCGGCTGGCAGGCTGGCCCGGTGAGAATCACCGGGCCCTTCACCGTCGGCGACCGTGTCCAACTGACCGACGCCAAAGGCCGGCACTACACGATGGTGCTGGCCACGGGTGGGGAGTTCCACACCCATCGCGGCATCGTCGCCCACGATTCGGTGATCGACCAGCCCGAGGGCAGCGTCGTGAAATCCACCAACGGCGACCCCTTCCTGGTGCTGCGCCCGCTGCTGATCGACTACGTCCTGTCGATGCCGCGCGGTGCGCAGGTCATCTACCCGAAGGACGCCGCGCAGATCGTGCACGAGGGCGACATCTTCCCGGGCGCAAGGGTTTTGGAGGCCGGCGCCGGCTCCGGCGCGCTGACGTGTTCGCTGCTGCGGGCCGTCGGCCCGGGCGGTTCCGTGACCTCCTACGAGGTCCGCGACGACCACGCCGTGCATGCGGTGCGCAACGTCGAGACCTTCTTCGGCGAGCGGCCCGAGAACTGGAACCTGGTCATCGCCGACCTCAACGACTACGACGGCGGCGAGGTCGACCGGGTGGTGCTCGACATGCTCGCCCCGTGGGACGTGCTGGAGACGGTCTCCAAGGCGCTGGTCCCGGGTGGCGTGCTGATCGTCTACGTCGCGACCGTCACCCAGTTGTCGAAGACGGTCGAGGCGCTGCGCGAGCAGCAGTGCTGGACCGAGCCGCGGTCGTGGGAATCGCTGCAGCGCGGCTGGGATGTCGTCGGCCTCGCGGTGCGTCCGCAGCATTCGATGCGTGGCCACACCGCGTTCCTGATCAGTGCGCGCCGGCTGGCGCCGGGCGCCGTGACGCCGCAGCCGCTGCGCCGTAAGCGCAACATTTAGTCCTCGCTGCTGACCAGACCTCGCCGTACGGACAACAACTCGATCTCCGGGCGGGCCGCCACCTGGCGTTCGGCGGCGTCGAGCACGTCGACGACGAAAGTGCGGTGGGACGCCACCACGGCAACGCCGATCGATGCCCGACGGTGCAGATCCTGATTGCCGCTTTCAGCGACAGAGACGGACAACTTCCGAAGTTCGGCGATGATCGGCCGGACCACCGAGCGCTTCTCTTTCAGCGAGTGCACATCGCCGAGCAGCAGGTCGAACTCCAACCAACCGACCCACATCGGCAGCTCAGCGACCCGGGGTCGTGGTGGCGTTCGGTCCGCCCGGCTGGCCCAGTTTCAGCAGCAGATTCGCGGTTTGCCGATTCAGCTGCCAGGCATCCCGGATGGGACTGAATTCCATGGGGAACGTGAATTTGTTGTCCGGTGCGGCGACGGAGGTGATCGTGATGGTGGCGATGATGTCGCCCGGCTGGCCGGCCGACCACAACAGCTCGGTGGCGGTCACGTTCATCGGATTGAAGCCGTTGTCGCGCAGCGCTTTGGTGAAGTTGTCCAGCCCGGCCTGATCCTCGGCCGTGCCGTATTGGATCAGCCCGATCTTTTGTGCCGAGGGCACCGCCGGGTCGGCGATCTTGTACAGCACCCCGGTGAGCGCATCGGGTGGCGGCAGCGGCGCGGCCGCCGGGGTCTTGGCGTCGGTGGTCAGCAGCGAACGGGGCATCGGGTCGGCCGGCGGCTCGACGTGTTCACTGCACCCGGCCAACCCGATCGCCGCCACGACGACGGCGATCAGGGTCCCTCGGGTTGACTTCACCGGTTGTTCCTGGCGCCTACTTCACCGACGACAGCAGGGCCATGGCAGACCCCTTGGACAGTTGCCAGCCGGTCGGGCTGGGGCCGGCGACGAAGGTCAGCGGCTGGGCTGCGGTGGCTCCGGTGGCGGCGGTGGCTGTGACGTTGGCCGTCGCGGTGCCGTCGCCGAGGTCATCGATGTCGGCAACGGCGAAGCTCATGGGGAACACGCCCTGCTTCACGGCGTTGCTGTACGCCCGGTCGGCGGTGATGGCCTCGAGTCGGCCGACGCCGCCCTGGATGTAGCTGCCCTTGGACCCGGCGAAGCTCCCGGCGGCCGTCAGGCCGCTGAGCGTGGACACCAGTGACGCCTGCAGGCCCGGCGCGGGGGCCTGGGGCAGCGGCACCTGGCGGACGACCGGCGCGACGGCCGGTGACGTGCCAGCGGTCAGGCCGGCCGGCTGAGACGCCACAGTCGTACCGACGGCTGCTGCACCTACGAGGGCGGCGGCTGCCATGCCGGTGACGAGGGATTTGACGATCACTGCGGTCCTTTCGATGAGCCCGACTTGCGTATGAGGTTAACAGCGCGGTCAGAGCAACACCCGTGTGTCGCGATTCCTTGAACGCCCATGAATGGCGGATGGCCGGTAGCGTTGAGGTATCCGCCGCACCAACTTCCGGTGCGGGAAAGGAGCGCAAGATGTCTGAAATGGATCGCCCGGACGCCTTCGGCAGCCCGGGCATACCTCGTCAGAACCCCATGTCCAGCACTGATGCGGCCGAGTTGGCGCGGCTTCGCAGCGAGACGGCGGCACTGCGCGAGCAGCTCACGAACGCGGCCGCGGCGCACCGCGGACCGCGCGATGTGCAGCAGCTCGAAGCCCGCATCGATTCGCTGACGACTCGCAACGGCAAGCTGATGGACACCCTCAAAGAGGCGCGACAGCAGTTGCTGGCGCTCCGCGAGGAGGTCGATCGACTTGGGCAGCCGCCCAGCGGCTACGGCGTCTTGCTGCTCGCTCACGACGACGACACCGTCGATGTCTTCACCTCCGGGCGCAAGATGCGGCTGTCGGTGTCGCCGAACATCGAGGTGTCCGAACTCAAGCAGGGCCAGACCGTCCGCCTCAACGAGGCGTTGACGGTGGTCGAGGCCGGCTCGTTCGAGGCGGTCGGCGAGATCAGCACATTGCGCGAAATCCTGAACGACGGAAAGCGCGCCCTGGTGGTCGGCCATGCCGACGAGGAGCGCATCGTCTGGCTCGCCGAGCCGTTGGTCGCGCTCGAGTTCCTCGACCCCGAGGTTGCCGAGGTGCTCGAGGGTGTCGACGACCTGGCCGACGAGCGGGCGCGCAAGCTGCGGCCGGGTGACTCGCTGCTGGTCGACAGCAAGGCCGGGTACGCCTTCGAGCGGATCCCCAAGGCCGAGGTCGAGGATCTGGTTCTCGAAGAGGTGCCCGACGTCAGCTACGAGGACATCGGCGGCCTGACGCGACAGATCGAGCTGATCCGCGACGCGGTGGAGCTGCCGTTCCTGCACAAGGATCTGTACAAGGAGTACTCGCTGCGGCCGCCGAAGGGCGTCCTGCTCTACGGCCCTCCTGGTTGCGGCAAGACGCTGATCGCCAAGGCCGTGGCCAACTCGCTGGCCAAGAAGATGGCCGAAATCCGTGGCGACGACGCCCGGGAGGCCAAGAGCTACTTCCTGAACATCAAGGGCCCCGAGCTGCTCAACAAGTTCGTCGGCGAGACCGAGCGGCACATCCGGCTGATCTTCCAGCGCGCCCGTGAGAAGGCGTCCGAAGGCACCCCGGTGATCGTGTTCTTCGACGAGATGGACTCGATCTTCCGCACCCGTGGCACTGGCGTCAGCTCCGACGTGGAGACGACGGTTGTGCCGCAGCTGCTTTCGGAGATCGACGGTGTCGAGGGCCTGGAGAACGTCATCGTCATCGGCGCCTCCAACCGCGAGGACATGATCGACCCGGCCATCCTGCGGCCCGGCCGCCTGGACGTGAAGATCAAGATCGAGCGGCCGGACGCCGAAGCGGCACAGGACATCTTCAGCAAGTACCTCACTGAGAACCTGCCGGTACACGCCGACGACCTGGGCGAGTTCAACGGCGATCGGGCGCACACCATCAAGGCGATGATCGAGAAGATCGTGGACCGGATGTACGCCGAGATCGACGACAACCGCTTCCTGGAAGTGACCTACGCCAACGGCGACAAGGAGGTCATGTACTTCAAGGACTTCAACTCGGGCGCCATGATCCAGAACGTCGTGGACCGGGCCAAGAAGTACGCCATCAAGTCGGTGTTGGAAACAGGTTCGCACGGCCTGCGGGTGCAGCATCTGCTGGATTCGATCGTCGACGAGTTCGCCGAGAACGAAGACCTGCCCAACACCACCAATCCCGATGACTGGGCGCGGATCTCGGGCAAGAAGGGCGAGCGGATCGTCTACATCCGCACGCTGGTCACCGGCAAGAGCTCGTCTGCGAGCCGTGCCATCGATACCGAGAGCAACCTGGGTCAGTACCTGTAGTCACGACGAATGTGAGGGCTGTGCACGCAAGACTTCGGAATTGCCTGCACAGCCCTCACACTCGTTTGCGGTCGGCGAGATACCGGTCGCGGGCATCCAGCCGGCGGCGCAGGCTGTCGACCTGAGGGTCGACGAACTCGGCCCGGTATGAGGCATCGGTCGTCGTACGCGCCGTGATGTACATGAACGTCAGCGCGCCCAGGAACAACGTCGTCTGGATCAGCGACTCCGGTATCGGCAGCGTCATGCCGAAGATGGTGCCGTCGGGAGCGCCGTTGTTGCGGGTCCATTCGGCGAGCAGTTTCGGGTCGATCAGGATCAACCCGAGCACCAGGAAGATGAACGCGGTCACCAGGGCGACGATCAGCAACTGCAGCACCTGAGACATCGCCAGGACGAACACCACGTTGACCCGCTCGATGCGGGACAGGGGAACTCGCTGGCTGACGGCGGCCATGTCAGCGAATGGGGTGTCCGCCAGGACCTCGAGCTGGGCCTCCGGTGTGTCGGGCGTCGCGGCGGTCAGGATCGGGCGGACGCGGTCCACCGTCGACGCGATGACGAACGCCACCGCGATGAGCGCCAGGAAGCCCAGCGCGCCCCACAACCGGGCCCGGCTGACGATCGCGGCCATCAGCCAGACGTAGGTGTTGAAGAACACCAGCACGGTGAGCAGCATGACCGGCAGCGCCCGCACGAAGAGGGTGCCCATCAGCGAAAGACTGTGCGCTGTCACGTCGAGCGCCCAGCCGAGGATCGATCCGATACCGGTCGCGGTGCAGGCCAGGATGACGACGATGATCAGCGCGACATAGACCAGATTGCCGCCGACTCGCGGGCCGGGTCCGCCGAACACCGCGCCGGCCAGGCACACCGCCACCGAGACCGCGGCCGCTGTGGCCCGGTTGCGCCACGACGAGATGAGCGACACCCGCCACCCCACGAACGTCGCCACTGGCGTCACCAACAGCACCAGCGCCAGGATGAACCAGTCGGTTCGCGTGGGTTGCCCGTCGATGTTGATGGTGTGCTGGCCGGTGACCGCCACCACGATGATCGAGTTGATCATGAACACCGCGAACCCGGCCAATGCCGGCGCGGAGCGTTGCCACAGCCGTCGCACCAGAACACCCGGACGCAGCACTGCCGGCAGGCCCCGGCGCAGAAACCAGGTCTCGGCGGCTACCCGGTCGGCTCGCGATGGCTTGTCCCGTCGCTTCGCTTGCCCAGATGTGGTCATGGGGCCAATCGTCGCGTATCGAGGCCGTCTAGTCTTGGCGCCATGCAACGGATCATCGGAACAGAGGTCGAATACGGCATTTCCTCGCCGTCTGATCCGACCGCGAACCCGATCCTCACGTCCACGCAGGCGGTGCTCGCGTACGCCGCGGCCAGCGGCATCCAGCGGGCCAAGCGCACCCGGTGGGACTACGAGGTCGAGTCCCCGCTGCGCGACGCCCGCGGCTTCGACCTGAGCCGCACCACCGGGCCGGCACCGATCGTCGACGCCGACGAGATCGGCGCCGCCAACATGATCCTCACCAACGGCGCCCGGTTGTACGTCGACCACGCCCACCCGGAGTACTCCGCTCCCGAGGTCACCGACCCGATGGACGCGGTCATCTGGGACAAGGCCGGCGAGCGGGTGATGGAGGCCGCGGCTCGGTATGTGGCCAGCGTGCCCGGCGCGGCCAGGCTGCAGCTGTACAAGAACAACGTCGACGGCAAGGGTGCGTCGTACGGCACGCACGAGAACTACCTGATGAGCCGCCAGACGCCGTTCAACTCGGTGATCGCCGGACTGACGCCGTTCTTCGTGTCCCGCCAGGTCGTCACCGGCTCGGGTCGGGTCGGTATCGGGCAGTCCGGGGACGAGCCGGGCTTCCAGCTGACGCAGCGCGCCGACTACATCGAGGTCGAGGTTGGGCTCGAGACCACGCTCAAGCGCGGCATCATCAACACCCGCGACGAGCCGCATGCCGACGCCGACAAGTACCGCCGGCTGCACGTCATCATCGGTGACGCCAACCTGGCCGAGACGTCGACGTATCTCAAGGTGGGCACCACGTCGCTGGTCCTCGATCTGATCGAGTTCGGGCAGGCCGAGGGCATCGAGCTGTCCGATCTGGCGCTGGCCCGGCCGGTGCACGCGGTGCATGTCATCAGCCGAGACCCGTCGCTGCGCGCGACCGTGGCCCTGGCCGACGGCCGCGAACTGACTGCCCTTGCGCTGCAACGCATCTACCTGGAGCGGGTGGCCAAGCTGCAGGAGCGCCGCGACCCCGACCCGCGCGCCGACCACGTCATCGAGACCTGGGCGCACATCCTCGATCTGCTGGAGCGCGATCCGATGGAATGCGCGGAGCTGCTGGACTGGCCGGCCAAGCTGCGCCTGCTGGAGGGCTTCCGGCAGCGGGAGAACCTGAGCTGGAACGCGCCGCGCCTGCACCTGGTTGACCTGCAGTACTCCGATGTGCGGCTGGACAAGGGTCTGTACAACCGCCTGGTGGCGCGCGGCTCGATGAAGCGGCTGGTCACCGAGCAGCAGGTGCTCGACGCGGTGGAGAACCCGCCCACCGACACCCGCGCCTACTTCCGTGGCGAGTGCCTGCGCCGGTTCGGTGCCGACATTGCCGCGGCCAGTTGGGACTCGGTGATCTTCGACCTCGGCGGCGAGTCGCTGGTGCGGATCCCGACGCTGGAACCGCTGCGCGGAAGCAAGGCCCACGTCGGTGCGTTGCTCGATTCGGTGGACAGCGCGGTCGAGTTGGTGGAACAGCTGACCACGTAACTGCTTGTGTTCCCGGGGAACCCGGGCGCGGACCGGTAGGGTGAAGTTAGATATCGAGCAATCAGGAGGCGTCGATGGCTCAGGAACAGACCAAGCGTGGCGGTGGCGGCGGCGAGGACGACGACCTCTCCGGCCCGTCTGGCGCAGGTCAGGAACGTCGCGAGAAGCTCGCCGAGGAAACTGACGACCTGCTCGATGAGATCGATGACGTGCTGGAAGAGAACGCTGAGGACTTCGTGCGCGCGTACGTCCAAAAGGGCGGCCAGTGACCCCAGCGTTCGGGCCTTTCTCTGATCGACTGGATGTCACCTCACCCCACCTGAACCTGTCCTCGTTTTCGGACTTTCTCGGCCGGCAGGCACCGCACCTGCTGCCGGCCGCGGACGTGAGGAGCAATTGGGCTTCAGCGGGTGATGCTGCTCGGTCGAGCGGTGCCGACCTGCCCCACGGCACGACGATCGTCGCGATCAAGTTTCCCGGCGGTGTGTTGATCGCGGGGGACCGGCGGGCCACTCAGGGCAACATGATCGCCAGCCGCGACGTGCAGAAGGTGCACATCGCCGACGACTACACCGCGACCGGTATCGCCGGCACCGCGGCCATCGCGGTGGAGTTCGCGCGGCTGTACGCGGTCGAGTTGGAGCACTACGAAAAGCTCGAAGGCGTGCCGCTGACGTTCCGCGGCAAGGTCAACCGGCTGGCCATCATGGTGCGCGGCAACCTCGCTGCCGCGATGCAGGGCTTCGTCGCACTGCCGCTGCTGGTGGGCTACGACCTGGACGACTCCGACCCAGGTAATGCCGGACGCATCGTCTCGTTCGATGCCGCCGGCGGCTGGAACATCGAAGACGAGGGCTACCAGTCGGTGGGCTCGGGCTCGCTGTTCGCCAAGTCGTCGATCAAGAAGCTGTATTCGCATGTGACCGATGCTGATTCGGCGCTGAAGGTTGCCATCGAGTCGCTGTACGACGCTGCCGACGACGATTCGGCCACCGGCGGACCCGACCTGACGCGCGGTATCTACCCGACAGCGGTGCTGATCGGCGCCGACGGCGCCGAAGAGGTCACCGAGGAGCGGATCGCCGCGCTGGCCCGGGAAGTCATCGCGAACCGGACGCGCGCGAGAGGTAATGGCTGATGAGCTTTCCGTATTTCATCTCGCCCGAACAGGCGATGCGGGAACGTTCCGAGCTTGCGCGCAAGGGCATTTCGCGGGGCCGCAGCGTCGTCGTGCTGGCGTACGACGGTGGCGTGCTGTTCGTCGCCGAGAACCCGTCGCGGTCGCTGCAGAAGGTCAGCGAACTGTACGACCGGGTCGGCTTCGCCGCGGTCGGCCGGTTCAACGAGTTCGACAACCTGCGCCGCGGCGGCATCCAGTTCGCCGACACGCGGGGTTACGCCTACGACCGGCGCGACGTCACCGGCCGCCAGCTGGCCAACGTCTACGCGCAGACCCTCGGCACGATCTTCACCGAGCAGGCCAAGCCCTACGAGGTCGAGCTGTGTGTGGCCGAGGTCGCGCACCACGGTGAGACGAAAGCTCCTGAGCTGTACCGGATCACCTATGACGGGTCCATCGCGGACGAGCCGCATTTTGTCGTGATGGGCGGTACCACCGAGCCGATCATCGCCGCGCTCAACGACTCCTATGAGGAGAACGCGAGCCTGGCCGACGCGGCGAAGATCGCCATCGATGCGCTGCACGCCGGTGCCGGCGACCGGGTGTTGGGTGCAGCCACGCTCGAGGTGGCCATTCTCGACGCCAAGAGGCCGCGTCGCGCGTTCCGCCGGATCACCGGTGCCGCGCTGGATGCGGTCCTGCCAAAGGTCGAGGCGGAAGCTGAGTCCAAGGACGAGGCCAAAGCCGAGCCTGACGGCGACGCCGCCGAGTAACTAGGACGGGACCCCCGCCAGTCCGCGCAGCAGTACCGCGATGCCGAATTCGAAGGCGTCGTCGGCGCGTTCGGGCTTGGAGCTGCCGGTGGCGAGTGCCGCCGCGAACTCTGGGCCGACGTCGGCGCCGGCCTGCCAGGGTTCGTCGGGTGCGGCGACGTCGAGCGCCGAACCCAGGACGAACGAATCGATCAGCGTGATGGCGCGCAGGGTGTCCGCGGGGTCGAATCCGGCGCGGCCGAACGCGACCGCCAACACGTTGTACATGGTGAGGGCGTGGTCGCTGTTCACTGCGTGCGAGGTCAGCAGGGGGATGAGCCGCGGATAGCGGGCGTAGCTCTGCCGGTAGGACCGCATGATGTCGGCGACGACGTCGGTCCACGGGCGGTGTGGGTCGTCGGCGGGCAGCGCGACCTCGGACATCGCCCGTTCGCGCAGCAGCTCGACGATCTGTTCGCGGCCGGCGACGTGGTTGTAGAGCGATGACGGACTGACCTTCAGCGCCCGAGCGAGTTCGGGGACGGTGAAGCCGCCGGTCTTGTTGACCAAATCCATTGCTGCACCGGTGATGCGATCCGTGGATAGCAGCGGTTTGGAGGGGCGGCCCATGGAATCTTTCTACTACCTCTTTACAAGCACGGGTACCTGGGGCCACAATTAAACGAATCCAATTCGTTTTAGGAGTCCAGCTGATGATCACCCTGACCGCCACCGCGCCCGAATCGCTGTCTCGCAGCACGGAGTCGACGCGACCGCCGGTACGCGTCGGGCTGGTGCAGCACCGGTGGCGCCCCGACGCCGACGAGCTCGCCAAGGTCCTGCGCGACGGCATCGACCGGGCGGCCGGAGAGGGTGCCACCCTGGTCTGCCTGCCCGAGATCACCCTGCTGCGGTACCCCGCCGACACCCCGGCCGGCCCGAACCCGGGTGACACCGCCGAAGACCTCCTCGAGGGCCCGACGTTCGCACTGGCCGCCGAGGCAGCCCGGGCCAACGGCATATTCGTGCACGCATCGCTGTACGAAAAGGCGCCGGCCGCAGATGGTTTGGGCTTCAACACGGCCATTCTGGTGGCCCCGTCGGGCGAGTTGGCGGGCCGGACCCGCAAGATGCACATCCCGATCTCGGCGGGCTACTACGAGGACACCTACTTCCGCGCCGGCCCCGCCGAGGGCAACCCGTACCCGGTCTACGAGCCGGCGGGGCTCGGCGCCAAGCTGGGCATGCCGACCTGCTGGGACGAATGGTTCCCCGAGGTGGCCCGCAACTACTCGCTGGGCGGCGCGGAGATCGTCGTCTACCCGACGGCCATCGGCTCCGAGCCGGTCTTTCCCGCCTTCGACACCCAGCCGCTGTGGCAACAGGTCATCGTCGCCAACGGCATCAACAGCGGCCTGTTCATGGTGGTGCCCAACCGAATTGGTGATGAGGGCGCCGTGACCTTCTACGGCTCGTCGTTCATCTCCGACCCCTACGGCCGGGTGCTGGTGCAGGCGCCGCGCGACGAGGAGGCCGTGCTGGTGGCCGATCTGGACCTCGATCAGCGTCGCGACTGGCTGGAGCTGTTCCCGTTCCTGCTGACCCGGCGGCCGGAGAGCTACGGCACGCTGACCGCGCCCGTCGACGTGCAGCGTCCCTACGGTGCGGGGCACGAGGCCACCGCGGTGGTGAAATGACGAACTACGTGATGCCGGCGGAGAGTGCGCCGCAGGACCGGGTGTGGATGGCGTTCCCGTCGGAAGGTTATTCGTTGGGGGACAACGAAACCGAACACCACGAGGCCCGCTCGACGTGGGCGGCGGTGGCACACGCGGTGCTGGAGTTCGAACCGGTGACCGTGGTGGTGGACCCCGCCGAAATGGTGGTGGCGCGCCGCTACCTGTCCGCCGCGGTCGAGATCGTCGAGGCGCCGCTGAACGACGCCTGGATGCGCGACATCGGCCCGACGTTCGTGCATGCCGACGACGGTTCGGTGGCCGCGGTCGACTGGGTGTTCAACGGCTGGGGTGCCCAGGACTGGGCGCGCTGGGATCGGGACGCGAAAATCGGTGCCGCGGTTGCCGGTTGGGCCGGCGTCCCGGTGGTGAGTTCGGAGCTGGTCAACGAAGGCGGCGGTATCCAGGTCGACGGGCAGGGCACGGTGCTGGTCACCGAGACCGTCCAGCTGGACCCCGGCCGCAATCCCGGCGCCACCAAGGCGGACATCGAGGCCGAACTGGCCCGCACCATCGGCGCCACCCATGCCGTGTGGTTGCCGCGCGGCCTGACGCGCGACTCGGAGCGTTTCGGCACCCGTGGGCACGTCGACATCGTCGCCGCCATCACTTCGCCGGGGCGCCTGTTGCTGCACGCGCAGCACTCCGACGCGCATCCTGATCACTTGGTGTGCAAGGAGATTCGCGAAGCACTTGCCGATACCCGCGACGCCGCGGGCCGGCCGTGGGACATCGTCGAACTGCCCGCGCCGGATCTGCTGACCGATGCCGAGGGCTACGTCGACTACAGCTACATCAACCACCTGGTGGTCAACGGCGGCGTCATCGCGTGCGCGTTCGGTGATCCGCGCGACGCCGACGCGGCGGCGATCCTGGCCGAGCAGTACCCCGGCCGCCGGGTGGTCAGTGTCGATGCCCGGCCGCTGTTCGAACGGGGCGGCGGCATCCACTGCATCACACAGCACCAGCCGTCGCCGCGGTGATCTGATCTCAGCCATTTGGCTGATGCTCAGCTGCCCGAGTGGTGCTTTATTGAAGTCATCGCCCCATGGACGCCGCTGATTGTTCGGGAGGTCGCGGCGGCTCCTCGGCCGCGACCTGCAGTGCCCGACAAATGACTTCAAAGGCGGCTTCTCATGAAATACCTGGTGCAATGGCATGCAATCGATCCGGCTCGGATGCGGGCGACGGCCGAACACTTCCTGCAGACCGGGGCGAAGCCGCCCGACGGCGCCACCCAACTCGGGCGGTGGTTCGGTCTCAACGGCAGCGGGTGCTCGGTGATCGAGGCCGCTGACGCCAAGCCGGTTTTCGAGCTCATCTCCGAGTGGCAGGAGTATCTCCAGATCGAAGCCACCCCGGTACTGGAGGACGATGAGTTCGGCGCGATAGTCGCCAAGCTCTACGGGTAGCGGCGATCCGCTGGAGCGGGTTTGAGCAGGGCCCCGCTGGGTAGCATCCACGGTATGGCCATCAAACTCGAGAACGTCGGCATCGCCGTGCGCGATCTTGACGCGACGATCGCATTTTTCACCGACCTCGGCCTCACGGTCGTCGGCCGCACCACGGTCAGCGGCGAGTGGACCGATACGGCCGTCGGCCTCGATGGCAACCATGCCAAGGTCGCCATGCTCGAGACGCCGGACGGTCATGGCCGGGTCGAGCTCTTCGAGTACATCCATCCTGAGGCCATCGAGTCGGAACCGATTCTGCCCAACGTCATTGGCATGCACCGCGTTGCGTTCTCGGTCGATGACATCGACGCGGCCCTCGAGATCGCCGCACGGCACGGGTGCCACCCACTGCGTGGGGTGGCGACCTACGAGGACATCTACAAGCTCACCTACGTCCGTGGCCCCAGCGGCATCATCGTGATGCTCGCCGAAGAGCTCAAGAAGAGCTGACGGCCATCAACCGGCTGACGGCCGCGCTCACCCGGTCGCGGTTGCCCGCGCCGTTGCGCACCACCCACGACGTCAGGTGCTCGAGCAGTTCCCGGATCTCCAGCAGCGCCTGAATGCGCCCGCTCTCATCGGTTTTGCCGGTCAGCACCTCGGACCACAGGGCGTCGAGATCGAGGATGTCACGCACCGTCGCGTAGGCCATGGCCACATCGGATGTGCTCACCGACAGGCGTTCCTGCATGCGGTAGATGGTGCCCGGGCCGACGCGGTTGATCAGCTCACCGGCCACCGAGGTCGCGACGATCTCGCGCCGCAGCGGATGGTTCGCGATCTCTGTCTGTGCCTGCGCGGCAATGGTGGCCGGGAAGTACTGCTCCAGGCGGCCGACGAACATCTCGTGATCCGGGACGTCGGAGGCCAGCAGCTCCTGCGAGACCAGGTTCTTGGATTGCGCCAGCAGCACGGCGATTTCGGGGCGGGTGAGCCCGAGTCCGACGAGGCGGCGGCGATCCAGTTCCTGCTTCGACGGCAGCCCTTCGACGTCGGGGTCGACGCCGGCCTCGGCTTTCAGGTTGCTGATGAGCCTGACGTGCCGGTCCAGCAGTGAGCCGGCCTCGGCGGCAGCCATGCTGATCGCCAGGATCTGGTCGGCGTTGTCGGCCAGCACCCGCGCGGCCACGTCGTCGGTGGCACCGGCGAGCAGCGTATTGCGTTGTGCGGTGGCGATGTTGCCGGAGTCCAGCGCGATCTTGAGGTTGACCTCGAGGTCCGAGGTGGCGACGCCGGCGGCGTTGTCGATGAAGTCGGCATTGACCCGGCCGCCGTTCAGCGCGAACGCGATACGGGCCTGCTGGGTCAGGCCGAGGTTGCCGCCCTCACCGATCACCTTGCAGCGCAACTGCGATGCGGTGACCCGCACCCGGTCGTTGGCCTTGTCCTGGGCGTCGGCATCGGTCTCGTCGTCGGCGCGGACATAGGTGCCGACGCCACCGTTCCACAGCAGGTCGACCGGCGCGCGCAGGACCGCGTTGATCAGTTCGTCGGGTGTGCATTCGGCGGCCTTGATGCCGAGGCTCGCCCTGGCCTGCTCCGACAGTGGAATCGACTTGGCGGTACGGGGCCACACCCCACCACCGGCCGAGATCAGCGCCGGGTCGTAGTCCTGCCAGCTGGACCGGGGGAGGGCGAACAGGCGCTCGCGCTCGACGAACGAGGTCTCCGGGTCGGGGTTCGGGTCGAGGAAGATGTGCCGGTGATCGAACGCGGCCACCAGCTTGATGTTGCGGGACAACAGCATTCCGTTGCCGAAGACGTCACCCGACATGTCGCCGATGCCGGCGACGGTGAACGGGTCGACGTCGATGTCGTGACCGGCCTCGGCGAAGTGCCGGCGCACCGACAGCCACGCGCCGCGGGCGGTGATGCCCATGGCCTTGTGGTCGTATCCGGCGGATCCGCCCGAGGCGAAGGCGTCGCCCAGCCAGAAGCCGTATTCAGCGGCAACGGAATTGGCCAGATCGGAGAATGTGGCGGTGCCCTTGTCGGCGGCCACGACGAGGTAGGCGTCGTCGCCATCGGGGCACACGGTGCGGTCCGGGTGACGGACAGTGCCGTCGACGATGTTGTCGGTGACATCGAGGAGGCCACGGATGAAGGTGCGGTAGCCCGCTGCAGGATCAACGGAAGTGGGATCGGCCGCAGTCGACCGCAAGACGAAGGCACCCTTGGCGCCGGTCGGCACGATCGGGGCGTTCTTCACGGCCTGTGTCTTCATCAAGCCGAGCACCTCGGTGCGGAAATCTTCGGCACGATTCGACCAGCGCAGCCCGCCGCGGGCGATGGCGCCACTGCGCAGGTGCACGCCCTCGACGGTGTCGGAGTGCACGAAGATTTCGCGATAGGGGACGACGGGTCCGGTGATGGACAGCCGCGACGAGTCGATCTTGAACGACACGTAATCCTTGGGGGCGCCGTCGGGGCCCACCTGGAACCAGTTGGTGCGCAACGTCGCCGCGACGAACGCGTGCAGCGCCCGCTGGATCCGGTCGTCGTCCAGTGAGGTCGCGGCATCCACCAGGCGTGCCACCTCGCGATCAGCCTGCTCGATATCGGCGGTGGTGTCCGGGTTGAACCGGGCGTCGAACAGTGCCAGCAGCGCGTTGACGAAATCCGGTGCTGCGACGAGGGATTCGATGATGTAGTCCTCGGAGAATCCCAGCCCCGTCTGCCGGACGAACCGGCACGCCGCACGGATCAACACCGCGCGGCGCCAGTCGATGCCGGCCGCCGCGATGAGCATCGCGTACCGGTCGACGTTCCAGCGCCCCGCGATGGCTGCCTCGAAGGCGTCCGCGATGAGGGCGAGGGTCGAATCGGGCAGCGACAGATCGCCGAACTCGTAGTAGTGCGCGGCATCATCGGCGTGGTGGTAGGAGGCGACGCGCAGGCCGAACCGCTCGAACGTCGCGCAGACGTCGGCCAGCAGCGGCGGGTGCCCGGGCCACTGGATTTGGGCGTGGTTGATGAGCCCGTCGGCGTCGAAAGACACCCGGGCAGAGGAATTCTGCATGGGAGGACTACTCCGGTCTATTTACTTGGAGGAGGGAGAGACGGAAAGTTATTGCAGCGCGATGTACTTGGTCTCGAGGTATTCCTCGATGCCCTCACTGCCGGCCTCGCGGCCGATGCCAGATTCCTTGATGCCGCCGAACGGCGCGGCGACGTCGGAGATGACGCCGCGGTTGACGCCCACCATGCCGGCCTCGACCGCGTCGGCGACCCGCAGGGCACGATCCAGGCCCTGGGTGTAGACGTAGGCCGCGAGGCCGTACTCGGTGTCGTTGGCGGCGTCGATGCCGGCCTGCTCGCCGTCGAATCCGATGATCGCGGCGACCGGTCCGAAGATCTCCTCGCGCAGCAGGCGGGCGTCGGCGGACACATCGGCGAGCACGGTCGGCGGGTAGAAGAAGCCTTCGCCTTCAACAGGTTTGCCGCCCGTGGCCACCGTCGCGCCCTTGCTGACAGCGTCCTGCACCAGTTCGTCGACCGTCGCCCGCTGCTTGGCGGTGATCAGCGGACCGACCTGGCTGCCGGCCTGGTCGCCCGGGCCGGTGGCGAGCGCCGCCATGCGGGCGGCGAGCTTTTCGGTGAACTCGGCGCGCACCGCGTTGTCGACGTGGATGCGGTTGGCGGCAGTGCACGCCTCACCCATGTTGCGCATCTTGGCGGCCATGGCGCCGTCGACCGCGGCGTCGAGATCGGCGTCGTCGAACACTACGAACGGGGCGTTGCCGCCGAGTTCCATCGAGGTGCGCAGCACCCGATCGGCGGACTGCGCCAACAGCTTTCGGCCGACACCGGTGGAACCGGTGAAGGTCAGCTTGCGCAGCCGCGGATCCGTCAGCAGCGGGCCCGTCAGCCCGGCGGCATCGGTGGTCGGCAGGATGGACAGCACACCTTCGGGCAGGCCGGCGTCGGCGAACACCTGGCCCAGCAGCAGCATGGTCAGCGGGGTCTCGGCCGCGGGCTTGACGATCATGGTGCAACCGGCTGCCAGTGCGGGCCCGATCTTGCGGGTGCCCATGGCCAGCGGGAAGTTCCACGGCGTGATCGCCAGGGTGGGGCCGACAGGCTGCTTGGTCACGAGGATGCGGCCGTTGCCGGTGGGGGACTGGGTGTAGCGGCCGTTGATCCGGACCGCCTCTTCGGCGAACCAGCGCAGGAACTCACCGCCGTAATTCACCTCACCCTGGCTCTCCGCCAAGGGCTTTCCCATCTCGAGGGTCATGGTCAGCGCGAAGTCGTCACGGCGCTCCATGACCAGTTCCCAAGCACGCCGCAGGATTTCGGCGCGTTCACGGGCCGGGGTCGCGGCCCACGACGCTTGCGCGGCAACCGCTTCGTCGAGGGCGCGGGCGCCGTCGGCGGGCGAGGCGTCGGCGACCTCGATGAGGACGGCGTCCGTGGCCGGGTCGTGCACGGCGAAGCGCGCGCCCGTGGACGCGGGCACCTGCAGGCCGCCGAGCCACAGCTCGGTGGGCATGGACTCGAGAAGCGTGGTGCGGTCGATCATCGGGCCGCCGCCATTTCGCGCACGATGCTGGACAGTTCGGCGATGCCCTCGTCGAGCAGTTCGTCGCTGATCACCAGCGGCGGGAGCAAGCGGATGATGTTGCCGTACGAGCCGCAGGTCAGGATGATGACGCCGCGCTTGAATGCCTCTGCCGCAATGGCTTTCGTGAGCACCGGATCGGGATCGTTGGTTCCCGGTTTGACGATCTCGATGGCCAGCATGCCGCCGCGGCCACGGACGTCGCCGATGACTCCGGTGTCCTTGAGGGCCTCCAGCTTCGGCAGTACCGAGGCTTCGATGGCGCGGGCCCGGGCGGGCAGGTCCATCTCGGCCATGGCGTCGAGCGTGGCGAGTGCCGCGGCGCAGGCGACGGGGTTGCCGCCGTAGGTGCCGCCCAGGCCGCCGGGGTGAACGGCGTCGAGCAGGTCGGCGCGGCCGGTGATCGCGGCCAGCGGCATGCCGCCGGCGATGCCCTTGGCCATGGTGATGATGTCGGGGACGATGCCGTCGTGCTCGGAGGCGAACCATGCTCCGGTGCGGGCGAAGCCCGTCTGCACCTCGTCGGCGATGAACACGACGCCGTTGGCCTTGCACCAATCAACAAGGGTGGCAAGGAATCCCGGTGCGGGCACGATGAAGCCACCCTCTCCCTGCACGGGCTCGATGATCACGGCGGCCAGCGAGGCGGCGCCGATCTGGGTCTCGATGCGGCTGATGGCGGCCTTGGCGGCGGCTTCGCCGGTCAGTCCGTCGCGGTACGGGTAGGACGCAGGCATCCGGTAGATCTCGGGTGCGAACGGACCGAACTGCGTCTTGTAGGGCATGGCCTTGGCGGTCAGCGCCATCGTCATGTTGGTGCGGCCGTGGTAGGCGTGATCGAAGGCGACGACGGCCTGCCGGCCGGTGGCGAGCCGTGCCACCTTGACGGCGTTCTCCACGGCTTCGGAGCCCGAGTTGAAGAAGGCGGTGCGCTTCTCGTGATCGCCGGGGGTCATGGCGTTGAGCCGCTCGGCGAGCTCCACGTAACCCTCGTACGGGGTGATCATGAAACAGGTGTGGGTGAAGCGGGCGGCCTGCTGGGCCACCGCTGCCGCGACACCGGGATGCGATGCGCCGACGCTGGTGACAGCGATGCCCGAGCCCAGGTCGATGAGCGAGTTTCCGTCGATGTCGACGATGACGCCACCGTCGGCGTCCGCGGCGTACACCGGTGCCGACGAGCTGACGCCGGCCGCGACGGCGGCCTGTCGCCGCGTCGACATCTCGGCCGATCGCGGACCGGGCAGAGCGGTCACGATATTGCGCTTCTGCGCCAGGCGATAGGTGATGTCGGTCATCGGTTGCTCCTGGTGATCGAACGGCTTGTGTACTGCCGATTCTGTTCCGTTCGAGTGCGAATGACTATGTCCATGATGTCGATTTGAAGGTCGGCTCACGCGCCATTTTGTCGTGTGTGTGGCGGCGCCTCCGAAACCACACTGTGAACACCGCCAAACCGACTCGACCAGGGGTGAACCGTGACCGAACCAACTCGCCGCACCACAGCCCGCGGCAGCCGCGCCGCGAAGGCCACGACATCGGCGAAGGTGCCAGTCAAGACCCCGATCAAGGCTCCGGCCAAGGCGCCCGTCAAGACCCCGGCCAAAGCGCCGGTGAAGCGGGCGGCCACCCGGGCCGCCAAGCCGGCCCCCGTCGTGCCGACACCGGCGCCCGAGGTCAGTGTGGGCACGGACGCCGCGTTCGCGTCGTCGCCGTCGACCACCGCACAGCCGCACCGCTCGCGGCACCTGCGGAACATGTCGGAGGTCCGGCACTTCTTCCGCACCAACGACGTGCCCATCTACTTCGTCGGCGCCACCCCGTTCAACCTGCTGGGCCTGGACCGGTGGGTGCGCCGGTTCTCGTTCGTCACCTACTACGACGGCTGGGACGGTTCCCACCCGCATGTGTTCACCCCCCAGCACAAGCCGTACCGCGAGTTCGAGAGCGGCGAGGCGATCAACAACTGGCTGCTGCGCAATCCCGAGGTGCGGGCGCACATGCAGCGTGGCCTGGCGCCGGGGGTGCGGCCCAAGGTGGCCATGGTGTTCTTCGACGCCGAGACCGAGGCCATCTGTGCCGAACTCGGCTACGACCTGATCCTGCCGCCGGCCGCGCTGCGCGAGCACCTGGACTCCAAGCTCGTCACCACCCGGCTGGGCAACGAGGCCGGCGCGCCGAGCGTGCCCAACGTGCTGACCAACGTGGACGACTACGAGCAGCTCACCGCGGCGGCCGAAAAGGCCGCACTGGGCAATGAACTCGTCGTCCAGACGCCCTACGGTGACTCCGGCAAGACCACGTTCTTCATCTCGTCGGAAGCCGACTGGCGCAAGCACGCCCAGCACATCGTGGGTGAGGACATCAAGGTGATGCGCCGCATCAACAACCGGCCGGTCGCCGTCGAGGCGGTGCTGACCCGGTGCGGCACCGTCGTCGGCCCGTTCATGAGCGAGCTCACCGGCTACGCCGAGCTGACCCCGTACCGCGGCGGTTGGTGTGGCAACGAGATGTACTCCGACGTGCTGACGCCCGAACGCCGTGCCACGGCAACCCAATTGGTGCGCCGGCTCGGTGATCGTCTGGCGGCCGAGGGCTATCGCGGCTACTTCGAGGTCGACGTCCTGGTCGACACCGATGACGGCGAGGTGTATCTGGGTGAGCTCAATCCCCGGATCAGCGGGGCGACGTCGATCACCAACGTGACGGCCGGTGCCTACGCCGACGTGCCGCTGTTCCTGTTCCACCTGTTGGAGTACCTGGACGTCGAATTCGACCTCGACGTCGACGAGATCAACGAGCGCTGGGAGCAATTGGCGTCGGCCGACGTCTGGAGCCAGATGGTGATCAAGGAGACCAGCGATACGGTCGAGCAGTTGGTCGGCACGCCGGCGACCGGGCACTACGCACTTGATGCCAACGGCGCGTTGGTGTTCCGTCGGGCCGCCCTGGACTGGCATCAGTTGCAGGACGAGTCCGAGGCCTTCTTCCTGCGGATCTACCCGGCCGGCGACTACCGGTGGAAGGGTGCCGATCTGGGCGTGCTGGTGACCAAGGGCAGGTTGCAGTGGGATGCCGCGCAGGGCGGCACCGCGCTGACGATCCGTGCTCGCCACCTGATCGACTCGATCCGGGCGCTGTACCGCGGGGTTCCGTTGGCGCAGTCCGCGTCGCCGGCTGTCGTGGGCGGGAGCGTGAAGTCACTATGATGAGGCCATCGCGCCGGCTCACTCGGCGTCGTGCGACAGGAGCGGCCGTGCTTGGTGCAGACCCGGGCCGCACGCCGTCCGCGATATCACTGGCGAACTGGCAGTCCGCCCCGCACCTGCACTGGTCGTTCCAGCACGTCGCTGAATTACTGCCCACCGCAACCATTTCCCGTGGTGCGGGACCGGTCGCAACGCTGCCGCCGGCTCACTCCGATGTCGGTGCTGTTGCGGTGACGCTGCCCGACGGCACGCCATCGACGGTCGGGCAGGTCATGGCGTCGACCGCCACCGACGGCTGGATCGTCACCCATCGCGGCCGGGTGCTGGCCGAGCAGTACTACGGCGGGATGCAGCCCGACACGGCGCACCTGCTGATGTCGGTGAGCAAGACGCTGATCGCCGCGGTTGCCGGTGCGCTGGTCGGTTCCGGAGCGCTCAACGTCGACGCCCTCGCATCCGATTACGTTCCGGCGCTGGCCAACTCCGGCTATTACGGGGCGACGGTCCGGCACCTGCTGGACATGCGCTCGGGCATCGCGTTCTCCGAGGACTACCTGGACCCGGCCGCTGAGGTGCGGGTGCTGGAACAGGCGATCGGCTGGTCACCGAGGACGTATCCGGACGTCCCGGCCACCATGTACGACTTCCTGCTCACGCTGCGGCAGAAGGTGCCGCACGGTGGACCGTTCGAATACCGTTCCTGCGAAACCGATGTGCTGGGCTGGGTGTGCGAGGCCGCGGCCGGCACCCGGATGCCGGAGCTCATGTCGCAGTTGGTGTGGAGCCGTATTGGCGCCGCTCACGACGCGAACATCGGCATCGACTCGATGGGCAGTGGCATGTTCGACGGCGGCATCAGCGCCAGCCTGACCGATCTGGTCCGCTTCGGCTCGCTGTACCTGAGCGACGGTGTCTCGCTGTGGGGCGAGCAGGTCCTACCCGCCGCCTGGATCGCCGATACCCTTGTGGGAGGGCCGGATTCGCGCGAAGCGTTCGCCTACAGTCCGGGCGACAACCGGATGCCCGGCGGCATGTACCGCAACCAGGTCTGGTTCCCGTACCCCGGCAACGACGTGCTGCTGTGCCTGGGTATCCACGGTCAGATGATCTACGTCAACCGCCCGGCCGGGGTGGTGGCCGCCAAGCTGTCGAGCTGGCCGCTGCCGCAGCACGCGCACATGCTGTTCTCCACGCTACGTGCGTTCGACGCGGTGTCCGCCGAGCTGCTGTGACGCGGGTATGACGCCGAGCTACGACCGCGGTCTGCGGAAGTAGCTCGGCGCGGTGCCTTCCCAGCGCTTGAAAGCGTGGGTGAAGTTGGCTGTTTCGGCGTATCCCAGGCGTCGGGAAATCTCCTCCACCGACAGATCCTGCTGGAGCAGCTCGACGGCCAGGTGCCAGCGGACCTCGTCGAGCAACGCGCGATAGGACGTGCCTTCGGCGGCGAGCCGACGGCGCAGGGTGCGTGGATCGACGTGCAATTCGTCGGCGACGGTCTGCATCGCCGGCAGTTCGCCGGGGTTGTGCAGCAGCCGGCTGCGGACCTGACCTGCGACCCCGACGCGAGACAGCCTGCGTTCGAGCAATTCCCGACATTGCTGCTCGATCTTGCGTGCTGTGTTCGCATCGGCGAGCGGCGACGGCATGTCGAGCACCTCATGGCGGACGGCGAGGCGGTTCGTGGACTGACCGGAACGTACGTCAGACGTGGGAAGCTGCCACAGCTCGGCGAGCTTCGCGGCCCGATCGGCGTCGAGCGTCGTCTCCGCCCGCGTGGGGGTCAGTGCCAGATGGGCGCCCTGCGTCGCGGCGACGAATCCGGCCAGGTCCCGTTCGACGATGAATGACCGCACGTCTGTGGGCAATTCGCTGTCATCGCCCACGAGGTACCCGTACTCGTCGTCGGTCTCGACCGAGAATCGCAGGTGGGTGGGGGACAGCGCCAGGTAGGGCAGGATCAGCTCAACGCCCTTCCTCAGGGTGGGGCTGGCCAGGATCAGGAAGCCGAGCAAGCCGGCCCGGCCCAGTGTGGAGTGCAGTCCCACCTCGATTCCGACACCTGGCCTATCGCCAAGTCCCGCAAGGAGATTGCGGATGACGTCGAATTCCTGGTGGGCCCAGATTTCGGCGTTCTCGTCGTCCAGGCCGGCTTCGGTCAGTCCGCTGCCAGTAAGGCACTCGGCCGCGGTCATGCCATGAGCAATAGCGCCCTGCACCATGATGCGGACGCCTTCGGTGCCCCGCGGCACCGCCCAGACCGGGGTCATTCCCACTGTCCGAAAATACCAAATCATCGTCCCGTTGGAACATTCAATCGCGAAGGCCGCCTCCGTAGCGTTTTCTCCAGACGCAACCGACGTTGGTTGCCGGAAAGACGGAGTGTCGAATGTCGCCAGTCGAAGTGGTTGATCGGGCTGACAGCCAAGCCGGTGCGCGTCAGGCGTTGCCGGATCCGGGCGAACAGGTACCCAAATTGGCCTGGCCGACGGTGGCGCTGTTTCTCGCGGGAGCAGTCGCCTTCGTGGCGTCGACCGTCGGCTACATTTCCGGCGCGGTCCCGACGTGGGTTCCGATCGTGGTCAATGCGGTGGTGACGTTCACGATGTTCACCGTCGTCCACGACGCGGTCCACTACGCCATCAGTTCGACGCGCTGGGTCAACGGGCTGATCGGACGGTTGGCGGTGCCTTTCGTCCAGCCGTTGATCTCGTTTCCCTCGTTCGGCTTCATTCATATTGAGCACCACCGGCATTCGAACGATGACGAGAACGATCCCGATACCTTCGCCTCCCATGGGCCGGCGTGGCAGCTGCCGTTCCGGTGGGCGGTGCTCGACATTTGGTACGGCAACTACCTGATCGGCAAGATCCGTAGCCGCCCCAAGGCCGAGATCGCCGAAACCCTGGCGTGCGTGACCATTTCGGTGACCGGGCTGATCGTCGCGATCATGTCGGGGCACTTCTGGACGCTGGCCGTCGTCTTCATCATCCCGCAGCGGATCGCGGTGGTGGTCTTGGCGTGGTGGTTCGACTGGATGCCGCACCACGGCCTGGAGGACACCCAGCGCAGTGACCGCTACCGGGCGACCCGAACCCGCGTCGGCATGGAGTGGCTCTACACCCCGCTGATGCTGTCGCAGAACTACCACCTGGTGCACCACCTGCATCCGTCGGTGCCGTTCTACCGGTACACCAAGACCTGGCGCCGCAACGAGGAGGCGTACCTGGACCGGGGCGCCGCGATTTCCACGGTGTTCGGGCAGGAGCTCAACTCCGACGAGTTCCGGCAGTGGAAGCAGCTGAACGGAAACCTCGGACGAGCGTTGCCGGTGCGGATGCCGGAACGCTCCAGCTCTCCGCACGCGGTGTTCCACCGGATTCCGGTCGCCGCGGTCGACCCGATCACCGCCGACAGCACGCTGGTGACCTTCGCCGTTCCCGAGGCGCTGCAGGATCAGTTCCGCTTCGAGCCGGGTCAGCACGTCTCGGTACGCACCGACCTGGGTGGTGAAGGGGTGCGTCGCAGCTACTCGATCTGTGCGCCGGCCACCCGGGCACAGCTGCGGATCGCGGTGAAACACATTCCGGGAGGCACGTTCTCGGGCTTTGTCGCCAATCAGCTCAAGGCCGGCGACGTCCTCGAAGTGATGACCCCGGCCGGCAGCTTCAGTTCGGCGCTGCATCCGTTGCACCGCAAGCACTATGTGGGCCTGGTGGCCGGTAGCGGCATCACGCCGGTGCTGTCGATCCTGGCGACCGTCATGGAGCTCGAAACCGAGAGTCGGTTCACCCTCATCTACGGCAACCGCACCACCGAGTCGACGATGTTCCGCGCCGAACTCGACCGCCTCGAATCCCGCTACGCCGACCGCCTCGAAATCCGCCACGTGCTGTCGAGCGAGCCGCTGCACATCCCGGAACTGTCCGGTCGCATCGATGCGGAACGCCTGACCCGCTGGCTCACGACGGACCTGCACCCCGACACCGTGGACGAGTGGTTCCTGTGCGGTCCAGCCGCGATGTCCACCGGTGCGCGCGAGACGCTCATCGAGCGTGGCGTGGACCCCGAGCAGATCCATCTGGAGTTGTTCACCGGCTTCGATCGCACTGATGTGCCGGCTCGCGACTACCAGGCGGCCACCGTCACCTTCCGGCTGTCCGGCAAGCAACAGACCGTCGACGTCGACGGCGGCGACACGATCCTGGAAGGTGCACTGCAAACCGGCAGTAGCGCGCCCTACTCATGCATGGGCGGCGCGTGCGGTACCTGCCGGGCCAAATTGCTCAGTGGCACAGTCGAAATGGATCAGAACTTCGCCCTCGGGCGCAGTGACCTCGACGCCGGCTACATCCTCACCTGCCAGTCGCACCCGACCAGCCCGACGGTGTCGGTCGACTACGACGCCTGACCGCGCAAGAACGAGCGCATCCTGCTGATGGCAAGTTCCACAACGGGACTTGCCATCAGCCATGTGTGGCTGCCATCGATTGGTGGGGCGCCGGCTCGACAGAGCGAGGTGGAGAAATCCCTGAGCTCAATCGGCGCGGCGATCTGCCGGTGATTGTTGAAGCCAGGGACGTGTGGCTGCCGGAACTGGTACCTCGCTTCAGTCAGTATGCCGACAGGGCCGCGCGATTGAAGCGAGGTACTTGCCGGCCGGCTGTCGCGTTGACTCGGTAACCAGGCACATGGCTACTCGGTCTTTCGCGCCCAGGTTTCCGAGTCAATGGGCACAAGGCAATTGCCGCTCACAACGAAACACGCCCCGCCATGCCGAAGCATGACGGGGCGAGTCGACCCCCGCTCAGGGCAGCGGGGGAGTGTCCATCGTCAGGGTTTCGCCGCGGAAGAACGCCGGCTGGGTGGCGCGCATGGCGAGCATCAGGACGGCTCCGAAGATCAGGATGCCGAAGCCCAGATAGAACACCAGGCCGATGCCGCCGATCTCCGCGCCGCTGCCGCTGGCCGTCGGATCCATGCTGACCAGCACCGATTTTACGAACACCGAGAGCAGCATGATGCCACCGAGTAGCGGGAACACCAGCTTGTAGATGACGTTGTGCGCGTTGAGGAACAGCTCCTTGCGGAAGAACCAGACGCACGCGAATGCCGTGATGCCGTAGTACCAGCAGATCATGATGCCAAGGGCGGCAATGGTATCCAGCAGCGTGCGCTCGGACAGCAGCGTCACGACGGTGTAGAAGGCGGCGGTGACGACGCCGGCGACGACGGTGCTGTACACCGGCGACAGCGTCCGGGGGCTGACGCTGGCGAACCGCTTGGGGAAGGCGCCGTAGGTGCCCATCGCCAGCATGGTGCGGGCGGCGGGCAACACGGTGGTCTGCAGGCTGGCGATCGACGAGGCGAATACCGCCAGCAGCAGCAGCGGCCCGCCCCACTCACCCAGCACCGGATAGGCCAGCGCGCCGAAGACGTTCGCCGCGTTGTCCTTGTTGCCCAGGCCCAGGCCGGTGTCGCCGATACCGGCGTACATCATCACGGCGACCGCCACCAGGAGGTAGGTCAGCAGAATCGACAGGACGCAGAGCAATCCGGCGCGACCGGGCACCTTGGTGGGGTCCTTGCATTCCTCGCCCAGGGTCAGGCAGGTATCCCAGCCCCAGAACGCGAAGATGGAGCCGATCAGGCCGATCACGAAGGCGCTCATCGTGAGTCCGGTGAACGGGTCGAACCAATCGATGTCGAAGTTCAGGTGCCCTTCGGTCCCACTCGATCGCACAATCGCGATGATCGAGAACGTGACCAGCACGATCATCTGGAAGCCGACCAGCACATACTGCACCTTCTCGCTGGTGGTGATGCCGCGGCAGGAGATGTAGGTGGCGATGGCCAGCAGTGCGACGGTGGATCCGATGTTGATCCAGACGTTGTCGGCTGAGAGCGTGGCGAGCTTTTCGTTGTGGAGCACCTTGCCCAGGAACTCGTAGCCGAACTGGACGCCGATCGAGGCGAGGTTGGACAGCACGATGATGGTTGCGATCACCATGCCCCAGCCACACATCCAGCCGACATAGGGGCCAAAAGCCTTGGTGGACCAGGTGAACGAGGCGCCGCAGTCAGGTGCCCGCGAGTTCAGCTCGCGGTAGGCGTAGGCGGTCAGGAACATCGGGATGAAACCGGCGATGAGGATGGCCGGCATCTTCAGGCCGACCGCCGCGACGATCAGCCCGATGCTGGCCGTGAGGGTATAGCCGGGCGCCACGGTGGAGATACCGAGAATCGCTCCGGTGATGGTGCCGATCCTGCCTTCAGCGAGGCCCTTGGCGACCAGACCTTCCTCCCGCTCGACGCGGGCCAGGTCGGTGTCGGCCAGTCTTTCAGTCATTATCAGCCCCTTCATCTTTCGGTACCACGATCATGGGGACCTGCAGGACGCGCAGCATTTTTGCCGCCGTGGATCCCAGGAAGAGTCGGCGGGGCTGCGCGAGCCGACTGGACCCGACCATGATGACGTCGCCGTCGTGCCAGCCGAGTTTGTTGACAGCGTCCTCGACGCCGGCGCCGGTGGCCACGCGTGAGCTCACCGGAATACCCTCCGGCAGGAAGGCTTTCGCTTGGTCGAGGGCCTTCTGTGCGTGCTGCTGTGCCAGCTCCAGATCGTCGGCGTCGTCGACGGCGACCAGCGAGACCAGGCGCAGCGGTGTCTCGGTGTCCCGGCAGAGTCGCAGCGCGGCATCCAAGAGCAGCTTGGCTCCCTGTCGGGTGCCGACGGCACAGGTGACTTCGCGAATCCGATCGTTGCGCTTCAGGCGGGCGCCGCGGGGTGCGATGACCACCGGAATCGGCGACGCGTGAACCAGATCGTTGACCACCGAGCCCAGGGACAGGGAGCCGGCGATCCCGCCGCCGGCGCCGCCGACCACCAGGGCCTCGGCGCCCACGGCTTCCGCCGCCGCGATCAGGCCCGCGGTGCTGGATTCGTCGAAGCTCAGGTGTGTGGTCACCGTGAGGTCGTTCTGGACTCCGGCCGCGGCTGCGGCGAGCCAGCTTTCGGCTTCGCGCTGCAGGATGCCGCCGGGTGTGGTGGCCAGTGGCGACCGGTCGCTGGGCAGCACCATGCACAGGTCGAGCTGTGCGCCGAGGGTGCGGGCGATCTGCTCGCCGACGGCGACGGCGTCGTCACCGCCCGGGGTGGCGAGATACGCGACGGCGATTCGTGGATTGCTCACGGCCTAACCTTCTTCGCAGTCGGAGGACATGTGGCAGGCCTTGGGCGGCGTCGGTGCCACATCGATCGAGGGGTTGCGGTCGAAGAAGCCGACGGGCTTGAGCCAGAAGCTGACGGTGTCCGCCGGCATGATCGGCCAGTCCTCCGGCCGCGTGATGTGGTGGATGCCGAACACGTACCACAGCACCACGTCGGTGTTCTCGATCGAGCGGTTCGCCTCGGTCCACATCGGCAGGCCGGTGTCTTCCTTGCTCTGCGTGACGAATTCGCCTGCGGGCCAACGCTCATCGGGTGAGTTGGGGGTGACCCAGACGGTGTGCTCGATGGCCCGGCAACGCGCCAGGATCGGCGAGTTCGGATCGAACATGGCCGGGAACGCGCCGCCGGGCACCAGCTTGTAGGCCGGCGCGGTGCCGATGCCGTTGCGGACGTTGTCGTTGACGACCTTCCACGCCCGCTGGGTCTGGAAGTTCATGTCCTGCTTGCCCTCGGCCTCGGTGCGCAGCGGGGTGTTGCGCTGCCGCAGCGACAGTCCGTACGGGTTGTCCGGCCCCATCGGTTCGATCTCGGTCTCGCTGGCGTACACCGTGTTCTCGGTGCCGTCGACGTCGAGGTCGAGTCGGGCGACCAGGAAGTGCTGGTGGTAGGGCGCGTAGGTGCGGTTGTCGACCAGCGTGCCGTGCGGGTGGGCCTGGCCCTCCGGGAAGTTGCTCACCACCATGATTCCCGTTGCGCGGACCTCACATTCGATGTTGCCGTCCTGGTAGAAGCGCCAGTAGGTGAGGTACTCGTAGTTGGCGACGGTGACGTGGAACGACACCGTGAGCCGGCGCATGCGGCGCACTTCGGCGCCGGCGTGGTGGTCGACGTGCTTCCACAGCACGGCGTTGTCTTCTTCGTGGATACAGATGGCGTTCTTGATCGTGTACGGCTCGCCCTTGCTGTTGTGCAGGACGGCGTCCAGGTACCGGATCTCGCCGAGACAGTCACAACCCAGCTCCAGCGAGGTGGTCATGAAGCCGATGCCCCACTCGCCGATGTCGAAAGCCGTTCGGCGGTAATGGTCGACGCAGTGATCGCGGTAGGGGACCATCATCTCGGCGAACGACATCCGGTTGGCCACCGACCGCACGTTGCCGTTGTCGTTGTAGCTCACCGCGTGCAGCGTCATGCCCTCGCGGTAGTTGAATCCGACACGCAGCGACCAGTTCTGCCACTTCAGCAGATTGCCCTCGAGCGTGAACGAAACGCCCTCGGGCTGAGTGATGTTCAGGGGCTGCAACGGTTCCCGGGTGCTCGCCTTGCGGATGCGCTCGGGAATGTGCTGCGGCACATACTCACCCATCATCTCCGGCCGGTCGACGGTGAAGGTGTCCTCGATCTCCAGCAGTTCCATGGTGTTCATGTCGATGACACAGTGGAATCCGTTGACCGGGCCGGCGTAGGGGTTGGCGCCGTCGGCGGCCCGCACCCAGGTGTCGGTCCAGCCCAGGCGGCGGTCCTTGTACTTGTCCGGCATCACCACCTCGCCGTAGGTCCAGGTGTCCATGAACACCAGGTCCATGTCCGTGATGCCGCGCTTGGCCAGCGCCGCAATGACTTCCGGGTGCTTGCGCAGCACCTCGTCGGCCTCTTCCCACTCGTCGACGGTGAAGTTCGGCTGCACGCCGGGGATGTGGTCCCACGACAGCACCGACCCGGCGGTCAACGACACCACGCTCTTGAAGGTGTGGTTGTTCGAGGTGTCGAGCACCGTCGCCAGCGCGCGACGGTCCGGGGCTGCGCCGGTGGCGTCGAATGCGGCCACCTCAGCTTTGGCCGGTTCGATCATCTCGATGGAGGTGTACCGCCAGCCGTCCCCGACGCCGTGCGCGGCGGCGAGAATTTCGGCGACCTTGGCGAATTCGGCTGCGGTCAGTGGGTCGAGAGGATGGAAGGTGTCGGGCATCGGTGCGGCTCCTGTCGGCAGGGTGGGGTACGAGTCGGCGGGGGAACGAAAGAGGCGGACGGATCAGTCGTGGGCACTCATGACGTGCTTGATCCGGGTGTAGTCCTCCACGCCGTAGATCGACAGGTCCTTGCCGTAGCCGGACTGCTTGAAACCACCGTGCGGCATCTCGGCGGTCAGCATGATGTGGCAGTTGATCCACACACACCCGAAATCGAGTGCGCGGGTGAACTTCTCGGCGGTCGCGTGATCCTTGGTCCACACGCTGGACGCCAGCGCGAAACGCACGCCGTTGGCGAGTTCGATGGCCTCTTCGTCGGTCGAGAACGGCTGGACGGTAATGACGGGGGCGAAGGTTTCTTCCTGGACGATCGCGTCGTCCTGGTGGACGCCGCTGATGATCGTCGGCTCGATGTAGAAACCCTTGTCGCCCCACTGCTTTCCGCCGGTGACGACGGTGGCGTGCGGCGGCAGGCTCTCGAGCTTCTTGATCACGGTGTTGAAGTGGTTGATGTTGTTCATGGGCCCGTAGAACGCGTCGGGGTCGTCGGGCAGGCCGGGACGCAGGTTCTGCGCGGCCGCCGCGAGCGCGGCGACGAACTCGTCGTGGATGGACTCGTGCACGATCACGCGGGTCGCCGCGGTGCAGTCCTGGCCGGCGTTGAAACAGCCGCCCTCGGCGATGCCGGCCGCAGCCTTGGCGATGTCGACGTCGGGGAAGACCACCACCGGTGCCTTGCCGCCCAGTTCCAGGTGGCTGCGCTTGAGCTGCTTGGCCGCAGACTCCGCGACGGCGATGCCCGCCCGCACCGAGCCGGTGATCGAAACCAGGCCGGGCACAGGGTGTTCCACCAGTGCCGCGCCGGTCTCACCGGTGCCCAGGATGACGTTCAATACGCCGTCGGGCAGGATGCCCTGGCTCAGCCGCGCCAGCACCAGGGTGCTCTCCGGGGTGGTGTCGCTGGGCTTGAGGACGACGGTGTTGCCCGTCGCCAGCGCGGGACCGATCTTCCAGATGGCCATCAGGAAGGGGAAGTTCCAGGGCGCCACCTGGCCGACGACACCGATCGGTTCGCGGCGGACGTACGAGGTGTAGCCCTCCAGGTACTCGCCGGCGGACAGGCCGTGCACCATGCGGGCGGCGCCTGCGAAGAAACGGAGCTGGTTCGCGCCGGCGATGGCTTCTTCGGCGCGCACGATGGCCTTGGGCTGGCCGGTGTTGCGGCACTGGGCCTCGACGATCTCGTCGGCGTGCGCCTCGATGGCGTCGGCGAGCTTGAGCAGTGCGGCCTGGCGGTCACCGGGAGTGCTGCGTCCCCAGGTCTGGAAGGCGCGTTCGGCGGCAGTGACCGCTGCATCTACGTCGGCACGGTTGGAGACCGGCGAACGTCCCACGACGGATTCGTCGACCGGGCTGATCAGGTCGATTGTTTCCGACGATGACGACGCCACAAATTGCCCGTCAATGTAGTTCTGCAGTGTTTCGATCGACATCGCGCCGTCCTCGTGTGAAGTTGGTCAGACAACTGGCTGCCCAAGTGTGCGCCAGGACACACCCCTCAGCATCGGACAATCAGGGGATTTTCGGCGGAGTTTTTCGACATTCTGTACATTCATGCCGGTGACGGTTCCGGTGCGATGGGTGCTGGACCAAGCTGATCTGCGGATCCGGTTGCGCGGGGGCGCCGGCGGTGTCGGCAGCGAGATCAGCTTGGTGCTGACCACCGAATTGGCTGACCCGGCCAAGTGGCTGTCCGGTGGCGAGCTGGTGCTGACCACCGGCATCGGTCTGCCGCCGGGCTCTGCCGACCGGCGCCGCTATCTCCAACTCCTCCACGAAAGTGGCGTTGCCGGCGTCGGATTCGGTATCGGGCTGACCTTCAACGAGGTGCCCGACGAGCTGGTGTCAGCCGCCGAGGAGCTGGGTCTGCCGCTGCTGGAGATTCCGTTGCGGACACCTTTCGCGGCGGTCGTACAGCGGGTCAGTTCGCGGATCGCGGCGCTGCAGTACGACGCGGTGCTGCGGGCGTCGCGGGCACAGCCGCGGATCACGCGAGCGGTCGTGAGCGGCGGCCCGCAGGAGGTCGCCGCCGAACTGGGCCGTGCGCTGCGGGCCAGTGTCGTGGTGCTGGATCCGGCCGGCACGGTGATCGCGTCCCACCCGCGCAATCTCAACGTCACCACCGTCAACCTGGTGCGCGATGCCATCGAGCCCGGTGCCGCGTCGGCCGTCGCGGTGCTCGCCGAAGGCGTCACCGTCGCCCAGCAGTCCATCCGGGTCGGTGGCCGCTCGCACGGCGTGCTGGGCGTGGTCAGCGAAACGGCGTTGAGCCCGGTCGACCAGGTGCTGTTGGGCCACGCAAACTCACTGCTCGCATTGGATTTCGAGAAACCGGTGCGATTGAAGGAGGCGCAGCAGCGACTCAATGAGCAGGCGCTGGGCCTCATCCTCACCGGTGAATTCAACCTGGAGCCGGCCTGGGCGCAACTGGCTCAGGCCGCCGACCACCGGGGCCGGATCAGGGTGCTGGCCGTCCAGGCCGACGCCGACTCCAACGCCGAAGCCGACACCGCGCACCTGCTGAAGAAGGTGAGTGCGGCGATCCTGGGTCGGCTGGACCAGGCAGGTCAGTCGGCATTCGTGCATTGCGCCGACAAGTGGCTGGCGGTGCTGTTGCCGGGAGCGGAGGCCGATGAGATTGCCGCCGCACTGGTGGCGGGCATCAATCCAGCGCTGCGCCGGACCATCCGGATGGGGCTCAGTGGGATTCAGCCGCTGGCCAAGCTGGCCGAGGCCGTCGACAACGCCCGGCTGGCGGCATCCGTCGCGGAGTGTGGTCGGCCTCCGCTCGAATTCTCCGCGCTGGCCGGCAGCGCACTGCTGGCGTTCGGGGAGAGCCGGGAGGTGCTGGTTGCGCTCGGGGCGGCCGTGCTGACCCCCGTCCTCGACCACGACGCCGAATTCGGCACGGGGTTGCTCACGTCGCTGCGCGCATACCTGGAAGCCAACGGCCACTGGGAATCCGCGGCCGCGGCGGTCGGGGTGCACCGGCACACGATGCGCAAGCGCATCGAAACCGCCGAGGCGCTGCTCGGTTGCGATCTGGCGGTCGCCCGGGTCCGCGCAGAGCTGCTGCTCGCGATCTTGGCGCGGACGCCGGGCGACTGATCAGCCCACCGGCGCGGGGGAGTGCTGCTGGGTTGGCGCCACCGCCCTGCGTTGGGGCCGCAGCGGCCACCAGAACCATCGGCCCAGCAGCGCCGCGATGGACGGCGTCATCAACGACCGGACGATCAACGTGTCGAACAACAATCCGAGCCCGATGGTGGTGCCGGCCTGACCGATCGAGCTCAGATCGCTGGCTGCCATGGACATCATGGTGAAGGCGAACACCAAGCCGGCTGTCGTCACGACACTTCCGGTCTCACCCATCGAGCGGATGATGCCGGTTTTCAGTCCCGCGCCGATTTCCTCCTGGAACCGGGACACCAGCAGCAGGTTGTAGTCGGAGCCGACCGCCAGCAGGATGATCAGCCCGAAAACGGGTGCGATCCAGTTCAATTCGAGACCCAACAGGTCCTGCCACACCAGAACTGACAGCCCGAACGCGGCGCCCAGTGACAGCAGCACGGTGCCGACGATCACCAGCGACGCGACCAGCGCCCGGGTGATGAGCAGCATGACGACGAAGATCAGGGTCAGCGCGGCGGTCCCGACGATCAACAGGTCGTACTGCGAGCCCGACTGGATGTCGCGATAGATCGCGGCGGTACCGGCGAGGTAGAACTTGGCGTCGGTGAGGGACGATCCCTTCACCGATTGATGTGCCGCGTCGAGCGTCGGCAGGACCGCGTCGATGCCGTCCGGGGTCGCCGGGTCGGCGGCGTGGGTGATGATGAAGCGTGCGGCCTTGCCGTCCGGCGAGAGGAAGAGCTTCAGTCCGCGCTGAAAGTCCGGATTGTCGAACGCTTCTGGCGGCAGGTAGAAGTAGTCGCCGCTGCGGGACGCGTCGAAGGCCTGGCCCATGGCGCTGGCGGTGTCGGTCATGGCGGACATCTGGGTGATCAGTCCGGAGAAGCTGCTGTGCAGCGTGAGCAGGGTGCCGCGCATGGACTCCACCGTCGTGATCATCGGTGCGAACTGCGCCTTCATCTGGGGCAGCAGCGTCACGGTGCTGTCCATGTCGGTGCCGAGTGCGGCCATGTCCGAACTGAACGTGTCCACGTTGTCGATCGCGTCGAAGACCGACCTGGTTGCCGCGCAGACCGGGATGTCAGTGCAGTGCTGCTCCCAGTAGAAGTAGTTGCGCAGCGGCCTGGCGAAATCGTCGAAATCCGCCAGATGGTCACGGAGTTCGTTCAGCGTCGTGTGCATCTGGTGCACGTCCGTCGCCAGGTGCGTAGTGGTGCCACTCATCTGTTCCACCAGCGCCTGCAGCCGCTTCATCGGTCCGATCAGACCACCGAGATCGTCACTCATCTTCAGGATGTCGCCCATGCGGTCCTTCATGATCTGCAGGTTCTGCTGGATCGGAATCGATTGGGCACTGACCTGGAAGGGGATGGACGTGTGCTCGGTCGGGCCGCCGAACGGCCGGGTGATGCTCTGCACCATGGCAATTCCCGGCAGCTTGAAGATGTCCTTGGCCAGCTTGTCCAGGATGATCATGTCGGCGCTGTTGCGCATGTCGTGATCGGTCTCGACCATCAGGATGTCGGGATTCATTGTGGCAGCGCTGAAATGGCGTTCGGCGGCCTGGTATCCGACATTCGACGGCAGGTCACCGGGGATGTAGAAGCGATCGTTGAAGCTCAGTTTCATGGTGGGCATGAACATGATTCCGACGAGGGCGACCAGGAGAGACGCCACGAAGATCGGCGCCGGCCACCGGACCGTGGCGGTGCCGATGCGCCGCCAGCCCTTCGTCTTGGCCTTCCGCTTCGGTTCGAGCAGGCCGCGGCGGGTGGCGACCGCCACCACGGCCGGCGCGGCGGTCATCGCGCCCGCGACGACCACGAGCAGCCCGAGCGCGGACGGAATGCCCAGTGCCTTGAAGTACGACAGCCGCGCCAGGTGCAGGCACAGCGTGGCTCCGGCGATGGTCAGTCCCGAGCCCAGGATGATGTGGGCCGTGCCGCGAAACATGGTGTAGTAGGCCGCTTCCGGGTCCTGCCCGGCCTGGCGTGCCTCGTGGTAGCGACCCACCAGGAATATGGCGTAGTCGGTTCCCGCGGCGATGGCCAGCGAAGACAGCATGGCCACCACGAACGTCGAGAAGTCCAGCAGGTTGTGGTTGCCGAGCAGCGCGATCAGGCCCCTGGCGGTGCCCATCTCGAAGCCGACCATGACCAGCACGAGCACCACGGTGGCGGCGGAACGGTAGGCCAGGGCCAGCATGATGATGATGACGACGCCCGTCACCCCCATCATCGCGAGCATGCTCTTGTCGGCGGCTTCGTTCATGTCGGTGGTCAGCGGCGCCGGCCCGGTGACGTAGACCTTCAGGCCCGGGGGAGGCGCCTGGCGATCGACGATGTCGCGCACGCGATCGACCGACGCGTTACCCAGCGTGCTGCCCTGGTCGCCGGCGAGATTCAGTTGGACATACGCGGCCTTGCCGTCGCGGCTCTGCACACCCGCCGCGGTGAGCGGGTCGCCCCACACGTCCTGGACGTGCTGGACGTGCTGGGGGTCCGCCTGCAGCGCCTGTACCAGGCCGTCGTAATAGCGGTGGGCCTCGGCGCCGAGCTTCTCGTCGCCCTCCAGGACGATCATCGCGATGCTGTCAGAATCCGATTCGCGGTACGTCGCGCCGATCTTCTTGGCGGCGATCAACGCCGGCGCATCCTGCGGCGACATCGTCACCGCATGGTCGCGAGCCACCGATTCGATCTGCGGCACAAGCACATTCAGGCCGACCGTGAGCAGTAGCCAGCCGATGATGATCGGCCAGGCGAACCTGCGGATGAACCGCATGTACGCCGGCGGGGTGCTGTTGTTGTGGCCGCTCATGCGTTCTTCACCAGACATGAGGTCTGGGCGTGACGTCCGGTCGAGGACTGCTCCTGGTGGGTCTCGCCGTCGACGGTGATGCGGCACCCGAGTCGGTTGCCGTCACCTTGCGCCACCACGCTCGCGATCGTGGCCGGCGCGGTCGTGCTGATCGTGACGGTCCACGGCAGGCTCGTGAAGCTTGCCTGCACCGGCTGGGCGTTCTGATCGAGGAAGTTGACGCTGCCCGCGGTGTCGCTGGGGCCGAAAACCTCATAGACCACGTGCTTGATGTGCGTGGCCTCGAGTGGTTCGGCGCCACTGCCGGTTGCGGTGAAGACCGGCTCGGAGCCGAAGGCGCCACGCAGTTGGGTGACCGCCACCGCGCCGAGCGCGACGGCCACCACGGCCACGGTGGGCACCCAGATTCTCGCCAGGACGATTGGCATCGTTGTTTCCCTTCACCGGTGTGCTGGTTATCGCGTGAATGGGGCAGCGTGTCGACCGCATCGCGATCAGCTCCATAGATACCCCGTGGGGTATGCCCAACATCGCCAACGTACCATACCCCCTAGGGTATTCAAGACGTGGTGATATGTCGCACAAGGGCGTTGACCAATACCCCTAGGGGTATGCTATAAACGATGGAGAACAGCCCGGGCGGCGTGCCCGATCGAATCGAATGACCAAGGAGTGCAGCGTGTTCACCCAGGTTGGGCGTCCGCGCGTCTACTGAAAGGTTCGAAGATGTGTCAACCCAAGCGTTGTTCGGTGTGCGGCAAGACCACCTGGTCGGGCTGCGGGATGCACGTGGATGCGGTCAAGGCCGCGGTGCCCGCCGACCAGTGGTGCGAAGGGCACCCGAAATCCGATCGACCGTCCCGCATGAAGTTCTGGAGGTAGCAGCATGAAAAACAGCAAGTTGGTCATCCTCGGCGCCGGTATCGGTGGCCTGTCCGTCGTCAAGGAACTCGCCGAATCCGGTGTGGCTCTTGATGATCTCGACGTCACCATCGTCGACGAGGACTTCTCGCACTTCCTCGGCTTCACCCTGCCGTGGGTGCTGCGCGGTTGGCGCGAGGAAGGCACCGTGCCCATCGAGCCCACGGTTTCCGCTCTGCGCGGCGTCAACACCGTCACCGGAACCGTTGCCGACGTGGATCATTCGGCCCGCATGGTCAAGTTGGCCGACGGCACCGACATCGCCTTCGATGCACTGATCATCGCCACCGGTGCCCGCAATGTCATCGACAAGGTTCCGGGTCTGCGGGACGCCGTCGACGCCGGATCGGCCGTGCACTACTACAGCGCTGATGCCGCGGCTGCCGCGCACGCCGCGCTGGAGCGATTCTCCGGTGGCAGGCTCGTCTTCCTGGTCACGTCGTTGCCGTACCGCTGTCCTGTCGCGCCCTACGAGGGTGCGCTGCTGGCCGCGGACCTGTTGCGTGACAACGGCCATCGTGAGTCGACCGACATCACGGTGTACACCCCGGAAAAGCAGCCCATGCCGTCGGCGGGGCCGTACGCCGGGCTGGAACTGGTGGAGATGTTGGGCGCCAACAACATTGCTTTCCACGGCGAGCATGCGGTCGAGCGCATCGACGCCGAGCAGAAGGTGATCCACTTCGCCGACGGCGCCAGTGCCGAGTTCGACCTGCTGGTGTTCGTCCCGCCGCACGAGCCGGCCGTGACGCTCGACGGCATGGGCTGGATCGCCGTCGACACCGATATGGCCACCGGGTACCCGGGCATCTTCGCCATCGGTGACACCGCCGCGGTGAACGCGGAGTCCGGTCGGACGGTGCCCAAGGCGGCGATCTTCGCCAAGAACGGGGCAAAGGCCGCTGCCCGCAATGCCCTGCACTACCTCGGCCGGGTCGACGACGGCGCCGCGCTGTCGGGTGAGGGCTACTGCTACATCGACGTCGGTGGGCACGTCTCGGCTCAGGGCAAGGGCAACTTCTTCGCGACGCCCCATCCGGTGATCCATCTGACCGAGCCGTCCGAACTGCTGCACCACGACAAGCAGGCCGAGGAAGACGACTGGCGGGCGCTGTGGGAGCGCGCCGCCGTGCCGTCCGGCCGCTGATACCCTGTGGGGTATAGCGGATCGGGCCGGAAAACTAACGAAAGGTAGGTGCGACATGGTCGGTGATGAAGAGGCCATGGCCGCCGTCCTGGCCCGGTTGCGTCGGGCGCAGGGGCAGTTGGCCGGAGTCATCTCGATGATCGAGCAGGGTCGGGAGTGCAAGGACATCGTCACGCAACTGGCGGCGGTATCGAAGGCGCTGGACCGCGCCGGGTTCAAGATCGTCGCCACCGGCCTGCGCGAATGCCTGGCCGGGAACGCCGAGGATGGTCGTGCACCGATGACCGAGGCCGAGCTGGAGAAGCTGTTCCTTTCGTTGGCCTAGCTGCACTGTTCAGCGGGGTCAGGCGGTCGGTCGCTTGATGATGGTGAGCGACTGATCGATCTGCTTGAACTTGGTGAAAGTGTCCGCGGGCACACCGAACACCACGCTGAGCACATCGGGCGGCAGCTTGCTGATGGACGCGCCGATCCCGATGTCGTCCTTGCCCTCTTCGGTGCTCGCGTTGAAGACGATGAGCAGATCGAGTTCTTGGGTGCCCTTGTTCTCGAAGTAGTGCAACGAGCCTTGCGGGGCGAACACCACATCGCCCACGTTGGCTTCGAAGTGTTCGGAATGTCCGAGCGGGTCGAGCAGTGTCCAGGTCGCCACGCCGCGCGTGATGACGTTTATCTCCCAGGCGCTGGGATGCCAGTGTGGCTCGCGGATACCACCGGGCTCGAGCGTCACCATCACGACGCTGGCTTCCTGTCCCATCAGTATCGGCCAATTGCCTTCGTACGCTTGGCGTAGCGTTCCGCCGTCGAACTGCGTCTTCTGTAGTGCGCCGAGGTGGAACATGTGTGGCTGCGCGGTGTTCAGTTCGGCAGGGATGCGTGGATTGCCGAAACGGCCGGCTTCTGGGTTCACGGCTGTCTCCTGGGTGTTGTTGCGGGGCAAGGGGGATGAGAACGCGTGGTCGGCACCTGCGCCGGCGATCGCCGCCACGCCGACAGCGCCGGCTCCGCCGAGCATCGTGCGTCGATTGATCATCATGTGGTCAGCGTGGACCGCGGCGGGCTCGCTGTCGTCAGCGCTGACCCCCAGGTGTATCTACCGGCTGGCTGCAATACGGAATGGGTGCCTGCGGTAGCGACTTTTGCCTGCTCGGAGCCGACGATTGAGTCAGTCCGAAAACGGACGAGCACTCTGACAGAAGGCGCCGATCATGAAGAACCCGATCAAGTTCATCGCTCCCGGACTGGCCGCGGCCGGCATCGCCGGCGCGCTCCTGCTGGCACCGATCGCCAGTGCGAACACCGACCCGCTGGTGCCCAACGGGACCGATCCGCATTCGTCGTACGTGCTGGGCGAGCACTTCTCCAACCACGACGAGGCCAATCAGACCGCGGGCAGCTTGGACGTCCCGTTCTGATCGTGCCGACTTGACCCGGCTCCGTGCCCCCCCCCCCCGGGGGGGGGGCGACGGATCATGGGAATCGAGACCGAGTTTGGCGTGACCTGCACGTTTCATGGTCACCGCCGGCTCAGCCCGGACGAGGTAGCGCGGTATCTGTTCCGGCGAGTGGTGTCCTGGGGCCGCAGTTCCAACGTCTTTCTCCGGAACGGCGCGCGCCTGTACCTCGATGTGGGTAGCCACCCCGAGTACGCGACGGCCGAATGCGACAACCTGGCGCAGCTGGTCACCCACGACCGCGCCGGTGAGCGCGTGCTGGAAGACCTGCTGGTCGACGCCGAGCAGCGGCTGGCCGACGAGGGCATCGGCGGCGACATCTACCTGTTCAAGAACAACACCGATTCGGCCGGCAACTCCTACGGTTGCCACGAGAACTACCTGATCGTGCGGGCCGGCGAGTTCTCCCGGATCTCCGACGTGCTGCTGCCGTTCCTGGTCACGCGCCAGCTGATCTGCGGCGCAGGCAAGGTGCTGCAGACCCCGAAGGCCGCGACCTTCTGTCTGAGCCAGCGGGCCGAGCACATCTGGGAGGGCGTCTCCAGCGCCACGACGCGCTCGCGCCCGATCATCAACACCCGCGACGAGCCGCACGCCGACGCCGAGAAGTACCGCCGGCTGCACGTCATCGTCGGCGACTCCAACATGTGCGAGGCCACCACCATGCTCAAGGTGGGCAGCGCCTCGCTGGTGCTGGAGATGATCGAAGCAGGCGTCCCGTTCCGGGACTTCTCGCTGGACAACCCGATTCGGGCCATCCGCGAGGTCAGCCACGACCTGACCGGGCGCCGCGCCGTGCGGCTGGCGGGCGGGCGGCAGGCCTCGGCGCTGGACATTCAGCGCGAATACCACTCGCGCGCCATCGATTACCTGCAGACCCGCGAGCCCAACGTGCAGCTCGAGCAGGTCGTCGACCTGTGGGGCCGGCAGCTCGACGCCGTCGAGAGCCAGGACTTCGCCAAGGTCGACACCGAGATCGACTGGGTGATCAAGCGGAAGCTGTTCCAGCGCTACCAGGATCGCTACAGCATGGAGCTGTCCGACCCCAAGATCGCCCAGCTGGATCTGGCGTACCACGACATCAAGCGTGGTCGCGGTGTGTTCGACCTGTTGCAGCGCAAGGGATTGGCCGCCCGGATCACCACCGACGAGGAGATCGACGCGGCAGTCAACACGCCGCCGCAGACCACCCGGGCCAAGCTGCGCGGCGAATTCATCACGGCCGCACAGGAAGCCGGGCGCGACTTCACCGTCGACTGGGTGCACCTCAAGCTCAACGACCAGGCGCAGCGCACCGTGCTGTGCAAGGACCCGTTCCGGTCGGTCGACGAGCGGGTGAACCGGCTGATCGCCAGCATGTGACGGGCACGTCCGTCGCGCCGGGCGCGCCGGTAACAGGGCAGCCCACAGCAACCACTTAGTCTGTTGGACGTGGCGACGTCCAAGGTAGAGCGGTTGATGAACCTCGTCATTGCGCTCCTGTCCACCCGTAGTTACCTGTCCGCGGAGCAGATCCGGGCCAACGTCACCGGCTACCAGGACCCGCCGACCGACGAAGCGTTCTCCCGCATGTTCGAACGGGACAAGAACGAGCTGCGCGATCTCGGCATCCCGCTGGAGACCGGCCGCGCCTCGATGATGGACGTCAACGACGGCTACCGCATCAATCGCACCGCGTACGAGTTGCCGCCTGTCGAGCTCACCGGCGATGAGGCAGCCGTCGTCGCCATCGCCACGCAGCTCTGGGAGTCGCAGGAGATGGTGACCGCCACCCAGAGCGCGCTGCTCAAGCTACGGGCCGCGGGGGTGGACGTCGACGCGTCCGACGCCGGCGTCGCGATCACCACCGGGGCCGCCCCGGGCCTGCGCGGCTCGGAGGAGGCGCTGGGAATTCTGTTGTCCGCCATCGACTCCGGACGTGCTGTGCAGTTCGCGCATCGACCGAACCGGAGCGCGCCGTACATCGACCGCACCCTCGAGCCGTGGGGCGTGGTCACCTACCGCGGCCGGTGGTACGTCGTCGGGCACGATCGGGACCGCAACGCGGCGCGCACCTTCCGGGTATCGCGCATCGGCGATGGCGTGCGTGCGGTGGGACCCGACCGCGCCGTCACCCGGCCGGACGGGGTCAACCTGCGCGACATCGTGCACCGGGCGGTCGCCGAATGGCCGGCCGGTGAGCTGGCCCGGATCTGGGTGGCCGACGGCAGGGGGACGGCACTGCGCCGGCAGGCCGTCAGCACCACACCCAGCGCGCGCAATGGGCGCGGCGGCGACGAGGTCGTCGTCGACATCGGCATGGTCGACCGGCTGGCCCGCGAGGTCGCCGGTTACGGCGCCGACGCCGTGGTGCTGGAGCCGGAATCATTGCGAGACAATGTGATCGGCCGGCTGCGGGCGCAGGCGGGGGAGGGCGCATGAGTAACGTGTCGAACCGCTTGGTGCGGCTCTTGAACATGGTTCCGTATTTCCAGGCGAACCCGCAGATCAGCCACGACGAGGCGGCCGCCGAGCTGGGCGTGACCCGCAAGCAACTGCTGGCCGATCTCAACCAGCTGTGGATGTGCGGCCTGCCCGGCGGGCTCCCCGGCGACCTGATCGACCTGGACTTCGAAGGCGACACCATCGAGGTGATCTTCTCGGCCGGGATGGACCGGGCGCTGCGCCTCACCTCCCCGGAGGCCACCGGTGTGCTGATGGCGCTGCGGGCGCTCGTCGACGTGCCCGGTGTCGTCGACCCCGACGTGGCGCGCAGCGTGATCGCCAAGATCGAGGCCGCCGCCGGCACTGCCGGAGCGATCGCGGCGTCGGTGCCGGCCCCCGATATCACCGGCGATGCCGAGAACAAGGCCACCGCGGTGGTGCGGGCCGCGGTCCGGGACAAACGGGCGTTGTCCCTCGAGTACCACTCGGCTTCGCATGACACCGTCTCGCAGCGCACCGTCGACCCGATCCGGGTGGCCCTGATCGGCGACCACAGCTACCTGGAGGCGTGGTGCCGCACCGCCGAGGGCGTGCGGCTGTTCCGCTTCGACCGCATCGTCGACGCCACCGCCCTGGACGAACCGGCCGCACCGCCGGCGCCCGCCGTGCAGGCCGGGCCCGACACGTCGCTGTTCTCCGCCGACACCGCGGATCCGACGCTGCCCGTGGCGACACTGCTGATCGACGTGTCCGCGTCGTGGATGTTCGACTACTACCCGCTGGCAGCGCAGCGGGAGATTCCCGACGGCAGCTGGGAAGCCACCATGACCTACGCGTCGGACGAGTGGATGGCCCGTTTCGTCCTCGGTTTCGGTTCGGCGGTCCGAGTCCTTGACCCGCCGGCGCTCGCCGACCGCGTGCGCGAGTCCGCGGTGGCGGCGCTGGCGGCGTATGAACCCGGCCTTGGCGAGTAGACTCGGCCTCAACTTCTGGAGGTGACCCAAATTGGGCGGTTTGCAACCGTGGCACTGGTTGATCGTCATCGCGGTGTTCGTGCTGCTCTTCGGCGCGAAGAAGCTGCCGGACGCCGCGCGTTCGCTTGGCAAGTCGATGCGCATCTTCAAGTCCGAGTTGAAGGAAATGCAGTCGGACAGCACGTCGGAGCAGTCAGCGGCTCCGCGTCCCATCACTGCTGAACGCGTCGAGAACCCGGCACCTGCACCGCAGGCAGCGCCGGATGCCGCGGACAAGCACCCGGCCTGACCTTTTGCCGTGATCCCGCCGCAGGCCAGCGCCCGCGGCGGTCGGCTCCTCTCATACTCACGTGCCAGCATCTGGAATCTTCCGAAAGCTTGACCCGCGCCGTCGACGGTCGCGGGTCAATCCTGACGGCACCATGTCGCTCGTCGATCACCTCGAGGAGCTGCGGACACGGTTGCTGATCGCGGTCATCGCGGTCCTGTTGACGACCGTCGTCGGCTTCCTCTGGTACGGGCACGGCTTCTTCGGATTCCCCAGCCTCGGTGACTGGCTGCGCGGCCCGTACTGCTCCCTGCCGGCGTCGTCGCGCGCGTCGATCGCCCCGGACGGGGAGTGCCGGCTGCTGGCCACCGCGCCGTTCGATCAGTTCATGCTGCGGCTCAAGGTCGGCATGGCGGCGGGCATCATCCTGGCCTGCCCCGTCTGGCTGTACCAGATCTGGGCGTTCATCACCCCTGGCCTGTACAAGAAGGAACGGCGCTTCGCGTCGCTGTTCGTGGGCGTCGGTGCGCTGCTGTTCGTGTCGGGCTCGGTCCTGGCCTACGTGGTGCTGTCGACGGCGTTGTCGTTCCTGCTGACCGTCGGCAGCGACGTGCAGATCACCGCACTGTCCGGTGACCAGTACTTCGGCTTCCTGATCAACCTGCTGGTCGTGTTCGGCATCAGCTTCGAGTTCCCGCTGCTGATCATCATGCTGAACATGGTCGGGGTGCTCACCTACGAGAAGCTCAAGGCCTGGCGCCGCGGGCTGATCTTCGGCCTGTTCGTCTTCGCCGCGTTCGTGACACCCGGCTCGGATCCGTTTTCCATGCTGGCGCTGTCACTGGCGTTGACCGTGCTGCTGGAAATGTCGATCCAGGTGGCCCGGTGGCACGACCGGCGCAAGGCCCGGCGCGAGGCCGAGGCTGTTCCCGACGACGAGGCCGCCCCGATCGGGTCGGTCGAACCCATCGATGCGCCTTCTGCCGTGCCTACTCCGACCCGGCTGACCATCGATGACGACGCCACCTGAGTCGCAGGCGGCGGTGCCGCCAGAATCCGCACCGGCGCCTGACGCCGAGCCGGGTCCTCAGCTGCGCGACTTCGCCGCGGGCCTGTCGTTCACCCTTGACCCCTTTCAGACCAACGCCTGCATCGCGCTCGAGAACGGTCGCGGTGTCCTGGTCTGTGCCCCGACCGGTGCCGGCAAGACCGTCGTCGGCGAGTTCGCGGTGCATCTGGCGTTGGCCGCCGGGCGGAAGTGCTTCTACACCACGCCGATCAAGGCGCTGAGCAACCAGAAGCACAACGATCTGGTGGCCCGCTACGGACCCGAACGCATCGGCCTGCTCACCGGCGACCAGGCGATCAACGGTGACGCCGACATCGTGGTGATGACCACCGAAGTGCTGCGCAACATGCTCTACGCCGATTCGCACGCACTGCACGGCCTGGCCTATGTGGTGATGGACGAGGTGCACTTCCTGGCCGACCGCATGCGTGGCGCGGTGTGGGAGGAAGTGATCCTGCACCTACCCGACGAGGTCCGGCTGGTCAGCCTGTCGGCGACGGTGAGTAACGCCGAGGAGTTCGGCGGCTGGATTCAGACTGTTCGCGGTGACACGACCGTCGTCGTCGACGAACACCGCCCGGTGCCGCTGTGGCAGCACATGCTGGTGGGCAAGCGGCTCTTCGACCTGTTCGACCTGTCCAAGGGCGCCGACGGAGGCAAGGGTGGCGGCAAGGGTAGGGCCCGCGTCGATCCGGAGTTGTTGCGGCACATCGCGCATCGTCGCGAGGCGGACCGGCTCATGGACTGGCAGCCCCGGGGACGCAGCGGAGACGGGCGCGGACGTTCCGGCGGCCGGCCCGCGATGTACCGGCCACCGAGCCGGCCCGACGTCATCGGCACGCTGGACCAGGCCGGGCTGCTGCCGGCCATCACGTTCGTGTTCTCGCGCGCCGGGTGCGATGCCGCGGTCAAGCAGTGCCTGCGTTCCGCGGTGCGCCTGACCAACAAGGCCGAACGCGACCGGATCGCCGAGATCATCGACCGGCGGTGTGCCGATCTGGCCGAGTCCGATCTGGTGGTGCTCGACTATCACGAATGGCGCGAAGGCCTGCTGCGCGGCCTGGCCGCCCACCACGCCGGACTGTTGCCGGTGTTCCGGCACACCGTCGAGGAGCTGTTCACCGCCGGTCTGGTGAAAGCCGTCTTCGCCACGGAGACACTGGCTTTGGGCATCAATATGCCGGCCCGCACCGTCGTGCTGGAACGGCTGGTCAAGTACAACGGCGAGCAGCACGCCCCGTTGACGCCGGGGGAGTACACCCAGCTGACCGGACGCGCCGGGCGCCGCGGCATCGACATCGAGGGCCACGCCGTCGTGTTGTGGCATGCCACCGACGAGATGGCCGATCCCGCCCAGGTCGCCGGTCTGGCGTCGACCCGAACGTTCCCGCTGCGCAGTTCCTTTGCGCCGTCGTACAACATGACCATCAACCTGGTTCAGCACATGACGCCGGCGGCGGCGCACCGACTGCTCGAGCAATCCTTCGCGCAGTACCAGGCGGACCGGTCGGTGACCGGGTTGGTGCGCGGTATCAAGCGCGGTGAGCGGATGCTCGCCGAGATTGCAGCCGAGCAACGCGAGAGTTCGGATTCAGCGCAGGGTGTCGATTGGAACTCCGTGCTGGAGTACGCCCGGCTGCGGGCGACCATCACCGAACGTGAGCGGGCGCAGTCTCGAGCCGGCCGCTTGACTCGGCGCAAGGGCATCAACGATGCGCTGGCCGCGCTGAAGCGTGGTGACGTCATCGCCATCGGCCTCGGCCGCCGCAGTGGCCTGGCCGTGGTGCTGGAGGAGGCTTTCGACGCGGACGATCCGCGGCCGCTGGTGCTGACCGAACATCGTTGGGCGGGAAGGATTTCCGCTGCCGACTACGCCGGGACGTCGCAGCGTCTGGGCAGCATGTCCCTGCCCAAGCGGGTGGAACACCGGCAGCCGAAGGTGCGCCGTGACCTGGCATCGGCGCTGCTGAGGGCGGCCGACGCCCTGGACGTGCCATCGGTGCGCCGCAGTCGCGGTTCTGCTGACGAGACACCGGACATCGACCCGGAGCTCGCCGGTCTGCGGGAGCAGATGCGCCGTCACCCCGCGCATCAGCTGCCCGACCGCGAGGCGAAAGTGCGTGCGGCCGAACGCTATCTGCGCATCGAACGCGACAACGACCAGACCCAGCAGAAGGTCGCCGCGGCCACCAACTCGCTGGCTCGCACCTTCGACCGGATCGTGTCGCTGCTCAGCGAGCGTGGCTTCATCGAAGGCGCCGACGGCGAACCGGCGGTGACCGACGACGGCCGGCTGCTGGCCCGGATCTACAGCGAGAGCGACCTACTGGTCGCCGAGTGTCTGCGCGGCGGCGTGTGGGACGGTCTGAATCCGGCCGAACTGGCCGCGGTGCTGTCGTCGGTGCTCTTCGAGTCACGTGGTGACGGCCCCACGGTGCCGCCGGGCGCCGAGCAGGCCACCGACGAGGTGCGCCGCGCGCTGGCCAAGACCCGTCGGCTGTGGACCGACATCCGCGGCGATGAGCGCCGGCACCGGCTCCCGTTCAGCCGTGAACCTGACGGCGGTTTCGTGGCCGCCATGTACAGCTGGGCGACGTACGGCGATCTGACCGCGGCGCTGCTGATGTCCGACAACGGCAACGGAAATGCTTTGCCCGCAGGCGATTTCGTGCGGTGGTGCCGTCAGGTGCTGGATCTGCTCGACCAGGTGCGGCTCGCCGCGCCGTCGCCGCAGCTGCGGGTGACGGCCAAGCGGGCCATCGGGGCGGTGCGCCGCGGCGTGGTGGCCATCGACACCATGTGACCGGCCGTCAGGCCAGGCCCAGATCCAGCCAGTCATCGACCATGAACCGGTCACCGCGCGCCACGATGGTCGCGCCGCCGTGGCCCGCATAGTGCGCCGGGACCACTGCCGCCCGCCGCCGCGCCGCCTCGGTGAACACCCGCTTGCGGGTGACGGTGGCCTCGGCCGCGTTGACGTCGTAGGCGCACGGATCATCGGGCCGGGGAATCTGGATCGGGCAGTGCGTCAGGTCGCCGACGAACACGGCCGGCTTGCCGGCATCCAGCCACAGCACCGACGAGCCGGGCGTGTGGCCGGGCGCGGGGCGCAGCCACACCGAATCGCTCAGTTGGTAGTCGCCGGAGAACAGCTCCGTCTGGTCGGCCACGGGGATGACGCTGTCCTCGAACACCGTTCGCATCTCGTCGGTGGTATCGGGGTTGTCGGGCGCGAAGAACCGGTGATCCGCTTCGGGCATCAAGTAGCGGGCGTTCGGGAACGTCGGCGCCCAGGCGCCATCGACCAGTTGGGTGTTCCAGCCGACGTGGTCGGTGTGCAGGTGCGTGTTGAGGACGACGTCGACGCCGCCCGGGTCGATTCCGGCCGCCCGCATGTTGTCGAGGAACGGTGTGCTGAGGTGATCGAGCGGCGGCATGTGCGGCCGGTGCCGGTCGTTGCCCGCGCCGGTGTCGATGACGATGGTCAGCCCGTCGACCTGCAGCACCCAGCTTTGAATGGCGATGCGGAACAGGTCGGTCTCGGGGTTCCAGAACCGTGGGACCAGCAGGTCGGCCTCGGCGTGCCAGGCCTCCGGCGGCGTCGACGGCCACAGTGACGTGGGGATCTGCACCTGGGTTTCCGCGACGCGGGTCAAGGTGGCATTGCCGAGCCGGATTTGGTCCGTCATACCGCGAGAGTAAGGCCGGGCGTTCGCCAGCTGACGGCCAGACACGCGCGCCACGGAAGACTGTGCAGGTCATCCACAAACGGTTGCACCGGTAGTGTGGTTGACCAGCACCCCGGAGTCAGTGACATCCGGGTAGGGGAGAGCACCGAGGAGAAACGATGAGCGGTCCAGAGGGAACTGACCCGTCGCAGCAGTGGCAAGGTCAGCAGCCCGCTTGGGGTCAGCCGGCGCCCAGCGCCGAGCAGCCGACCACTGCCGCCCCGGCGTGGGGGCAGCAGCCGGCCTATAACCCCGAGCAGTACCAGCAGCAGTACCCGGCGGGTCAGCCTGGTGCCGCGCAGCCAGGAGCGCAGCAGGTGCCGGGCTATCCGCAGCAGCAATACCCGGGTTACCCGCAGCAGGGCTACCCGCAGGCCGGTGCCTACGGGCAGCCGCAGTACGGACAACCGCAGTACGGGCAGCCGGGACAGTACGGCCAGCCGGGACAGTACGGTCAGCCGCAGTTCGGTGAGGGCGCCGCGGGTCAGCAGTTCGACCAGCAGTTCGGCGCGCCGGCGGGCAAGAAGTCCAACAAGGCACTGCTGCTCATCGGTGGCGTCGTGGCCGCCGTCATCGTCGCGGTCGTCGGCGTGCTCGGATTCCTGTGGCCCGGCTTCTTCGTCACCACCAAGCTCGACATCAACGCCGCGCAGTCCGGCGTGCAGAAGATCCTGACCGACGAGTCCACCGGTTACGGCGCCAAGAACGTCAAGGACGTCAAGTGCAACAACGGCACCGACCCTGAGGTCAAGTCCGGCCAGACCTTCGACTGCGACGTGAGCATCGACGGCACCAAGCGCACCGTCAAGGTCACCTTCAAGGACGACAAGGGCACCTACGAGGTCGGCCGCCCGAAGTAGCGGTTCTCTCGCGAACAGACACAAAACTGCCCCTTTTCGTTTGGAAAGGGGCAGTTTTGTGTCTGCTCGCGAGCTACAGCTTGTCCAGGGCCTTCTGGAGCCGCGCGATCGAGTTGGTGACGCCGTACGTGCCGGCCAGCTCGGCCACGCGCTGTGGGTCGCGGGCGACCAGCGGCAGGGCATCCGAATCGGTGGACATGGACACCGGCGCATCGGTCGCGACCCGGACGACGGGCAGTGCGGCGGCGATGTAGTCGGTCGCGGCGAGCAGTTTCTTGCGTTGTGCCGCAGCCATTTTGGAGGCTGAGTCCTGGGCGGCGGCCTCGATCGCCGTGAGTGAGCCATAGGTCTGCAGCAGAGTGGACGCCGTCTTCTCGCCGATGCCGGCGACCCCTGGCAGTCCGTCGGACGCATCGCCGCGCAGCAGGGCCAGCTCGGCGTACGCGGCGCCGGCGCGATCCAGCGGGACGCCGTAGGTCTCGGCGACCTCGGCGGGCCCGTAGAGCACTGCCTTGGCCAGGCCGCGGCCGATATAGAACACCCTGATTCCTGGCGCGTCATCGCTGGCGAGCTGCAGCAGGTCGCGGTCGCCGCTGACCACGATCGCCGGGTCGGTCCGTTCCCGGGTGGCCAGCGTGCCGAGCACGTCGTCGGCCTCGAAGCCCGGTGCGCCCGCGGTGGCGATGCCGAACGCGTCGAGCAGTTCCATGATCATCGCGACCTGGGGCGTGAGGTCGTCGGGCACCTCTTCGATGTCGGGGTCGTCGCCCGGCACCTCTTCGACCACCCGGTGTGCCTTGTAGGACGGGATCAGGTCGACCCGCCACTGCGGCCGCCAATCCAGGTCCAGGCACACCACCAGGCGGCCGGGGCGGTGCTGGGTGACCAGGGCCGCGATGTTGTCGAGGAAACCGCGGACCGCGTTGACGGGGCGGCCGTCGGGCGCCGTGATCGAGGACGGCACCCCGAAGAACGAGCGGAACCACATGCTGGCGCCGTCGAGGAGCAGGATCGGCTGGGTTCCGGGGATGTCGATCGGCATCGCACTAGCCTATTGCCATGAGTTCAGGCCGATTCAACACCGACGTCTATGCCGCGCGTCTGCGCTCGGCCGCCGCTGCTGCCCACGCCGCCGGCCTGGCCGGTTTGGTCATCACCCCGGGGTACGACCTCCGGTACCTGGTGGGGTCGCGGGCGCAGACCTTCGAGCGGCTGACGGCGCTCGTGGTGCCGGCGGACGGTTCGACACCGACGGTCGTGGTGCCGCGGCTGGAACTGGCCTCGCTCAAGGAGTCGGCGATCCTGGAACTGGGCCTGGCGGTTCAGGATTGGGTCGACGGCGACGACCCCTACGCGCTGGTGGCGGCCGCGCTGCCGGGCAGCGCCGTCGCGGTCACCGACGCCATGCCCGCGCTGCACCTGCTGCCGCTGGCATCGGTCCTCGGTGCGGTGCCGGTGCTGGCCACCGATGTGCTGCGGCAGTTACGAATGGTCAAGGACCCCAGCGAGATCGACGCTCTGGCGAAGGCCGGCGCGGCCATCGACCGGGTGCACGCGCGGGTGCCCGAGTTCCTGGTGCCGGGACGCACCGAGGCCGACGTGTCCGCGGACATCGCGGAAGCGATTGTCGCCGAAGGCCATTCGGAGGTGGCGTTCATCATCGTCGGCTCGGGGCCGAACGGGGCGGACCCGCACCACGAATGCTCCGACCGTGAACTACAGGTCGGCGACATCGTCGTCGTCGATATCGGCGGTCCGGTCGAGCCCGGCTACAACTCGGACTGCACCAGGACCTACAGCATCGGTGAACCCGATCCCGTGGTGGCGCAACAGTATTCGGTGCTGCAACGCGCGCAGGCCGCGGCGGTGGCCGCGGTCCGGCCGGGGATGACCGCCGAGCAGATCGACGCGGCGGCCCGCGACGTGCTTGCCGCAGAAGGGCTTGCCGAGGTGTTTGTCCACCGCACGGGCCACGGCATCGGCCTGTCGGTCCACGAAGAGCCCTACATCGTGGCGGGCAATGGGTTGACGCTGGAGCCGGGCATGGCGTTCAGCGTCGAGCCCGGTGTCTATTTCGCGGGGCAGTGGGGCGCGCGGATCGAGGACATCGTCGTCGTCACGGACGACGGCTGCGTGTCCATGAACAACCAGCCGCACGAACTGGTTGTGGTGCCCGTTTCGTAAGGGTTGTTGTCAAGATCGGCTAAGAAAGACAAGATCAACGCCATGGCTGAAATCCGCCGTGGCCGCACGGGACGTGCCGCCAAACTGGCAACCCTTCCTGCCGGCATCGCAGGCCGCGCCGTACTGGGCGTCGGCAAGCGCATGGCCGGCAAGTCGAAAGACGACGTCAACGCCGAGTTGGTCGAGAAGGCTGCTGAGCAGCTGTTCCAGGTGCTGGGGGAGCTCAAGGGCGCCGCGATGAAGCTCGGACAGGCACTTTCGGTGATGGAGGCCGCGATCCCACCGGCATTCGCCGAGCCGTATCGCGAAGCGCTGACCAAGCTGCAGAGTGACGCCCCGCCGCTGCCGGCGGACAAGGTGCATCGCGTGCTCGACAGCCAGCTGGGCACGAAGTGGCGCGAGCGATTCCAGTCCTTCGATGACGAGCCCGTCGCCTCCGCGAGCATCGGTCAGGTGCACAGCGCGGTGTGGGGCGACGGCCGTCGGGTCGCGGTGAAGGTGCAGTACCCGGGCGCCGACCAGGCGGTGCGCGCCGACCTCAAGACCCTGCGGATGCTGACCACGCTGTTCAAGCAGGTGGTTCCGGGCGCCGACGTCAAGAGCATCATCGACGAACTGATCGAGCGCACCGAGGAAGAGCTGAACTACCGGATCGAAGCGGACTATCAGCGTGCCTTCGCCAAGGCTTTTGCCGGGGATCCGCAGTTCTACGTGCCGGCGGTTGTCGCGTCGTCCCCGAAGGTGGTCATCACCGAGTGGATGGAGGGCCGCAAGCTCTCCGAGATCATCACCAGCGGCACCGAAGACGAGCGCAACCGGTGCGCGCACATGCTGCTCGAGGTCACCATCAGCGCCCCGTACCGCTGCGGCCTGCTGCACGTCGATACTCATCCGGGCAACTTCATGCTGCTCGACGACGGGCGGTTCGGCGTCATGGACTTCGGCGCCTGCGCGGTCCACGAAGGCGGCCTGCCGCGGGCAACCGGGCCCATCCTGCGGCTCGCGCGGGACGAGAAGTGGGAGGAGATGACGACCTACCTACGGGAGGAAGGTTTCATCCCCGCCGGGGCCACAGTCTCTCACGAGGAGATCAACGCCTACCTGCTGCCATACATCGAACCGTTGCGGCACAAGAGCTTCCACTTCAGCCGCCGGTGGCTGCAGGGCATCGCCGCCACCGCTGCCGATATCCGCAGCGAGCAGTTCGCCGCGACGTTCAAGACCAGCCGTCAGCTGAACCTGCCGCCCAACTACCTGATGATGTTCCGGGTGCTCGGTGGTCTGCTCGGGATTGCCGCGCAGCTGGACGCGACCATCAACTACGCCGAGATCGTCGACAAGTGGGTGCCCGGATTCCACGAGGACTGACGAGTTCGGCGCAGTAACTCCGGAGTCGTCGCGGCGGGTGGAACTCCCTGCTGGACAACATGTTTGACCTCACTGGTCACTTTCGGCACAGGTGTCCCAAACTGCAGAAAATTGTCGGTGCTTCGAACTAGTGTTCGAACATGGACGTCGACAACCCCACTGCTGTTGAGGAGGCTTACGCCGGCCTGGACACGGCACAGGCGCGGGTTGCGGCGGTGGACTACATGGCGTTGTCGGTGCCGGAGTTGTTGGCGGTGCAGTCCCATCGTGAGCAGATGCGGTGCGCCGCCCAAGCGGTTGATCATGCCGTGGTGGCCGCGTTGCAGGCCCAAACCACCGCACAGGAGATCGGGGCGAGAAACTGGTCCGACGCCCTGCGCATCCGGGACCGGCTCAGTAGCGAGGAGGCTCGCCGCCGGGTGCGGCACGCCGAACTTCTGGGCCCGCGGCGATCGTTGACCGGGGAGGTGTTGGCGCCGCTGCGTCCGTATGTCGCTGCAGCCGTGGCTGCGGGGGCGATCAATGCTGATCATGTCGATGTCATCGAATCGTTCTTCGCCAAACTGCCCACCTGGGCGGCACTGGCCGCCCTCGATGAATCTGAACTGGCGCTGGTGGCCGCCGCCCGCAACCTCACCCCGGAAGGGTTGCGTGCTGTGGTCAAACGCAAGCTCTACGAACTCGATCAGGACGGTCCCGAACCCGATGATCGCGACCCGGAACCGGATCGGGACCGCGCCCTGGTGCTATCGAGGCAGGCTGCCGATGGCGGCAGTGAGCTGAGGGGCCGGCTCACACCCGAGGCACGCGCGATCTACGAAGCGTTGATGGTCAAGTACGCGGCCCCTGGCATGTGCAACCCCGCTGATCCGGTGCCGTGCACTTCCGGGACGCCGTCGCAGGAGCAGATCGACAACGATCACCGCACCCTGGCCCAGCGCCAGCACGATGCCTGGGTCACGATGGGCCGGTTGCTCCTGAGCGCCGATTTGGGTGAGCACAACGGCTTCCCAGTCACCGTCGTGGCGACCTGCACCCTCGAACAACTCGAGCAGCGCGCCGGGGTCGCGCAGACCCACACCGGCAGCTCCCTGCCGGTCACGGATCTGGTGAACCTGGCCGCCCAGGCAGGGGCATCCTGCTACCTCACGGTGTTCGACAACCATGCCGATGTTCCGCTGCACATGGGGCGGGCGCGGCGCACCGCCACCACCGGTCAACGTCTGGCCCTGTTCGCCCGCGACAAAGGCTGCACCCGTCCCGAGTGCACCCGGCCCGCCGCCGACTGCCAAGCCCACCACGCGGTCGCCGACTGGCGTCACGGCGGCCGGACCGACATCACCGACCTCACGCTGGCCTGCGGCCCCGACAACCGCCTGGCCACCGAGGGTGGCTGGACCACAGAAATGCGAAACGGCCGCGCACACTGGACCCCACCACCACTGCTCGACGTCGGCCAACCAAGAACCAACACCATCTACCAACCCCAGCTCTATCCCACCGAGAGCGGAGACGACGAAGGCGGTGAAAGTGACAGTCCCGCAAGCTAACCCGGTGTCAATAGCGCCCGGTGGCACGACACGTCGGTGCGCTACGGATGTCACGCATCAGGCCGACCGTGTCACCATGCCCGCGTACGGTTGGCCGATGCCCGATTTTCTGGCCACGACCCGAGACGGCTACGACCGTGCGGCCGCGAACTACGTCGCGCGCTTCCAGCACCATCTCGACGACAGGCCGGTGGACCGGGCCATGATCGGCGCCTTCGCTGAACTGGTACCGCGAGGCCCCGTGCTCGACGTGGGCTGCGGCACCGGGGTGGCTACCGCGGCACTAGCGGCCGCCGGCTTGGACGTGACCGGAATCGATCTGTCTCCCAACATGATCGAGCAGGCGTGCCGGCACAACCCGGGCCTGGCGTTTCGGGTTGGCTCGATGCTCGACCTCGATGCGGAGGACGGCAGCGTCGCCGGGCTCTGCGCCTGGTACTCGATCATCCATGTGCCCGACACGCATCTGCCGCGCGTCTTCGCCGAGTTCCACCGGGTGCTGGCGCCTGGCGGCGTGGTGCTGCTGGCATTTCAGGTCGGCGACGAACCGCGGGTGCTGACGGACTTCGACGGTGAGCCGGTGAACTTGACGTTCATCCGTCGTCAATCGACGGTCGTCGCAGATCTCTTGTCGAACAGCGGTTTCCGTGTCTATGTCGAACTGGTCCGGCAACCGGACGACGGACTCGAATCCACCGCGCAGGCGTATCTCATTGCGCGTCGAGCAGTTTGACCAGCCGCTTCGTCGCGACCAGCCGGAATGACGCGTCCAGCAGCTCACGGACCTCGTTCCAGTCGACTTTCGCCGCGGTGAAATCGAGCCCGAGCCAACCGGACGGTCCCATGTAGGCGGGGTAGTAGAAGCGCGAATCCTGTTCCAGCGCTGCGCGGTCGGACTCGTCGACCTTGACCAACAGGGAGTGCGGGTAGGCGACCATCTCGCCGGTCACCTTCGAATTGCCGCCGTACATCGCGAACATCTTGGGTGCACAGAACACCGGGCGACCCCAAGACACCTTCTCGAAGGCTTCGGGGAAGCTCAGCGCCACCGCTCGCAGCTCCGCCAGGCCGGGGTCGTCATCGTCGAACATGATCGGATGCGGCACATTGCCACGGTAACCCTTGACCTGCCCGCGCGGTGGCATGAGGACGACCAACCTTCAAATTGACTGTGCATCAGGTTGGCGATTCCTGTGCGATCGGTAATTGTCGCGCGTTATACATTCCGGATGACAGCTGGAAGCTTTGTTGGTCGGGTCGGGGGTCTGGCGGTCGCACTGGGGATCGGTACCGCGCTCGCGGGGTGGAGTGACTGCCCCGCCTGGGCCGATACCGCCGCAGGGGCGGGAACGACGTCCCAGACATCCCAGTCGGGCCAGTCGGCAGGTGCATCGTCGGACGCCCCGGCGAAGAAGCAGCGGAAATCGGCCAAGTCGAAGTCGAAGCCCGCCAACAAGGACCAGGCCGCCAAGCCGGAGAAGAAGGTTCAGCAGCCCACTGCCTCCGAGAAGCCGACCGCCTCCGACAAGCCGACCGCCGCCGACAAGCCGGCAGCGGCCGAGCAGGCAAAGCCCACGGCGCGGGTGCGCCCACCGCGCGTCGCTCGCATCAAGCCAGCCGAGCACGTGACGGCCGCCGAGCCGGCCAAGACTGTCGCGGCGCCGACGGTCACCGCTGCCGTCGCGTCGCAGGCCACGAGCGAACAGCCCGCCGTCAAGGTGGCCGCGGTAGCCACCGCTCCCATCGCCAAACTCACCAAGGCCCTGCGGTCGCTGCAGGCGCCGGTGTCGCCGCTCAGTGCGACGTCGGTGCTGGTGGCCCTGGCCGCGGTCCGCGACGAGTTGGAACGCAATACCGTCAAACCCGCCAGTGCCGTTGCACCGCAGTCGGTTTCGGCGCTCGCCGACACCACGCCCAACGTCCTGGTGATCGGCGTCGACGGCACCAATCTGAGCCGCGTGCTGGCCGACCCGGCCAACGCCAATTTCTTCCAGCTGATGCAGGGCGGCACCACGGCGCCGGCCAGCATCGTCGGCCACACCACCATCAGCAATCCGTCCTGGACCGCCATCCTCACCGGCGCCTGGGGTGAGAAGACCGGTGTCATCAACAACATCTTCAATCCGGCGGTCTACAAGAAGTGGCCCACGGTGTTCAACCAACTCGAGACGTTCAACCCCGGTATCCAGACCACCGCGATCGCGAACTGGGACGTCATCTCGGCCATCGCCGTGTCGGGCTCGGTCGGCGCCGACCACGTCGTCAACATCTCCCACATCGCGGGCGACGCCAACTGGTCACTCACCGACGACGCCGTCGGCGACGCGACCGAGGCCGCGATCGGCGCCGCCGACCCGAACAAGCCGAACTTCGTGTTCAGCTACTTCGTCGGGGTCGACGAGAACGGACACAACTACGGCGGAGCCTCCACGGCCTACGCCGACGCGGTGCGAAATGTCGACCGCAACATCGGCGAGATCATGCAGTCGGTCAACGACTGGGAAGCGGCCACCGGGGAGCAGTGGACCGTCATCGTCGTCACCGACCACGGCCACCAGGACAGCAAGGGCCTCGGACACGGCTTCCAATCACCCAATGAGACATCGACTTTCGTCATCGCCAACAACCCGGACCTGTTCACCGCCGGCGGCGTCAACCTGAAGTACCAGATCGTCGACGTCACGCCGACGGTCGTGACGCTGTTCGGCGGCACGCCCGCCCCCAAATCCGACGGTGTCTCGATCACCAACCTGGGCGGCAGCACCGTGAAGCCGATCGATGACGACGCGGCGCTGCGTGCCACGGTGCTGGATGTGATCGGCAAGTACGGGTACCCGAACATCGGTACCGATCTGACGCTCGGCGTGCGGACCGTCGCCGCGTCGGTGCCCTACTTCCTCAACCAGGCTTTCGATCAGGTGACGGCGCAATTGGAGTCGATCGCGACGCAGCACATCTTCATCATCAGCCCGCTGGCACAGGCGATGACCGTGCCCGTGCAGCTGGTCGGCGACCTGTCGTATGCGGCGACGAACGTCGTCGCGCAGATCGTCGCCAGGCTCACCGGGGTCACCGGGGCCAGCCTCGTGCCGATCTTCATGCCGCCGTTGCCGCCGCTGGTCGGTACCGAGGATCCGCAGCCGCTGAGTCCGGTGGCCGCCTGCACCGTCCTCGTGGCGTGCGGGACGTCGTCGGGGATCATCGCGGCCTGACGTCATACCCCTTCGCTAGCCTTACCCCGTGAGCTCACCCGATCCCGACGTGCGCCGGCAATGGCAGGAACTGGCCGAAGAGGTTCGCGGTCACCAGTTCCGCTACTACGTCAAGGACGCGCCGATCGTCTCCGACGGTGAGTTCGACAAGCTGCTGGGGCAGTTGCAGCAGCTCGAGGACACGTACCCCGAACTGCGGACGCCGGATTCGCCGACGCAGCTGGTCGGCGGCGCCGGATTCGCCACCGAGTTCGGCGAGGCACAGCATCTGGAGCGGATGCTGTCGCTGGACAACGCGTTCAACACCGACGAGCTGACGGCATGGGCGGCGCGGCTCACCAACGAACTGGGCAGCGACCTCGAATATCTCTGCGAGCTCAAGGTCGACGGGGTCGCGCTGGCCCTGGTGTACCGCGACGGCAAGCTGGTCCGGGGCGCCACCCGCGGCGACGGCCGCGCCGGTGAGGACGTGACGCTCAACGCCCGCACCATCACCGACGTCCCCGAGCAGCTGACCGGCACCGACGAATTCCCGGTGCCCGCGGTGCTGGAGGTGCGCGGCGAGGTGTACTTCCGGGTCGAGGATTTCGCCGCACTGAACGCCAGTCTCGTCGAGGAAGGCAAGGCGCCGTTCGCCAATCCGCGCAACAGCGCCGCCGGGTCGTTGCGGCAGAAGAATCCGGCCGTCACCGCACGCCGCCGGTTGCACATGATCTGCCACGGACTGGGCTACACCGAAGGTTTCGAGCCGGCGTCGCTGCACGACGCGTATCGCGCGCTGCAGGCCTGGGGTCTGCCGGTGTCCGACCACACCACCCGGGTTACGGGCATCGCCGCGGTGGCCGATCGCGTCGCCTACTGGGGCGAGCATCGCCACGACGTCGACCACGAAATCGACGGTCTGGTGGTCAAATTGGACGACCGGGCGCTGCAGCGGCGCCTCGGCGCCACCAGTCGGGCGCCGCGCTGGGCCATCGCCTACAAGTACCCGCCCGAGGAAGTCACCACCAAGCTGCTCGACATCCGGGTCAGCGTCGGACGCACCGGCCGAGTCACGCCGTTCGCCTACATGGAGCCCGTCACCGTCGCGGGGTCGACGGTCGGGCTGGCGACGCTGCACAACGCCACCGAGGTGAAGCGCAAGGGCGTGCTGATCGGCGACACCGTCGTGATCCGCAAGGCCGGCGACGTCATCCCCGAGGTGCTCGGCCCCGTCGTCGACCTGCGTGACGGCACCGAACGTGAATTCGTCATGCCTGCAACGTGTCCCGAGTGCGGCAGCACCTTGGCGCCGTCGAAGGAGGGCGACGCTGACATCCGCTGCCCCAACACGCGGTCCTGCCCGGCGCAGCTGCGCGAGCGGGTGTTCCACGTCGCCGGCCGCGGTGCCTTCGACATCGAGGGCCTCGGCTACGAGGCGGCGACCGCGCTGCTGGCCGCCGATGTGATCACCGATGAGGGCGACGTCTTCGACCTCACCGCGGAACAGCTGTTGCGCACCAGCCTGTTCACCACTCAGAAGAATGAGCTGTCCGCCAACGGCGCCCGGCTCCTGGCCAATCTCGGCAAGGCCAAGCAGCAGCCGCTGTGGCGGGTGCTGGTGGCGCTGTCCATCCGGCACGTCGGCCCGACGGCGGCGCGGGCATTGGCCGCGGAATTCGGTGATCTGCAAGCGATTACCGAAGCGTCAGAGGAACAGCTGGCCGCGGTCGAGGGCGTCGGCCCGACCATCGCCGCCGCGGTGATCGACTGGTTCACCGTCGACTGGCACCGCGCCATCGTCGACAAGTGGCGGGCCGCGGGCGTCCGGATGGCCGACGAGCGCGACGCCGGTATCGAGCGGAACCTCGAGGGTCTGTCGATCGTGGTGACCGGTTCGCTGACCGGTTTCTCGCGCGACGAGGCCAAGGAGGCGATCCTGGTCCGCGGCGGCAAGGCGGCCGGCTCGGTGTCGAAGAAGACCGCCTATGTGGTGGCCGGTGACGCACCAGGTTCCAAGTACGACAAGGCCGTTGAGCTCGGGGTGCCCATCCTCGACGAGGACGGCTTCCGGCGCCTGTTGGAAGTCGGTCCGGAAACTGAGGCATCCCCCGAGGGGGAAGCCTCGGGGGACGCGTAGCGGGCTCGTACTTGGCCCTACTGGTCGGTGGGGTTGAGGCGGCGGAAGATCAGCGGTACCCGCGGCGCATGTCGTCGACGATCAGCGGATGCTCCAACGTCGACGGCGGCAGGTGCTGCGGCGCGGTGTCGGGCGCGAAGACGGTGGCGGCGTCGAGCACCTGCTGATTCAGAAACCGAAGCGGGGGAGCGTCTTTCGGTAGCGCCGGCATCGGTGGCACCGGGCCGCGGCGGGCCAGGGTGAAGCCCCAGTCGCCGAACGTCGGCACCTCCACGTGGTACGGCCGCACGGCCAGCCCCGCGGAGGCGATGGTGGATACCGTGCGCCAGAACGCGATCGGCGTGGAGTAGGGGCTGCCGGACTGCACCACCAGCAATCCCTGCGGCGCCAGCGCCCGGGCGATCAGGCTGTAGAACTCCGTGGAGTACAGCCGGCCGAGCACCGGGTTGTCGGGGTCGGGTAGGTCGACGATGACCGCGTCGAATCCGCCCGGCGGCACCACGTCCGGGTGTGGGAGCCGCAACCAGGTCATGGCGTCGTCGAGAATCAGCTGGAGCCGCGGATCGTCGAGTGCGCCGGCGTTGGCGTCGCGCAGCTTGGTGCGCGCCACCGCCACCACCGCCGGATCCAGCTCGACCTGGACGATCCGGTCGATACCTTTCTGGCGCAACAATTCCCGCGCCGCCAGCCCGTCGCCGCCGCCGATCACCAGCACCGAGCGCGCACCCGCACCCAGCGCCGGGTACACCAGCGACTCGGTGTACCGATACTCGTCGCGCGTCGAGAATTGCAGTCCGCCATCGAGATACAGCCGGGTATCGTCACCGCGCCGCGTCACCACGATTTCCTGGTACGCCGAATGCTGGTAGGCCACAATTGGATCGGCGTACAACCGCTGCCGGGACGTGGTCTCGATGCCGTCGGCGGACGCCATCAGCGTGGCCAGCACCGAAAACGCCAGCACGAGGGCGCCCAGTGCACCGATGAATTCCCGCCGGGTCAGGATGCGGCGCAGCAGGAACACCGAAACCACCGCTGCGGCAGCCAGGTTGATCATCCCCGTGGCAGCCGCGCCGCGAATCATGCCCAGGTACGGCAAGACCAGGAACGGCCACGCCAGGCCGCCCAGCAGGGCGCCCAGGTAGTCGGCGGCATTGAGGTTGGCCAGCACCCGCCCGGCATCGGTGGCCCCTGCCACCCGGCCCCGTTGTAGCAGCGTCATCAGCAGCGGCACCTCGGCGCCGACCAGTCCGCCGATCAGCGCCGTCGCGACACCCAGCACCCAGTCGGAGTCACCGAGGTAGGCGAACGTCACGTACAGCACCGTCGCCGACAGGCCGCCCACGACACCCAGCGCCGTCTCCACCGCGATGAAGCTGATGGCCGCGCGTCCCAGCAGTGCTTTGACCAGCAGGCCGCCGACGCCAAGGGCCGCCACGTAGCCCGCGACGATCAGCGACGTCGACACCACGCCGCCGCCGTTGAGGCTCGTCGAAAGGGTCAGCAACGCAAGCTCATAGACGATGCCGCACGCGGCGCACGCCGCCACGGCCGCCAGAAGCAGGGCGCGCCAACGGGTTCCGATGACCGGCTCGGGGGCCGTCGGGGCCGCCCCGATGGCCTCTGTCACCATCAGGTGAGGGCGGCGGCGTTGATACCGCCGACGGCGAGCAGGACCACGGCCACCGCGACCGCGGCGGGGTGGAAGTCCTCGGAGTGGATGTCATTGCGGAAGTGGCCGGGCGCCAACAACTCCACGGCCACCAGGGCCAGACCCTGCAGGGCGACGCCGATCAGCCCGTAGATCAACGTGTCGATCAGGCCCTGCCCGAGACGGTCGGAGCTCGAGTGGATGGCGGTGATGATGATGGCTGCCAGTGAGACGTCCATGGCGGCGGTGACGGCCACCGCGTTGGGCCGCCGCTCGACGAAGACCTGGCGGCGCAGATTGCCGGGCGTCAGCACGTCGACCATGACGAAGCCGGCGGCCAGCACCAGCACGCCGACCACGAAGTACAGCACTGAGCTGACCACGTTCTGGATGAGTGCGTCGGTATGGACGGTGCCGAAGTCGATGGCGGCCAGGTTCATCGGAGTCTCCTCGGAATTGGTTTGGTCATTTGACACCGCCCGGCCCGCCCGAGCTGCCGCCGGAACTGTGCGACGGTGAACCCGGGCTGAAACCCGGACCCAGAAAGACGTAGCTGCCGTGGTTGTACCCCGAGTTGAGGCTCTCCATCCGGATGGAGCAGGACTGTCCCGAGCCCGCACCGACGATCACGATGGAGTCGTTGTAGCGCAGGTAGTAGTTGCCGCGATCTGTCCCTCGCGCCTGTGGCGGGTGCGCCCGGGCAAGGTCGTCGGCAACGGCGCTCGGCGACCCGTTGCACCGGTAGGTGTTGTAGCCGACGTTCTGATAGTGGTCTTTGACGTAGGAGTTGATGGTGCGCGCGGTGCTGATCCCGATCGCCAGACAGATCACCGACGCGACGGCGAGCACCCCGGCGAGGATCAGCATCTTGCCCCGGGTCATGGCGGCTACGAACCCGCGGGCGGAGCGGGGTACACCGTGAGCTCACCGGGCGACATGACCTTGCCGGTCGACACCTCCCACGGAGAATTCGGCGACCACTGCTCAAAACTGAGCAGGGCGGCACGGCCGGCGCTGGCGTAGTCGACGTAGTTCATCTGGCCTTGTGCGGGCAGGCCGGTGGTGCCCTCGGAGGTGTAGTGCGCGTCGCCGGTCTCGACCTCGTCGTACTGCACGCCCTCGATGGTCAGAGGGCCGATGGGCTGCAGAGCCAGGTCGGGTCGCTTGGTCCAGAACGCGAGTTCCAGCCGTCCCTCGTCCTCTTCGACGCTGAACCAGATCGGTTCTCCCTGACCGCCTTCCAGCAGATGCTCCCACCAGATGAACGGGCCTTCGCGATAGGTCACCGAGCCGCGCACCACGTAGTCGACGCCGCCGTAGCTGACGATCGCGCCGGGCCCCAACTGTTTCGGCCCGAACACCGGCATCTCGCCGGACTTCAGCGGGTCCTGGCGGGCGCCGGAGGTTCCCGGCTTCTTCGCCCGGGTGAAAGCGAGCACCACGACGATGATCGCCGCGATCATCAGCAGCACGCCGATGACGATCAGAAATGTGCTCACGTGTGCCCTCCAGCGAGATGTGGGCTCACGCTAGCAGTTTGAGCTGGAGCGCAGCTGTATTCGCGCAGGTCGTGTGGCCGGGGATACCTAGCGCACGATGGTCGCGACGATGCCCGCGAGATATCCGAGCCGCGCGACCTCCGACGGGCGGAAGGCCGGTCCGCCCGGGCGGCCGAGCATGATCGCGGTGTACGGGTCACCCAGCGGCGCCGCGGCCAGAGTGGTGTCGATGTCCCGCCAGAACTGCGGCACCCAGTCGCCCGTGGCGTCGAGGGCGGCGGCGTGTTCCAGCGGCAACCACGGTGCCGAGTCGGCGAGCGTCTCGGGCGCACCCGGGCTGCCGGCGATGCGGCGAGGTTCGGCGCCGCCGGTCACCACGACGCACCATCCGACGCGCAGCACGCGCGGTGCCTCGTCGGCCAGCACCTGGAGGCGGGCGGCCTTGCCCTTGGCGGCGGCCACGTGGTCGATCAGTTCCAGTTCGCGATGGGCCTCGAGCAGCCCGGTGTGGGGCCGGATGCTGTCCACGTACACGCCCTTGAGGGCCTCTGCCGCGGTGATCAGGGTGTCGGGCATGGACCCGAGCGGCAGCTCGACCACCAGGTCGTCGACGGCGTAGCCCGGGCCGCGTTCGACGACGTCGAGCGACAGGATGTCGGCGCCCACCGTGCCGAGAGCCACCGCCAGCGAGCCGAGGCTACCGGGGCGGTCTTCGAGCTGGACCCGCATCAGATAGGAGGACACGCCACAACTGTGGCACAGCGTCATGGCGACGGCAGGACGTGCGGGTGCGGTGCGTGTCACGGCTCGGGACGATTTGCCGCACTCCTCAACGCGGCTCGTGCCTCGCCGCTTGATCGTCGTCCGGCCCCCACTAGGGTGTTCAGACGTGTCGAAGATTTCCCGGGACGATGTCGCCCATCTGGCGAATCTGGCCCGGCTCGCCCTGACCGATGGTGAGCTGGACAGTTTCGCAGGCCAGCTCGATGCCATCCTGGCGCACGTCGGCAAGATTCAGGCCGTCGACGTCACGGGTATCGAGGCGACCGGCAATCCCCTCAAAGAAGTCAACATCACCCGGCCCGACGTCGAGGCAGCGAGCCTCTCGCAGGACCAGGCGCTGGCGGAGGCCCCGCGGGCCGAGGACGGCCGGTTCGCCGTGCCGCGCATTTTGGGAGAAGCAGAGTGAGCGACCTGATCCGTTTTGACGCGGCCACGCTCGGCGAGAAGATCGCCGCCGGCGACGTGTCGGCCACCGAGGTCACCCGGGCTCACCTGGACCAGATCGCCGCCACCGACGAGACCTATCACGCCTTCCTGCACGTGGGCGCCGAGGAAGCGCTGGCCGCGGCCGCCGCGGTCGACAAGCAGGTGGCGGCGGGCGAGCCGCTGGCCTCGCCACTCGCCGGAGTTCCGTTGGCGCTCAAGGACGTTTTCACCACCACCGACGCGCCGACCACGGCCGGCTCGAAGATTCTGGAGGGCTGGCGGTCGCCGTACGACGCGACCGTCACCGCCAGGCTGCGCGCGGCCGGCATCCCGATCCTCGGCAAGACCAACATGGACGAATTCGCCATGGGGTCGTCCACCGAGAACTCGGCCTACGGCCCGACCCGCAACCCCTGGGACGTCAACCGCGTGCCGGGCGGTTCCGGCGGCGGTAGTGCCGCGGCGCTGGCGGCATTCCAGGCGCCGCTGGCCATCGGCACCGACACCGGTGGCTCGATCCGTCAGCCGGCCGCGCTGACGTCGACCGTCGGCGTCAAGCCCACGTACGGCACGGTCTCGCGGTACGGCCTGATCGCCTGTGCGTCGTCGCTGGACCAGGGCGGACCGTGTGCCCGCACGGTGCTCGACACCGCGCTGCTGCACCAGGTGATCGCGGGCCACGACCCGCGCGATTCCACCTCGGTCGACGCTCCGGTGCCCGACGTGGTCGGGGCAGCCAGGGCCGGTGCCGCCGGTGACCTGAAGGGCGTCCGGATCGGTGTGGTCAAGCAGCTGCACAGCGGCGAGGGCTACCAGCCCGGCGTGCTGTCGTCGTTCAACACCGCGGTGGACCAGCTGACCGACCTCGGCGCCGAGATCACCGAGGTCGACTGCCCGCACTTCGACTACTCGCTGGCGGCCTATTACCTGATCCTGCCGTCCGAGGTGTCCTCGAACCTCGCGCGCTTCGACGCGATGCGCTACGGCCTGCGGGTCGGCGACGACGGCACCCACAGCGCCGAAGAGGTGATGGCGCTGACCCGCGCCGCCGGCTTCGGTCCGGAAGTCAAGCGCCGCATCATGATCGGCACCTACGCCCTGTCCTCGGGCTACTACGACGCCTACTACAACCAGGCCCAGCGGGTGCGCACCCTGATTGCCCGTGATCTGGACCAGGCGTACGAGAAGGTCGACGTACTGGTCACCCCGACCACCCCGACCACCGCGTTCGGGCTGGGGGAGAAGGTCGACGATCCGCTGGCGATGTACCTGTTCGACCTGTGCACGTTGCCGCTGAACCTGGCCGGGCACTGCGGCATGTCGGTGCCGTCGGGCCTGTCGCCGGACGACAACCTGCCGGTGGGTCTGCAGATCATGGCGCCGGCCCTGGCCGACGACCGGCTGTACCGCGTCGGTGCGGCCTACGAAGCCGCCCGCGGCGCACTGCCCACCGCCGTCTAGCCACGAGCATGCACACAGCTCGCCGGATCTGCGATCCGGCGAGCTGACTGCACATTCGACGCGAACCAAAACCCGCGAGCGGGCAGTATGGGGGCATGCGGATAGGCGTGCTGACCGGTGGTGGTGACTGTCCTGGCTTGAACGCGGTGATCCGGGCGGTGGTCCGTACCTGTGATGTCCGGTACGGCTCGACGGTCGTCGGGTTCCGGGACGGCTGGCGCGGCCTGCTCGAGAATCGTCGCGAGCAGCTCAAGAATGACGATCGCAACGACAGGCTGCTGGCCAAGGGCGGCACCATCCTGGGCACCGCGCGCGTCAACCCCGACAAACTCCGGGCCGGGCTCGATCAGATCAAGCAGACGCTCGAGGACAACGGCATCGATGTGCTGATCCCGATCGGCGGCGAGGGCACCTTGACGGCAGCGCACTGGCTGGCCGAGGAAAACGTCCCCGTCGTGGGTGTGCCCAAGACCATCGACAACGACATCGATTGCACCGACGTCACTTTCGGCCACGACACCGCGCTGATGATCGCCACCGAGGCCATCGACCGGCTGCACAGCACCGCCGAGTCGCATCAGCGGGTGATGCTGGTGGAGGTGATGGGCCGGCACGCGGGCTGGATCGCGCTGGGCGCGGGGATGGCCTCCGGTGCGCACATGACGCTGATTCCCGAGCAGCCGTTCGATATCGAAGAGGTGTGCCGGCTGGTGAGACAGCGCTTCGTGCGCGGTGATTCGCACTTCATCTGCGTGGTCGCCGAAGGGGCGCGGCCGTCAGAGGGCTCAATGCAGTTGCGCGACGGCGGAATTGACGAGTTCGGGCATGTGAAGTTCACGGGTGTCGCGCAGCAGCTGGCCATCGAGATCGAGAAGCGGATCCGGAAGGAAGTCCGGACCACCGTGCTGGGCCACGTGCAGCGCGGCGGTACCCCGACGGCCCACGACCGGGTGCTGGCCACTCGGTTCGGCGTCAACGCCGCCGACGCCGCGCACTCGGGTGAGTACGGGATGATGGTGTCGTTGCGGGGCCAGGAGATCGGCCGGGTGCCGCTCGCGGATGCGGTGCGTCAGCTCAAGCTGGTGCCGCAGACCCGGTACGACGACGCCGCCGAATTCTTCGGCTAGCGGTAGGCCGCCGGTAGCGGCATCCCGAGTGCGGACTCCACCGCGCGGAGCCGGGCCGGGTAGTCGGTGATGATGCCGTCGGCGCCGGCGGCGATCTGCGCGCGCATGGTGTCGGCGTCGTTGATCGTCCACGGAATCACCTTGAGGCCAAGGGCATGTGCGCGGTCGATGAATGCCCGGTCGGCGATCAGCGCGAACCCCGGGTCCTTCGGTGTCAGCCCGTAGGGGACCGAGTAGCCGGGGGACAGGATGTTCGCCCCGACCGACGCCGCCCCGGCGATCGGGTCACCGATCACCGCCGGATTCACGTCTGCCGTCCACGCCGAGTTCGGCACCCACGTCGTCTCATCCCACAGCGCCACCAGTGGGATGCCGGGTTCCTGCTGGCGGACCAGGGGCAGCGTGCGCCAGTCGAAACTCTGGATCTCGACCTTGTCGAGCTTGCCCGCGGCCCGGACGGTGCCGAGGATGACGTCGACGAATTGTTGTGGTGCCGCTGATGTTTCGGGCTTGTCGGCTTCGATCTTGGTCTCGATGTTGTACCGCACGCCGGCGTGATGAGCGTCGGCGAGCGCGAAGACCTCGTCGAGCGTGGCGATCTTGTTTCCGGTCACCACTTCGGCGGCCGGGAATCCGCTGAGCAGCTTGCCGCAGTTCAGGGTGCGCAGCTGGGCACGGGTGAGGTCGTGCACGAGCTTGCCGACGTACGGGTACTGCGGGTCACCGGGGACGGCGGGGCCGGTGTCGGTGCATTTGTCGGGCTGGATGGTCGGGTCGTGCCACACCATGGGCGCACCGTCCTTGGAAAGGACGATGTCGAGCTCCAACGTGGTGACACCGAGCTCGATGGCCTTGGTGAACGCGCGCAGCGATTCCTCTGTGGTCTCGCCCCGTCCGCCGCGGTGCGCCTGCAGGTCGAAAGTGTCGGGAGCGGCCGAGGCGATGGGCACCGCAGTCAGGGCGAAGGTGGTCAGCAGGGCGCCGATGCGTGCGAGCATCCGCGGAGGTTAACCGGGCCGGGGAAATGGCCGGTGAACGAGGGTCACACCGCGGCGAGCTTGTGCACCTGCGCGTTGAACAACGAGACCAGCGGCTGGTCGCAGGTCTGCGGCTGGTCGGTGGTCGTCATGAGGCAGATGGCGGTGACCGACACCCCGCGATACTGCCCGAGCACCTTGACGCTCAAGAACGGTGTCACCAGGCCGATGCGGTCGGAAACGGTCTCGCGGACGGTCACCGGCCAGGCGGGCAGGCCCTTGGGATTCGCCTGATGGTGGACGTCGATCACGAGCAGGTCGTTCAGCGTGTATCGCGTGCAGGTGCGGGCGGCCTCGCGGTAGTTCGGCCACTCGTACGGCAGTCTCAGCCACACTGCCAGGGCATGGTGGGTGTCCTTCTTCAGCTGCACCTGAACCGACTGTCTGCTCGGTGCGCCGGCCAAGGGCACACAGAATTGCGGTGACACGTCGTCGGTTGTGGTCCGGGTGGCAGCGTTCTGCTTGGGTCCGTCGAGCGTGGCCGTCGGCCAATCGGGAAAGTCGCGCCGCCCGACCGCCATCGAAGTCTCGAGGTTGGTGATACCGGGGTCCAGGACCCGACGGATTGCGACGACACCACCGGTGATCACGATGGCCGCCGCCACTATCGCGCCGACCACGAGCGCGGCGAACTTCCGATTCGTCGGCGGTGGGGGCAGCGGTTGACCGGTGCTCATGAGGCCGACACTACGATCAAGGCATGGCTGACGCAGACCTTCTCGACTACGACGACGTCCTCGCGACGTACGAGCCCGTCATGGGCATGGAAGTCCATGTCGAACTGTCCACCGAGACCAAGATGTTCTGTGGCTGTGCGAACCGGTTCGGTGCCGAGCCGAACACGCTGGTGTGCCCGGTGTGCCTGGGCCTGCCCGGAGCGCTGCCGGTGGTCAACGAGTCCGCGGTCGAGTCCGCGATCCGGATCGGGTTGGCACTGAACTGCGACATCACGCCGTGGGGCCGGTTCGCGCGGAAGAACTACTTCTACCCGGATCAGCCGAAGAACTACCAGATCAGCCAATACGACGAGCCCATCGCCGTGAACGGCTACCTCGACGTTCCGCTGGAGGACGGCAGCATCTGGCGCGTCGATATCGAGCGTGCCCACATGGAGGAGGACACCGGCAAGCTGACCCACCTGGGCAGCGACACCGGCCGGATCTCCGGCGCCACCACCTCGCTGGCCGACTTCAACCGGGCCGGTGTGCCGCTGGTGGAGATCGTCAGCAAGCCCATCGAGGGCGCCGGTGAACGTGCTCCGGAGATCGCCCGTGCCTACGTGACGGCGCTGCGGGATCTGTTGCGCGGCTTGGGCGTTTCCGACGTGCGCATGGACCAGGGTTCGATGCGCTGTGACTCCAACGTCTCGCTCAAGCTCAAGGGTGCCGCGGAGTTCGGCACCCGCACCGAGACCAAGAACGTCAACTCGCTCAAGAGCGTCGAGGTGGCGGTCCGCTACGAGATGCGCCGGCAGGCTGCTGTGCTGCAGGCCGGCGGCACCATCACGCAGGAGACCCGGCACTTCCACGAGGACGGCCACACCACGTCCGGCCGGAGCAAGGAAACCGCCGAGGACTACCGCTACTTCCCGGAGCCGGACCTGGAGCCGATCGCCCCGTCGGATGAGTTGGTGGAGCGGCTGCGCGGCACCATCCCCGAGCTTCCGTGGTTGGTGCGCAAGCGGATTCAGGACGACTGGGGCATTTCCGACGAGGTGATGCGTGACCTCGTCAACGCCGGCGCGATCGAGCTGGTGGCGGCGACCGTCGAGCACGGCGCGTCCAGCGAGGCGGCCCGCGCCTGGTGGGGCAACTTCCTGACGCAGAAGGCCAACGAGAGTGAAGTGACCCTCGACGAGTTGGCCATCACCCCGGCCCAGGTCGCCGCGGTGGTCAAGCTGGTCGACGACGGCAAGCTGTCCAACAAGCTGGCCCGGCAGGTCGTCGAGGGCGTGCTGGCCGGTGAGGGCGAGCCCGAGCAGGTCATGAACGACCGCGGTCTTGTTGTGGTGCGCGACGATTCGCTCATCCAGGCCGCGATCGACGAGGCCCTGGCCGCCCAGCCCGACATCGCCGACAAGATCCGCGGCGGCAAGGTTCAGGCCGCCGGCGCGATCGTCGGCGCGGTGATGAAGGCGACCAAGGGTCAGGCTGACGCGGCGCGCGTGCGCGAACTCGTCATCGCGGCCTGCAGTTAGTGCAGCACCTGCTGCTGCGGCGCGGGCGCCGTCGTCGGACGCAGTGACGACACGCCCGCGACGCAGTAGCCCGCGATCACGAAACACACCGCGGCGCAGGGCAGATTGCCGGTCGGCGTACCGGCACCGGTGACGCCGTCGATGGCACCGGCGAAGTCCGGCAGTGCGGCCAGCCAGAGCACCGTGAAGGTGAGCAGGTACAGCACCCCGAACACCCGGACGTACTGACTGGGGTGCTGTGTTCCGACGCGGCGCGTGATCCGCCAGTCCTGCACCAGGATCGGGATCGCCACGAAGGTGAACACCGCGACCTCGACGCCGAGCACCGCGTACTGCATTGCGCTGTGCCGCGCGGAGAGCAACGTCGGCAGGCTGAGCAGCCCCATGATGACCGGTGCCAGCACGCTGATGACCGGTATGCGCCAGGCCAGTGACAGCCGGGCCGGCTGTGTGCCCGCCTCCACCCGGCGCCCGATCAGCACGTGCACCAGGAACGCGATCGACGCGGGCCCGACCACTGCCAGGCTGACCCAACTGCTCACCGGCACGCAGCCGAGCGTCGGGTGGTTCAGCGGGTTCGCGGTGTTCCAGACCCACCAGCGCAGCTGCGGCCCGAGATGGTCGAAGATGCCGTAGACGCAGCCGTGCACGAATCCGACGCAGATGGCGCCGATCAGCGCGCCACGCCGTTCGAACACGCCGGTGGCGCGGACGATGTCATAGGCCAGCGTGATGGTCGCCGGGTACAGCGCCACGATGTACAGCGGCAGCCGTCCGTCGACGAAGTCGACGCTGAACACGTTGTGCACCAACATGACCCCGAGCCGGGTGCCGGCGAACAGGTCCGGTGGATGCCGGGGTAGTTCGGTCACCAGGGCGTAGGCGACCGATGCCAGCCAGATGGCGATCCCGGTGGGGTCGCGGCGGACCCGCCGCAGCGCGTAGGCCAGCGCCAGCCCCGCACCGATCAGCATCAGCAGCTCGACGACCGGCATGCTCCAGTGGGTGAGGGCCAGGGGGTTCCGCAGCTTGACCCAGGAATCGTCATCGCAGGAGAAGCCCAGGTAGCCGGCCAGCCGAGCGAAGTCGGCCGGGCACGCGCGCATCATCGAGCGACCCTCATGTCGGGCGTCAATTACGTCTTGTCGTCGGTGCTACGCGGGAATCCGCCCTGCGGGAACAGCGGGAACACGACGTCGTCGAACTTCTCCACGTCGCCGGCCGTCTTGTTCACCGTGGCGCCCCAGATGTTGCCGTCGGGGGAGAGCTCCAGCGCGAAGACGTGTCCGTGGGTGTCCGTGCGGAGGGCCTCGGGGTCACCCGTGACCGCGCCGGTTTCCTTGGCCAGCCGGACCGCCACCGTCTTCTTGGTGTTGACCAGATTGACCATGACGGTGTTGTCGACCGCCACGCAGCCGGCGACACCGGGACGATCGGGCCAGCTCCACACCGTGGACACCTTGGAGTCCTTGGTGATCCGCTGCAGCCGGTCGCCGGTGGGGGTGCGGTCGGTGACGTACAACGAGCCGCTGGCCCCGTCGATGCACAGCCCGCCGCCGGAGCCCATGCCCGACAGCGCGGTGGTCGGCGGTGCCTGTCCCACGGTTGTCGGCTGCTCGATGCGCAGCAGCTTGCCCGCCAGCGAAGCCGGATCGGCCGCGGCGGCGGGGTTGCCGGCGTCTCCGGTGAGCACCACGAGGGTGGTCGGACTGCTGAAGATCAGCGCCCCGGTGTTGCCCGTGGGGCCCTTGGGGATCCCAGTCAGGATCGGCTTGGGGACGTCGCCGTCGGCGATCCGGACCACCCGGTTGTCGGTGGGCGTGGTGATGTACGCGTACATCAGCCGGTCCTGTTGGTAGCTCGGCGAAAGCACGATGTCCATGAGGCCGCCGTCGCCGGATGCGTCGACCGGGATCACCATCTTGACCTTGGGTTCCGCGTTCGTGGCGATGTTCTTGACCGCGCCGGTGACGCGTTCGGCGACGATTGCCGACTTGCTGTCGCCGCCCATGATCAGGCCGCTGGTGCTCTCCAGGCAGCCTTGCATCACCGCCGGTGCCGGGCACGCCTTCGGGAACGGGTTCGGTGGCAACGGCGGCGGAGGCGGCGGCGTCGAGCTCGGCGCCCCACCGAGCTCGGGCTCGATGGTGAACGGCTCAGATGCGGCCGAATCGAAACGGGCACAGCCCTGCAGTGCCAGCAAAGCGATGGCGCACAACGCCAGAACCCGTCGAGCGGGTGCAGCACCAACACGCTCAGGCCGGCGTTCGGGCCTCGTCAGCGCAGTCCGCGTCGACCGCCGCAATGTCATGCCCGCCAGGTTACGGACTGTTCGACGGTGCTCGCCACGTCGGGGCTGCGCGCCGGGCCGGGCAAATCCGGTGAACAACCGGGTCAAACCACCGTTTAAATCCACGGTCAGCAGCGCAATTGCACTTACCCTGGCAACTATGACCAGTACTTCCCATGAGTCGCGTGCATGGCAACGGCCCGACGAGTCGGCCGCCACGCCCGCGTCGGCACGCCTGGTCGATCCCGAAGACGACCTGCCCATCACGACCTACCGCGGCGATAGCGGCGAGACCGCGGCAACCACGGCCATTCCGCGGTTCGACACCGCATCGCCCGACGATGTCACGGAGGTGACATCCGCATCGTCCTCGTCGCCGTCCTCGATGGCGTTCGATCTCATGCACGAACCCGAGCCGCTGCCGTACGTGCAGCCCCGCGAACGGGGCTCGCAGCAGCCTGCCGAGCCTGCCGAGATCGAACCCGATCCCGAGACCGATGCCCGGGTGCGGGTGGCCAAGCGCCGCGGCACCCAGGACCTGGGGCTCTTGGTCTTGCGCGTCGGCCTGGGTGCCTGGCTGGTGGTCCACGGGCTGCAGAAGGCGTTCGGCTGGTGGGGCGGTCAGGGGCTGAACGGCTACGAACACGCGCTGGCCGCCGCCGGCTTCCAGCACGCCGGGATACTGACCTATCTCGCCACCGGGGCGCAGATCGGGGCCGGTGTCCTGCTGGTGCTGGGGCTGTTCACTCCGGTCGCCGCCGCGGTCGCCCTGGGTTACCTCGTCAACGCCCTGGCAGTGGAGGTGGCCGCACAACCCGTGCACGGCTACTTCCCGTACTTCCTGCCCGAAGGGCACGAGTACCTGGTGACCATGATCGTGCTGGCCGCGGCGCTGACCCTGACCGGGCCGGGCCTCTACGGCTTCGACGCCGGACGCGGCTGGGCCCGCCGCCCCTTCATCGGGTCGTTCCTGTGCCTGCTGATCGGTGTCGGCGTGGGCGTCGGCGTGTGGATGCTGCTGAACGGATCAAACCCGCTGCACTGAGCGGGGCCGGCTCACTCGTTGTACGGGTTGGGCACGACGCCGCCGCTGGCCGCGGTCAGCACCGGCAGTGACGCGAACGTCACACCCGGCAGCCGCAAGTCGGTGCCGTCGGTCAATTCGGCCTTGGCCCACTTGGAGCCGTCGAAGCGCAGGCCCTTGATGTCCTGCCACGTCACCGTTCGGCTGCCGAGCAGCGACCGCGCGGTGACGCCCAACTTGTCGGCCACCGTGCGGTAGCGAATCACCATCGCCGACAACAGGATCGGGATGACGAGCAGCGCCGCGCACCAGGCCGGCCCGGCGAACACCAGGGCCAGCAGCCCGACGGCGAAGAACCCCACCGCCAGATGGGCGACCCCCGGGATCTTGATCACGACGGGTCGGGCTGCGGTCGAAGAGGTTCGGCGGCTCACGCCATCCATCTTCCCAGGCGGTGGGTCGGCGGGTTGCCAGGTGTATCCGGCTACTGAACTGATTTGACCTGCGCGCGCCGTGGGGACTACCGTCCTTGCTTATGCAGAACTCGGGATTGCTTGTAGTAACTGGGCGCGTTGGTGCGTGACCAGGCTGACTAAGCCGACTACAAGCATCGACGCGCAACCCTCGTACAGCCACCCACGCTGACGGGGGTTTTTTGTTTGCCCGAGAACGCCAAAACCGCAACACGATCAAGAGGACAAGAGTGAGCGCACCCACCACGCGACCGCCAGAGTCGACGCAACAGCCCGACGGCCCCAGCGGCGCGGTCAACGGTCATTCGAAAATCGTTGCCCCGCAGCAGATGACCGGTGCCCAGGCTGTCGTCCGATCGCTCGAGGAACTCGACGTCGACACCATCTTCGGCATCCCCGGCGGTGCCGTGCTGCCGGTCTACGACCCGCTGTTCGACTCGAAGAAGGTCCGCCACGTGCTGGTCCGGCACGAGCAGGGCGCTGGCCACGCCGCGTCGGGCTACGCGCATGCGACCGGCAAGGTCGGCGTGATGATGGCCACCTCGGGCCCCGGCGCCACCAACCTGGTCACGCCGCTGGCCGACGCCCAGATGGACTCCATCCCGGTCGTCGCCATCACCGGTCAGGTCGGCCGCGGGCTGATCGGCACCGACGCGTTCCAGGAAGCCGACATCTCTGGCATCACCATGCCGATCACGAAGCACAACTTCCTGGTCCGCAACGGTGACGACATCGCCAAGGTGATCGCCGAGGCGTTCCACATCGCGTCCTCCGGCCGGCCCGGTGCCGTCCTCGTCGACATCCCGAAGGACGTGCTGCAGGCGCAGTGCACGTTCAGCTGGCCGCCGGTCATCGACCTGCCCGGCTACAAGCCGAACACCAAGCCGCACAGCCGCCAGGTGCGCGAGGCCGCCAAGCTGATCGGCGCCTCGCACAAGCCCGTGCTGTACGTCGGCGGTGGCGTCATCCGCGGCGAGGCGTCCGCGGAGCTGCTGGAGCTCGCCGAACTGACCGGCATCCCCGTCGTCACCACCCTGATGGCACGTGGCGCGTTCCCCGACAGCCACCCGCAGCACATGGGCATGCCGGGCATGCACGGCACGGTGTCGGCCGTGGCGGCGCTGCAGAAGAGCGACCTGCTGATCGCTCTCGGCACCCGCTTCGACGACCGGGTCACCGGTCAGCTGTCGTCGTTCGCGCCCGAGGCCAAGGTGATCCACGCGGACATCGACCCGGCCGAGATCGGCAAGAACCGGAACGCCGACGTGCCGATAGTCGGTGACATCAAGAACGTCATCGTCGACCTGCTCGCGGCGCTGCGCCGCGACGGCGTGTCCGCCGACACGCTGGACCTGGCCGACTGGTGGACCTACCTGAGTGGCATCAAGGAGACCTTCCCGCTGAGCTACGGCCCGCAGAGCGACGGCAGCCTCTCGCCGGAGTACGTCATCGAGAAGCTGGGCCAGATCGCCGGGCCGGACGCGCTGTACGTGGCGGGCGTCGGTCAGCACCAGATGTGGGCCGCGCAGTTCATCAAGTACGAGAACCCGAAGACCTGGCTGAACTCGGGCGGTCTGGGCACCATGGGCTTCTCCATCCCGGCCGCGATGGGCGCCAAGTTCGCCCGCCCGGAGGCCGAGGTGTGGGCCATCGACGGTGACGGCTGCTTCCAGATGACCAACCAGGAGCTGGCCACCTGCGCCCTCGAAGGGGCGCCGATCAAGGTTGCGCTGATCAACAACGGCAACCTCGGCATGGTGCGGCAGTGGCAGACGCTGTTCTACGAAGAGCGCTACAGCCAGACCAACCTGTCCACGCACTCGCACCGCATCCCGGACTTCGTGATGCTGGCCGAGGCGCTCGGTTGCGTCGGCCTGCGCTGCGAGCGCGCCGAAGACGTCGAGGACGTCATCCGGCAGGCCCGCGAGATCAACGACCGTCCCGTCGTCATCGACTTCATCGTCGGCGCCGACGCCCAGGTGTGGCCGATGGTCGCCGCCGGCACCAGCAATGACGAGATCATGGCGGCGCGCGATATCCGTCCGCTGTTCGACAACGAGGATCAGGTCTAGTGGCTACTACTCACACTCTCTCGGTTCTCGTCGAGGACACTCCCGGTGTGCTCGCCCGCGTGGCGGCGCTGTTCTCGCGGCGTGGCTTCAACATCCAGTCGCTGGCGGTTGGTGCCACCGAGCAGAAGAACATGTCCCGCATGACCATCGTGGTCTGCGTCGAGGAGCAGCTGCCGCTGGAGCAGATCACCAAGCAGCTCAACAAGCTGATCAACGTCATCAAGATCGTCGAGCAGGAGCCGGACAACTCCGTCTCCCGCGAGCTGGCGCTGATCAAGGTGCGGGCCGACGCCAGCACCCGTGGTCAGGTGATCGAGGCGGTCAACCTGTTCCGGGCGAAGGTCGTCGACGTGTCGACCGAGTCGCTGACCGTCGAGGCCACCGGCACCCAGGAGAAGCTCGAAGCACTGCTGCGAGTGCTGGAGCCGTATGGTATTCGCGAGCTGGTGCAGTCCGGTGTGGTTTCGTTGGCGCGCGGCCCGCGCGGCATCGGCGCGGCCAAGTAACCGCTGACCCCGAGCAAAACTTCGAATAACAGAGCTTCAACAACAGATACAAGGGTAAGGAAGAGCAAGTGGCAGTTGAGATGTTCTACGACGACGATGCGGACCTGTCGATCATCCAGGGTCGCAAGGTCGCCGTCATCGGCTACGGCAGCCAGGGGCACGCGCATTCGCTTTCGCTGCGCGACTCGGGTGTGCAGGTCAAGGTCGGCCTGAAGGAAGGCTCGAAGTCCCGCGAGAAGGTCACCGAGCAGGGCCTCGAGGTCGACACCCCGGCCAACGTCGCCGCCTGGGCCGACGTCATCATGCTGCTGGCGCCGGACACCGCGCAGGCCGAGATCTTCACCAACGACATCGAGCCCAACCTCAAGGACGGCGACGCGCTGTTCTTCGGCCACGGCCTCAACATCCACTTCGGCCTGATCAAGCCCCCGGCCAACGTCACCATCGGCATGGTCGCCCCCAAGGGCCCCGGCCACCTGGTGCGTCGCCAGTTCGTCGACGGCAAGGGTGTGCCCGCGCTGATCGCCGTCCACCAGGACCCCAAGGGTGAGGGCCAGGCGCTCGCGCTGTCCTACGCCAAGGGCATCGGTGGCACCCGCGCCGGCGTCATCAAGACCGACTTCAAGGAAGAGACCGAGACCGACCTGTTCGGTGAGCAGGCCGTTCTCTGTGGTGGCACCGAGGAACTGGTCAAGGCCGGTTTCGAGGTCATGGTCGAGGCCGGCTACGCCCCGGAGATGGCCTACTTCGAGGTGCTGCACGAGCTCAAGCTCATCGTCGACCTGATGTACGAGGGTGGCATCGCCCGCATGAACTACTCGGTGTCCGACACCGCTGAGTTCGGTGGCTACCTGTCCGGCCCGCGCGTCATCGACGCCGACACCAAGGACCGCATGCGCGCCATCCTGAAGGACATTCAGGACGGCACCTTCGTCAAGCGCCTGGTCGCCAACGTCGAGGGCGGCAACAAGGAGCTCGAGGGTCTGCGCCAGGCCAACGCCGAGCACCCGATCGAGGTCACCGGCAAGAAGCTGCGCGACCTGATGAGCTGGGTCGACCGGCCGATCACCGAGACTGCCTAGTCTCCAACCGCCGACTGGCCAGTTATCGCACGCGATTCACGAAAAAGCGTGCAATAACTGGCCTTTCGGCATTTCAGGGCGTTTCGTCACCCCATCACGCTAAGTCGGGCCGGCGAGGTGTCCCGACGCCAAATTTCTACCCGCCCAGCCGGTCAGCGACCGAGACCACCCGCCGCGCCAGGTGGTCCAATGCCGCGTAGGTGTTGTCGTCGAACTGGCGGATGTTGTCGTGGTTGGCCAGCAGGCTCACGCCGTACGGGTTGCCGTCGGCGAACTTGAGCGGGTCGGTGTAGCCGGGCGGGACGATGATGCCGCCCCAGTGCATCAGGGTGATGTACAGCGACAGCAGCGTGGTCTCCTGCCCGCCGTGCGCGGTGTTGGTCGAGGTGAATCCCGCGTACACCTTGTCCGCCAGGGCACCCTGAGACCACAGGCCGCCGAGCGAGTCCAGGAACGCCCGCAGCTGCGACGCGACGGAACCGAAGCGGGTCGGAGAGCCGAAGATCACGGCGTCGGCCCAGACGATGTCGTCGCCCGTGGCGGTCGGAAGGTCTTTGGTTGCTTCGTAATTCGCGGTCCACGCCGGGTTGTGCGCAAACGACGCGGGGTCCGCGGACTCTGCGACGGGCCGCAACCGCACCTCGGCACCCAACGATTCGGCGGTGCTCGCGACCCGCTGCGCCATGGAAGTGCCATGCCCGGTCGCGGAGTAGAAGATCACAGAAAGCTTGGCCATGAGCCAAGCCAACACTATGGCGCGAGCGACGGCAGCGTCTTCACTCCGAATTCACGACGCAGCACGGTGCGGGCCGCATACAGGCCGGCCATGCCATGGACGCCGGTGCCCGGCGGGGTGGCCGACGAACACAGGTATGCCTCGGGGATCGGCGTGGTCCACGGGTTGGCCCGCAGTGTCGGTCCGATCATCGCGGCCTTGAGCGTCGCGCCGCCGACGATGATGTCGCCGCCGACGTAATTGGCGTTGTGGCGCGACATCTCGGCGGCCGGCACCGCGCGGGCCGCGAGCACCAGATCGCGGAAACCCGGTGCGGCGTCCTCGAACAACCCGATGACCGTCTCGGTCTGGTCGACGGTCGAGCCCGCGGGCACGTGGCAGTAGGTCCACAGCGGCCGTCGGCCCTGGGCGTCGATGCGGGACGGGTCGGCGAGGTGCGGCAGCGAGGCCAGCGTCATCGGGTGCTCGGCATGGCGCCCCTGCCAGATCTCCCGTTCGGCATGCGCCATCTGGGCCCGGGTGCCGCCGAGATGGACGGTCGGTGACGACGCCATCCGCGGGTCGCGCCAAGGGATCTCACCGGACAGCACGAAGTCGATCTTGGAGACGCCGGGACCGAACTTGTAGCGGCGCAGTGCTTTTGCGTAGCGGTCCGGAACCGCCGACCCGTAGATGTCGAGCAAGGCGGTCGGGGAGGTGTCGTAGATGACCACTCCGTCGGGCGGACTCGTCACGGGGGAGCCGGTGACGAGCTCACCTCCGTGCGCGCGTAGATCGGCGATCAGCGCATCGGTGATCGTCTGCGTGCCGCCGACCGGAACCGGCCAGCCCGCCGTGTGCGCGACGGTGCTGAGCATGACGCCCGCGCCGCTGTTGACGGGCGACGGCATGGGATGGATGGCGTGCGCGCCGACGCCGGTGAACAGGGCCCGGGCGTCGTCACCGCGCAGCAGGCTCCACGCCGGGCTGCCCTGGGTCAGCACCCGCAGTCCGGCACGCACGGTGCTCGGCAGGTCGGGCGGCAGGGAACGCTTGTCGCCGAGGAAGAAGGCCAGGACGCCGTCGACGTGCTCGACCAGCGGGCCCAGCAGCCGCCGCCAGGACGAGCCGTGTTCGAGCTCCGCGCAGGTGCGATCCAGGGAGTGGTACGCAATGGCGGCGCGGCCCGAGGCCTTTCCCGTCGCTTCGCTCGCCCCGGCAGGCAGGGGATTGGCGTACGAGATCTCCGGGGTGACCATCCGCTCACCGCGGGCGGCCAGGTCGAACTCCGCGAAGAAGGGCGAAGCCACACCCAGCGGATGCACCGCCGAACAGACGTCGTGCAAAACGCCTGGGTATTCGGGGTCGGGGGCGGTGCGGGCGCCGCCGCCGGGGGTCGGCTGGCCTTCGATGACCCGGACGGACAGCCCGGCGCGGGCGCAGATGACGGCCGCGGCCAGTCCGTTGGGTCCACTACCGACGACGGTGACGTCCACCACTTGATGGTAGTGACGGGCCGGGACAACCCAGATCAAGGCAACCGCGATTGGAGCCGCGGCCATGCCGCCCACTAGTCTGTGCGCGTGAGCCTTCCTGTCGTACTCATCGCTGACAAACTCGCCGAATCGACCGTCGCCGCCCTCGGCGACCAGGTAGAGGTCCGTTGGGTCGACGGACCCGACCGCGAAAAGCTGCTGGCCGCCGTGCCGGACGCCGACGCCCTGCTGGTGCGCTCGGCCACCACGGTGGACGCCGAGGTGCTGGCCGCGGCGCCCAAGCTCAAGATCGTCGCCCGCGCGGGCGTCGGCCTGGACAACGTCGACGTCGACGCCGCCACCGCCCGCGGTGTGCTGGTCGTCAACGCCCCGACCTCGAACATCCACAGTGCCGCCGAGCACGCCCTGGCGCTGCTGCTGTCGGCCGCCCGCCAGATTCCGGCCGCCGACGCCACGCTGCGCGAGCACACCTGGAAGCGGTCGAAGTTCTCGGGCACCGAAATCTTCGGCAAGACCGTCGGCGTCGTGGGCATGGGCCGCATCGGCCAGCTCGTGGCGCAGCGCCTCGCCGCGTTCGGCGCGCACATCGTCGCCTACGACCCCTATGTCTCGCAGGCCCGTGCCGCGCAGCTGGGCATCGAGCTGCTGACCCTCGACGAGCTTTTGGGGCGCGCTGATTTCATCTCGGTGCACCTGCCCAAGACCAAGGAAACCGCCGGCCTGATCAACAAGGACGCGCTGGCCAAGACCAAGCCGGGCGTCATCATCGTCAACGCGGCCCGCGGTGGCCTCATCGATGAGCAGGCCCTGGCCGACGCGATCATCAGCGGCCACGTCCGTGGCGCCGGTCTCGACGTCTTCGCCACCGAGCCCTGCACCGACAGCCCGCTGTTCGAGCTGCCGCAGGTCGTCGTCACCCCGCACCTGGGCGCCTCCACCGAAGAGGCGCAGGACCGCGCCGGCACCGACGTCGCCGCGAGCGTGAAGCTGGCACTGGCCGGCGAGTTCGTGCCGGACGCCGTCAACGTCGGCGGCGGTGTCGTCGGCGAAGAGGTCGCGCCGTGGCTCGACCTGGTGCGCAAGCTGGGCCTGCTGGTCGGTGCCCTGTCGCCGGCGCTGCCGTCCTCGCTGGACGTGCAGGTCCTGGGCGAGCTGGCGTCCGAAGACGTTGAGATTCTGAAGCTTTCGGCGATGCGCGGCCTGTTCTCGGCCGTCATCGAGGACCAGGTGACGTTCGTCAACGCGCCGGCGCTGGCCGCCGAGCGTGGCGTCGAGGCCACCCTGGGAACCGAGTCGGAGAGCCCCAACCACCGCAGCGTCGTCGACGTCCGCGCCGTGGCCGCCGATGGTTCGGTCTTCAACGTGTCAGGCACCCTGAGCGGTCCGCAGTTGGTCGAGAAGATCGTCCAGATCAACGGCCGCAACCTGGACCTGCGTGCCGAGGGCGTCAACCTGATCCTCAACTACGGCGACCAGCCGGGCGCCCTGGGCAAGATCGGCACCCTGCTCGGTGGAGCCGACGTCAACATCCTCGCCGCTCAGATGTCGCAGGACTCCGACGGTTCGGGTGCGACGGTCATGCTGCGGCTCGACCGTGAGGTGCCGGCCGACGTGCTCAGCGCGATCGGCGACGCTGTCGGCGCGACCACGCTGGAACTGGTGGATCTGTCGTGAAGCTCGCCGTCATCGCCGGTGACGGCATCGGCCCCGAGGTCATCGGCGAGGCACTGAAGGTCCTCGATGTCGTGCGGCCGGGTGTCGAGCGCACCGAGTACAACGTGGGTGCCAAGCGCTACCACGAGACCGGGGAGACCCTGCCCGCGGGCATGGTCGACGAGCTCAAGACGCACGACGCAATCCTGTTGGGCGCCATCGGCGATCCGTCGGTGCCCAGCGGCGTGCTCGAGCGTGGCCTGCTGCTGACCATGCGGTTCGCGCTGGACCACCACGTGAATCTGCGGCCGTCGCGGCTGTTCGCGGGCGTCGACAGCCCGCTGGCCGGCAACCCGGCCATCGACTTCGTCGTGGTGCGCGAGGGCACCGAGGGGCCGTACACCGGCACCGGTGGTGCCATCCGCGTCGGCACCCCGCACGAGGTGGCCACCGAGGTGTCCACCAACACTCGGTTCGGTGTCGAGCGCGTGGTGCGCTACGCCTTCGAGAAGGCCCGCGCGCGGCGTAAGCACCTGACGCTCGTGCACAAGAACAACGTGCTGGCCTATGCCGGTTCGCTGTGGACGCGCACGGTCGACGAGGTCGGCGCCGAGTACCCAGACGTCCAAACCGCCTACATGCACATGGATGCGGCGACCATCTACATGGTCACCGACCCTGGCCGCTTCGATGTGATCGTCACCGACAACCTGTTCGGCGACATCATCACCGACCTGGCAGCGGCCGTCTCCGGCGGTATCGGTCTGGCGGCATCGGGCAACATCGACGCGACGGGCACCAACCCGTCGATGTTCGAACCGGTGCACGGCAGCGCGCCCGACATCGCAGGTAAGGGTCTGGCCGACCCGACCGCGGCCATCATGAGCGTGGCGCTGCTGCTGACTCACCTCGGTGAGACCGAGGCCGCGGCCCGCGTGGACAAGGCTGTGGCCGAGCATCTTTCGACGCGCGGCGACGCCAAACTGTCGACGTCGGAGACCGGCGAGCGGATTCGCAGCTTCCTCTGACGCCGTGAACAGCATCGCCACCCTCACCAGGCAGTGCTGGCTGTTCGCCATCGGCTCGACGTTCTTCGCCCTCGCCACGGTTCCCGGGTTTCCCTCGGTGGCCGGGGCGGGTGCGACGAACTTGCTGTGCTTCGTCGGGTCATGGTTCTTCACCACGGCGGCACTCATGCAGTATGTGCTGGCGCCCCCGGGAATCCAATGGTGGTCGGCGGCAATCCAATTCATGGGCACCGTGCTGTTCAACGTCAGCACCGGTGCATCGGTGTGGGCGCATGCCGTGCTCGCCGAGCGCCGCTATGTGTGGGCGCCCGACGCCGCCGGGTCGCTGGCCTTCCTGCTCAGTGGCCTGCTGGCAGTCATGGTCGTCGGTCTGTGGTCACCGAAATCCGTTGACTGGCAGGCATCTTGGATCAACATGATGGGCTGCGTCGCGTTCGAGGTGTCGGCGCTGGCGGCTTTCGTCCGCACGACCGGCGTGACGGTCGACGAGTGGCTGGCGAACTTCGGGACCTTCGTCGGCGCATTGTGCTTCCTGGTCGCGGCCCTGATGGTGCGGCCCCGCCGGTCAGCGGCTTGATTGTCTGGTGGCCGCCAGGTTGCCGAGCACCGACCGGCGCTTCGACGGATACAACTATTTCGGTGTTCACCCCGAGGTGGCCACCGACTGGTTCGACAAGCACATTGACTGACGTCCAGCTGCGCTGATCTGCTGGGATCCGTTGGGGCCCAACGCACTGCATGGCTACGGAGTGCCGGGCGAATACCCCGCGTTGGCATCCGGCACCGATCCATGATTGGCTGGAATGTGTGGGGGTATCGCTGAGCCGACGTGATTTCATCGTCGGGTTGGCCGCGACCGGTGTGCTGGCTGGGTGCCGGCCCGACAAGCCGGTCGAGCCAACCAGATTTGAAGAACTGGAAGACCGCTATCAGGCGCTAATCGGCGTCTATGCAGTGGATTTGGAGTCATCGGCGACGGTCGAGCACCGTGCCGACGAGCGGTTCTCGATCTGCTCGACCTTCAAAGCCTATGCGGCGGCACGCATCTTGCAGATGGTCAAGGCCGGTCAGGCGAATCTCGATGCCATGGTGCCCATTACCGCCGCGGACATTGTGGTCAACTCCCCGGTACTGAGCCCAGCCGTGGGGACCCGGATGGAGCTGCGAGAGATTTGCGCCGCGGCCCTGACGCAGAGCGACAACGCGGCGGGCAACATCATGCTGCGGACCATCGGTGGGCCGTCCGCCCTCACCGATTTCGCCCGCTCGATCGGCGATTCGCAGACCCGGCTGGATCGCTGGGAACCGGACCTCAACGACGCGGCGCCCGGCGACCTGCGCGACACCACCACGCCGAGGGCCCTGTGCGGTGGATATCGCGCCATTCTCGTCGGCGACGCGTTGTCCGGTGCGGGTCAATTCCAGCTGAAACGGTGGATGACCGAGACGACGACGTCGACCCGACGTTTTCGCGCAGGTCTGCCTGAGGGCTGGACCAGCGCGGACAAGACCGGCAGCGGTGACTACGGGTCGACCAACGACGCCGGCTTGCTCATCGGGCCCAAACGCGAGCGAGTCATGCTCACGGTGCTGATCCGCACGCGCACCCTGCGGCGGGACGCCGGGCCGTTCAACGAAGCGGTGGCAGAGAGCGTGCGATCAGTGCTGGCACGCCTCGGCCACAGCTAGTGTTGGATCGTGGGGATCCGGAAGTTGGCATTGGCCGTGGTTACGTGCGTGTGTGTGGTCGCGGGGTGTTCGACGACCACGACGGGCACCGCGCGGTTCGGCGGCTCACTGAGCGATCCTGAACCCGACGTCAGCCAACTCAGGACCGGTAACTACCAGATCAAGCCGAGTACCCCGTTCTTCAGTGCCGGACCAAATCCGCTCACGCAGTCGATCATCGAATCGACCCGCATGGCCGAATATGTCGTCGGGCCTTGGGAAATCGATTCGTCGGTGACCAAGCAGGGAGCGCTCGGAACGGGCACCATGACATCGGAATTCGGTGTCGACGTCATTCTCGGCGTGTCCAAAGACAATGTCATGCAGGGCATTGCCAGAGCGCACAAGCTGGTCGCCGGATTCGGGTCATCGCGGTCAGCCGGGGCCCGGGATACGGATCTGGAAATCCAGAACGCGGTCCTGATGTTCCCCGATGAGGCACAGGCTGCGGCGGCCGCGGGTGAATTCACCGCGCAGTTCGGACCCGTCGTCGTCGATAGGATCCCGACATATCCCGTCCAGATCTCAGTCGGCGCCAGTTCGGTGCCGGCGATTGGCGTCGATTACGGCACCGGGGTCAGTGCCGTCGCCGCCTACAGCGCGTACGGGCGGTTTGTGCTGTACCAGTTCGTGAACGCCAGGGCCACCAAATCCACCAGGGCGCCGCTGCGCGCTGAGTTGCTCACATCCGACCTGCTCGGTCGGCAGCAAGCGCTGATCAAGAGCTTTGTGCCGACAGAGCCGGCGAAACTCGCTGATCTACCCAAGGATCCGAGCGACGACCAATTGCTGTCGAAGACGATCAGCACTCCTGATCGGCAGCAAGGGGTGCTGATCGGGACCTGGCGGCCGCGGGCGTGGCTGCACTTCGAATCCGATCCGGTGAGCATGACCACCCAGTTCGAGCGTGCCGGCGTCCAATGGGTGACCCAGCGGTGGGGCCGGGTGTATCAGGCCCCCAACCCCGACTCGGCTGCACAGCTGCTGGACTTCACCACCGCCGCGCTGATGAAGAATTCGGATGTGCAGCTGGCCGGCGCCGTGCCGGGGTTCCCCGGCGCGCGGTGTTTCGAGCACCTGCAGGACTATGCGCGCCCGGACGCAACGGTGACGTGGCGCATCCTGGGGTGGCACTACAGCTGCATCGCGCGCACCGACAGATTCGTGTTCCAGGTGTTCGCCGATGATGAAACCGCTGTGGACCAACAGATTTCGGCACAGTACCGGGTGTTGTCCGGAAAGTAGCCGGCCGCTCCGATTAGTTTCGCCGGGTCCGGTGGTCTACCTCACTGACAGACACCATCGACTCGTCAGGAGCTAGAAATGGGCCAGATTCACCTCGCGTTGTTCGCCACCCTCGACCTCGTCGGGCAGGCGCCTGGCGGTCCCGGAGAAGACTCGGACGGTGGTTTTCGGTTCGAAGGTTGGCAGGCACCGTTGGTCGACGACGTGTCAGGGGAGCAGGTCGGCGCGGCATACGAAGGTACCGATGCGCTGCTGCTCGGCCGACGGACGTACGACATCTTCGCGGGCTACTGGCCGCACCAGGACGACGAATTCGCTGACATGTTCAATCGCATCCCCAAGTACGTCGCGTCCCGTGGCAAGCCCGATCTGTCGTGGTCCGGCTCGAAGCAGATCGGCTCGGATTTGGTGGCCGAAGTGCGCGAGATCCGGGAGCGCCACGACCACGTCAAGGTGGTCGGGAGTTTGAATTTCGTACAGACCCTGTTGCGCGAAAAACTGTTTGATCGCATGGACCTTTGGGTGCATCCTATTGTGCTGGGGGCCGGCAAGAAGGTGTTCGACTGCGGCACGGTGCCGTCGAACCTGACGCTGCTCAAGCCGCCAGTGTCCAGCCCTGCGGGAATCGTCTACCTGCAGTACGGGTTGGCAGAGGGTGTGCCGGCAACAGGGGACATGAGCGCACCGGATCGGGGGGACGTTTGACTGGTACGGACTGGACCCGCGGCGTGCTCGGCGGCGCGGTACTCGGGGGAATCGGCTGGGGCCTGCTGGCCGTTGATGCGGTAGGTGTGTCCGGCGGCGACTTGCACTTGAGCCGGATCGACGGAGCGTACTTACCTGTTTCGGTGGGTATTTCGTTGCTCTGCCTGGTAATTGCCGTGGTGTTGCCCAAGGTGGGGACACTGCGCACGATCGCTATCGCGCTGGTGGTCGCACCGACAAGCGGTTGGTTCGTTGTGGGTCTGCTGTACATGCAGACCTTTGCGATTGTGGCGACATGGCGGTGAGCGAGGGCTTGCCGGTCAGCGGAGGGGGTAAGCATGTCCTACGAGCATGAAAGCGCACTCGATCCGCGCACCGACCAGACGGTCGATCCACGGTATCTGCTCGGTGGTTATGTACTCGGGCTGGTCGCGATGTCGCTGGCGCCGGTGATCTATTTCTGGCTCTTCGCGCCGGCGGGCGCGCTGCTCGTCGCCGCGGTCGCCGTGCTGGTCGCGACGGTGCGGCCACGGTTTGACGACGTGGCTCGCGGCGCGTACTTCGCGGCGCTGTTCGGTTTGGCGGCGACGCTCGTGCTGTTCTTCGTCGGCGCTCAGCACTGACCGAGGTCCACGGTTCGCGCAGTCGGGTCTCGGCTACCGCCAGTCGTCGATGACGAACGCTCCTGGTCGGCTGTAGCCGTCGGAGTTCGGCCGATGCATAGCGACCCCCTGGATGTCGGTGCGAAAGCCCCGGGCCAGCATGCCGCTGTAGGCCTCGTGGCGGGCGGTATTCACACCAGCGGCAATTCTGGCCAATCCGTTTGTGGCGGAGAGTGATTCGACGGTGTCGAGCAGTTGGAAGAACGCAGTCTCGGCGCCGGGCCCGGGGCGCGCCGCGCCGAACTTGATGTAGCAGGTGCCGCTACCGGCTTCGGTGCCTGCGCCGTAATGGCACACCGCGACACCGGCGACGGAGGCGTCGTCCCACAGCAGGACTGTTTCGCCGAGTCCCTGATCGGCGACCGCACGGATTTCGGTGGTGAGGTCGAGACCGTCGAACAGTTCGCTGGTCAGCTCCCGGCATTCAGTCACGGCTGAATCTTGTTCAGCAGCAGTGAGTTCGGAGAACCGGATGGCGGTAGGTGCCGTGTGGTTCGGGTCGACGGTCTTGGACATCACGGCGGTGAGGAACCGCGGCCAGAAGCCGAATCGCTGGTAGAGCCCAACGTGTTTCGGGCTCTCTGCGAAGGTGAAAAGTCCGGTGTGCGTGGTCTGCCAACGGTCGAAGCAGTCGATGATCGGTTCCAGCAGTAGCCGTCCAATGCCGCGATCCCACAGGTCGGGGCGGATGGTCAGCGGGCCGAAAAAGCCGACGCTGCCCCAATGCGTCGCGAAGTTGGACCCGACGACCTCGCCGGAGTACTCGGCTGCGAAGGCACCCGACGGTTCGGTGCGCCAGCGGGTACGCACGTAATCGGCGTCGCCCATGAAGGTTTCGGGTTCGGGGAGACCGACGAATGTGCCGAAGGCGATGCGCGCGATGTGATCGGCTGTGTCGAGATCGTCCTCGCGTAGCGGTCGGATGTCGATCGTCATTGAGTCCTTTCGGTTGTCCATCGGGCATCCAGCTTGGCGTTTGATTGTTGCCTTTCGCTCCTGTTTCGCCAACAACAGCTCAGGCGGATGCTGTTCCAGCACGTCGAGAACAATGCCGTCTCGGGCGCCGGATCGCTCAGACAGCGGGTGTGTGAGCCTGATCAGCGTCGGGTGGTACCTCCGTCTGGTCATAGGATCAGGACATGGGACCCCGGCTTGAGGTCGACACTGCAGCACTGACCGTCGTCGGCAATCAGTTCAATTCGCTGGGCAGCGAACTCCAGGCAGCTGTGGCGCCGGTGGAGCCGGGACCAGACATTCAGCCCACCACCAACGCGGTCAATGGGGTTGTCGCCGCAACGAACCACGCGACTCGCGTCGCGGGATTCAGGGTGAACGCGTACGGCGTCAAGTTTCGACGTGCTGCGGCCGCCTACGACGCAGGCGATAAGGCCGGCGCCGAGAGGATCGATCGCACGATGAGGCCGGGTGGATAGCGGGCTTCGACGGTGAAAATGCCGACGGAGAAACAGATTCAAGCCTGGACCACCACGCATTTGGAGAAGGCCGCAGATGCCTGGGGCCAGCGGGCCGGCGTGCTTCAGAACCGTTCGACACTGATTGCTTCCCCTCGGCGAAATGATGTGGATATTGAAACTGGATCGCGGTCACGCTCCTGCCCACGTGCCGGCACGCCGCGCTCGGTCCACTATCGGGTTCGTAGTTCCGGCCTTTGTGCTGCTGGTTGGCTGCGCTCAACACGTCAGTGGCACGGCTCAGTCTCAGCCTCAGCTGGAGGTCGCGAAGCCAGCGGAGACCAAGACGCTGGTGGAAAAGCAGCCAGCGCAACCGCTTCCGAAGTTCGACGACTTCGCGACCGTCGTTGCTGAAAAATTCTACGTTCCGCTCCGCGGTGGCCCGACGTACCAGTTTGTGACCGCCACCGGAGTCAGGTGCGAGATCAACCTCAACGCGATGGGCTGTTACGCGAACTTCCCCGACCCGGACACACCCGCGAACACAGTATGTATGAGTGCGATACCCAAAGATCAGGCGACGTCGCATCCGCCGTACACCTATGTCATTCAATATGTCGAAGGCGAATGCGCACGTAGTTCAGATCGGACCGATCAGGTCCTCGAGGTAGGCACCAAGCTCGTTGCAGATTGGGGTCCGGCAGTTGGGCAATTCACCTGTGCCGCGGGTACACGTGAGTTGGTCACGTGCATCGACAATCACTCGAGCCACGGCTTCGTCCTACAGCCCACCGGCAGTTGGACGTTCTGACCGACGGGCAGTAGCCCTACGCCCAGCGTGAAGGTTGTCGGGGTAAGTCACGGCGTGTCGTCGCGTCGGGGCTCCCGCTCGGCGTAGGAGCGCCGCGTTTCCGACTACGCCTAAGGGGCGCACGGATTGACCGTGCGTCAGCGCTGACAAACCGCGAGTGGCGAACAGCGTAGGCGCACGATCAACTATTCGCTTCTGCGGAAACTGGCTTGTTGCGCAACGGATCTGCGGCCACCGGCACCAACGGCACGGCCAGCAGCGGGAACAGCGCACACACCGCGAACGCGGCCGGGAAACCGAAGACTCCGATCAGGGCCCCGAACGCCGGCGGCACGATGCCGGTGGTCAACAACTGCGACGTGTTCTGCACACCCAGTGCGCGTCCGCTCCAGAACGGCCCGGCGATTTCGGCAATCGCGGTGAAGGACAACCCGTTATCGGTCACCGTGACCACCGAAGCCACCACCATCACGAAAACCGCCACCGGCCAGTGCAAATAGTCGGTCAATGCCAGTAGGCCCATCGAAACTCCGGCAAAGACGGCGATGATCCGCACCGGTCCCAGCCGTGAGCCGGCCACGTCCGACCACCGGCCCGCAGCGATTCGCCCTGCGGCCCCGCATAATTGGGCCACGGTCACCATCACGCCCGCCGCGCCGGCTGACCAGCCGTGCGCCGTCATCAGCCACACCAGTGCGAAGGTCCAGACCAGACACTGGGGAACCACCAGCAGGACCGACACCGCGTGGATACGGGCCAACACCGACGATCCGCGGTACGGGTTGGCCAGATCGGTTGCGGGGGCGGAGGATCGGTGCGGACGCGGCGGATCGATGACGCCCACGGCCGTCACCACGGCCGCGACCAGACACGCGATGGCCGGGAACAACAGCGCGGCGGACACGCCTGACGACTCGGCCAGACGCGGAATCACCAAGGCGCCCAGCCCAACTCCCAGCGGTTGCGCCGTCTGGCGGATGCCCATCACCAGGCCACGCTGCTCCGGTGGGAACCAGCCGACGACCAATCGACCACTGGCGGAATTGGAGCTGGCGGCCGCCATGCCACCCAGCAACAGGAACGCGCCCACCGCCACCAACGAGTCGGCCCAGGCCGCCGCGAACGCGGCCAACGCGGTCAACAGCGCGCCGACCGTGAGCACCAACCGCTCGCCGACCCGGTCGACGACCCAGCCCCACGCGATCAGAGTCAGCACCATCCCGAAGCTCGGCATGGCAGACACCAGTCCGGCACGCGACAGGTCCAGCCCGCGTTCGCCGTGCAGCGTCGGGATCAGGAACGCGGCGCCGTTGATGAAGACGTTGGCGCACATCGTCGAGCCGAGCGCGATCACCAGCATCGACCAGCGGCGGGCGGCTGAGACGTTGGTGACCATGGCTTCATGGTGCCACCGTGATTCTCAAAATATGAATCATTATCTCAAAATATGAGACCGACTAGGGTCTGGACATGGCTCTGCGAGCGAACCTTTCACGATTGATGGCGGTCACGGCCGCTGCACTGGTATTCATCGCGGCACCGATGCCCACCGCATCGGCGGCGCCTCCACATTGGTCAGGTTTGGACGCCCGGGCATTTGCGGATCCGGTGCCGCCGCCGGGTGCGCTCATCCAGACCGTGCCGCTCGATCCCGCGCTGTCGGTCGGGGGTGCGGCGCGCGCCTACCGAATCCTGTATTCGACCACTGACCAACACAATTCGCCGGCAGTCAGTACCGGAGTGGTGTTTGTCCCGAAAGGCCAAGCGCCGCAGGGTGGGTGGCCCGTCATCGCCTGGGCGCATGGCACCGTCGGCCTCGGCGACGACTGCACGCCCTCGGCGCAGCCGCGCAGTGCGCGCGACAACGAGTACCTGTCCCATTGGCTGGATCAGGGGTACGTAGTGGTCGGTTCCGATTACACGGGTCTCGGCACCCCGGGTCTGATGAGCTACCTCAACAGTGTCGCCACGGCGCACGCCATCATCGACTCGGTGATCGCCGCGCATCACCTGGACCTGCCGCTGTCCCCGAAGTGGGCGCTGGTGGGCCAGTCGCAGGGCGGCGCGGCGGCGGTGGCCAGCGCGCGGTGGGCCACCGAATTCAGTAAGGGGACGGGCCTGGACTACCGCGGCGTCGTGGCCACGGGCACACCGGCGAACATCGATGACGTCGTCATCACGGCCGGTCCCGACATGGTGCTGCCGCCCGGGCTGGGGCCCATCGCATCGGCCTACACCGCCTACATCCTGGCGGGCTTCCGGGAAGCGCGGCCCGACCTCGACGTCAACAGTGTGCTCACCCCGGCTGGTCTGACCGCCGCCGACCAGGCCGAAACGCTGTGCACCGCACAGCTGAGCGCGGCCGTGACCGGTATGACGCCACCACAGTTCTTCTCCGCGCCGCTGGCGTCGCTACCTGGCATGCGCGGAGCGCTGGCCGACTTCATGGGCACGCCGGTCGCCGGCTACGACCGGCCGATTTTCCTCGGGGTGGGCCTCAAGGACCGTGACGTGCCGCCGTCGTCGACGCTGAAGTTCGCTGATCAGCTCAAGGCCAACGGCCAGGACGTGACGCTCAAGATCTACCCGGAGGACGACCACTCCAGCACCGTGCTGACCTCGATGGCGGACTCCACGCCGTTCCTGCAAGCCCAGTTCGCGGGCTGACCAGCGGGCCTCATTAGGCTGGGCGGATGCGCCTAGGTCGAATTGCCAGTCCAGACGGCGTCGCTTTTGTGGTGATCGAGGGCGACCCGAACTCCGATGCGGTCTGCAAAGAAATCGCTGAGCAGTACCTGTCCCGCAACCCCACCTTCACCGGGCGGTCGTGGCCGTTGGCCGACGTCCGGCTGCTGGCGCCGATCCTGGCCAGCAAGGTGGTCTGCATGGGCAAGAACTACGCGGCACACGCCCGCGAGATGGGCAGCGAGCCGCCCGAGGATCCGGTGATCTTCCTCAAGCCCAACACCGCGATCATCGGGCCGAACATCCCGATCCAGCTGCCCGCCGACGCCAACCCGGTGCACCACGAGGGTGAGCTGGCGGTCGTCATCGAGCGCCCCTGCAAGGACGTCCCGGCCGCCAAGGCGAAGGACTTCATCCTCGGCTACACCATCGCCAACGACGTCTCGGCGCGCGACCAGCAGCAGAAGGACGGCCAGTGGATGCGGGCCAAGGGACACGACACGTTCTGCCCGATCGGCCCGTGGATCGAGACGGCCGTCGACCCGGCGGATCTGGACATCCGGACCGAGGTGAACGGGCAGAAGCGTCAGGACAGCAACACCGCGCTGCTGCTGCATGACGTCGGCGCCATCATCGAATGGGTCTCGGCCGTCATGACGCTGCTGCCCGGCGACATCATCCTCACCGGAACGCCCGAGGGCGTCGGCCCGATCGAGGACGGCGACACCGTCAGCATCACCGTCGACGGCATCGGCACGCTCTCCAATCCTGTTGTACGCAAAGGGAAATAACGTGACTACACCTGTCAGGGTCCGCTTCTGCCCGTCGCCGACCGGCACCCCGCACGTCGGTCTGGTCCGTACCGCGCTCTTCAATTGGGCGTACGCGCGACACACCGGCGGCGACTTCGTGTTCCGGATCGAGGACACCGACGCCGCGCGCGACAGCGAGGAGAGCTACAACGCGATCCTCGACGCACTGCGCTGGCTCGGGCTGAACTGGGATGAGGGTCCCGAGGTCGGCGGCCCGTACGAGCCGTACCGGCAGTCGCAGCGCAGCGACCTCTACCGGGACGTCATCGCGAAACTGCTTGCCGCGGGTGAGGTGTACGAGGCCTACTCGACGCCCGAGGAGGTCGAGGCCCGGCACCTCGCGGCCGGCCGCAACCCCAAGCTGGGCTACGACAACTACGACCGGGATCTGACAGCCGAGCAGAAGGCCGCTTTCGAGGCGGACGGCCGAAAGCCGGTGCTGCGTCTGAAGATGCCCGACGAGGACATCACCTGGACCGACCTGGTGCGTGGTGAGACGACCTTCGCCGCCGGTGTGGTCCCGGACTTCGCGATCACCCGCGCGAGCGGAGATCCGTTGTACACCTTGGTCAATCCGGTCGACGACGCGCTGATGAAGATCACCCACGTGCTGCGCGGCGAGGATCTGCTGCCGTCGACGCCGCGGCAGATCGCGCTGTACCAGGCGCTGATCCGGATTGGCGTCGCTGATGCGGTGCCCCAATTCGCCCATCTGCCAAGCGTTCTCGGTGACGGCAACAAGAAGCTGTCCAAGCGCGACCCGCAGTCCAACCTGTTCCTGCACCGCGATCGTGGCTTCATTCCCGAGGGCCTGCTGAATTACCTGGCGCTGTTGGGCTGGGGCATCGCCGACGACAACGACATCTTCAGCCTCGACGAGATGGTGGCCGCCTTCGATGTGGCCAACGTCAACTCGAACCCGGCGCGATTCGACCAGAAGAAGGCCGACGCCATCAACGCCGAGCACATCCGCCGGCTGGCCCCGGAGGACTTCACCGCGCGGCTCAAGGCGTACCTCGCCGCGCATGGTCACGACACCACGTTGGACGACAAGGGTTTCGCCGCGGCGGCCGAGTTGATCCAGACCCGCATCGTCGTGCTCGGCGACGCATGGGACCTCGTGAAGTTCTTCAACGACGACGCCTACGCGATCGACGAGAAGTCGGCGGCCAAGGAACTCAAGCCCGAGGCCGCGGAGGTCCTGGACGCCACGCTGAGTGCCTTGGACGCCGTCACCGAATGGAACACCGCCAACATCGAAGCCGCGCTCAAGACCGCGCTGCTCGACGGCCTGGAACTCAAGCCGCGCAAGGCGTTCGGCCCCATCCGCGTGGCGGTCACCGGCGCGGCCATCAGCCCGCCACTGTTCGAGTCGATGGAACTGCTGGGCCGTGACCGCAGTCTGGCGCGGCTGCAGGCGGCCCGGAATGGGCTGTGAGCGGGCGATTTAATTCAGCGCCAACTATTTGGTAGTCTGCTCGTCGGCCCGGAAAGCAAAAGCGGCGAACATCCGCTCGGCGATTCGGTCCGAAGATGCCTGTGACCTGCGGTGATAGGCATCAAATGGGGTATGGTGTAATTGGCAACACTAGGGATTCTGATTCCCTCATTCTAGGTTCGAGTCCTGGTACCCCAGCTGCCGGAGCGATTAGGTCAGCAAGCTCAGTTAGGCTAAGCTGACGCTCCGGAAGTTCTAGCCCCCGTCGTCTAGCGGCCTAGGACGCCGCCCTCTCACGGCGGTAGCGTGGGTTCGAATCCCATCGGGGGTACGTACGAACGCCGGACCTGACAACAGGTCCGGCGTTTTGTCTTGTCCGGGGTATTACCTACCGCCGGTCAGGAATCCGATGTCCCGCCGTCCGCGGCCGACCGACGGCTCCGGGTCCGCGCCGAGGGTGCGGGACAGCAGTTCGTGATAAACGTCACGGAAGTCGACGGTCGTCTTGAGGTCGCCGTCGGTCAGGTCGGTCAGGCTCGGCTCGTCGCCGTAGAACCCGCCCGTGACGGGAGTGCCCGCGATGAACACCGGCCCCGAGGTGCCGTGGTCGGTGCCCTGTGAGGCATTGGCGGCGACCCGCCGCCCGAATTCTGAGTACATCAACACCACGACGTTGCGGCCGTAGGGCGTGCCCTGGAGCTTGTGGAAGAAGGGCGTCAGGGCGTCGTCGAGAGTCTTGAGCAACGCCTGCTGAGGGGCGCGTTCGTCGGCGTGTGTATCGAAACCCAGCAGCTGCGTCATGTACACCTGCGTGGGCACGCCGGCCCGGATGCAGCGGGCCACCAGTTCGAGGTCGTTGGCCAACTGGTTGTCGGCCTGGCCGATGGTCTGCAGGCGGCCGTTGATCACCGGTGCGAAGCGGGTGTTGGTGGAGTGGTTGGCCCGATAGGACTCGCACACCTGGCTCATGGCGGTGGTGTCGTTCGGGTCGTCGGTGCTGAGCGCGGCCAAGGTCCGCGCGACGTCGGGCGGGATGGCCGGGACGAAGTCGGAAAGCGATGCCGCGACGTGCTTTTGGCCGACGGCCAGCGGCGGCAGGACGGTGCCGATGTTGACGGCCCGGATCGGATCGTCACCGGTGGTGTCCAGCCAGCGGCCGATCCAGCCGCTGGTGACCGCGTCGACGGGATTGGCGGTCTGCCAGATGTCCATGGAGCGGAAATGGCTGCGGTCCGGCTTCGGGTAGCCGACACCGCGCACGATCGCGAGCTTGTTGGACTGCCACAGCTTCGACATCCCGGTGAGCGCGGGGTTGAGCCCGAACGCCGGGTCGAGCCGGAGCACTTCCTCCGGCTTGTAGGCGAGCTCGGGGCGGGCATCGTGATAGGCGTTGTCCGCGTATGGGATAACCGTGTTGAGGCCGTCATTGCCGCCGTACAGCGTGACGATCACCAGGATGCCCTGGTTGGCCTGCAGCGGGCGGTCTTGGGCTTCGTGGAGCAGATCGGGCAGGGTCACCGCGGCGACTCCGCCGAGCAGACCGGCCGCGCCGACCCCGGCGCTGGCGATCAAGAACTTGCGGCGATTGAACTCGGGCATCGGATCTCTTTAGGACGTCACGTATTCGGGGGTGATGACGGCCGCTGCCACCAGCCGGTGTGGATCGGAGACCAATGGTTTGAGGGCGGCTGCCGAGCGATCCGACCAGGCGCCGATGCCGAACAGGTACCCCACGCCGTCGATCCGTTCACTGGATGCCATCTTCTCGACCGCGCTGATGTCGCTGAGGGCCAGGAGCCGGTTCGCGGCCCAGACCCGTGCTGCCGCACTGTTCGTCGACAACCAGAGCTGTCCGCGCGGCCAGCCGCCGACGTCCGGCGGATAGAAGGGGCGCTGACCCATCACCCGGAGCACCTGGTCGAGGTCGGCGAGGACGTGGTCGTCGTCGAGCGGAACCGCCAGCGACCGCACGATGCCCATCAACCATTCCACTGGAGTGCTGACAACAGTGCCCGCGGCCTTGGTGAATTCGGGATCGAGCACCACGGCCTTGGTGAGCGCCTTGAGATCTCGGTTCGGGCCGTAGGCGGCGACCAGGCGGGTCACGGTGTCGGGGGAGGCCGGCTGGTCCGAAGCCAGTAGGCGCCACAGGGTTCCGGCGACGAAAGCGGCGGAGGCGGGCTGACGCAGCACGATGTTGCAGAAGTCGGTATCGGTGAGGTCGCCGGTGACACCGAGCACGGTCTTGACCGACTCGTCGTGATGTTCGGCGTAGACGGCGGTGCTGCCGTCGGGCCGCAGGTGCCGTCCGGTGAGGGCCTTGGCGCCCTCTTTCACGTCGATCTCGGTGTAGCCGTTGGCATGTCCCATGGTGAAGAGCTCCATGAACTCCCGGGACAGGTTCTCGTTGGGGGCCGCCGCGGTGTTGACGTCACCGTCCAGCCAGTGCAGCATCGCACCGTCCGTGAGCATGGCCCACGCCAGGCTGCCGAAGTCGCCGAGTTTGAGGGTCCGCAGCTTCTCGTTCTGCTCACCCATCAGCTGCGCGGCGTTGACCTTCTCCGCGGAGGTGGCAAAGTGGTTGTGCCACAACAGTGTCAGCTTCTCGTGGATGGGCTGCTGCACCGCGGCCATGCGGCGCAGCCACCAGCCGGACAGCACCTGCATGCGCGCCACGAGCTCCTGGCCGAAGGCGGCGATCTCGGTGGCCGACGCACCTGACGGTGGGTATTGCGGGATCGCGGATTTCGGCATCGGGGTCGCCACAGCGCCCGGGTCGGCGTTCGGATCGAGGCTCAGCACCCAGTCGAGATAGGCCGACCAGTCCTGTTTGACCACAGCGTCGACCTGGGCTCCGGTGGTTCCGAAGCCCGTGCGGCGCAGCATCCGTGCGGTTGCCAGCCACTGTGGTGGCTGCGACACGATGGAACCTACTTTCCTGCAGTGGGCGCCCGACCTTGCCGGGTCCACTACGAACTTAGGTGATCAGCGCTGTCGTTGCCGCCATATGCAGCGGATTCAAAGGTTTGCTGGTTTGCGTCAGAGCCGGCGGGTGAGCGCTTCGGCCGCGGCCAGCAGATCGCTGGCCCAGCGCACGCCGGGGCGGCGGCCCATCCGGTCGATCGGCCCGGACACCGACACTGCCGCGATCACCGCACCGCGGCTGTCCCGCACGGGTGCCGAGACGCTGGCCACGCCGGGTTCGCGTTCGGCGGCGCTCTGTGCCCAGCCGCGCCGGCGGACTTCGGCCAGCACCCGATCGGTGAACTTCGCAGTCGGCAGCACCGCCTGCTGGGTTGCGGGATCGCTGTATGCCAGCAGCACTTTGGCGCCGGAGCCGGCGGTCATCGGTAGCCGACTGCCGACGGGCACGGTGTCGCGCAGGCCGGACGGCGGTTCGAGGGCCATGACGCACACCCGGGCCAGGCCTTCCCGGCGATAGAGCTGCACGCTCTCGCCGGTGATCTCGCGCAGCCGGGGGAGCACCGCGCCTGCCGCGCTGAGCAGCGGGTCGTTGACCTGCCCTGCCAGCTCGGTCAGTGCCGGGCCGAGCCGCCACCGTCCTTCGTTGTCGCGGGCCAGAAGTCGGTGGACCTCGAGGCCCGCGGCCAGCCGGTGGGCCGTCGCCCGGGGCAGCCCGGTGCGGGTGCACAGTTCGGCCAGTCCACACGGTGACTCAGCCACTGAATGCAGCACACCCACCGCTTTGTCGAGGACGCCGATGCCGCTATCCTGTCTCACAGGGAGATACTAGCGTCCCGCATCGTGAGACGGTAGGTCAGCCTCCCCGGGTATCGCGGAAGGAACTGCACAGTCATGACGAACAAGCCACGCACCATGGCGGAGAAGGTCTGGGCGGACCATGTGGTGGTCGAGGGCAAAGGTGTTGGCGCCGCCCGCGAGCCCGATCTCATCTATATAGATCTGCATCTGGTGCATGAGGTCACCAGCCCGCAGGCGTTCGACGGTCTGCGCCTCGCCGGCCGGCCCGTGCATCGTCCGGATCTCACGATCGCGACCGAGGACCACAACGTCCCGACCATCGACATCGACAAGCCGATCGCGGATCCCGTGTCACGCACCCAGGTTGAGACGCTGCGGCGCAACTGCGCGGAATTCGGCATCCGCCTGCACTCGATGGGTGACGCGCAGCAGGGCATCGTGCACATCATCGGCCCGCAGCTGGGTCTGACCCAGCCCGGCATGACCGTGGTGTGTGGTGACAGCCACACTTCGACGCACGGCGCCTTCGGTGCCATCGCGATGGGCATCGGCACGTCCGAGGTCGAGCATGTGCTGGCGACCCAGACGCTGGCGCTCAAGCCGTTCAAGACCATGGCGGTCAACGTCGACGGCGAGCTGCCGCCGGGTGTCAGCGCCAAGGACATCATCCTCGCGGTGATCGCCAAGATCGGCACCGGTGGTGGTCAGGGCCACGTCATCGAATACCGCGGCAGCGCCATCGAATCGCTGTCGATGGAAGGCCGGATGACGATCTGCAACATGAGCATCGAAGCCGGCGCCCGCGCCGGCATGGTGGCCCCCGACGAGACGACGTTCGAGTTCCTCAAGGGCCGTCCGCACGCGCCGACGGGTGCGGACTGGGACGCGGCTGTGGCGGCGTGGACAGCGTTACGTACTGACGAGGGTGCCGAATTCGACACGGAGGTGCACCTCGACACGGCCACCTTGAGCCCGTTCGTCACGTGGGGTACCAACCCCGGACAGGGCGTGCCGCTGTCGGCGAATGTTCCTGACCCAGAACAAATGTTCGATGAGGGCGAGCGGCAGGCCGCGGAAAAAGCGTTGGCCTACATGGACCTTCAAGCCAACATGCCGATGCGGGATATCGCCGTGGACACCGTGTTTGTCGGTTCCTGCACCAACGGCCGGATCGAAGATCTGCGCGTGGTGGCCGACGTACTGCGTGGTCGCAAGGTCGCCGACGGGGTGCGGATGCTGGTGGTGCCCGGGTCGATGGCAGTGCGTGCGCAGGCCGAAACCGAGGGTTTGGGAGAGGTTTTCACCGCCGCTGGTGCCGAATGGCGGCAGGCTGGCTGCTCGATGTGTCTGGGCATGAACCCCGATCAGCTGGCTCCGGGTGAGCGCAGCGCGTCGACATCCAACCGGAATTTCGAAGGCCGCCAAGGCAAGGGCGGCCGCACCCACCTGGTGTCACCCGCCGTCGCCGCCGCCACCGCGGTGCGCGGAACCCTGTCCTCACCCGCCGATCTGAGCTAGGAGCGCACTGTAATGGAGGCTTTTCACACCCACACCGGAATCGGCGTTCCGCTGCGCCGGTCGAATGTCGACACCGACCAGATCATCCCCGCGGTGTACCTGAAGCGGGTCACCCGAACGGGTTTCGAGGACGGACTGTTCGCCGGGTGGCGCACCGATCCGTCGTTCATCCTCAACCTGCCGCCGTTCGACCGGGGCTCAGTTCTGGTCGCCGGCCCCGACTTCGGCACCGGCTCGTCGCGCGAACATGCGGTGTGGGCGTTGATGGATTACGGATTCCGCGTCGTCATCTCGTCGCGCTTCGCAGATATTTTTCGCGGCAATTCTGGCAAGGCCGGATTGCTCGCCGCGGAGGTCGCGCAGGACGATGTCGAACTGCTCTGGAAGCTCATCGAGCAGAATCCGGGGCTGGAAATCACTGTGAATCTTCAAGATCGGAATTTGACCGCGGGAACGGTCGTGCTGCCCTTCAAGATTGACGATTACACCGCATGGCGGCTGCTCGAAGGTCTTGACGATATAGGCCTTACGCTGCGGAAACTCTCGGAGATCGAAGCATTCGAGGCGAGCCGGCCGAGCTACAAACCCCGGACTCTGCCGGCCTGACCGAGTCGCTCCGCAGGTCCTGTCCGAGGGTCTGCGGAGCCATTTCGGCACTCGGGCGCAGCTCGAATCCCTGCCCCCGCAACCAGGTTCAAAAAACCCGCCAACACCTCCCAAGTGGGCCAACCAGATTGCCGAAATCCGTCATAGCAACGCCCGAAATTGGGCGTGGCTCTTGGAAATCGGCGGGTACTGGGTTTACCGTGTCCAGTAGTCGGTCCAGCCAGGGCCACTGAATCGGAGGTTTTGGATGAACAAAGCAGAACTCATCGATGCCCTGACAGAAAAGTTGGGCACCGATCGTCGTCAGGCCACCGCGGCCGTCGAGCACATCGTGGACACCATCGTGCGCGCCGTGCACAAGGGTGAGAGCGTCACCATCACCGGCTTCGGCGTCTTCGAGCAGCGTCGCCGCGCCGCACGCGTCGCGCGCAACCCGCGCACCGGCGAAACCGTCAAGGTGAAGCCGACGTCGGTTCCGGCATTCCGCCCGGGCGCGCAGTTCAAGGCCGTTGTCGCTGGCGCACAGCGTCTTTCGGCTGACGGTCCCGCCGTGAAGCGCGGTGCCACCGCCGCTCCGGCTAAGCGTGGCGCCGCCAAGAAGGCTGCCCCCGCGAAGAAGGCCGCTCCGGCCAAGAAGGCCGCCGCCACCAAGGCTCCGGCCAAGAAGGCGGCTCCCGCCAAGAAGGCTGCGGCTCCGGTCAAGAAGGCTGCTCCCGCCAAGAAGGCGGCACCGGTCAAGAAGGCTGCTCCCGCCAAGAAGGCTGCGGCTCCGGCCAAGAAGGCTGCGGCTCCGGCTAAGAAGGCGGCACCGGCTAAGAAGGCTGCTCCCGCCAAGAAGGCCGCACCGGCCAAGAAGGCCGCTCCGGCTAAGAAGGCTGCTCCCGCCAAGAAGGGCCGCCGCTAAGCCCTATCCGATAGGTCCGACTCGGACACGCCGTGGATCAACTGATCCACGGCGTGTCTGTGTGTGGGCTGGACGTACGGAACGGGCCGCCGCTAGCGCTTGGTCGGCAGCGGGCTGCCGATGTGGTCCGCGGCGACCAGCGCGTCGCCGTGCAGCGTCAACACCCACATGCTGCCCTTGCGATTACGCGATTTGTCGGGCCGGATTCCGCTGCGCTCGCACCACCACGAAATCAGGTCCGGGATCACCTTGCCCTGTGTGCAGATGACGGGCACCGTCTCGCCATCGCTTTTCGCGGCGATCTTCAGCACCCGCTTGCGCGCCGCGTCGGCGTCGGCCGCGTATGCCTCTTCGGTGAGTGTCGGCTCGTCCCGCACGCGGACACCGAGCTCTTGCGCCAGCGGTTCGACGGTCTGGTGGCACCGGGTCCGGGACGCCGCAAAGACGTCGCTGGCACCGAAAGCGAGCAGTTGGCCGACAAGCGATTCCGCTTGTGCCCGGCCTTTCTTGTCGAGCGGCCGGAGTCGATCGTCGCCCTTGTACCGGGCTTTGCGCCCCGCGGTGGCGTGCCGGACGATCAGCACGGTGCGGGTATCGGCCGGTCGACGGGTGAACCGTCGCAGCACCTTTCGATCATGGGGGTACTGCAGCCGGAGCATGGCGTCGGCCACTGGCAGCCAGTCGAGCTTGTCCACCTCTGAGTTGGGGCTGAACCCGCCGCCGCTGCTGCGGGCCGCCCAGTAGCGGACCTGCTTGGTGCCGCGCTCCAGGGGATAGCTGACGGAGGCCAGCCGCCGGCCCAGCACCGACTCGTACCCGGTCTCTTCCAGGATTTCGCGCACGGCGGTAACTGGTTCAGTCTCACCGGGATCCACCTTGCCCTTGGGCAGTGACCAGTCGTCGTAGCGCGGTCGGTGGACGACGGCGATCAACGGCTCTCCGGACTCGCCGGGGCGCCACAACACCGCCCCGGCGGCCAACACCGGCGTCGCCGGGGTGTCGTGCGCCGTCTTGTTCGGCACCTGTGCTCCTGGATGTGGTTGTCGGGGTCAGGTTTTCGCGCTACGTGAGGTGCCGACCGAAAACTACGGTGTGCGGTGCCGCTCCATGATCGACACCTGGTGATCCCGAACCTTCTCGCCTTCCCGGGGCAACGCCGTCCAGTGCCCGTCCGGGCCCAGCTCCCAGCAACGGGTGGCCGGGTCCATGCTCGAGTCGAACATCCCGCCCAGTTCCTCGGTCAGTCTCGGGTCCTTCACCTGTGCCATCACCTCGACGCGACGGTCGAGATTACGATGCATCATGTCGGCGCTGCCGATCCAGAATTCATTGATGGCGTTGAAGTGAATAATCCGTGAATGTTCAAGGAAGCGGCCGAGAATCGAGCGCACCACGATGTTCTCGGAGAATCCCGCGACACCCGGGCGCAACGCGCAGATACCGCGAACCACCACCTCGACGCGGACCCCGGCCTGCGACGCCCGGTACAGCGCGTCGATGACCTGCTCGTCGACCAACGCGTTCATCTTCAACCGGATGCGGCCGTCGCCGCCTGCCTGCTTGGCCTCGATCTCGCGCTCGATGCGCTCGATGATGCCGCGCCGCACACTGTGCGGGGCCACCAGCAAGTTGCGGTAGGACACCTTGCGCGAGTACCCGGTGAGCGAGTTGAAGAGGTCGGTCAGGTCGGCGCCGATGTCGGGCGACGCGGTCAGCAGGCCCACATCTTCGTACAGGCGTGCGGTTTTCGGGTTGTAGTTGCCGGTACCGATGTGGCAGTACCGACGGATGGTCGACCCTTCGCGCCGCACCACCAGGCACGTCTTGCAGTGGGTCTTGAGCCCGATCAGTCCGTACACCACATGCACGCCCGCCTGCTCCAGCTTGCGGGCCCACTTGATGTTGGCCTGCTCGTCGAAGCGGGCCTTGATCTCGACCAGCGCCACCACCTGCTTGCCGGCTTCGGCGGCGTCGATCAGCGCGTTGACGATCGGCGAGTCACCCGAGGTCCGGTACAGGGTCTGCTTGATGGCCAACACATTCGGATCGGCGGCGGCCTGCTCGATGAAACGCTGGACGGTGGTGGAGAAGGAGTCGTACGGATGGTGCACCAGGACGTCGCCGTCTCGCAGCGTCGAGAAGATGCTCTTCGGAGTTTCCCGTTCGCCGAAAGCCGGGGGAGTGGCCGGCACGAACGGGCGGTCCTTCAGGTCGGGCCGGTCCACGCCGTAGACCTGCCACAGTGACGAAAGGTCCAGCAGCCCAGGCACTTCGATGACATCGCCGGGGTGCACGTCCAACTCGCGAAGGAGTAGGTCGAGCATGTTCTCGGTCATGTCGGTCGCGACCTCGAGCCGCACCGGCGAGCCGAACCGGCGGCGCGCCAGCTCACGTTCCAGCGCCTGCAGCAGATCCTCGTCGCGGTCCTCTTCGACTTCGAAGTCCGCATTGCGGGTGATCCGGAACGCGTGATGTTCGACGATCTCCAGCCCGGGGAACAGCACCGGCAGGAACGCCGAGATCAGTGCCTCCATCGGCAGGAACCGCACCCGGGGTTTGGCGCCCTCAGCCGTGTCACCCGACTCATGCAGCTCCACGAACCTGTCGACGTTGTCCGGCACCTTGATTCGGGCGAAGTGCTGCGTGCCGTCGTCGGGATTGCGCACCGTGATGGCCAGGTTGATGCTCAGGCCGCTGACGAACGGGAACGGGTGCGCCGGGTCGACCGCCAGCGGCGTCAACACCGGGAACACCTGCTCGTGGAAATAGGTGGACAGCTTGGACTGCTCGTGCTCGTCGAGCTCGCTCCAGTTGACGATGGTGATGCCCTGCTCGGCCAGCGCGGGCCGCACCACATCACCGAACACGGCGGCCTGCCGGCTGGAAATCTGCTGGGTGCGTTCACCGATCCGGCGCAGCTGTTCGCGCGGCGACAGGCCGTCCGCCGACCGCACCGACAGGCCGGTCTCGTCGCGGCGCTTCAGCCCGGCCACCCGAACCATGTAGAACTCGTCGAGATTCGATGCGAAGATCGCCAGGAACTTGGCCTGCTCCAACAGCGGCAGTGACGTATCGGCGGCCAGTGCCAACACCCTGGCATTGAAGTCCAGCCAGCTCAGCTCCCGGTTGAGGTACCGGTCATCGGGGAGCGCGCTGTCCGTCGGATCCGCGGTGGCCGCGGGCAGCGGTTCCGGGTCGGAGTCGGCAGCCGCCCGCGCAGGCGGGCCGCCGACTGAGGCCCGCTCGGTCTGTATTGATCTGGTGTCGGCTTCGGTCACCCCGACGATCATTCCCTATCGACAGGGCGCAGGCCACACGGTTGGTGAACCCGGATCGCCGGACACCGGCGTCGGGACCTCACCGCTACGCGCCGACGATCAGGGTCGTCGCGGGGCCGACGCCAAGTCTGCGCGCCGCCTCCAGATCATCCGGCGTATCGATGTCGCAGCGCAGCCCCGGCCACTCGCCCGACAGCTCCACCGCGCCCGAATCGGCATGGCGCCGTGCGGAATCGACACCGAACTCGGGGCCGAGCGGCGCGGCGAAGGCGAAGAGTGCCGCAGTGCCGGTGCGGTGCCGGTCGGCGATGAAACTGCGGGCATGCTGACGCGCACCGGCGATGGCCTCGGCCAGTTCCGCGGTGCGGAGCGCGGGCAGGTCGCCTTGCAACACCGCGATGTTCGTCACCCGGCCCCGCAGGGCCTGCTCCGTGGCGGCGAGTGCGTGATTCAACGGATCGGGGTGTCCGGCCGGAGTGGGGTCCAGCAGTACGTCGGCACCGAGCTCGCGCACCGCGGCGGCGGCGTCCGCGTCCGGGGTGACGACAGTCACGGAGCCGACGGCCGGCACTGCCAGGGCGGCGGTGATGGTGTCGAGGAGCATCGCCAACACCACCTGCTCGCGCAGGTCGCCGGCGAAAACCGGGGCCAGTCGGGTCTTGGCCGCGGCCAGCCGTTTCACCGCGATGATCAACCCGACACCGGCGGCATCGCCGACCGTCTCCACACTCGGGTCGCTGCTCATGACCGCCATACTGCCAAAGCCTGGGCGGGACTAGTCTTGACGCCGTGGTGGAGGCAGCGGTGATGGGTGCCGGCGCGTGGGGGACGGCACTGGCGAAAGTCCTGGCGGACGCGGGCAGCAACGTGACGTTGTGGGCGCGCAGTGCGGAGGTGGCGCGCGAGATCAACGAGACCCACCGGAACTCGAAATATCTCGGTGACCGGGCGCTTCCGGCGGCCATCAAGGCAACCGCGGACCCCGCCGAGGCGCTGACCGGCGCCTGCACCGTGTTGTTGGCGGTGCCGTCCCAGACGCTGCGTACCAACCTGACCGACTGGACCGGACATCTCGGTGCCGACGCCACGTTGGTCAGCGTGGCCAAGGGCATCGAACTCGACAGCCTGTTGCGCATGAGCCAGGTCATCGTCCAGGTGACGGGTGCCGATCCGAGCCGGGTTGCCGTGCTCAGCGGGCCCAACCTGGCCAGCGAAGTGGTCGACGAGCAGCCGGCCGCCACCCTGATCGCGTGCACCGATTCCGGACGTGCGGTCGCGTTGCAGCGCGCATTCGCGACCGGCTACTTCCGGCCGTACACCAACGCCGACGTGATCGGCGCCGAAGTCGGCGGGGCGTGCAAGAACGTCATCGCCTTGGCCTGCGGGATGGCGGCGGGTGCCGGGTTCGGCGAGAACACCGCCGCCGCGATCATCACCCGAGGCCTGGCGGAGATCATGCGATTGGGAATCGCGCTCGGCGCCAAGGGCGTAACGCTGGCCGGGCTGGCCGGCGTCGGCGATCTGGTTGCCACCTGCACCTCGCCGCAGTCCCGCAATCGCAGTTTCGGCGAGCGCCTGGCGCGCGGCGGCACCATGGAATCGGCGATGGCCGCGGCCAGCGGCAAGGTCGCCGAGGGCGTCACGTCCTGCCAGTCGGTGCTGGCGCTGGCCGAGAGCTACGACGTCGAGATGCCGCTGACCGACGCGGTGAACCGGGTGTGCCACAAGGGTTTATCGGTGGACCAGGCGTTCGCGCTGTTGCTCGGCCGCAGCACCAAGCCGGAGTGAGCCATGGACGGCCAGCTCGGCGATTCCACTCGTAGCGTCAAAGCGACTGCATCGCAACGGGTTCCAGGGCAGCCGGTGGCGCCGCCCCCGGTCCCGGTGGCCGCCTATCACCTGTCCGACGACGAATCGGACGGTCTGGACTTCTACGGCCGCAACTCGAATCCGGCCTGGCGCCAACTGGAATCGGCGCTGGCGGAACTGGAAGGTGCCATCTCGGCGCTGACGTTCTCGTCGGGTATGGCCGCAATTTCCTCGGCGCTGCGGGTGCTGGCGACTCCGGGCACCACCCTGGTGGTCCCGGCCGACGGCTACTACCAGGTACGCCGGTACGCGGCTGAGCATCTCGCGGCCCGCGGTGTCACCGTCATCGAGGCGAGCGCCGCGGAAATCTGCGGCGCGGCCGAGCATCTCTCCCATGCCGACGTGGTGGTCGCCGAATCGCCGGTCAACCCGACGCTGGACGTCGTCGACCTGCACCGGTTGTCCACGATCTGCCGGTCCCGCGGCGCGACCCTGGTGGTGGACAACACCGCTGCCACCCCGCTCGGCCAGCAGCCGCTGTCACTTGGCGCCGACCTGGTGGTGGCCAGCGCGACCAAGGGGCTGTCCGGGCACAGCGATCTGCTGGCCGGCTACGTCGCGGGGTGTCACCGGGAACTGATGGCCGCCATCGAGCGCGAGCGGGTGCTGGCCGGCGCGATCCTCGGGCACTTCGAGGCCTGGCTGGCGCTGCGCAGCCTGGGCACCGCCGGTCTGCGGTTCGAACGGCAGTGCGGCAACGCCCTCGCGCTCGCCATGACGCTCGATGCCCATCCGGCCGTGCGGTCCGTGCGCTATCCCGGGCTGCCGACCGACCGCGCGCATCCCGTGGCGCGGGACCAGATGCGGCGTTTCGGTGGCCTCGTCGCGATCGAGCTGGCGGACGCCGCCGCCGTGCACGACCTGGTCAACCGCAGTCAGCTGTTGGTCGCGGCGACCAGTTTCGGTGGCATCCACACCTCGGTCGACCGGCGTGCACGCTGGGGCGATGCGGTGTCGCCGGGCTTCGCGCGGATTTCACTCGGCATCGAGGACGTCGACGACCTACTGGCCGACATCACGGGTGCGCTCGGGTAGCCGGGTAGCCTCTCTAGGTTGTGACTGCCCCTCAATCCTCAGCAGCCGCCGGTCGTACCCGGGTCGCCGTCGTTTACGGCGGACGCAGCTCCGAGCACGCCATCTCCTGTGTTTCGGCCGGGAGCATCCTGCGCAACCTGGACCCGGCCCGCTACGAGGTCGTCGCCGTCGGTATCACCCCGGAGGGTTCCTGGGTGCTCGGTGACGGCCGTCCGGAGACCCTGGCCATCACCGACGGGCAGCTGCCCGGCGTCACCGCCGCATCCGGCACCGCGCTGACGCTGGCCGCCGACCCGAACCGCCGCGGTGAACTGCTGTCGTTGCAGGACGATGTCGCACAGGTGCTGACGGCCGTCGACGTCGTCTTCCCGGTGCTGCACGGCCCCTACGGCGAGGACGGCACCATCCAGGGCCTGCTGGAACTCGCCGGCGTGCCGTATGTCGGTGCGGGTGTGCTGGCCAGCGCGGCGGGGATGGACAAGGAATTCACCAAGAAGCTGCTGGCCGCCGACGGGCTGCCGATCGGCGATCAGGTGGTGCTGCGGCCGCGCGACGTGACGCTGAGCCTCGATGACCGCGAGCGCCTGGGCCTGCCGGTGTTCGTCAAGCCGGCCCGCGGTGGCTCGTCCATCGGCGTGAGCCGGGTCGCTTCGTGGGACGAGCTGGATCAGGCCATCGCCTATGCGCGCCAACATGATCCGAAGGTGATCGTCGAAGCCGCGATGCCCGGCCGTGAAGTGGAATGCGGTGTGCTGGAGTACCCGGACGGCCGCATCGCGGCCAGCGAGCTGGGCGAGATTCGCGTCGGTGGCGGGTTCTACGACTTCGCCACCAAGTATCTCGAGGACGCGGCCGAGCTCGATGTGCCGGCCAAGGTCGATGACGAAATCGCCGATGAGATAAGGCAATTGGCCATCCGCGCGTTCAAGGCGCTGGACTGCCAGGGCCTGGCCCGCGTCGACTTCTTCCTGACCGAGAACGGGCCGGTGATCAATGAGATCAACACCATGCCCGGGTTCACGACCATCTCGATGTACCCGCAGATGTGGGCTGCCAGCGGAGTCGACTACGCCACCCTGCTGAGCGTCATGGTGGACACCGCGCTCGGCAGAGGCACTGGTTTGCGCTGACGCGCAGGGGAAGACCGACCTGCGCTAGCGGGCCGGCGCCGGGTCCAGCGGACGGGCCGGCATCACCTTTTCGATGAGCTCGGAGACGGTCTGGATCGGTGTCGGGCCGGAACCCTGCGGCAGCGTCAGCGCCACGTAGGTGGTCCCTTTGCCGTCGCCGACCACACCGTGATCGACGGCGTACCAGGTGCTGGCGCTCGGGCCGCTGGCCTCGAACCACGACACCGCGTTGACCATCTGCAGCGGTGCTCCGACGACGAAACCGTCGGGTCGCTCGACGCCGCAGCGCAGCACCACCGCGTCGATGCCGGTCGGGCCCAGCCAGGCAGCGGCACCCGCAGGGGCGGGGTCGGCGAGCGTCGCCCGGCGGAAGTCGCCCATGGTGTCGGGCAGTGCGGCGAGCAGCGCGCGGCACTGCTCGCTGTCGGCCTGCGGCGCCGGGGCGCTCGCCAGCGGGATCGCGACCGGTTTGTCCTCAGGCGCTTGGCGCAGCGCCGCATATGCGAGCAGGCCGACGATCGCCGCGACCGCCACCACGATGGCCGCGATGATGGCGCCGCGGGGTGGGCCATCTGGATCACCCGTCAGATCGCGATGGTCACCGGGTTCGGTCATGACGGCAACTCTAGAGCGCCGCTCGCCCCGGGAGGCCGAGAGCGGTCACCCTGCATAGACTCCACCACCATGACCAGCGCTGAATCCGGGGAGACCCTGGCGGGGCTCGGCGAGTTCGCGGTGATCGGGCGGTTGACCGCCCGCCGCCGGCAGCCCGCCGAGGTCGTCGTCGGCCCGGGTGACGATGCCGCACTCCTGACGGCCGCCGATGGCCGGGTCGTGGTGTCCACCGACATGCTGGTCGAGGGGCGTCATTTCCGGCTGGACTGGTCCACGCCGCATGACGTGGGGCGCAAGGCAATTGCGCAGAACGCCGCGGACATCGAGGCGATGGGGGCGCGGGCGTATGCGTTCGTCGTCGGCTTCGGCGCACCGTCCGACACCGCGGCCGCGGATGCGCAGCGACTGTCCGACGGAATGTGGTCGGAGGCAACGAAATTCGGAGCCGGAATTGTCGGCGGCGACCTGGTGGCCGCGCCGCAGTGGGTGATCTCGGTGACCGTACTGGGCGACCTCGGTGGCCGTCCACCCGTGCTGTTGTCCGGTGCGCAACCGGGGGACACCGTGGCGGTGGTTGGTGACCTGGGCTGGTCCGGTGCTGGATATTCCTTGTGGCGCGGCGGTATCCACGAGTTCGACGAGCTGCGGAGGCGGCACCTGGTGCCGCGGGTCCACTACGGGCAGGGGGCGGCKGCCGCGGCAGCCGGTGCGACGGCCATGACCGACGTGTCCGACGGATTGGTGGCCGACCTCGGCCACATTGCGGAGGCCTCGGGCGTCGCCGTCGACCTGTCGACGGTGGCGCTCGATGCCGACGTGGCCACGCTGACACCGGCGGCCGCGATGGTCGGCGGCGACGCCCGCGACTGGGTGCTCGGCGGCGGCGAGGACCACGTGCTGGTCGGCACCTTCGGTGGCGCGCTGCCGGCCGGCTGGCGGGCCATCGGGACCGTGCTGTCCGGAGCGCCGCGCGTCACCGTCGACGGCGCGTCGTGGCATGGAGCCGGCGGCTGGGAATCGTTCGGTCAGTAAGGTACTGGCGTGACTGCCCGACCCCTGCAAGACCTGATCGACCCCGGCTGGGCCCTGGCCCTGGAACCAGTCGCCTCCGAGATCGCTGCGATGGGCGAATTCCTGCGCGCCGAGAACGCGGCCGGCCACGGCTATCTGCCGGCCGGGGAGAATGTGTTGCGCGCCTTCACCTTCCCTTTCGACGAGGTGCGGGTGCTGATTGTCGGCCAGGACCCGTATCCGACCCCGGGGCATGCCGTCGGCCTGAGTTTCTCGGTGGCGCCCGACGTGCGACCGCTGCCGCGCAGCCTCTCCAACATCTTCACCGAGTACACCGCAGACCTGGGGTACGAGCAGCCGGGCTGCGGGGATCTGAGCCCGTGGTCGAAGCAGGGCGTCATGATGCTGAACAGGGTGCTGACGGTCCGGCCGGGCAATCCCGCCTCGCATCGCGGGAAGGGCTGGGAGGCCGTCACCGAATGCGCCATCAAGGCGCTCATCGCCCGGCCACAGCCCTTGGTGGCCGTGCTGTGGGGCCGAGACGCGCAGACCCTCAAGCCCATGCTCACCGGCGAGCGGTGCGCGAGCATCGAATCGGTGCATCCGTCACCACTGTCGGCATCCCGCGGATTCTTCGGGTCCCGGCCGTTCAGCCGGGCCAACGAGCTGCTGACCCGCCTCGGTGCGGACCCCATCGACTGGCGCCTGCCCTAATCCCGCCAGAGGCCGTGTTTGTACGGCGACACGCCCGTTTTGGTGTGCCTTGTGCGGCCGCTCGCCGCTGGTGAGCGGCCGCAGCCACTACCTGAAGACACACGAAAGCGCTGCGCGGGTTTCGCGCAGCGCTTTCGAGTAAGACTTCAGTTGTAGGCGGAGTAAATCCACCCGAGAGCCGGAACTAACGGCTGACTTTGCCGGCCTTGATGCAGGAGGTGCAGGCGTTGATCCGCTTGCGGTTGCCACCCGGACGGTCGACCGCACGCACGGTCTGAATGTTCGGATCCCAGCGGCGGTTGGTCCGACGGTGGGAGTGCGAGACGGACATACCGAAGCCCGGTCCCTTTCCGCAGATGTCGCACACGGCGGCCATGAAGAACTCCTCGAAATCAGTACTTGGGGTCTGAGTCCGACGGCCACAGCCTTGTGCGGCGCGAACAGACAACCTGACCAGGATACCGGGCGGCCCGACGATCACCAAAATGGGTCTGGTGGCTGGTGTTCCATGGGAGTTGGTCAGGAGATTTGTCGGGGCCACTGGCTAGGCTGGCGGGGCACCGAGGGGTTACCGGGCGGGCGACTGGAGAATCGGGGAGAACCCGGGCGAACGCGATGGAGGTCACATGTCAGCTGGCGTGGGTCGCATCCCCCGTCCGCTGGATGGGATCGCCTTACGTGACTGGGCTCACACCGCGGTCCTGCATCTGATCGCCCATACCGACGAGATCAATCGGCTGAACGTCTATCCCGTCGCCGACTCCGACACCGGCACCAACATGCTGTTCACCATGCGTGCCGCCGCGGCACAGGCCGACGAGGCCGTGAAGGCGGCGGGCAACGACGTGGTGGCGGTGTCTGCCGCATTGTCGGCCGGGGCGTTGCACGGCGCCCGAGGCAACTCGGGCGTCATCCTGTCGCAGATCCTGCGTGGTGTGGCCGACGTCGTCGCCGAGGCCGCGTCGCAACGCGGTGAGGACAGAGAGTGCGGTGAGATCACCGCGCCGGAGTTCACCGCGGCTCTGCATCACGCCCAGGTGCTCGCGGTCGCGTCCGTCGGGCAGACCGTGCCCGGAACCATCGTGTCGGTGCTGCAGGCGGCCGCGCTGGAAGCCGAGAACCAGAACGGGGTGACCGACCTCGCGACCATGGCGGCCGCGGTCTCGGACGCCGCCGCAGTGGCGCTCGAGCGCACCCCCGATCAGCTCGACGTGCTCGCAGAGGCGGGCGTCGTCGACGCCGGCGGGCGCGGCCTGCTGGTCCTGCTCGACGCGCTGACCGCGACGCTCTCGGGCGGTTCGACTCCCCGGCCCCAGTACCAACCGGGTGCCACGTACCCCCGGGCCGACCATGAACACAACCACAACAACCACGAAATCAGCGGCACGCCACCACAATTCGAGGTGATGTACCTGCTCGGCGATTGCCACCCCGACAACGTCGAGGTGTTGCGCGCCCGGCTGCTGCGGCTCGGTGAATCGGTGGCGATCGCCGCGGCGATCGCCGGCGGTCAGTACAGCGTGCACGTACACGCCGACGATGCCGGCGCCGCGATCGAGGCTGCCCTCGATCTCGGCACGGTCAGCAGGATTCAGGTCACCGCGCTGATCGGGGCTGCCGGCGCCCGGCCGTCCGGCGGCTGGAGCCGGGACCGCGCCGTGCTGGCGATCGTCGACGGTGACGGTGCCGGGGAGTTGTTCGGCAGCGAAGGCGCGCACGTGCTGCGGCCTGACGACGGACCGATCAGTGCGCAGCAGTTCCTGGCCGGGCTCGTCGGCACCGGTGCCGCGCAGATCATGGTGCTGCCCAACGGTTTTCTGGCCGCGGAGGAATTGGTGGCCGGCTGCGCCACAGCAATCAGCTGGGGCATGGACGTGGTGCCGGTACCGGCCGGATCCATGGTGCAGGGATTGGCGGCGCTGGCCGTGCACGATGCCAACCGCCAGGCCGTCGACGACGGCTACACCATGGCCCGTGCCGCGGCGGGCGCCCGGCACGGATCGGTGCGGATCGCCACCGAGGCGGCGTTGACCTGGGCCGGTAGGTGCCGTCCGGGCGACGGTTTGGGCATTGCCGGTGACGAGGTGCTGATCGTCGGCCACGATCTGGTCAGTGCCGCCAGCGGGTTGATCGACCTGCTCCTGTCGTCGGGCGGTGAACTGGTGACGGTGCTGACCGGCGCAGGCGTCGATCCGGAGGTGGGTGTCGCGCTGGCCGAACATGTGCGCCAGGAGCATCTGGCGGCCGAGTTGGTGACCTATCACACCGGCCACCGTGGGGACGCACTACTGATCGGGGTGGAGTAGCGGTGGTCGCGCTGACCGACTCGCTGGTGCACGTACTGGGTGCGAAATCCGCTGCACCACTGGAGGAATTCTTCGGTATCCGCACCGTCAACGATCTGTTGCGGCACTATCCGCGCAAGTACAGCCAGGGTATGACGGTGCTGGGTGAAGACACCGAGCTGCCGGAAGAAGGCGACCACGTGACGTTCGTAGACGTCATCACCAAGGCGGAGACGCGGTGGACCAATCGGGCGCCCAAACGCGAATACCTGGTGGTCACGCTCGGCAACCGCAATCCGAAGGTCACCGCAACCTTCTTCAACGCCAAATTCCTCAAGAAGTCCCTCGTCGAGGGGACTCGCGTGATGCTGTCAGGTGTTGTCGGATTCTACGGGCGCACAATGCAATTGACGCATCCCGCGCACCTGGTCCTCGATTCCGGCGCGGGCCGCACGTTCGGGTCCCCGGCGCTGAAGAAGATCGCCGACGCCTCCGAGAAGATGCACGGCGAACTGCAGATGTCGGCGTTCGAGCGGGAGTTCTTCCCGATCTACTCGGCGTGCGCCAAGGTGCAGAGCTGGGACATCTACGCGTGCATCCTGCAGGTGCTCGCAGTGCTGGACCCGGTATCCGACCCGCTGCCGGAATCGATTCTGGCGCAGCGTGGTCTGATCTCCGAGGATCAGGCGCTGCGTGACATCCACCTCGGTGAGCGAGAAGCGGATCGCGAACAGGCCAGGGAGCGCCTGACTTTCGACGAGGCCGCTGGGCTGCAATGGGCGCTGGCCGCCCGTCGGCACGGCGCGCAGTCGCAATCCGGTCCGCCGGCGCCGCCGATCGACGACGGTCTGGCCGCCGCGCTGCGCGACCGGTTGCCGTTCGAATTGACTGCGGGCCAACGTGATGTGCTCGAGGTGTTGTCGGCTGAGCTGTCCGAGCCTCGGCCGATGAACCGGATGCTGCAGGGCGAGGTCGGCTCGGGCAAGACCATCGTCTCGGTGCTGGCCATGCTGCAGATGGTCGACGCCGGCTACCAGTGCGCGCTGCTCGCGCCGACGGAAGTGCTTGCCGTGCAACATGCGCGGTCCGTTCGCGACGTGCTGGGGCCGCTGGCTATGGCGGGCCAGCTCGGTGCGCCCGACGATGCGACCGCGGTTGCGTTGCTGACCGGATCCATGACCGCGCAACAGAAACGGCAGGTGCGCGAGGAAGTGTCGAGCGGGCGGGCCGGCATCGTCATCGGCACCCATGCCCTGCTGCAGGACGCCGTGGAGTTCGACCGGCTCGGCATGGTGGTGGTCGACGAGCAGCACCGGTTCGGCGTGGAGCAGCGAGACCGGTTGCGCGCCAAGGCCCCTGACGGACTGACGCCGCACCTGCTGGTGATGACGGCCACGCCGATCCCGCGCACCGTCGCGCTGACCGTGTACGGCGATCTGGAGACCTCGACCATGCGGGAGCTGCCGCGCGGCCGGCAGCCCATCGACACCAAGACCATCTTCGTCAGCCAGAAACCGGCCTGGCTCGACCGCGCCTGGGCCCGTATCCGCGAAGAGGTCCAAGCCGGACGGCAGGCCTACGTGGTGGCCTCCCGGATCGACGAGAACGACAAGCAGACCGAGAACAAAGAGGCCGGTCCGCCGCCGGTGACGGTCGTCGAGCTGTACGACAAGCTGCGCGCCGGGCCGCTGACGAACCTGCGCCTCGGGCTCATGCACGGCCGGCTGCCCGGCGATGAGAAGGACGCCATCATGTCGGCCTTCCGGGCCGGGCAGATCGACGTGCTGGTGTGCACCACCGTCATCGAGGTCGGCGTCGACGTGCCCAACTCGACGGTCATGGTGGTGATGGATGCGGACCGCTTCGGGATCAGCCAGCTGCACCAGCTGCGGGGCCGTATCGGCCGTGGCTCGCACGCCAGCCTCTGCCTGCTCGCGACCAAGCTGCCGGAAGGGTCGAAGGCCGGTGCCCGGCTGCAGGCCGTGGCCGGCACCCTCGACGGTTTCGAACTGGCCGATCTGGATCTGCAGGAGCGCCGCGAGGGCGATGTGCTGGGGCTCAACCAGTCTGGGCGGGCCGGGTATCTGCGGTTCCTGTCGCTGGCCGACCATCAGGAAGTCATCGAGTCGGCCCGCGCGTTCTGTCAGGCGGCCTACGCGCAGAATCCGGACGATCCGGGGATGTCCGCGCTGGCCGCCCAGTTCGTCGACACCGATCGCGTCGAGTACCTGGACAAGGCGTGAAGCGCCTGCTGTGGCTCGTCGCAGCTGTGGTGCTGGCGGTGGTGGTCGCCATCCAAGTGGGGACGGCCGATGAACCCGCAGCGGTCGCCGATGGCGCCGACGGTGCTGTCGTACCGACGGTCGCGCCCGGTACCGACATCCTCGCCGGGGTCGCCGTCATTCCGCGGCGGGTGCGTGACCCCAACTACCGGCGCGCGGCGTACGGCGAATCCTGGACCGACGACAACTCCGCGCCCGACGGCCACAACGGCTGCGACACCCGCAACGACATCCTGAACCGAGACCTGACCGACAAGACCATCGTGTCGCTCAAACGCTGCCCGCAGGCGGTGAAGACCGGGGTGCTGCGCGACCCGTACTCGGGCGACACCATCGCGTTCACCCGCGGCAACCAGATCGGCGCGGCGGTGCAGATCGACCACATCGTGCCATTGGCGCTGGCCTGGGACCTCGGGGCGAAGGATTGGAATGACGAGCTTCGGCTCAGGTTCGCCAACGATCCGGCGAACCTGCTCGCGGTGTCCGGGAAGGCCAACCAGGACAAGGGGGACAAGCAGCCCTCGGACTGGATGCCGCCGAACCACGGCTTCTGGTGCCAGTACGCCGTGCAGTACATCGCGGTGCTGCGGGGTTATGGGCTTCCCGTCGACGAGCCGTCGGTACCCGTGCTCCGGGATGCGGCGGCCACCTGTCCGAGGGGCTAGGAGCCGGACGGGGCGAGCTCCGCGACGCGGTCGACGCCGACCTTGATCGTCAGTACAGAACCGAATCTCGGCGATTTTGTTGCCCGTATCGACAATGCCGCACAACAACCGGTGCTGGAATGTTTGCTGGAATGCCTCGGGTTGGTGACACCGCTAATTTTGAGCGCGCAGTGCGCAAATTGCGCAAATATTGGTTGCCGAGCTATCGCAACTCGGCAACCAATATCTGTTCATCCCATTCGGCGACCACGGCGAAATAACCGATAGCGGGGCGACTGAATTAGATGCCGGAATGCCGTCGATTCAGTGAACTGTCGATATTTCGCCGCAGCCTGATGCCAAATTCGCTCCTGCCCGTCGTGGGGTCCGTTCAGCGGCGTCCGAAAATGCCGCCGATGGTCTTCAAGGTGCCGTGGAGGTCGGCGGCGAGCGTCTTGGTGGTGCCGTTGAGCGCGCCGGCGGCCGTCTTGGTGGTGTTGTGCAGTCCACCGGCGACGGTCTTGGTGGTGCCGTCGAGGTCGGCGGCGACGGTCTTGGTGGTGCCGTTGAGTGCACCGGCCACGGTCTTGGTGGTGTTGTGGAGGCCGCCGGCCACCGTTTTCACCGTGCCGTCGAGCGCGCCCGCGATGCCGCCCACCGGGCTGCTCGAGGTGGGCGCGTTGGCGTGGCTGGTGACCCCGGAAGTGGATGTGTCGGCCTGCGCGGTGCCCGCTCCGAATGTGAATAGCAATGCACCCAGTCCAATTGTTGCCGCGCCCAATAGCAAGCGCTGGGAGAGGCGACCAATTGTCGGCATCGTTAATTGTGAACTGCTTCCGAATGGATGAACCATTTCTCGAACCCCCTGCTCGATGATGTCTGGTTGCGTCGGAATAAAAGGACGCAATACCAAATTAACGCACCAGAGGTAATAGTGGGATAGTTAACACGAATCAATTGCTGCGAGTTGGTCGACAATCGGCACACGTGACCCACTGGACACATCTGTGGCAGGGGAGTCGCCGCCTACCCGAAATCGCTCGCGCCAAACACAAATGGCCGTCCTCCCTGATGGGAGAACGGCCATTTGGGCCTTGTATCAGTTGAACCGCAGCCGGCCTCAGATGCCCGTGTAGGTGGCGGGGTCCGGGCGGTAGCGGGTGCCGTCGTCGAGGCTGCCGAGGGCGTCCATGTGTTCAGCGGCCAACTCGAAGCCGAACACGTCGAGGTTCTCGGCGATGCGCTCGGGCGAGGACGAGCGGGGGATGACCGAGTTGCCCAGCTGCAGGCTCCACCGGATCAGCACCTGCGCCGGGGTCTTGCCGTACTCGGCGGCGATCGACGCCACGGTCGGGTTGCTCAGCAGGGCGCCGATACCGAGCGGGCTGTAGGCCTGCGTGACGATGCCGCGCTCGGCGTGCACCGCCCGCAGCGCCGCCTGGTTGAGTAGCGGATGCAGCTCGATCTGGTTGACCACGGGGCTGACGTAGCTCAGGTCGATGATGGTCGACAGGTCTTCGTCGGAGAAGTTGCAGACGCCGATCGACTTGGCGGTGCCGTCGTTGTGCACCTTGATCAGGGCGCCCCAGCTGTCCACGTACTTGCTGATGTCGCCGGCCGGCCAGTGGATCAGGTAGAGGTCCACGTACTCCATACCGAGTTTGTCCAGGCTCACCTTGAGGGCGTCCTGGCCGCCCTGGAAGCCCTGGTCGGCATTGGCCAGCTTGGTGGTGACGAAGATCTCGGCGCGCGGGATGCCCGAGGCGGCGATGGCCCGGCCGACTGCTTCCTCGTTGCCGTAGACGGCTGCGGTGTCGATCAGCCGGATGCCCATCTCGAGCGCGGCCGAGACGGCCCGCTCGGTGTCGGCGTCCGACAGTTCCCCGACACCGAGGCCGAGCGCCGGAATCGTGTTGTCGTCGTGGAGCGCCAGATTGGGAATCTCTGCGGAGGCCATGTCACCTACCCTGTGAAGTTGAACGTTCGTGGATCGGGGCCCAGGCGGGTGCCGTTGTCGAGGGTCGCGATGGACGCGATGTCCGCTTCGCTCAGCTCGAAATCAAACACGTGGAAATTGCTCGCAATCCGGTCTGGGTTCACCGATTTCGGGATGACGATATTACCCAGCTGGATATGCCACCTAATCAGCACCTGCGCTGGCGTTTTTCCGTGTCGCTCCGCGATCGCGGTGATGATCGGGTCCTGCAGCATGGAACCCTGTCCCAGCGGACTCCACGCCTCGGTGGCGATGCCGTACCTGGCATGGGTCTCGCGCAGCTCGGCCTGCGGCAGGCGCGGATGGAGCTCGATCTGGTTCACCGCGGGCACGATCCCGGTGGCGTCGATGAGCAATTTGAGATGCTCGGGCTCGAAGTTGCTGACCCCGATAGCGCGGATGCGGCCCTGATCGCGCAGGTGGGCGAACGCTTTGAAGGTGTCGACGAACAGGTTCTGCGCAGGTGTCGGCCAATGGATCAGATACAGATCCAGATAGTCGAGCCCCAGCTGCGCGATGCTCGCGTCGAACGCGGCGAGGGTCTTCTCATAGCCCTGTTCGGAGTTCCACAACTTCGTGACGACGTAGACGTCTTCACGCGGGATGCCGGAGGCGGCCACCGCCCGCCCGACACCGGCTTCGTTGCCGTAAGCCGCGGCAGTGTCGATATGGCGATATCCGGCGTGCAATGCTGCAGTGACGGCGCGTTCGGTGTCCTCGGCCGGTGTCTGCCACACCCCGAGCCCGACCACGGGGATGGACGTACCGTCGTTGAGCGTCAGTGTCGGATTCGGAGCACCTGAAGGATCAGCCATGACCATGAGCATGCCAGGCGATGCGGTCCAGTCCGCGGCGACGAGTGACACCGAGCTGGTCGTCCGACCGGAGCATCCGGTTGCGGGACGGCCCAGCCGGCTGCGCTTGACGGTTCTGACCAAGATCGGCGGCGTCGCCCTCCGAGTGCTGCCCAAGATTCCCGACCGGGTGAAGCGGGTGCTGCTCGGCGGACGCCGGGTGACCATCGACGGCAACACGCTGGACACCACCCTTCAGCTGATGCTGACGGCGCAGAACGCCAGTGGCGCCGGCGGCCTGATCGTCAGCAGTGACATCGAGGTCGCGCGGGCTCAACTCAACGCGCTGTCGCGGTACCTCGACCCGGCCATCGCCGTGACGACGACGGACTTCACCGTGCCCGGTCCGACCGAACCGCTGCGTGCCCGGCACTATCAGCCGGACGTCACAGGCCCTACCCCGATGCTGGTCTTCTTCCACGGCGGCGGATTCGTCGTCGGCGGTATCGAGTCGCATGACGGGTTGTGCCGATTGATCTGCCGCGACGCCGGAGTGCAGGTGGTGTCCGTCGAGTACCGATTGGCTCCCGAACACCCGGCTCCGGCTGCTGCCGACGACTGCTACGCCACCTACCTCTGGTGTGTGGACAACGCCGGCCGCCTGGGCGCGGACCCGACGAAGATCGCGGTCGGCGGCGACAGCGCCGGCGGCAACCTGGCGGCTGTCGTGTCGCAGCGGGCCCGCGACAACCACGCGCCACTGCCGGCCCTGCAGCTGCTGATCTATCCCGTGACCAACTTCGCCGGGGACACTCGGTCGAAGGTGCTGTTCGCCGAGGGCTACTTCCTGAGCAAGATCGACATGGACTGGTTCCGGGCGAACTACCTGGCCGAATCGGCACTCGCCCCGTCGGACCCTCGGGTGTCGCCACTATTGGCCGACGATCTGTCGGGGCTGCCGCCTGCGCTCGTGCTCACCGGTGGGTTCGATCCGCTGCGCGACGAGGGGGAGGCCTACGCTGTCGCACTGGCCGCCGCCGGAGTCCCGGTCGATCACCGCCGATATGGGTCTCTGGTTCACGCCTTCGCGAATTTCTTCCCGCTCGGCGGCGACAGCGCGACCGCCACGGCGGACTTCGTATCGGCATTTCGGGCCCACCTCACGCGCTGAGGCACGGGTCCGGCCGATTGCGCCGTCGGCGTCGGTACCCTTGACGCCGTGCCGTCGAAATCGTCGAAGTCATCGAAGAACGCCAGCTATGACCTGAAGGCTGCGGACCGCAAGCGCGACTGGGTGGTCAAGGGCGGGCTGACCGCGCTTGTCATCGTTTTCGCGGTGGTGCTGGTGGCGTACATCGTCATGAACGGCAAGCCGAAGGCCGACCCGCACAAGGTGCAGGCGGTGCAGATCGCGGCGAGCAACGTCGTCACCAATCCCGGCACCAAGGATCCGAAGGTCACCCTGGCGATCTACGAGGACTTTCTCTGCCCGGTCTGCGGCGTCTTCGAGAAGACCTACGGCCCGACCATCGCCAAGCTGATCGACAACGGCGACATCGCCGTCGACTACAACATCGTCTCGATCATCGGCCGTGGTGACCCGAAGTCGTACTCGACGCGCGCCGGCGCCATCGCGTACTGCGTCGCCGACGAGGACAAGGCCGCGTTCCGGCGCTTCCACGAAGCGCTGTACAAGAACCAGCCCGAGGAAACCGCGGCCAGCTTCCCGGACAACGCCAAGCTGCTCGAGTACGCGCGTCAGTCCGGCGTTGCCGTCGGCCCGAACGACCCGCTCAGCAAGTGCGTCGAGAACGGCGTCTACACCGAGATGGTCAACAACATGGCCCGCAACTCGGAGATCCAGGGCACCCCGACCATCAAGATCAACGGCACCGAGACCAGCCTGGTCCCGAACGGCGATCCGAACAGCCTGATCGAGAAGATCAAGGCCATCGCTCCCGATCTGCCGAACCTGCCCGCGGCCCCGGCGGCCCCCGCCGCTCCTGCCCCGGGCGCTCCGGCACCGCAGCCCGCTCCGGCACCGCACCAGTGACCGACGTCGAGACCTCCGAACGGCGGGCGGGGGTGGCGGTCAGCCGCCCCGCAGCCGTCTGGATCCTGCTCGCCGGCATCATCGGCGAGGTCGCCGCATTCGTGCTGGCGGTCGAGAAGGTCCGGCAACTGCAGAACCCGTCGTACGTCCCGTCGTGCAGCATCAACCCGGTGCTGGCGTGCGGGTCGGTGATGCTGAGCAAGCAGGCCTCGGCGTTCGGATTTCCGAACCCGTTCTTGGGCATCGCCGCCTTCAGCGTGGTGATCGTGACGGGTGTGCTGGCAGTGGCCGGAGTTCGGCTGCCGCGGTGGTACTGGGCGGGTCTGGCCGGTGGCACGCTGCTGGGCGTGGTGTTCGTGCACTGGCTGATCTACCAGAGCCTGTACGAGATCGGCGCCCTGTGCCCGTACTGCATGGTGGTCTGGGTCGTCACCATGGCCCTGCTGATCGTCGTGGCGTCAATTGCGTTGCGGCCCTTGGCTGCTGGTAGCAAAGTGGTGGACGCCCTGTACCAGTGGCGGTGGCCGTTGTACGCCGTGTGGATCACCGCGATAGCCTTGCTTATCCTTGATCGATTCTGGAGTTATTGGTCCACGCTGATCTAGTGCTTCATCTGGCCGTAACCGCTAGGGTCACTGGGTGATTTCCAAACTCCTGGTGGCCAATCGCGGCGAGATCGCGATCCGGGCCTTTCGAGCGGCCAACGAACTCGGTATCGCCACCGTGGCGGTGTACCCGTTCGAGGATCGCAATTCGCTGCATCGGCTCAAGGCTGACGAGTCGTATCAGATCGGCGAGAAGGGCCATCCGGTCCGGGCGTACCTGAACATCGACGACATCGTCGCCACTGCCGTGGCGTGCGGCGCCGACGCGATCTACCCCGGTTATGGCTTCCTGTCGGAGAACCCCGAACTGGCGGCAGCGTGTGCCGCCGCGGGCATCACATTCGTCGGACCCAGCTCCGACATTCTCGAACTGACCGGCAACAAGGCGCGGGCCATCGAGTCGGCACGCGCCGCGGGGCTGCCCGTGCTGGCCTCGTCGGAACCGTCGTCGTCGGTCCCGGATCTGCTGGCGGCAGCTGAGCAGATGCATTTCCCGTTGTTCGTCAAGGCCGTCGCCGGTGGTGGCGGTCGCGGTATGCGCCGCGTCGCCGACCCGGCCGACCTGCGTGAGGCCATCGAAGCCGCGTCCCGCGAAGCCGATTCGGCCTTCGGTGACCCGACGGTGTTCCTGGAGCAGGCGGTCGTCAACCCGCGGCACATCGAGGTGCAGATCCTCGCCGACACCCACGGCAACGTCATGCACCTGTTCGAGCGCGACTGTAGCGTCCAGCGCCGGCACCAGAAGGTCATCGAGCTGGCCCCCGCGCCGAATCTGGATCCCGCACTGCGGGAACGCATGTGCAACGACGCCGTGGCCTTCGCCCGGCAGATCGGCTACACCTGCGCCGGCACCGTCGAGTTCCTCGTCGATGAGCGCGGCCAGCATGTGTTCATCGAGATGAACCCGCGCATCCAGGTGGAGCACACGGTGACCGAGGAGATCACCGCTGTCGACCTGGTCGCCTCACAGTTGTGTATCGCCTCCGGCTGGTCGCTCGAGCAGCTGGGACTGAGCCAGGAGACCATGCAGGCGCGTGGCGCGGCGCTGCAGTGCCGCATCACCACCGAGGACCCGGCCAACGGCTTCCGGCCGGACACCGGCCGGATCACCGCGTACCGCACCCCGGGTGGCGCCGGCATCCGCCTCGACGGTGGCACCAACCTGGGTGCCGAGGTGTCGGCGCACTTCGACTCCATGCTGGTCAAATTGACTTGTCGCGGAAGGGATTTGACGACCGCGGTGGCTCGCGCCAAGCGTGCCCTGGCCGAGTTCCGAATCCGCGGCGTCTCGACGAACATCCCGTTCCTGCAGGCGGTGCTGGACGACCCCGACTTCGTCGCCGGCAAGGTGACCACGTCGTTCATCGACGAGCGTCCGCAGCTGCTGACCGCGCGCAGCAGTGCCGACCGCGGCACCAAGATCCTCAACTACCTGGCCGACGTGACGGTCAATCAGCCGCACGGGCCGCGTCCGTCGGCGGTGTACCCGCGCGACAAGCTGCCCGCCGTCGACCTCAAAGCGGCGCCGCCGGCCGGGTCGAAGCAGCGGCTGGTCGAACTGGGACCGGAAGGCTTCGCGCGCTGGCTGCGCGACACCCCGGCCGTCGGGGTCACCGACACCACCTTCCGCGACGCGCACCAGTCGCTGCTGGCCACCCGCGTGCGGTCCACCGGCCTGCTGGAGATCGCCCCGTACATCGCCCGGTCGACCCCGCAGCTGCTCTCGGTCGAGTGCTGGGGCGGCGCCACTTACGATGTGGGCCTTCGCTTTTTGAAGGAAGACCCGTGGGAGCGCCTGGCCGCACTGCGCGAGGCGCTGCCCAACATCTGTCTGCAGATGCTGCTGCGCGGCCGCAACACCGTCGGCTACACGCCGTACCCGGAACTGGTGACGACGGCGTTCGTCGAAGAAGCCACGGCGACCGGTATCGACATCTTCCGCATCTTCGACGCGCTGAACAATGTGTCCTCGATGCGCCCCGCGATCCAGGCGGTGCGTGAAACCGGTTCTGCGGTAGCCGAAGTCGCGATGTCCTACACCGGCGACCTGACCAACCCGGGCGAGAAGATCTACACGCTGGACTACTGGCTCAAGCTCGCCGACGAGATCGTCGACGCCGGCGCGCACGTGCTGGCCATCAAGGACATGGCCGGCCTGCTGCGGCCCCCGGCGGCGGCAAAGCTGGTGTCGGCGTTGAAGTCTCGCTTCGATCTGCCGGTGCACGTGCACACCCACGACACCCCAGGTGGGCAGCTGGCGACCTACATGGCCGCCTGGTACGCCGGCGCGGACGCGGTCGACGGCGCCTCCGCGCCGATGGCCGGCACCACCAGCCAGCCCGCGCTCTCGTCCATCGTCGCGGCGGCGGCACACACCCAGTACGACACCGGGCTGTCGCTGGAGGCGGTCTGCGACCTGGAGCCGTACTGGGAGGCGCTGCGCCGCGTATACGCGCCGTTCGAGTCCGGCCTGCCGTCGCCGACCGGCCGCGTCTACACCCACGAAATCCCGGGTGGTCAGCTCAGCAACCTGCGCACCCAGGCGATCGCGCTGGGCCTGGGGGACCGGTTCGAGGAGATCGAGGACGCCTACGCCGGCGCCGACCGCATCCTGGGGCGCCTGGTGAAGGTGACGCCGTCCAGCAAGGTGGTCGGTGACCTGGCCCTGTCGCTGGTGGGCGCCCACGTCACCGCCGACGACTTCGCGGCCGACCCGGCCCGCTACGACATCCCGGACAGCGTCATCGGATTCTTCCGCGGCGAGCTGGGTGACCCGCCCGGCGGCTGGCCGGAGCCGTTGCGCACCAAGGCATTGGAGGGCCGTGGCCCGGCCCGACCGGAGCAGCAGTTGACCGAGGAGGACGAGGCCCAGCTGGCGCAGCCCGGTGTGGTGCGCCAGGGCGCGCTGAACCGGCTGCTGTTCCCCGGCCCGACGAAGGAGTTCCTGGCTCACCGCGAGGAGTACGGAGACACGTCGCGGCTCAGCGCCAACCAGTTCTTCTACGGCCTGCGCCGTGGGGAAGAGCATCGCGTGCACCTGGAGAAGGGCGTCGAGCTACTCATCGGACTGGAAGCGATCTCCGAGCCCGACGAACGCGGCATGCGTACCGTGCTGTGCCTGATCAACGGGCAGTTGCGCCCGGTGTTGGTGCGCGACCGCGCCATCGCCGCGGACGTGCCGGCCGCCGAGAAGGCTGATCGCAACAACCCGGACCATGTTGCCGCCCCGTTCGCGGGCGTGGTCACCGTCGGCGTCGCGGTCGGTGACGAGGTCGACGCAGGCCAGACCATCGCGACCATCGAGGCCATGAAGATGGAGGCGGCCATCACCGCACCCAAGGCCGGTACCGTCGCGCGGATCGCCGTCACACCCACCGCGGGTGTGGAAGGTGGCGATCTGCTCGTGGTGATCAGCTGACCCGGATCATTGGCGGCCGCCACGGCGGCCGCCGGATCTCGGTGCCCGCCAAAGGGACTCGGCCGACCACCGATCGAGTGCGCGAATCGCTGTTCAACGTGCTGGAAGCGCGGCTGGACTTCGACGGGGCGCGGGTGCTCGACCTGTACGCCGGATCGGGTGCGCTCGGGCTGGAGGCGCTGTCCCGCGGTGCGGCGTCGGCCCTGTTCGTCGAGGCCGATCGGCGCGCCGCGGCGGTGATCTCACGGAACATCGCCGAGCTCGGGGTCGACGGCGCCACGGTGCGGTGCGGCACGGCGTCCAGCGTGGCGGGGACGTCGGCGCCCCGGCCGGTGGACCTGGTGTTCGCGGACCCGCCCTACGACGTGCCGGCCGCTGACGTGGAAGCCATTGTCGGGCAACTCGTTTCGGGCGGCTGGTTGGCCGACGGCGCGATCGCGGTGATCGAGCGTCCGACGTCCGGCCCCGCACTGGTCTGGCCCGACGGCTGGACCGTGCTGCGGGAGCGGCGGTACGGCGACACTCGGCTGGAAATGGCGGAGTGGACAGGTTGAACGGGCTCCGCTGACCTGTCGGGTCCGAATCGGCCGCGCCTTGTACCGTCTTTGGCTATGAGTGGTGCGGTCTGCCCGGGATCCTTCGATCCGATAACCCTTGGTCACCTCGACGTCTTCGAGCGGGCGGCGGCCCAGTTCGACGAGGTCGTGGTGGCGGTGCTGGTGAACCCCAACAAGAAGGGGATGTTCACCGCCGAGGAGCGCATCGCGATGATCACCGAGGCGACGTCGCACCTGCCGAACCTGCGGGTCGAGGCCGGGTCCGGTCTCGTCGTTGACTTCGCCCGGTCCCGTGGGCTGACGGCCATCGTCAAGGGCCTGCGCACCGGCACCGACTTCGAGTACGAGCTGCAGATGGCGCAGATGAACCGGCACGTCGCCGGCGTCGACACCTTCTTCGTGGCGACCAAGCCGCAGTTCTCGTTCGTGTCGTCGTCGTTGGCCAAGGAGGTGGCGGCCCTCGGCGGTGACGTCACCGACCTGCTCCCGGCGGTGGTGAACAAGAGGCTGCAGGCAAAGCTCGCCGGATAGTTCTGCGCGACACACCGACCGGCAAAGCGGAGTCACACGAGTAACAACAGGCACACTGGTAACAACAACTACGCCTGGAGGGTGTTGCCGTGTACCGAGTATTTGAGGCGCTGGACGAGCTCGGCGCGATCGTGGAAGAGGCACGCGGAGTGCCGATGACCGCAGGCTGCATGGTGCCGCGGGGTGATGTCCTGGAACTTCTCGACGACATCAAGGACGCGATTCCAGGCGAACTGGACGATGCCCAGGACGTCTTGGACGCCCGCGACGGGATGCTGCGCGAGGCCAAGCAGCACGCCGACTCGATGGTGTCGTCGGCCACGGCCGAGGCGGATTCGCTGGTCAACCACGCCCGTTCCGAGGCGGACCGGCTATTGGCCGATGCCAAGGCGCAGGCCGATCGCATGGTCGCCGAGGCGCGTGCGCACAGCGAGCGCATGGTCGGTGAGGCCCGCGAAGAGGCCAACCGGATCGCCAGCACCGCCAAGCGTGAGTACGAGGCCAGCACCAACCGGGCAAAAGCCGAGGTCGACCGGCTCCTGGAAAGCGGCAACATCTCCTACGAGAAGGCCGTGCAGGAGGGCATCAAGGAGCAGCAGCGCCTGGTGTCGGAGACCGAGGTGGTCCAGACCGCCCACGCCGAGGCCACCCGCATGGTCGATTCCGCGCACGCCGAGGCCGACCGCCTGCGGGGCGAATGCGACATCTACGTCGACAACAAGCTCGCCGAGTTCGAGGAGCACCTCCAGGGCACCCTGCGTTCGGTCAGCCGGGGCCGGCACCAGCTGCGTACCGCGGCCGGCACCCACGACTACGCCCAGCGCTGAATCGACTTGCCGGAAGGGCGTCGGGTCGGTGACCGGCGCCGACGTAGGATTGACGAATGTCTCGTCCCGGTCTGCTGATCATTGACATTGCGCGATTGGGCCGTCGGCCCGGGTCGATGATCACGCATGTCGAAACTGTGCCCAGCCCCGCGCGCATCGGCCTGGATCTGATGGCGATCGCGCCCGGCGCGCCGATCGACCTCGACCTGCTACTGCAGTCGGTGTCCGAAGGTGTGCTGGTGACGGGGTCGGTGTCCGCGCCGACCACCGGCGAGTGCTCGCGGTGCCTCAACCCGTTGACCGGGGACGTCACCGTCGACCTCACCGAGCTGTTTGCCTATCCCGACAGCACGACCGAGGCCACCACCGAGGATGACGAGGTCGGCCACGTCATCGACGACACCGTCGACATCGAGCAGTCGATCATCGACGAGGTCGGGCTGACGTTGCCGTTCGCGCCGCTGTGCACCCCGGACTGTCCGGGCCTGTGCCCGGACTGTGGGGTGCGCCTACTCGATGCCGAGCCGGATCATCATCACGACAAGATCGATCCGCGGTGGGCGAAGTTGTCGGCCATGCTGTCGGACAACCCGGGGGCCGACGGCATTGCGCCGGAGGAACATACGTGACGGTAGATCGTGCGCCGCTCCTGGCAGCGCTGGGCGTGCCATTGCCCGACGATCTGCTGACTGTGGCCCTGACCCATCGCAGCTACGCGTACGAAGCCGGTGGTCTGCCGACCAACGAACGGCTGGAGTTCCTGGGCGACGCCGTGCTCGGGTTGGTGATCACCGCCGAGATCTTCCGGCGCTACCCGGACCGCAGCGAAGGCGAGTTGGCCAAACTCAAATCGGCGGTCGTCAACACTCAGGCGTTGGCGGAGATCGCGCGCAGTCTGCCGCCCGACGGGCTGGGTAGCTACCTGCTGCTGGGGCGCGGCGAGATGGCCAGTGGCGGCGCGCAGAAGGCCAACCTGCTGGCCGACGGACTCGAATCACTGCTGGGTGCAACGTATGTCGCGCACGGGCACGAGGTGGCCCAAACCGTGGTGATGGGACTGTTCAGCGCTGCGCTCGATACCGCGGCCAGCCTGGGCGCGGGTCTGGACTGGAAAACCAGCCTGCAGGAACTGTCCGCGGCCCGCCGGATCGGTGTCCCGTCGTACCTGGTGACGTCCACCGGCCCGGAGCACGACAAAGAGTTCACCGCGCGCGCGGTGGTCAACGGCGTCGACTACGGCGAAGGCGTTGGGCGCACCAAGAAGGAAGCCGAACAGCATGCTGCTGCGGCGGCGTACCAGGCGCTGGAGGCCAGTCCCGCAGTCGGCCCTGACGCTGACGCTGTCAGCAATGCCTGAGCTCCCCGAAGTCGAGGTCGTCCGCCGTGGCCTCGAATCGCATGTGGTGGCAAAGGGTTTCACCACCGTACGGGTGCTGCATCCGCGCGCGGTGCGGCGACACGACAACGGTCCCGCGGACCTGGCCGGCCGGCTGGCCGGTCGCCGGATCACCGGCACGGGCCGCCGCGGAAAGTACCTGTGGCTGACCCTCGACGGTGACGAGGCACTGGTGGTGCACCTGGGCATGAGCGGCCAGATGCTGATCGGGCCACCCGCTCGGCCGTCGCACCTGCGCATCGCGGCAGTGCTCGATGACGGCACTGAACTGAGTTTCGTCGACCAACGGACTTTCGGCGGTTGGCAGGTCTGCGACCTGGTCGAGGTGGACGGCAGCGTCGTGCCTGTGCCGGTGGCGCATATCGCCCGCGATCCGCTGGATCCCGAATTCGATCCGGAGTCCGTGGTGAAGATATTGCGGCGCAAGGATTCTGAGATCAAGCGCCAGCTGCTGGATCAAACGGTGGTGTCCGGCGTCGGCAATATCTACGCCGACGAATCGCTGTGGCGGGCGCAGGTCAACGGCTTCCGGCCGGCATCGGCGTTGTCCAGGCGTCAGCTCGGGGAACTCCTTGCGCACGCCGCCGATGTGATGAATTCCGCTCTGGCGCAAGGCGGTACGTCATTCGACTCGCTGTACGTCAATGTCAACGGCGAGTCCGGATACTTCGACCGTTCACTGGACGCCTACGGCCAGGAGGGGGAGCCGTGCCGCCGGKGCGGCACGGCGATCCGGCGGGAGAAGTTCATGAACCGCTCGTCGTACTACTGCCCGAAATGCCAACCGCGGCCACGCATTCCGCGTCGGGTCTGACCACCCGGGGCTACTTCAGCCCGGGGATGCCCTTGAACTTCGGCGAATCGGTCATGCAGAACCTCCACTCGCCGCCTTCTTTGCGGAGCGGAACGCTCGTGACCCCGGAGGCCGAGTTGACGCTCACCGTCGCCCGATCTCCGTTGACGCTGATATCGGTGATCTCGGCGCGTTTGGTCGAACCGGGGCCGGCGTCGGTGCTGCTGCCCTTGCCGAACTTGCCCGCGATCGAGGGCACCTTGTCATACAGCTTCACGTCATTGGCGCAGGAGTGCGCTTTGAAATCGTCGAAGGTCTCGATCTGCGCCGTCATGAGGTCGCGGATCTGTTCCTCGTCCGACGCCGGTCCGGCGATCGTAACCCCGCCACCGCTGGACGCCGAGTCAGAGCCGGAGCCCGAGCGCGACGTCACCAGGGCGAAGACGACCCCGATCACGAGGACGACGGCGAATATCCCCGCACCGATGAGCGCGAACTTGCGGGTGTTGTTGGGCGGAGTCGGCGGCGGGAATCCGGGCTGGCCCGGGAAACCGGGCCCCATCGGGAAACCCGGTGTCTGCCCGTAGGTCGGCTGCCCATAAACCGGCTGCCCGTACGCCGGCTGCCCGTAGGTGGGTTGGCCGTAGGTGGGTTGGCCATATTCAGGTTGGCCGTACGTGGGCTGCCCGTAGGCGGGTTGGCCGTAAGCCGGCTGCCCGTAAGCGGGTTGGCCGTAGGCGGGCTGACCGTACGCAGGCTGGCCATATCCCTCGGGCGGCTGCTGCTGCGGCTGCCAGGGCTGAGCGCCCGGATCTGAGCCGGACGGGGGATAGGTCATGTCTGCGCGCTCCCTGTGAACTGTGCTTGGTGTCCAACGTAACACCGGCTCGACTGCCCGAAATGCCAACCGCGGGCGGGCAAGTCACAGGTCGATCACTTCATGCCGGGCAGGTTCTGTAGCTGCTTCAGTTGCGGTGAGTCGGTGAAGCAGATCTTCCAGTCGCCGCTTTCTTTACGGAAGTACAGCGTGCCGGAACGCTCCAGGCCGGTGCTCGACGTCGCGGTGACTTCTGCGGTGGCGGTATCGCCAGTCACATTGACACTGTCGACGGTGGCTTTGCCCTTGGCTCCCGTCGGATTGGTGCCCGTGCTGTCGGCGATGCCGGGGAACTTGCTGAAGAACTTCTGGTCGTTGGCGCAGGCCCGTTCTTTGATCGCCGACGGTCCCGAGCTCATCAGGCTGCGAATCTGGTCCTCGTCGGAGTTGCCGCCCAGGGCGCTGAGCCCACCGCCGGAGTTCGAGACCAGCACCACGGCCACCACGATGCCGACGACGATGATGGCGGCCAGGCCACCGATCAGCGCCCATTTCGGGCCGTTGGATTTGGGTTGCGGCGCGCCGGGGAAGCCGGGTCCCGTCGGATATCCCGGCGGCTGGCCGTACCCGGGCTGCCCGTAGGCCGGTTGGCCGTACGTGGGTTGTCCGTAGGCGGGCTGGCCGTACGTGGGTTGTCCGTAGGCGGGCTGGGGTTGGCCGTATCCCGGCTGGCCGTAGCCGCTCGGCGGGAACCCGGGTGCAGGCTGCTGCGGCTGCTGCCACGGCTGACCGCCTGGCTGCGGCCCGAGCGGGGGATAGGTCATGTCTGGTCGCTCCCTGTGAACTGTGCTTGCAATCCAAGTTAACACCGTTGGGCCGCCTACCACCGGAAACGCCGGTCAGCCTCGGGCGTTACTTCATCCCGGGGAGCTGCTGCAGCTTCTTCATCTCCGGCGAGTCGGTGAGGCAGTACTTCCACCCATCGCCTTCCTTGCGGAAGTAGATGGTGGTGGTTGCCTCTTTGCCGCTTTCCGCGTGCGTGGTGACGTTCACGGTGGCGCGGTCACCCGTCACATCGACGCTGTTGACAGTGACCTTCACCTTGGGGCCGACTGGGGCTTTCTTGCCATCGCCGCCGCCGGGAAACTTGCTGAAGAATTTGTTGTCGGCCTCGCACCGGTGGTCCTTCAACGACGTCGGGTCGCTCATCAGGCTGCGAATCTGGTCCTCGTCGGAGTTGCCGCCCAACGCGCTCAGCCCGCCACCGGAATCCGAGGTCCACAGCACCACGCCGAGCACGATGCCGATGACCGCGAGCAATGCCAGCCCGCCGATCAGCAGCTTCTTGTTGTTGTTCGGCGTGGGTGCGCCCGGATAGCCGGGTCCCGGGGGAAACCCCGGTGCTTGCCCGCAGCCGGGTCCCATTGGATAGCCAGGAGGCTGCCCGTAACCGGGTGCCTGTCCGTAACCAGGTGCCGGGCCATAGCCGGCTGGTTGCCCATAGCCCGGTGCCTGTCCATACCCGGGCGGCGGGAATCCGGGTTGCTGCGGCGGCTGCCACGGCTGGGCCCCCGGCCCAGGGTTGGAGGGTGGATAGGTCATGGTCTGGTCGCTCCTTGTGAAGTGGTGCGTGACGTCGAAGTTGGCGCCATACGTCGGCTAGCGCAGGAGGGTCGGTCGACCTCAGGCGGGCGGGGCGGTGGCAAGCAGCGCCGTCGGCTCAGCGGGTGCCGGGCAGATTCTTGAACACCGGGTTGTCGGTGGAGCAGAACTTCCACTCGCCGCCTTCTTTACGCAGCCAGATCGCAACCTGCGACGACGAGGGGGGTTTCACCGTGGCCCGGTCGCCGGTGACGGTGATGTCGAGACCGTTGAGGCTCTCCGGGTCGCCTGCGACCTTCGGCACCGGCATGGTGCCGAATGCGTTGCCGCCCGCCTGCCCGAAGAACTTGCGGTCGTTGGCGCACGAGATCGAGGCGATGTCGCCCCCACCGAAAGTGGCCAGAAACTGGCGAATCTCATCCTCGTCGGAGCCGTCGCCACTCGACGCTCCAGGCTTTTCGGCCTCGTCGGTCGAACCTGTGCTGCCCGCTCCGCCCTTGCGCTTACTTCCGGGCTCACTGCTCGCGGAGGTCGATTTGTCGTCATCCGAGGAAGTGCCCAACGCGTAGAGCCCCACGACGCCGAGGACCAGTACCAGCACCACCGCGCCGACGATGAGAAGCCACTTGCCCGGGCCGCCGGAGCTCGGCGGTGTGGCACCGGGATACCCGTAAGGCATCGGCTGACCGGGTACCGGACCGTATCCAGGCGGGCCGTATCCGGGATAGCCAGGAACAACCGGTTGGCCGGCGCCGTACGGACCCTGCTGTGGGTACCCGGGCGGGCCTGGGTATGGACCTTGAGGTGGGTACGTCATCTGAGCTCTCCCCCCGAGAGTCGTGCGTGAATGCCGAGTTTACCTGGGGCCCAGCAGGGTTCCCGCAGAACATTGCGCGTCGGCGCGGTACAAATGAGCCATGACGGAACTGTGGGTCGAACGGACCGGGGTGCGCCGCTACAGCGGGCACAGCTCGCGAGGAGCAGAGGTCCTCGTCGGATCCGAGGATGTCGACGGCGTCTTCACTCCCGGTGAACTGCTCAAGATCGCGTTGGCGGCCTGCAGCGGGATGAGCAGCGATGCGCCGCTGCGTACCCGACTCGGCGACGACTACCAGACCACCATCCGGGTGTCGGGACCGCCGGACCGGGAGAACGAGGTCTACCCGCTGCTGCAGGAGTCCATGGAACTCGATCTCTCCAGCCTGTCCGAGGACGAGATCAAGCGACTCAAGATCGTCGTCGAGCGGGCCATCGACAAGGTCTGCACCGTCGGCCGCACGCTCAAGGCGGGGACCGAGGTCACCTTCGAGTTCGCCGACAAGTGACCGAAACAGTCCGGCTGTCGGCCTGGGTGCACGGCCAGGTGCAGGGGGTCGGGTTCCGGTGGTGGACCCGGGCCCGGGCGCTGGAGCTGGGTCTCACCGGCTACGCCAGTAACAAGCCGGATGGCCGCGTGCACGTCGTGGCGCAGGGTTCGCGCGCCGACTGCGAACAGCTGCTGGCCCTCCTGCGCGGCGGCACCACCCCGGGCACGGTGACGACCGTCGTTGACGATTGGGCCGCGGTTGGCGACCCGATCGAGGGTTTTTCCGAGAGATAGAAGCCCAGGGGTCCCCTGCATTTAACCGGCTCGACGGTAGGGTTTCACCCCATGCATCTGAAGAGTCTGACGCTGAAGGGCTTCAAGTCCTTCGCGTCGCCGACGACTCTTCGCTTCGAACCCGGCATCACCTGTGTGGTGGGGCCGAACGGTTCGGGCAAGTCGAACGTCGTCGACGCCCTGACCTGGGTGATGGGCGAGCAGGGCGCCAAAACCCTGCGCGGCGGCAAGATGGAAGACGTCATCTTTGCCGGCACCTCGACGCGGGCCCCACTGGGCCGGGCCGAGGTGACCCTGACCATCGACAACTCGGACAACGCGCTGCCGATCGAATACGCCGAGGTGTCGATCACCCGCCGCGTGTTCCGCGACGGTGCCAGTGAGTACGAGATCAACGGCAGCAGTTGCCGGCTCATGGACGTGCAGGAACTGCTGTCCGACTCCGGCATCGGCCGCGAAATGCACGTCATCGTCGGCCAGGGCAAGCTCTCGGAGATTCTGGAGTCGCGTCCCGAGGATCGTCGCGCCTTCATCGAGGAAGCCGCCGGCGTGCTCAAGCACCGGCGCCGCAAGGAAAAAGCGGTCCGCAAGCTCGACGCCATGCAGGCCAACCTGGCCCGCCTCACCGACCTGACCACCGAACTGCGTCGTCAGCTCAAACCGTTGGGCCGGCAAGCCGAGATGGCCCGCCGTGCGCAGACCATCCAGGCCGATCTGCGTGACGCCCGGCTGCGGCTGGCCGCCGACGACCTGGTGACCCGGCAGGCCGAGTTCGACGACACCAACCAGACCGAGACCGCGCTGCGTCGCGAGCACGGCGAGGTGACCGAGCGTCTGGAAGCGGCCGCCGCGGAACTGGCCGGACACGAAGCCGCGGTGTCGGGTTTGTCCGGTCGGGCCGAAGCTGCCCAGCAGACCTGGTTCCGGTTGTCCGCGCTGGCCGAACGGGTCAGCGCCACAGTGCGTATCGCCACCGAGCGGACCAATCTGCTGGACTCGGATCTGGAGGTGTCGACCGGGCCGGACCCGGACGCGCTGGACGCCGAGGCCGAAGCCGTCGCCGAGCACGAAGAACAACTGCTCGCCGAACTTGCCGAATCGCGGACCCGGCTGGAGGCCGCCCGTGGCGCGCTGGCCGAATGCGAACGCGCCGCGGCCGACGCGGAGCGGGCCCAGATGGCCGCGGCCCGAGCCGAGGCGGACCGTCGTGAAGGACTGGCCCGGCTTTCCGGTCAGGTCGACAACATGCGCACCCGGATCGAATCGATCGACGAGGGCGCGGCCCGGCTGACCGGCAGCATCGAGGAGGCGGCCGCCCGCGCGCAACAGACGTGGGCCGAGTTCGAAACCGTGCAGGGGCAGGTCGGTGAGCTGGACGCCGGCGAAGTCGGTCTGGACGAGCATCACCACCGCACCACGACCGCGCTGCGTCAGGCCGACGAACGGGTCGACGAACTGCAGGCCGCCGAGCGGGCCGCAGAACGGCAAGTGGCTTCGCTGCGGGCCCGGATAGAGGCGCTGTCTGTCACGCTGGATCTCAAAGACGGCTCGGCATGGCTGCAGGAAAACCATGATGGCGCAGGGCTTTTCGGTTCGATTGCGGAACTGCTGCGGGTGCGGTCGGGGCATGAGACGGCAATCGCCGCGGTGTTGGGCGCCGCCGCCGACGCGCTGGCGGCCGAGAGTTTCGAGGCGGCCCGGTCCGCGGTCGACGCGCTGAAGAAAGGCGACGGCGGCCGGGCGGCCATCGTGCTGGGCGACTGGCCCGGCGAAACCGCTTCGCCGCGTGGAGAATTGCCGTCCGGCGCGCAGTGGGCGCTGGATCTGGTCGAGGTACCGAAGCGGCTGACGGGCGCGATGACCGCCATGCTGGCCAGGGTCGTTGTGGTCGGTGAGCTGCAGGCCGCACTGGACCTGGTGGCGGCACGTCCGGAGTTGCAGGCGGTCACCGCCGACGGCGACCTCGTGGGCGCCGGCTGGATCAGCGGCGGATCCGATCGCAAACCCAGCGCGCTGGAGATCACCGCGGAGATCGACAAGGCCCAGTCCGCGTTGATCGACGCGGAGCGCCAGACCGTCGAATACGCTGCCGCACTGTCGGGCGCCCTCGCGGAACAGTCGTCCCGGCGGGATTCGGTCGAACATGCGCTGGCGGCGTTGCACGAATCCGACGCCGCCATCTCGGCGATCTACGAACAGCTGGGTCGGTTGGGTCACGTGGCCCGGACTGCTGACGCGGAATGGCAGCAGCTGACGCGGCAGCGCGACGAGCTGGAGGCCGGGCGCGGCCGCACGCTGGCCGAGCTGGCCGAACTGGAAGACCGCTTCCACAATGCCCAGCAGGAGCCGATGTTCGACGTCGAGCACGTCGACCGGAGCGAGACGACGGCGGCCGCCGAAGAGGCGCGAGCAGTCGAGGTCGAGGCCCGCCTGACGGTGCGTACCGCCGAGGAACGGGCGAACGCCGTTCGCGGACGAGCGGATTCGTTGCGCCGGGCCGCGGCCGCCGAGCGGGAGGCCCGGGTGCGGGCGGCTCGAGCCCGCGAAGCTCGGGAGAATGCGGCGAAGGTCGCGGCCGCGGTCGCCGAATCCGGCCGGCTGGTGGCCGAAAAGCTGGCTGCCACAGTGACTCTCGCGGCGCGTGAGCGCGACGAACTGGCGACCGAGCGGGCTCAGCGCTCGGAAGGATTGACGCGGGTCCGGGCAGAAGTGTCCGAACTCAGCGCCCGGGCCGGTGCCCTGACTGAGTCGCTGCATCGCGACGAGGTCGCGAAAGCGCAAGCGGCCCTTCGCATCGAGCAACTCGAGCAACAGGCGCTGGAGCAGTTCGGTATGGCGGTGGCCGATCTGGTCGCCGAGTACGGACCGGACGTGCCGCTGCCGCCGACCGAACTCGAGATGGCCGAATACGAGCAGGCCAAGGAACGCGGCGAGCAGGTCACCGCGCCCGCCCCGATGGCGTTCGACCGGCCCACCCAGGAGCGGCGCGCGAAGAAGGCCGAGAAGGAACTTGCCGAGCTGGGCCGGGTGAATCCCTTGGCGCTGGAGGAGTTCGCGGCGCTCGAGGAGCGCTACAACTTCCTGTCCACCCAGCTGGAGGACGTCAAGGGCGCCCGCAAGGACCTGATGGACGTCATCGCCGACGTCGACGAGCGCATCCTGCGGGTGTTCACGGAGGCCTACGCCGATGTGGAGGCGGAGTTCTCCCAGGTGTTCTCCACGCTCTTCCCCGGCGGCGAGGGCCGGCTGCTGCTGACCAACCCTGGTGACATGCTCACCACGGGCATCGAGGTCGAGGCCCGGCCGCCGGGCAAGAAGGTCAAGCGGTTGTCACTGCTGTCCGGTGGCGAGAAGTCGCTGACCGCGGTGGCGATGCTGGTGGCGATCTTCCGCGCTCGTCCGTCGCCCTTCTATGTCATGGACGAGGTCGAGGCCGCACTGGACGACGTGAACCTGCGCCGGCTGATCAGCCTGTTCGAACAGCTGCGGGAGAAGTCGCAGCTGATCGTCATCACGCACCAGAAGCCGACCATGGAGGTCGCCGACGCGCTGTACGGCGTCACCATGCAGGGCGACGGCATCACGCAGGTGATCTCGCAGCGCATGCGCGGCCAGGAGCTGGTCTCAAGCACCTGACACAATGTTCGCGTGTCGGAAGGTCTCTGGATCGCGATAGCGGTCGTCGCAGTTCTCGTTGTCACCGCCCTCGTCGTCGGATTCGTCCGCTACCGGCGCAGCCGCATCTCGCTGTCCGCGCCGGAGGAGACGCCCAAGCTGGATCGCTCCGGCGGCTACACGGCGTCGTCGGGCATCACGTTCAGCAGTTCAGACACCGCGGAGAAGCTACCGACCGTCGGCGACGACGCTGAGATCCCGCGTGACTCGCGCAAACGCACCATCGCCGATGTCCAGCTGCCCGAGCCCGAAGTCGTGGCCGAGCCGGCACCCGACGTCGTGGTGGCACCTGAGCCGACCGCGGCCCCGGAACCTGAGGTAGCGCCGGAGCCGGAAGCCGAGGCAGCGCCCGAGCCGGAGCCGGCACCCGAGGCCGCCCCGCGCGACGAGATCGCCCCCACCGCAGGCCGGTTGGAGCGGCTGCGCGGCCGCCTGGCCAAGTCGCAGACCACCCTGGGCCGCAGCATGCTGGGCCTGCTGGGCGGCGGTGACCTGGATGAGGACGCCTGGGAGTCCATCGAAGACACCCTGCTGATCGCCGATCTGGGTCCGGTCACCACCGCGTCGGTCGTCACCGCGCTGCGCAGCCGGATGGCCGAGGCCAACGTGCGCACCGAGGCCGATGTCCGAGCGGTACTGCGTGAGGTGTTGATCAACGAACTGCGGACCGACCTGGACCGGTCGATCAAGGCGCTGCCGCACGCCGACAAGCCGTCGGTGCTGCTGGTGGTCGGGGTCAACGGAGCCGGCAAGACCACGACCGTCGGCAAGCTGGCCCGCGTGCTGGTCGCCGACGGCCGCCGCGTCGTGCTGGGCGCGGCTGACACCTTCCGCGCCGCGGCCGCCGATCAGTTGCAGAGCTGGGGCTCCCGTGTCGGTGCCGAAACCGTGCGCGGACCCGAGGGCGCGGACCCGGCCTCCGTGGCGTTCGACGCCGTCGACAAGGGCGTCGCAGCGGGGGCTGACGTCGTCGTGGTCGACACGGCGGGCCGGCTGCACACCAAGACCGGCTTGATGGACGAGCTGGGCAAGGTCAAGCGCGTCGTCGAGAAGCGCGCCAAGGTCGACGAGGTGCTGCTGGTGCTCGACGCCACCATCGGCCAGAACAGCCTGCCGCAGGCCCGCGTCTTCGCCGAGGTGGTCGACATCACCGGCGTGGTGCTCACGAAGCTCGATGGCACCGCCAAGGGTGGCATCGTGTTCCGGGTGCAGCAGGAGCTCGGGGTGCCGGTCAAACTCGTCGGCCTCGGCGAGGGGCCGGACGACTTGGCGCCCTTCGAGCCGGCCGCCTTCGTCGACGCCCTCCTGGGGTAACCGACCTTCCGTGAGAGGACGCAAATGTCCCCGACACCTCGGCGTGTCGGGGACATTTTCTGGGGGTACCACCCGCTTGCGGGGGACTGCTCACAAGGTAGGCGTCGCGTGACGAAGAGGGCATTAACCGCACCGAAACGTAACTGGTCGATCCGTTCACACATGCGAAACGCCCGCGCGCCGTCGGCGAAACAACCGATGCGCAAAGTTCTGGCCTAGGTCATTGGCATCTGCCCGTGACATGGGTTAAGGAGGAAGCGGCCAGTGGATGGATTCCCGATCTTGGGCACGCCGGACACCGGTGACACAGCATGGATGCTGGTGAGCTCAGCGCTAGTGCTGCTGATGACACCGGGTCTGGCGTTCTTCTACGGCGGCATGGTGCGCCGTAAGGGCGTGCTCAACATGATCATGATGAGCGTCAGTGCCATGGGTGTCGTCACCGTGTTGTGGGTGCTGTTCGGCTACTCGATGGCATTCGGCAATGACAAATGGAGCATCGTCGGTGATCCCTCGCAGTACTGGGGACTCAAGGGCCTGATCGGCGGCAACTCGCTGGTTTCGCACCTGCCCGCGGGAACCACTGCGGCAGTGCAGATTCCGCTCGCCGGGACCATCCCGCAGTTGGTGTTCGTGGCGTTCCAGTTGATGTTCGCCATCATCACCGTCGCACTGATCTCGGGTGCCGTCGCTGACCGCCTCAAGTTCGGCGGCTGGCTGGTGTTCGCGGGGCTGTGGGCGACGTTCGTCTACTTCCCGGTCGCGCACTGGGTGTTCGCCTTCGACGGCATCACCGCCACGCACGGTGGCTGGATCGCCAACCACCTCAAGGCAATCGACTTCGCCGGTGGTACCGCGGTGCACATCAACTCCGGTACCGCGGGCCTGGTGCTGGCCATCATCCTCGGCAAGCGCGCCGGGTGGCCCACCGCTCCGATGCGGCCGCACAACCTGCCGTTCGTCATGCTCGGCGCCGGCCTGCTGTGGTTCGGCTGGTACGGCTTCAACGCCGGCTCGGCACTGACCTCTGACGGCGTCGCCGCGTCGACGTTCATCACCACCACCGTGGCGACCGCGGCCGCGATGCTGTTCTGGCTGCTGACGGAAAAGATTCGTGACGGTCACGCCACCTCCCTGGGTGCGGCGTCGGGCATCGTGGCCGGCCTGGTGGCCATCACCCCGTCCTGCTCGTCGGTCAACGTCATCGGTGCGCTGGCGATCGGTGCGGGCGCCGGTGTGGTCTGTGCTCTGGCGGTCGGCCTGAAGTTCAAGTTCGGCTTCGACGACGCGCTCGACGTTGTGGGCGTGCACCTCGTCGGTGGTCTGTTCGGCACCCTGATGGTCGGCCTGGTGGCCACCAAGGAGGCTCCGGCGGCTGTCGCGGGTCTGTTCTACGGCGGCGGGTTCGACCAGCTTTGGCGTCAGGCTGTCGGTGCGTTCGCGGTGCTTGGCTACTCGGCGATCGTTACCGCTATCTTGGCCTTGATCGTCAAGTACACCATCGGCCTGCGCCTCGACCGCGAGGATGAGGCCACGGGAATCGACGAGGCCGAACACGCGGAAACCGCTTATGAATTCGCGTGATCGGGAAGGATTTACGGTGACATCCACGGGTTTCGCGGTTATTTGGAAGGAATTGATCAAATGAAGTTGATCACGGCGATCGTCAAGCCGTTCACGCTCGAAGACGTCAAGACCGGCTTGGAGCAGATGGGCATCCTCGGGATGACCGTCAGCGAGGTGCAGGGCTACGGGCGGCAGAAGGGCCACACCGAGGTCTATCGCGGCGCTGAGTACTCAGTGGACTTCGTGCCCAAGGTTCGGGTCGAGGTCATCGTCGACGACGCATCGGTGGACAAGGTCGTGGATGTCATCGTGCAGGCCGCGCGGACCGGCAAGATCGGTGACGGCAAGGTGTGGGTCACCTCCGTCGAAACCGTCGTGCGAGTCCGTACGGGTGAACGGGGCAGCGACGCCATCTGACGGCGGCTGACCACCAGATGACCATGCAGACACCAGATTCCGCTGCCGGGGCCGACGATACTTCGGTTTCGCACGCTTCGGCAGCGGGATCACCCCGTCCGGCGAGCGACCTCAGCGCTGCCGTCGAGCAATTGCTGGCCGGCGGCGCGCGCCGTCTCGATTCGGCAGCGCTGCGCGAGGCACTGGTTGACCTGTACGAATTCTGGCTTGCCGCAAAGGCAACCGAGATCGGCATCACCGAGACCAGTGGATTCGCCATCGTGGCGACCGGTGGTCTCGGCCGGCGGGAGATGCTGCCGTACTCGGACCTGGATTTGATGCTCTTGCACGACGATCTACCGCAGGCCCTCGTGACCGAGGTCGCCGAGGCGCTGTGGTACCCGCTGTGGGACGCCAACATTCACCTCGACCACAGCGTCCGGACCGTGCCGCAGGCACTCAAGACCGCGGCCGGTGACGTCTCTGCGGGACTGGCCATGCTCGATGCGCGGCACATCGCCGGTGATTCCGATCTGGCGTCCCTGTTGGTCGGCGGTGCCCGGCGGCAGTGGCGGACCGGGATCGCGTCCCGTTTCACCGAATTGATCGAGCATGCGGCGGCGCGGTGGGAACGTTCCGGTCAGATCGCGCACCGCGCCGAACCGGATCTGAAGAACGGCCGTGGCGGCCTGCGTGATGTGCAGCTGCTCAACGCGCTGGCCATGGCGCAATTGGCCGATGTCTACCCGAGTCCTTCGGTGGCCTCGCCGATCGGCACCTTGGGGGACGCCCACCTCGCGCTGCTCAACGTCCGCACCGAGCTCCATCGCGTCTCGCACAAGGGCCGCGAGATGGTGCTCGCCCAGTACGCCGACGAGGTCGGCGCCGCGCTGGGCATCGGCGACCGCTTCGATCTGGCGCGGATGATCAGCGACGCCGCACGCACCATCAGCTTCTACGTGGACGCCGGCGTGCGTACCGCGGGGAATGCCCTGCCGCGCAGGGGCTTTGCCGCACTCAAGCGACCGGTACGGCGACCGCTGGACGAAGGCGTACTGGAATTCGGCGGCGAGGTCATCCTGGCCCGGGACGCCAAGCCGCAGCGTGACCCGGGCCTGATTCTGCGAGTGGCCGCGGCTGCCGCCACCAACGGACTGCCCATCGCGGCGTCGACGCTGGCGCGGCTGGTCGAATCGGCACCCGAGCTGCGGGCACCGTGGCCGAAAGAAGCGCTCAACGACCTGCTCGTGATGCTGGCGGCCGGGCCGGGTGCGGTGGCCACCGTGGAGGCACTCGACCGGACCGGATTGTGGGGCCGGCTGTTCCCCGAGTGGGGCGCGATCCGTGACCTCCCGCCACGTGACGTCGTGCACATCTGGACCGTCGACCGCCACTTGATCGAAACCGTCTCCCGGGCAAGTGCTTTCACCACCCGGGTGGACAGGCCCGATCTGCTGGTGCTGGGCGCGCTGCTGCACGACATCGGCAAGGGCCGAGGCGGCGATCACAGCGTGATCGGCGCTGAACTGGCCAACCAGATCGGCATCCGGCTGGGCCTGTGGCCCGGCGATATCGAGGTGCTGGTCAAGATGGTGCGCTATCACCTGCTGCTGCCGGAGACCGCAACGCGTCGAGACCTGCAGGACCCCAACACCATTGCCGCGGTGGTCGACGCGCTCGGCGGCGATCCGCTGCTACTGGAACTGCTGCACGCGCTGGCTGAGGCGGATTCACTGGCCACCGGTCCCGGCGTGTGGGGCGACTGGAAGGCTTCCTTGATCGGCGATCTGGTCCGGCGGTGCCGGTTGGTGCTGGCGGGGGAGGACCTGCCGCATCCCGATCCCATTGATCCGCAACTGCTTTCGCGTGCCGACCCGAGCGGTGTCCACGTGGAGCTCGCCGCGGCGGACAGTGCGCACCTGTTCAACGTCACGATGCTCGCTCCGGACCGGCGTGGCCTGCTGTCGAAGGCGGCCGGAGTGCTGGCCCTGCATTCGCTGCGGGTCCATTCGGCGTCGGTCAACAGCCACGAGGGGCTGGCGATCAACACCTTCGTGGTCTCACCGCATTTCGGCTCGCCGCCGGCTGCGGAACTGCTGCGTCAGCAGTTCATCCTGGCGCTCGACGGTGAACTGGACGTGATCGCCGCGCTGGAGCAGCGCGACGCGGAAACACCGGTCCTGACCCGGCGGGCCGGTGAGATTCCGGCAGCCGTGCCGGGTTATCACACGATCGCGCCACCCCGCGTGCGGTGGTTCGCCGGATCGTCGGCCGGCGAACTGGTCGTACAGATTCGCAGCGCCGACCGGCCCGGTCTGCTCGCCCGCCTGGCCGCCGTCGTCGAGCGCAAGGGCGTGGACGTCTCCTGGGCCAAGGTGACGACGCTGGGCGCGACCGTCGTCGACGCCTTCGGTCTGATGGTTCCCGAGGCCTTCACGGCCGCCGAGGCCAGGACTGCGTTCGAACAGGATCTGTACGCAGTGCTGCCTGCCCCGCCACCGGTCAAGCCCGCAACAGCCGCCAGCTGACACCAGGTCAGCCGGCGCTGACCGTCACCCAGGTGTTGTTGACGGCCGCCGTCCCGGTGAATGGGTCCACCAACGCCGGATCGTGCAAGTCGTTCACGTTGGCGCCGGGCAGGTTATTGGCATGGTGCCAGCCGGTGTTCGTGTGTCCCCAGCCGTGCGGCACCGCCACGGTGCCCGGCCGGATATCGTCGCTGATGTCGAGCGGCACTTCGATCTGTCCTGTCGCTGAGGTGACCCGGACGAGGTCGCCTTGGGCGAGCCGGCGCGCATCAGCATCGGAGGGATGCATCAGCACCGTGCACTTGTTGGAGCCACCGGTCATCGACGGCAGATTGTGCAGCCAGGAGTTGTTGCTGCGCAGTTGGCGCCGTCCGATGAGCTGCAGATCGTGGCCGGAGTTGTCGGTATTGTCCGGCGCCTTGTCGAGTAGTTGGACGGCGGCGGCGACGAACTCCGCGGGCGCCAGGGCGACCTTGCGGTCGCGGGTGGCGATCACCGCGCGTAGCCGCGGTTGCAGTGGGCCGAGGTCCAGGCCGCCGGCGCTGGAGCGCAGATCGTCGATGGTCTTTCCCTTGCGGCCCTTGCGGATTCGGCCGTAGGGTCCGGTTGCCAGCGCCACCGCGGCCATCCGCATCGGGTTGGCGAACTCGATCAGCGGGGTGCGCAGCGGCGCGGTGAGCTGCCGCAGCGGAGCCGGGAGCAGTTCCATGGTCAGACGACTGAGGATTTCCCAGTCCTCCAGGGCGCCGGCGGGTGGGTCGAAGGTCCGGTGTTGATAGCGAATGTTGTTGCGCACGCTGAAGATCGTGGTCAGCAACCCGACGTCTTCGCGCTCGAGCGGTGACACCGGCGGCAGGATGAAGTCCGCGTGCCGGGTGGTCTCGGTCACGTACATGTCCACTGCCACATACAGATCCAGCGACGCCAGGGCCTCGCCTAGCCGGCCCTTCTGTGGGACGGAGGACGCCGGGTTGCCGGCATAGGTGATCATCGCGCGGATCTGGCCGTCCCCAGGGGTGAGGATTTCGTCGGCCATCGCGACGGCGGGCAACTCGGCGCGGAAGGACTGGTAGCGGCCGGACCGGTCGGTCCACGCCCCGTGTCCCACCGGGACGTACTTGGCCAGCCGTGGCAGGTCCGCGATCGGCGTGGAGAACATGGTTCCGCCCGCGCGGTCCAGGTTGCCGGTGACCGTGTTGAGCACCATGACCAGCCAGCTCACCAGGGTTCCGGTCTGCTGCTGGCAGATCCCGATCCGGGCGTAGATGGCTGCCGATTCCGCGGCCGCATGCTCGCGGGCCAGGGTGCGGATCACCTCCGCGTCCACCCCGGCACGCTGTGCGACGGCCTCCGGGCCGGCATCGGCGACCAGTGCCTTCAGCTCGTGCCATCCCGTCGCAATCTCATCGAGAGCGGCTGTATCGCAAAGGTTTTCATTGATCAGTACGTGCAGCATGCCCAGCAGCAGGTACGCGTCGCCGCCGGGGCGTACCGACACATGCTGGTCGGCCATCTGGGCGGTCTCGGTCCGGCGGGGGTCGATGACGACGACCTTGCCTCCGCGCTCGCGGATCGCTTTGATGCGGCGTTTGGCGCCCGGCATGATCGACAGCGAACCGTTCGACACCGCGGGGTTGGCGCCGAGGATCACCAGTCGCTGGGTGCGGTCGATATCGGTGATCGGGACCAGGACGTTGGAGCCGAAGACCCGCCACGCGGCATATTCGTGGGGCATCTGGTCGAGCGTGGACGCCGAGAAGAAGTTCGGTGTCAGCAGGGCCGCCCGCAACATCAGCCCGTAGAACGCGCCCGAACTGTGCGCTGCCGGGTTACCCAGGTACATCCCCACCGATCGGGCCCCGTGCTCCTTGCGGATGCGGCGCAGTCGGTCCCCGATCTCGGTGAACGCCTCGTCCCAACTGACCGGCTCGAAGCTGTCGCCGACCCGCCGCATCGGGGTGCGCAGCCGGTCGGGGTCGTGATGCAGGGCGCCCATGGCGGTGGCCTTGGGGCAGATGTAGCCCTTCGAGAAGACGTCGTCTGGGTTGCCCTCGATGCGGCTGACCTTGCCATCGGTCACCGTGACGTGGATTCCGCAGTGCGCCTCACACAGCGTGCACTGGCTGAGGTGCTTCGTACCGGCCATGCCGTCAGTAGAGCTGCGCACTTCGGGCAGGGGAACGTCGATCGCAGTCATCCGGCCTCCAGGCGATATCTGGCTACGTGCGTGACCAGATTAGCGCCGACGGTCACTCCAGGCCAGAGCTGGCCGACCGCTAGGCTTAGCCACGTGTTTGAATCCCTGTCCGACCGGTTGACCGGTGCGCTGTCGGGTCTGCGCGGCAAGGGCCGGCTGACCGACGCCGATATCGACGCCACCGCCCGCGAAATCCGTCTGGCCCTGCTCGAGGCCGACGTGTCGCTTGCGGTCACGCGCGAATTCATCGGCCGGATCAAGGAACGCGCCAAGGGCGCTGAAGTCTCCGGTGCGCTGAACCCGGCTCAGCAGGTCGTCAAGATCGTCAACGAGGAGCTCGTCGGCATCCTCGGTGGTGAGACGCGTCAGCTGGCATTCGCCAAGACCCCGCCGACCGTCATCATGCTGGCCGGTCTGCAGGGTTCCGGTAAGACCACCCTCGCCGGCAAGCTGTCGAAATGGCTTGCCGAGCAAGGGCATACCCCGCTGCTGGTGGCCTGCGACCTGCAACGCCCCGGCGCGGTCAACCAGCTGCAGATCGTCGGTGAGCGGGCGGGCGTCAGCGTCTTCGCCCCGCATCCGGGAGTCTCGCCCGACGGGGTGAGCATCGACCAGATGACCACCGGCGACCCGGTGTCGGTTGCCGCCGCGGGTCTGGCCGAGGCCAAGGCCAAGCACTTCGACGTCGTGATCGTCGACACCGCCGGCCGCCTCGGTATCGACGAGGAGCTGATGGCCCAGGCCGCCGCGATCCGCGACGCCGTCAAGCCTGACGAGACCCTGTTCGTCCTCGACGCGATGATCGGTCAGGACGCCGTCACCACCGCGAACGCCTTCCGCGAGGGCGTCGGCTTCACCGGTGTCGTGCTGACCAAGCTGGACGGCGACGCCCGTGGTGGTGCCGCGCTGTCCGTGCGTGAGGTCACCGGCGCGCCGATCCTGTTCGCCTCCGCCGGCGAGAAACTCGAAGACTTCGACGTCTTCCACCCCGACCGCATGGCCTCGCGCATCCTCGGTATGGGTGACGTGCTCACCCTCATCGAGCAGGCCGAGCAGGTCTTCGACCAGAAGAAGGCCGAAGAGGCCGCCGCCAAGATCGGTTCGGGTGAGCTCACGCTCGAGGACTTCCTCGAGCAGATGCTGATGATCCGCAAGATGGGTCCCATCGGAAACCTGCTGGGCATGCTGCCCGGTGCCGGCCAGATGAAGGAAGCCCTGGCAGCTGTCGACGACAGCCACCTGGACCGGATCCAGGCGATCATCCGCGGCATGACCCCCGGCGAGCGGTCCGACCCGAAGATCATCAACGCCTCACGGCGACTGCGTATCGCGAACGGCTCCGGTGTCACCGTGGCCGAGGTCAACCAGCTGGTCGACCGCTTCTTCGAGGCCCGCAAGATGATGTCGCAGATGGCCGGCCAGATGGGAATGCCGTTCGGCCGCAAGAACACTCGTAAGGTCGCCAAGGGCAAGAACAAGCAGGCGGGCAAGGGCAAGAAGGGCGGTCGCGGGCCGACGGCGCCGAAGGCGGCGGCCAACCCGTTCGGCCTGGACCCGAGCGCGCTGCCGGGCGGTTTCCCGGATCTGTCGAACATGCCGCAGGGGCTGAACGAGTTGCCGCCGGGGCTTGCCGATTTCGATCTGTCGCAGCTGAAGTTCCCGAAGAAGTAGTCCGGTGAACCTGCACATTCGCGGTCGGGGCCTGCCCGGCGGCGAAGAGGTGCAGTGGTGGATACGTGGCGGGGTGCTGTCGGCTGAACCGGTAGCCGGTGCCGAGACGATCTTCGACGGTGGCTGGATCATCCCCGGTCTGGTCGACGCGCACTGTCACGTCGGCCTCGGGCCGGGTGGCGCCGTCGAACTCGACGAGGCCGAGCGCCAGGCTCAGACCGAGCGCCAGGCCGGTGCGCTGCTCCTGCGCGACGCCGGCTCGCCGGTGGATACCCGGGGCTTCGACGATCGCGACGACCTGCCCCGGATCATCCGGGCGGGCCGGCACCTGGCCCGGCCCAAGCGTTATATGCCGGGGCTCCCGATCGACATCGAGGACGAGTCGCAGCTGCCGCAGTACGTCGCCGAGCAAGCCCGCCTCGGGGACGGCTGGGTCAAGCTCGTCGGGGACTGGATCGACCGGGGAGTGGGCGACCTGGCGCCGCTGTGGTCCGATGGCGTCCTCAAAGACGCCATCGACGCCGCCCACGCCAACGGCGCCCGGGTCACAGCGCACGTGTTCGGGGAGGAGGCGCTGCCGGGGCTCATCAACGCCGGCATCGACTGCATCGAGCACGGCACCGGCATCACCGACGACATCATCGAGCTGATGCTGGCCCACGGCACAGCGCTGGTGCCGACCCTGATCAACATCGAGAACTTCCCCGGCATCGCGGAGAAGGCAACCAAGTTTCCGGCGTACGCCAAGCACATGCGCGATCTGTATGCGACGTGCCCGCAGCGGGTCGGTGCCGCGCACGAGGCCGGGGTACCCATCTATGCGGGCACCGACGCCGGCGGCATGATCGCCCACGGCCGGATCGCCGACGAGGTCGCGGCCCTGCGCCGCGTGGGTCTGAGCCCGACGGAAGCCCTGGGGGCGGCCAGCTGGGATGCCCGAAATTGGTTGGGGCGTCCGGCACTGGAGCACGGCGCCTCGGCCGATCTGGTCTGCTACGCCGACGATCCGCGGTTGCCGGGCGTCCTCGACCACCCTGAGCTGGTGATCCTGCGCGGCCGGGTCTACTGACTCAGGTGTATTGGCTGAATCCCCAGTCCAGCAGCTGCCGTGCCTGGGGGTAGAGATCGCCGGTGCCGAACATCTGCACCACGACCAGCCGGTGGTTCCCGCGTTGCGCAGCGCCGACGTACGTCTTGCGGGCCCGGTCCGTGTAGCCCGTCTTGCCGGCGAAATCGCCGGGGTATCCGGTCAACAGCTCGTTCTGGCTGGTGAGAGTCCGGCCAGGGAACTGCGCCGACGTCTGCCGGAAGATCTCGGCGATCACCGGATAGGTCAGCGCTGCCCGGTAGATCACCCCGAGGTCGCGCGGTGTGGTGATCGATTCCCAGCCGGGTCCGTCGAGACCGGACGGCGAGCCCGCGCGGGTGCTGCGGGCACCGAGTGCGGCGGCCTTGCGGTTCATGGCCGCCACCGTGACGCGTTGCCCGCCGAGCATGTCCGCGAGCATGTTCGCGGCGTCATTGCCCGACACCATGAGCAGGGCGTCCAGCAGCTGCCGCGCGGAGTACACCTGGCCGGGCTTGAGCCCGACGCACGAGCACTCCACCTTGGTGTGTGACTCGTTGGCCCGTCCCAGCGCATCGGCTCGCAGGTTGTCCAGTACGACCATTGCCAGCAGTGGCTTGATGGTGCTGGCCGGTGCGTACGAGCCGCCCGGGTCCTGCGAGGCCAGCACCTGACCGGTATCGAGGTCGGCGACCAGCCAGGCCTTGGCCGGGCCGTTCGCCAATGCCTGTGCGCCCGTGGGCTGCCCGGTGGGTTCGGCCCCCGCGATGGGCGTTGCGATCGGCGCCGCTAGTAACGCGCTGAGGGCCAGCGCGGTCGCCGTGAACAGTCTGCGCACGAGCGCCGACGCTACGGACGCCAGGCTGCGATCAGCTCGCGCCCAGATTCCGGTCGGGTATCGGTTACGCGTGCATTTCCCGTCGCTCCGCTCGCCTACAGCGAACCGACGCTGACCGAGCGGTCCTGCGCGAAGCCCCAGTCCAGTAGTGCGGAGGCCTGATCCCAATAGGTCGGTCCGCCTTCGTGCACCATGCCGTACATCATCGCGATGACCAGTCGGTGGCCACCGCGGTCGGCGGCGGCGACGTAGGTCTTCTTGGCGGCGTCGGTGAATCCGGTCTTGCCGCCGATGGTGCCCGGGTAGCGCTGCAGCAGCTGGTTCTCGTTGACGATCTGCTCGTTGCCGTTCTTGCCCGGGAATGTCGCGGCGGGCTGCGCGGTGATCTGCGCGAAGTAGGGGTTGGCCATGGCGGCGCGGAAGATGATGGCCAGGTCGCGCGGTGTGGTCCAGCCCGACCCACCGGCACCGTCCAGACCGGACGGAGTGGCGGCGTGGGTGTCGACGGCACCGATGGAGGCGGCCTTCGCGTTCATCTTGGCGACCGCGGCGTCGTAGCCGCCGATCATGTCCGCCAGGGCGTTGGCGGCGTCGTTGCCCGAGGCCAGCAGCACCGCGTCCAACAGTTGGCGGGCGGTGTAGACGTGCCCGGGGACGATGCCGACGCAGTTGCACTCGACCTGCGTGTCGGCGACGGTGCCGACGACGGTCGCGTCGAGGCTCGGCAACTCACCGAGCGCGGTCAGCGCCAGCAGCGTCTTGATGGTGCTGGCGGGCGGATGCCGCAGGTCCATATCGCGGCCGGCGAGAATCTGGCCCGAATCCATGTCGGCGACGATCCAGGCCGGGGCCGGTCCCGCCGGAATCGGCATGGTGCCGGCCGACTGGATGTCGGGGTCAGCGGCCGCCATCGGCGGCGCGACGAGGAACACGAGCGTCAGGGCCGCCATGACGGCGGTTACGAACCTTCCCATGGGGCCAGCAGCCTACTGGCCGAACCTGGACGGTGCCGCCCGGACAGCTGTCCGGTGGTGTTCAATCGGAGCATGCTGAGCCTCGAGGAGATCTCGGACCGTCTGGAAATCCAACAACTGCTGGTCGCGTACTCGACGGCCATCGACACCCGCCGATTCGATGATCTGGCCCAGGTTTTCACGCCCGACGCCTACATCGACTACCGCGCGATGGGCGGCATCGACGGGCATTTCCCCGAGGTCAAGGAGTGGTTGTCCCAGGTGCTGCCGAATTTCCCGGCATATGCGCACATGCTCGGCAACTTCGACGTCACCATCACCGGCGACACCGCCAAATCGCGCACCATCTGTTTCAACCCGATGGTGCTGCCTGCTGCGAATGCGGACACGCAGAGCCAGGTGCTGTTCTGCGGCCTCTGGTACGAGGACGAGTTCCTCCGCACGGCCGAGGGCTGGCGCATGACGCGCCGCGTCGAGACCAAGTGCTTCGACCGCGTCGTCTGACGCCGAGCGGCCAGTTGTGACACAGAATCCTCGCGAAACCGTGTGACAGTCCCCCGCAAGCGGGAGGTACCCCCAGACCGAGTCGGCGGTGCTGGGGCAGGATTTGGGCCGGTCGTGGCTGCTCTGGCAGAATGGTCGGCTGTCTGTCCGCGACTCGTTCAATGCGCCGCGCGGCGGTCACACACGTGAGGCAAGACCGGACCGGGCAATCCGCCTGAGTCGCTGAATTGCAGCGTGGCAATCATCAGGAGAAGTGCAGAACATGGCTGTCAAGATCAAGCTCACCCGGCTTGGCAAGATCCGCAACCCCCAGTACCGCATCATCGTCGCCGACGCGCGCACCCGCCGCGACGGCCGCGCCATCGAGGTCATCGGCCGGTACCACCCGAAGGAAGAGCCGAGCCTGATCGAGATCGATTCGGAGCGCGCGCAGTACTGGCTGGGCGTCGGCGCACAGCCGACCGAGCCGGTCGCCGCCCTGCTGAAGATCACGGGTGACTGGCAGAAGTTCAAGGGCCTGCCGGGCGCCGAGGGCACCCTGAAGGTCAAGGAGCCCAAGCCCTCCAAGCTGGACCTGTTCAACGCCGCGCTGGCCAACGCCGACGCCGCCCACGGTGGCGAGGCCGTGACGCTGAAGAAGCGCAAGGACAAGAAGGAAGAGGCAGCTGAGGCTGCCGCCGAGACCGAGGCTGCTGAGGCCACCGAGGCCGAGGCCGAAGCGCCCGCCGAATGAGCAGCGTCGTCGTCGACGCCGTAGAGCACCTCGTCCGCGGAATCGTCGACAACCCTGACGATGTCCGGGTCGACATGGTGACCAGCCGCCGCGGGCGCACCGTCGAGGTGCACGTGCACCCCGACGACCTGGGCAAGGTCATCGGGCGTGGCGGCCGTACGGCCACTGCGCTGCGGACTCTGGTCGCCGGTATCGGTGGCCGGGGTATCCGCGTCGACGTGGTGGACACCGACCAATAAATATGGACCTCGTGGTCGGCCGCGTCGTCAAGGCGCACGGCATCAGCGGCGAGGTAGTCGTCGAAGTACGTACCGATGATCCCGGCGAGCGTTTCTCGCCGGGATCATCGCTGCGTGGCAAGCCCGGAGCCCGGAATCCCGGCCCCGAACGCACCTTCGTCGTCGAAACGGCGCGGGAGCACGGTGGCCGAATGTTGGTGCGCCTGCACGGCGTGGCCGACCGCAACGCGGCAGATGCGTTGCGCGGCACCCTGTTTCTGGTGGACTCCGCCAGCCTGCCGCCCATCGACGAGCCCGACGAGTTCTACGATCACCAACTCGAGGGCCTCAAGGTCCGCACCGTCGACGGCGTCGATATCGGTGTGGTGACCGAGGTGCTGCATACCCCGGGTGGCGAATTGCTTTCCATCCGAACGGAATCCGGTGCCGAGGTGCTGGTGCCGTTCGTCACCCACATGGTGCCGACGGTGTCGCTGGCCGACGGTCTGGTGGAGATCGATCCGCCCGACGGTCTGCTCGAGTTGGACTGACACTCATGCGGATTGACGTCGTCACCATTTTCCCGGCGTATCTCGATGCGTTGCAGCAGTCGTTGCCGGGCAAGGCGATCGCCAATGGCACAGTGCAACTCGGTGTCCACGACCTGCGGAACTGGACGCACGACGTGCACAAGTCGGTGGATGATTCCCCGTACGGCGGCGGGCCCGGCATGGTGATGAAAGCGCCGATCTGGGGCGCCGCCCTCGATGAAATCTGTACGCCGGAAACAGTTTTGGTGGTCCCGACGCCGGCAGGCCGGTTGTTCACCCAGGAGCACGCGCACCGCTGGACGGGCGAGCAGCATCTGGTGTTCGCCTGCGGCCGCTACGAGGGCATCGACCAGCGCGTCGCCGACGATGCGGCCAAGCGGATGCGGGTCGAAGAGGTGTCGATCGGTGATTACGTGCTGCCCGGTGGTGAATCCGCTGCGCTCGTGATGATCGAAGCTGTGGTGCGGTTGCTGCCCGACGTGCTGGGCAATCCCGTGTCGCACCAAGATGATTCGCATTCCGCGCACGTCGGGGGAGTGCTGGAGGGGCCGAGCTACACCCGGCCGCCGGTCTGGCGTGACCTCGAGGTGCCTCCGGTGCTGTTGTCGGGGGACCATGCCAAGGTGGCTGCCTGGCGCCGCGAGCAGGGGCTGCAGCGGACGCGGGAGCGCCGCCCGGACCTGCTGCCCGACTAACTGATCTAGCTGATCCGCCCGCTCGGGAACATCGTCTTGACGGCATTGGTGATCGTGGTGCGTGCCGTGGCGTCATCGGTGGGTTGCAACGAGCCGATTGCCATGACGTAGCGGCGGTCGGCGCCGACCACGCCGGTGGACATGTGCATCCAGTTGTTGCCGTTCCACTCCGGCATCCAGCCCTGCTTCACCGCAACCGGTTCGCCGTACAGGCCGTCGGGAATGCCGAAGCGCTGCGGGTAGCCGTCGGCGCCCGACGGCGTGGACGCGGCCAGGTTGGCCAGGATGATGCTGGCCCGCTCCGGGGGCAATCCGCCGGTGCCGTTCAGCAACTGGTCGTAGTAGTGCACCAGGTCGGTGGTGGTGCTCATGGTGTTCCACCACTTGCCGTCGTAGGGCACCGACGTCCCGGTCAGCCCGTAGCGGGCCGCGACGCGACTGACGACGCTGTTGCCGCCGCTGCGGTTCCAGAAGACCTCGGCCGCGGAATCGTCGGACGACCGCAGCATGGTGTCGAGCGACTGGCGGTCGGCGGCGGTGAGCTCGATCTGGCCCTTGGCCTCCTGCAGTAGCAGGTCGTCGGCGATGAACAGCTTGGCGACCGACGCGATGGGCATGGCGGACTTGTTGCCGGTGGCGATCAGCTGGCCGGTGTCTCGATCGAGCACCGCGGCGCTGATCGACGCGCCGGCTGCCGCGGCATCGGTGGTGGCACTACGTTCGCGGGCGTCGAGACCCGCCAGGGCCGCGGCGGGTTCGACGGCCGGCGCCTCCGGCATCTCCAGCGCGGTGACGACCGGCACGACGGTCAGCGCGATCCGGTTCGGCGGCGCAGCCCCGTAGACCTTCGCCTCGCAACCGGCTGTGAGCATCACCGTTGCCGTGGCAGCGGTGATGGTCAGCAGCTTCAACTGCTGCGGGCGCATGGGTCTCCTAGCATCACGATGGATAAAATTCTGGTTGTTTAGCCTAACGGGTAAAGCTGTGTTGGGTGTGACGACTGTGACCGTGCCGCATGTGATGTCTGCTGCATCGGCCCCGATGGGGTCACGATTTCGTCACCCGGCGGCTGTCTGGCACAATTGAGCAGTTGTCCGCGCTGGGCGCGGGGTCGGCGTCTGTTTCGGATGTGTCCCCGCCCGCTGCGGCATCCGCCCAAGTACGTCCGTAAAGAGAATGGCTTTTCCGCCGCGCCGCATGGCGTCCGGCGGATGTGGCCCGCGAGTTAGCAAGGAAGTGTCACCGATGAAAACGCTGGACTTCGTCGACCAGGCGTCGCTGCGCGACGACATCCCGGCCTTCAACGCCGGCGACACCCTCAACGTCCACGTCAAGGTCATCGAGGGCAACAAGCACCGCATCCAGGTGTTCAAGGGCGTCGTGATCCGTCGTCAGGGTGGCGGCATCGGTGAGACCTTCACCGTCCGCAAGGAGAGCTACGGCGTCGGCGTCGAGCGGACCTTCCCGGTGCACTCGCCGAACATCGACCACATCGACGTCGTCACCCGCGGTGACGTCCGTCGCGCCAAGCTGTACTACCTGCGCGAACTCCGTGGCAAGAAGGCCAAGATCAAGGAAAAGCGCTGAGTCTGTCCGGCGATTTTTCCGCCGAACTGACTAGCCTGGTGCCGTGACCGGCCCAAGCGAAGACAGCAGCACCCCGGACAGTCCGACGACGGACGACGCCGACACGACAGCGACCGCCGACGCGGCTGGCACGGCCGACGAGGCCGACGAAAAGCCGAAGTCGAAGCTGGCTGCGCTGCGCGAAGGCGTCGTCCTCGTCGTCACCGCGGTGCTGCTGTACTACCTCGTGCTGACATTCGTGGCGCGCCCGTACCTGATTCCGTCGGAGTCCATGGAGCCCACGCTGCATGGCTGCAGCGGCTGCGTCGGTGACCGGATCATGGTCGACAAGCTGACCTATCGGTTCGGCGCCCCCGAGCCCGGCGACGTCGTGGTCTTCAAGGGCCCGCCGAACTGGAACATCAGCTACAAGTCGATCCGTTCGGACAACCCGACCATGCGCTGGATCCAGAACGCGCTCTCGGTCGTCGGCTTCGTGCCGCCCGATGAGAACGATCTGGTGAAGCGCGTCATCGCGGTCGGTGGTCAAACGGTGCAGTGCCGGAACTCGACCGGTTTGACGGTCGACGGCAAGAAGCTCACCGAGCCGTACCTGGACCCGGCGACCATGATGGTCGACCCGGCGACCGACCCCTGCCTGGGCAACGAGTTCGGCCCGGTGAAGGTGCCGGACGGGCGGCTCTGGGTGATGGGGGACAACCGCACTCACTCGGCCGATTCGCGTGCCCACTGCACGAACACGCCGGCCGACGCCATCAACGCGCTGATGTGCACAGGAGACCCGACCGCGGGCACCGTGCCGGTTGCCAATGTGATCGGGAAGGCCCGGTTCATCGCGTGGCCGCCGTCGCGCTGGGGCGGTGTGATCACGGTCAATCCGCAGACCGGTCAATAGGTTCTTCGGTGCCCGTTTGGCCACCTCGCACGGTGATCCGCAAGTCCGCAGGCCTGCGCACCCTGGAGTCCGCGCTGTACCGCGGCGGGCTGGGGCCGGTGGCCGGGGTCGACGAGGTCGGCCGCGGGGCCTGTGCCGGTCCGCTCGTCGTCGCGGCCTGTGTGTTGGGGCCGAATAGGCTGGAAAGCCTGGCGGCCCTTGATGATTCGAAGAAGCTGAACGAAGCCGAACGGGAACGTCTGTTCCCGTTGATCCGGCGCTACGCGCTGGCGTACCACGTGGTGTTCATCCCGTCGGTCGAGGTGGACCGGCGCGGGGTGCACATCGCGAACATCGAAGGCATGCGCCGCGCCGTCGCGGGCCTGCCCATGCGGCCGGGTTACGTGCTCTCCGACGGGTTCCGGGTGCCGGGCCTGCCGGTGCCGTCGTTGCCGGTGGTCAGCGGGGACGCCGCGGCCGCGTGCATCGCCGCGGCCAGCGTGCTGGCCAAGGTCAGTCGCGACCGCCTGATGGTGGAGATGGACGCCGTACATCCCGGCTACGGGTTCGCGGTCCACAAGGGGTACAGCACTGCCGCGCACACCGCGGCGCTGGCCGAGCTGGGCCCGTGCCCCGAGCACCGGTTCTCGTTCGCCAATGTGCGCAAGCTGGCTGCCAACCCGGCGATAGGGCAGCGCTGCCGATCCGGGTAGGGAAAAATGGGAACTAGTCGCCAATCCGAACAAGACATGGCTCTGCAAAACCAAGTAAACAGAAGGACCGCTGACCTGATGAGTCTGTGCCGATGAGTGCCGAGGATCTCGAGAAGTATGAAACCGAGATGGAGCTCTCGCTGTACCGCGAGTACAAGGACATCGTCGGGCAGTTCAGCTACGTCGTGGAGACCGAACGCCGCTTCTACCTCGCCAACAGCGTCGAGCTGATCCCGCGCAACGCCGACGGCGAGGTCTACTTCGAGCTGCGCCTGGCTGACGCCTGGGTCTGGGACATGTACCGGCCGGCGCGGTTCGTCAAGCAGGTCCGGGTCATCACCTTCAAAGATGTCAACATCGAAGAGGTCGAGAAGCCCGAACTGCGCCTGCCCGAATAACCCGTGTCGACCATCGGCGAGCTGTTCGCCGTCATCGACCTGGCCGGCGTCCTGACCAACGCGATCCTGGGCGGCATCGTCGCCCGCGACGAGCGCGTGGACCCGATCGGCTTCCTGACCCTGGCACTGCTGTCCGGGCTCGGCGGCGGCATCATCCGCGACACCCTGCTGCAACACGGACCGCCGGTGGCGCTCACCGACTTTCGCTATGCGCTGTGCGCGGTGATCGGTGCGGTGATCGCCTTCCTGATGCCGATCGGTGGCCGCGGCTGGCAAGCGGTGTTTCCGTACGTGGACGCGTTGGCGCTCGGTTGTTGGGCGACCGCCGGCGCACAGAAGACACTGGCGCTGGGCCTCGGCTGGGTACCTGCACTGTTGCTTGGCACCATCACCGCGGTCGGTGGTGGTGCGCTGCGCGACATCACGACGCATCGGGTGCCGCAGATTTTCGGCGGCACCACGCTCTATGCGACGAGTGCGCTGGCGGCCAGCGCGGTGGTCACCGGGTTCTGGTACGTCGGGCTGGCGGAGCCCGGCGTTCTCGTGGGCACCGCGGTCGGCGCGGGATTGTGCCTCATCTCCCGTCGCCGTGGCTGGCAGCTCTGGGGTGGGCTGTCCTGGGAGTACCGCTTCGCCCGTAAACCGGGGCAGCGGGTGCCGCACATCTCGGTGCGGATGTTGCGCGACGATGCCGGCGGCACTGCCGATGAGGGTCAGCGGTAGCGCAGCTCCAGGCGCCGGTGCCGGCGCACCATGAGGCTGGGCACCCATTCGGCGTCGGCCAGCTCGAACCAGTTGGTGGCCTCGAGCAGTGTGGTGATCCCGATGCGGGCCTCCGTACGGGCCAGTGCCGCACCGACACAGAAGTGCAGGCCCTTCCCGAACGCCAGGTGATTGCGTAGGTTCGGCCGGTCCAGCTGCAGCTGGTCGGGGTCGTCGAACGCGGCCGGGTCGCGGTTGGCCGAGCCCCACAACAACAGCAGGTGACCGTCTTTGGGCAGCGGCACACCGGCCAGCGTGGTGTCGGTCCGGATGTGCCGGTGATGGTTGCGGAACGGCGACTCCAGCCGCAGTGTCTCCTCCAGCAGAGCGGGCACCAGTTGCGGGTCGTTTCGCACCTGTTCCTGGACGTCGGGCTGGGTCGCGAGCAGCCGGGCTGCGTTGCCCATCAACCCGGCCGTGGATTCGCCGCCGGCACCGACCAGCTGAATGAGCATCAGCACCGCCACCTCGGTTGCGATGGCGCCGTCGGCGACCGCGCGGGCGAGGTCGCCGAGCAGGTCGTCGCCGGGGTCCGCCTGGGCTTCGGCGAACTTGGTGTACAGATAGCCGGCGAGTTGCGTCGACGTCTCGACCGCGGTGCCGATGTGCTCGAGATCGAAGACGCCGCTGAGCAGTTCGGTGCTGCCGTAGCCCCACTGCACCAGCTGCGGCACGTCGTCGTCGGGCAGCCCGATGAGCCTGGCCACCAACGTCATCGGCAGTCGGTCGCCGATGGCGGACATCCACTCGATGTGGCCGTCCACTGCCGCGTCGAGCCAGAGTTGACGGGCGATGTCGGCGATCGCCGGCTCGAGGGCCCGGATCCGCTTGGCCACCAGGGCCGGCAGCACCAGTTTGCGTTCGTGCGCGTGGCGCGGGTCGTCGCCGGTGGCGAGGACATGTCCTGCGGTGTCGACGCCGCCCATGTCAAAGGTCGACGCTTGGGTCCCCTGAGTCACCAGTGTGGCGGTCAGGTTTGAGGAGAAGTCCTCCGGGCGGCTGACGGCCTCCTGCACGGCATCCCACGTGGTGGCCAGGTAGAAATCTGTGCCGGCCACCCGGTGCACCGGACCGGCGACCCGCAGTTGCGCATAACAGGCATACGGATCGTCCAGCGTGGACAGGCTGAGCAGATCTGAAACTAGTTGCACGCCTTGAGTTTTGGCGTCCGGAAACCGCATGTCAAGGGCGATTTCGCGCTGTCTCACGCACGGCCCGGGAGCTGCGGCGATGCGGACGGTTCCGGAAAAACCGTCTCACTGTGAGACACATTTCCGGTTTAGTATCACAGGTATGGACTGGCTGATCGGCGCCGACCGCCGCGACGCGGGCGTCGAACGCATCTATGCCGCCGCGGCGGCCAGCGCTGCTGCCCACGGCCTGGACCGGTTGAATATCGACGAAGTCGCCGCGAGCGTGGGCTGTTCGCGCGCCACGGTGTACCGGCACGTCGGCGGCAAGCAGGCGCTGCGCGACGGGGTGTTGGCCCGCGCGATCATGCGGGTCGGGCAGGAGATCGCCCAGGCGGTGTCCGGGCAAACCGGGCCGGAGCGGGTCGCGGCCGCCGTGCTGTCGGCTGTCCGGGTGGTCCGAGCGGACCCACTGGCCTCTGGTTTGGTGCGTGCGGGAGCCCTGGTCGACTTCGATTCGCCGCGCCTGGCGCAGGCGGCGGGCGAGCTGTCCGGGGTCGCGGATCCGCTGCTCGCGGACTGGATTGTGCGGGTTGTGCTGTCGTTGCTGTGCTGGCCTTTGGCCGACGAAAAGGCCGAAGAGCTGGTGGTACGTCGGTATGTGGCCGCGGTAGCCGGGCCGGTGGGCCGCAAGTGACTATCCCGACAGGCGGTCATGACTAGGGCCTTTGCGGCAATAGATTGTTAGGCTAAGCAGATGGCAAGCAAGCCGCCGAGCAAACCGTCGCTGGCAGCGACGAGTTGGACGCTGCTCGGCATGTTGTCGTACGAAGAGGAAATCACCGGCTACGACATCAAGAAGTGGATCGACTGGAGCGTCGGTTTCTACTACTGGAGCCCGTCCTACAGCCAGATCTACACCGAGCTGAAAAAGCTTGAGGGACTTGGCTATCTCGAGTCCCGCGTCGAACAGGACGAGGGCCTGCGCACGCGTCGCCTGTACAAGATCACCGAGGCCGGCATGGCCGCCGTGACCGACTGGACCAACAACGCGCCCGTCGACCCTCCGGTACTCAAACACAGTGTGCTGCTGCGGGTTACGTTCGGCCACCTGAGCAACCCGACCCGGCTGCGCGAGCTGCTGGAGCAGCATGTCGCCTATTGCGAGGCCATGGAGCGGCAGGCCGCCGAGGACTCCGACGGTGCCAAGGCCCAGCCGGTGTGGGCCTATTCGGTGATCGCGCTGCGCTGGGCGGCCAAGTACTACGCCGCCGAGCGGGAGCTCGCACTCGAGCTGATGAAGGACATCGACGAGGCCGACGCGGTGCTGCAGACCGCGGCGAAAGGCGTTGCGGGCATGCCGCGTTCGATGCCGGGCCTGTGGCGAGAGGTCGAACGCGAGGTTCAGGGGCGGCACGGCAGCTAGTCGGGCGTTCCCGCGCGGTGGCCGGGTACGACTGCCGCTCTAGAGGATTTCGACGATGTCGTTCTTCATGGCCTCGGCGTCGGTGCCGAAAACCGCTTGGACACTGTTGCCGACCTCGATGACACCCGCGGCACCAAGCCTTTTCAGGCGGTCTTGATCCACCTTGCCCTTGTCGGCGACTTCGATGCGCAGGCGGGTGATGCATGCGTCGACGTTGACGAGGTTCTCCCGGCCGCCGAACGCCGCGATCACTTGCTCTGCCCTGCTCTCGGTGACCGTGGGCGCCGGCGCGGTCAGTGTCGCGGTCGCGGCGCCGCCGACGACCACCGCGGTGGCGGAGTCCGTACCCTCGCCGAGGTTCGCCTGCTCCTGCGCCTCGAAGTCGGTTTCCGGTTCCCGTCCCGGCGTCCGCAAGTCCCACTTGGTGATGGCGAACCGGAACAGCACGTAGTAGACGACGAAGAAGACGACGCCCATGCCGAGCAGCAGCGGGATGTTCTTCGCGGCCGGAGCCGTGCCGTAGAGGAGAAGGTCGGCCAGCCCGGCGGAGAACGAGAAGCCCAGGTGGATGTCGAGCAGATACGCGATCGCCAGTGACAGCCCTGTCAGCACCGCATGGATGACGTAGAGCGGGAACGCCACGAACATGAACGCGAATTCGAGTGGCTCGGTGACGCCGGTCAGCAGCGCCGTCAGCGCCGCCGCCGACAGGATGCCGACGGCGACCTTCCGCTGTTTCTTGTTCGCCACATGGATCATCGCCAGGGCTGCGGCAGGCAGCCCGAACATCAGAACCGGGTAGAACCCGGACGTGAAAATGCCCGCTGTCGGGTCGCCCGCGGCGAAGCGCGTGAGTTCGCCGGTGACGACGTGGCCGTCGGGAGTCTGATAGTCGCCGTAGAGGAACCACACGTACGAATTCGGGATGTGATGGAGTCCGAGCGGAATCAGCATGCGGTTGGCGAAGCCGTACACGAAGGCGCCAAGGGCGCCCGAGCCCCCGATGAACTTGCCGAGGCCGGTCAGGCCCGCGTCGAAGAACGGGTAGAGGTAGCTCATCGCGAACGCGAGGAACAGGCAGGTGACTGATACCACGATCGGGACGAACCGCCTGCCCCCGAAAAATCCTAGGTAGGAGGGCAATTGGATGGTGTGGTAGCGGTCGAAGAGCCACGCGGTGAGCAAGCCGACCACGATTCCCGCGAACACGCTGTAGTTGATCTGGGCCTGGGCGCCGGCCTTGTCGACCTCGCCGGCGAGCACGACGGGCGACATGGTCTTGAACACCGCCTGCACCACGAGGTAACCGACGACGGCGGCCAGTGCTGTCGAACCGTCCGCCTTCCTGGCGAATCCGATGGCGACACCGACGGCGAACAACAGCGGGAGGTTGCTGAATATCGCGTCACCGGCAGCGCTCATCGCGTGGAAGAACGGGCCGATGACCGGAGCCTTGATCTTGCCCAATAGATCGTCTTGACCCAGCCGGAGCAGGATTCCTGCCGCGGGCAGCACCGCGATCGGCAGCATGAGGCTCTTGCCGAGCCGCTGCAATTGCGCGAAGCCGGGAACGCGCACGCCCGACTTCTCCTGCGCACCTGCAATTTTCGGTGTGCTGTTCATGTGCGGGACCCTCTTCTGCCGCAGAAACGCCGCCGGGCGCGGAAGTTGTGCGGAAGCTTAGACGAGAACGTGTGGCTGTGAGATCGCGTTCGCCGGCGCTCGTATTGTTGGAGCCCACGAGCAGAGGAGATACGGCAGTGAGTCAGACGTCAGTTCTCGCCCCGGTCGCTGGGCGTGCGGTTCTGCTTGAGGACGTCCCGGACCCCGTCTTCTCGGCGGGCATGGTCGGCTACGGCGCCGCGATCGACCCGCCGCGCAGGGTGATCGACGCGGTCGCCCCGGTCAGCGGCAAGCTCTTGAAGTTGATGCCACACGCCTACGTGGTCCTGACCCCGGACAACGTGGGCGTTCTTGTGCACCTCGGCTTGGACACCGTCGCACTCAAGGGTGCAGGTTTCACGGCTCATGTCAGTCAGGGTGACGATGTCGCGGCGGGTCAGGTCGTCATCAGTTACGACGTTCCTGCGATCGAGTCGGGCGGGCTCAATCCGATTGTCGCCGTGGTCGTCATGGACGAACGCGTCCCGGAGAACGTGACGCTGTCCGACGCCGTTACCTTGGGTGCGGACATCGATTCCGGGGCACACCTTTTCACGGCGAACAAGACTTCGCGATGACCGGTGCGCCGTGCCAGGGATCGTGGGACATTGTGCCCGGGGGCACGGAAGGATTGACCGATGGCTGATCGCAATGTGCTCGGTGCTCCGCTGGAGCCGTGCGGCACCGAGCCGCTGACCGGCTTCTACCGCGACGGCTGCTGCTCGACCGGGCCTGAGGACGCCGGCCTGCACACGATCTGTGCGGTCGTCTCCGCCGAGTTCCTGACGCACCAGCGCTCGATCGGTAACGACCTCTCCACGCCGATGCCGGAATATCGGTTTCCGGGGCTGTCGCCGGGGGACCGCTGGTGCGTGACCGCGGTGAACTGGCTTCGGGCGCACCGCGACGGGTGCGCGGCACCGGTGGTGCTGGCCTCCACCCACGAGCGGACGTTGGAGGTCGTGCCGCTCGAGGTGCTCAGGGAGTACGCCGTCGATGTGCCCGACGATCTCGGCGGCCTCTGAGGTCTACAGCTTCCCGGCCGCATCCCGTCCGGCGATGTAGCCGTACACCAGACCCTGTGCGATGGTCGCGCCCGCACCCGGGTACACCGCGCCGAAGGCGTTGGCCGCGGTGTTGCCCAGCGCGTACAACCCTTCGATGACGCCGCCGTCCTCGCGGTGCACGCGTCCGCGTTCGTCGGCCACCACGCCACCGCAGGTGCCGAGGTCGCTCAGCGTCATCTTCACCGCGTAGAACGGACCCTTGACCAGCGGGCGCAGGTTCGGGTTGGGCGTCACGGTCGGGTCGCCGTAGTAGCGGTCGTACGCGCTGAGGCCGCGGTCGAAATCAGGATCGATGCCGGCGGCCGCGCTTTCGTTGAACCGCGTCATGCTCTGCTCGAAATCGGCGACCGGGACGCCCATCTGCGCCGCCAGGTCGGCGAAGTTGGTGGCCTTGGCGGCGATACCGGCCTGGTACCAGGACTTGGGCAGCGGCATCCGCGGGAACGAGCCGGCGGCGAAGACGTAGCTGTTGCGGTACTTCTGGTCGAACACGATCCACATCGACTCGACAGGGGTGCCGGCCCGCTCGAGTTCGAGCACTCGCTGGCCGAACGACATGTAGTCGGTCGACTCGTTGGCGAAGCGCTTGCCGTCCTGATCGACGATGAGCGAGCCCGGCAGCGAGCGCTCGGCCAGCAGCACCGCCGGCGGACGGCCGTTCGCCGACGCCACCCCCGGGAACCACCAGGCCTGGTCCATCAACGCCGTGGCGGCACCCAGATCGGTGGCGGCCCGGATGGCCTCACCGGTGTTGGAATCGGCGCCGAGGCTCTCGTGGTCGCCGAGCGAATCGGACTGGTACTTGTGGCGCATCGCCATGTCATGGTCAAAGCCGCCGGCCGCCAGCACGACACCGCGCGTGGCGGTGACGGTGACCTCGCGGCCTGCGTGCGACAGCACGGCACCGGTGACCCGCCGGCCGTCGCCGGTCAGCCGGACCAGCGAGGTGTCGGTCCAGATCGGGATGCCGGCCTGCAACACACCGGCGAACAGCCCAGCCGCGAGCGCCTGGCCACCGGCGATGTACTCGCGGCCCAGCAGCTTGCCGCCGATGCCCTGCGCGAGCCGTTTTGCGATGAGCGGCAACCCTTTACGGGGCACCCGCGTCATCAGGTTCATCCACTTGTAGTCCGCGCCGGTGGTCGGCATCGGGACCTTGACCTCCATCACGCCGCCGCGCAACCGGTCCCGGTACTTGCCGAGCACGCGGGCGTTGAGCGGGCGGCATTCGCAGGTGCGCCCGGTGGCCCGGCCGCCCGGCCGCTCAGGGTGGTAGTCCGAGTACTCGCGGGCCCAGAACAACCGCATCGGGGTGGTTCGCCCCAGCATGTCGACGGTCGCGTTGACGTGCTTCAGGAAGCCGGTGGAGCGGGCGGCCGGCGCGGTCCCGTTCACCACGGCGTCGAGGTAGGTCGCGGCGCGATCAGCGGTGTCGGCGGTGCCCTTGTCGGTCAACAGGGGAGTGGTCGGCAGCCAGAGCGCGCCACCGGAGCGTGCCGTGGAGCCGCCGACGTCCGAAGACTTCTCGACGACGAGGACGTTCAGCCCGGATTCCTGACCGCTCAGTGCGGCGGCCAGGCCGGTGCCGGAACCGATCACCAGCAGATCGACGGTGGTGTCAGCGATGTCGAGGCCGGCCGGAATCGTGGCCGCGGCAGATGTCGTCACGGCCGCTAAGCGTATTGCGGCAGACGGTTTTCCGGCCTCGGGCATCCCTGCCAGCGGGATAACACGTGCATTCGCCACCCCGTTGCTGTTAGACCTGAAACATCAAACTGCAGACCAGTTTTCAAGGTAAGGATGGTCCATCAGATGTCGCTGGATGATGTCGATGTTCGCCAGATCGAAGCCGGTGAAGCGCCGACCCGGTTTGCCCGTGGTTGGCACTGCCTTGGCCTGACCAAGGATCTCGGTGACGGCAAGCCGCACTCGGTCAACGCCTTCGGGCAGAAGCTCGTCGTGTTCCGTGGGGAAGACGGCCAGCTCAACGTGCTGGACAGCTACTGCCGGCACATGGGCGGCGACCTGAGCCAGGGCACCGTCAAGGGCAACGCGATCGCCTGCCCGTTCCACGATTGGCGCTGGGGCGGCGACGGCAAGTGCAAGCTGGTGCCCTACGCCAAGCGCACGCCGCGGCTCGCGCGCACCGCGAAGTGGGCGACCCTCGAGCAGGACGGGATGTTGTTCATCTGGAACGACCCCGAGGGCAGTGCACCGCCGGAGGACGTCTACATCCCGCGCATCGAGCAGGCAGGCAGCGACGAGTGGACCGATTGGCATTGGTACACAACGGTTGTCAACGTCAACTGCCGCGAGATCATCGACAACGTGGTCGACATGGCGCACTTCTTCTACATCCACGGTGCGGTGCCGTCGCACTTCAAGAACATCTTCGAAGGCCAGGTCGCGACGCAGTACATGAACGGTGGCGGCCGCGAGGACATGCAGGGCACCGAGGGCGCGAAGATGCTCGGGTCGACATCGGTGGCGTCGTACTACGGGCCGTCTTTCATGATCGACGACCTGACGTACCACTACCCGGACGCTGATCACAAGACGATCCTGATCAACTGCCACTACCCGATCGACTCGAATTCCTTTGTGCTGCAGTACGGAATCATCGTCAAGAAGGTCGAGGGTCTGCCCGAGGAGGTGGCCGTCGCAACGGCGCACGCGCTCGGCGACTGGGTGAAGCAGGGCTTCGAGCAGGACGTGCAGATCTGGAAGAACAAGGCCCGCATCGACAACCCGCTGTTGGTCGAAGAGGACGGTCCCGTCTACCAGCTGCGCCGGTGGTACGAGCAGTTCTACGTCGACGCCGCCGAGGTGGTGCCGGAGATGACCGACCGCTTCGAATACGAATTGGACACCACCGTCCCGCGCGAGGCGTGGACGAGGGAGATGGAAGCCAACATCGCAGCGCGGGCCGCGGAGTCGGTCTGATGACCGCCCGGCCCGACATCCGGCTGGCCGACATGCCGATGGTGCCGGTGGCCTGCCGTGCCTGTGGCGCACAGGTTTTGGCGCGCAAGGGCAGCTGGCAGCAGACCAGCGTGCAGTGGACCTCCGAGTCGGCCGCGAAGTGCGAGGAACGCCAGCGGGCGGAGTGCCTGCCGGGCCGGATCTTCCTGGCCTGTGGCCAGCTGAAGGAGTCCATCGCCGCGGCGGTGGCGGCCGGTGTCGTGCACGTCGTCCAGGACGAACTGGGCGTGGCACCATAGCCGCATGAGCTCAGACAAGCGGGTCGCGGTCGTCACCGGCGCCAGCAGGGGCGCCGGCAAGGGCATTGCCGCGGCGTTGGTGGCCGACGGCTGGACGGTTTATCTCACCGGCCGCACCGTCACCGACCCTGGCGACGGCGGCATCGCCGTTGCGGTGGACCATCGCGACGACGATGCGGTGGCCGCGTTGTTCGCCCGGGTGGCCGACGAGGCCGGGCGGCTCGATCTGCTGGTCAACAACGCTGCCGTGGTGCACGACAATCTCGTCGACCCGAAGCCGTTCTGGGAGAAGCCGATCGGCCTGGGTGACGTGCTCGACGTCGGCCTGCGGTCGGCCTATGTCGCGTCGTGGCACGCCGCGCCGCTGCTGCTGGCGCAAGAGCGGGGCCTGATCGCATTCACGTCATCGCCGGGAGCGGTGTGTTACATGCACGGCCCGGCCTACGGTGCGCAGAAGGCTGGGCTGGACAAGATGGCGGCCGACATGGCCGTCGACTTCCACGGCACCGGGGTATCGACGTTGTCGGTCTGGATGGGCATTCTGCTCACCGACAAGTTCAAGCAGGCGTTCGACGCCGACACGCTGGCCAAGGCCGCGGGCAACTTCGAAACGCCGGAATTCGTCGGGCATGTGATCAATGCGCTGTACCAGGACCCGGACCTGGACGGCATCAGCGGGCAGACCGTGATCGCCGCTGAAGAGGCCCAGCGCTACGGCATCACCGACGTGGACGGCCGGACGCCGCCTTCGCATCGGGCGATGCTTGGTGATCCGCGGGTGCCCAGCGACGTCATCGTCCGCTGAGCGGACAAGTCGGACTCGGTCCGCTGAGCGGACAAATCAGACTCGGTCAGCTGAGCACCCGCGGAAGTTCTGGCCCCGCAGGGAACTAGCAGTGCGCGCCGCCGTCGATCCGGATCTCGGTGCCGGTGAGGAACGCGCCGTCATCGGAAGCCGCCATGGCGACCACCGCGGCAACCGCGCTGGGGTCACCCAGGTTCGATTCGTTGCCGGTGTTGAGCATGGGTACCTGCTTGGTCCACAGGCCGTAATCGGTGCCCTCGGGCATCTTGGCGAACGTGCCGTTGGCCAGCGGGGTCGAGACACCACCGGGCTGGATGTTCACCGCGCGCAGCCCCTGCTTGGCGTATTCGAGGGCCAGCGAGTGGGTGAAGCTGAGGATGCCGCCCTTGCTGGCGGAGTAGGCCGCCATGTACGGGTGGGCGTAGCTCGCCGAGGTCGAGGTGAAGTTGATGATCACGCCGCGCCCCGAGGCCAGCAGGGCCGGCAGGGCCTGGCGGGTCATGAGGAAGGTGCCGGTCAGGTTGACCGAGATGATGCGGTTCCAGTCGGCCAGCGTGGTTTCGTGGGTGTGCGAGCAGGTCTCGATCGCGGCCACGTTGACCAGTACGTCCAGGCCGCCCATGTCGGCGATCGCGGCGTCGACGCCCTTGGTGACGGCTTCTTCGGACGAGATGTCGAGCACCGTGGTGGTGAGACGCGCTGCGGTACCGGCCTTTTCGGCGGCTTCCTTGGTGCGGGCCAGTCCGTCGGCGGAGATGTCGCACGCGACGACGGTGCCGCCCTCATCGAGCAGGCGGGCCACGGTGGCCTGGCCGATGCCCGAGCCGGCACCGGTCACGATGACCCGGCGGTCGCTGAATCTATCCATGCTGCAAGTCCTTTCGTTGCCGAAGGATTCTTGCGGTACTGGTGTTCCCGTGAACAGCCGTTGCCCGGTCACCGGGATGCCTTCTCAACCGGCAGTTGGCGTGAGTTTGTGGATGGTGCCGCCGAGATCGGTGCTGTACAAGGCGTGGGGGTCCCAACCGGGGCCCGCGCCGAAGCGCACCGAAGTGCTGCCGAACATTCCCGAGGCCAGAATGCATGCGGCGTGCTGGTCGGGGTCGATGCGGACGATGTCGCCGCCGTCCATGGCCAGGTAGATCAGGCCGTCCGGGCCGACCGTGAGGTCGTCGGGGAACCCGAATAGTCCGAACAGTCCCAGATTGACGGTGCGGATGTGGACCGGGTTGTCCAGATCCACGACGGCCAGGGTGCTGACGGGATGCAGATCCATCGATGCGATCACGGCGTTGTGGGCAGCGTCGTAGGTCAGGCCGTTGGCCATGGTCACCGATGGGGCGAAGCGTGTTTCGTGGGCACCGTCCGCGGTGATTTTGGTGAGTCCGGTGGTCCAACCCAGGTTGCGCGAAACGATGAACGAACCGTCGGGCAACCGGACCATGCCGTTGGGCATGGTGAGTTTGGCGGCGATCGTCGTCAGTGCTCCGGTGCCGAGATCCACTCGGTCGATGGTGCCGTCTTTGCTGCCGAATATTCCGGACAGGAAACTGTTGCCGGTGGTGAAATAGACGGCGCCGCCGGCGACGTTAATGCTGCCTGGCGCAGCGACATTCGGTACGAATGTGCTGCCCCTGCCATCGGGTGTGAGGCGGTAGAGCTGCCCGGAATTGCCGACCGTGCGCGACACCAGCATGGTGCCCGAGCCGTCGAATCCGAGGTTCTCCAACGAACCCAGGCCGCTCGCGACGGTGGAGGCGCGCCACGGGCATCGGGAGATCGCCACAGCAGAGGCCGGAGTCGCCGGACCGCCGAGAACGGCCAGCAGTGCCAGTAGTGCGCTCAGCGCCGGCCAAGCGACGGGGCCACGCTGCCGGTGTCGCACATCTCGCATCGTCATGTCCCCTCCGCAGGCCTGAGTACGTTGTCGTACTCGCACGTCAGGGCACAGTACGATAACGTACTGGCATGCGCAACAAGGAGGTCGGCAGCGACGTCGAAGGTGGTGAATCGCCGGACGTGGCTCGGCAGCGATTCATCGACGCACTCGCTGCCCTGATTGCCGAGCGCGGCTATGCCGCGACGTCCGTGGTCGACATCGTGCGGGTGGCACAGGCCTCCAAGACGACTTTCTACCTGCACTTCGCGAACAAGCAGGAGTGCTACCTGGCGTTGCTGGCTTCGGTGACCGACGACCTGGTTGCCGACATTCGGCACGCTGTCGATTCAGATGCGCACTGGCACAAGCAAATTCGTCAGATGTTCACCGCCTATATCGCGCATCTCACTGCGCGCCCGGCGATTTCGCTGAGCTGGATACGCGATCTCCCGGCGTTGGGGGCGGCCGCCCGTCCGATTCAGCGGCGCAATTTCGCGGAACTCGCGGCGCTGCTCGAAGAACTCGCCACGAACGCGGGGTTTCAGCGCGCGCAACTTCCTGCCATCACCAGGCCCAAGGCCGTGATGCTGCTGGCCGGCGTGCGCGAGCTGGCCGCCCAAACCGCCGAAGACGACCGGGAGATCGAAAGCGTCATCGGCCCGGCCACCGACATCGCGATCAGCATCCTCGCGGCGGGGCAGTGACTTCGGTTCAGGTGTCGAGCGCGTCGACGGGCACCCGGCTTTCGTCAGTGACCGAGGCTGGGGCGGCGGGCTCCGTCGCAGCTGGGCGGCGCCGCCGGACCACCTCGAAGGAGCTCAGGATGACCAGCAGGGTCACACCGCTCATCAGGAACTGTGATCGCGTGCCGGGTAGGAACGCCATCGCCAGGATGACGGCCGCCATGAGTGCGATGGTGGCGTAGCTCAGCCACGGGAACAGCCACATCTTCAGTTTCAAACTGCCCGGTGCGCTCCGCTCGACGCGGCGGCGCAGCACGACCTGGGAGATGGCGATGATCAGGTAGACGAACAGCGCGACGGCGCCGTAGGAGTTGATCAGGAAGTTGAACACCACGTCGCCCCACACGTAGGTCGCCGCGACCGACGCGTAGCCGACGGCGGTGCCCAGCAGAATCGCCCGGCGCGGGACCCCGCTCGCGGACAGCTTGGTGAAGAACCGCGGGGCATCGCCAGAGGTGGTGAGCGCGAACAACATTCGCGAGGTGGTGTACAGCGCCGAGTTGAGGCAGGACAGCACCGCGGTCAGCACGATGAAGTTCATGATCGTCGCGACGCCAGGGATGCCCAGAACCGTGAGCACCGACGCGTAGGGGCTGATGCCCACGCTCTTGGTGTTCCACGGCTGGATGGCCACCACCACGAGGATCGATCCGACGTAGAACCCGATGATCCGGAAGACGATCGACTTCATCGCCCGCGACACCGCGCGCTCGGGCTCGTCGGATTCGGCGGCGGCGATGGTGACGATCTCGGCGCCGGTGTAGAACGCGACGCAGGGGACCACGGCGGCCAGCACCGCGCCCCAGCCGAGCGGCGCGAAGCCGCCGTGATCGATCAGGTTGGCCAGACCGGGGGTGGAGTGCGGCCACAGGCCGGTGATCCACAGTGCGCCCATGGCCAGGAACACCACGATGGCAATGACTTTCACCGACGAGAACCAGTACTCGAATTCCCCGAACGAGCGCGCCGAGACCAGGTTGCTCGCGGTGAGGGCGAGCATGAGGCCGAGGCTCAACAGCCACAGCGGCACCGCGGGGAGCCACAGATGCAGGATGCGTCCGCCCGCAACGGCTTCGACCGCGACGACGATGACGAAGAAGTACCAGTACATCCAGCCGGTGACGAAGCCACCGCGGCGCCCGAGGGCCTGCCGGGCGTACACGTAGAACGAGCCGACCACGGGTTGCGCCACAGCCATCTCGGCGAGCATCCGCATGATCAGCAGCGTGATGATGCCGGCGACCATGAACGACACGATGGCCGCGGGTCCGGCGCTGCCGATCACAACGCCGCTACCGACGAACAGCCCGGCGCCGATCACCCCGCCGAGTGCGATCAGGTTCAAATGCCTGCGCCGCAGCCCTTTCGCCAGCTGCGCGTCGCTGGCTTTGATCTCTGAACTCACCACCGACGCGACGATGCCGCAATTGTGCGCACCGCTCCATGGTTGTGTTCACCATGCGTTAATCGGGCCTAGCTGCGTGCCGCCAATACCAGGGCCCAGGCCAGTACGCCGGCGGCCGCGGTGTTGGCCAGGCCGCGGATCACGTTCCAGTGCACCCAGGTCGACTCGAACTGCGCCCGGAGCGTCGCGAGGTCGGCGGGCGTGGTCGAGGTGGCCGCGGTGGCGAGCTTGTTGTTCAGCGGCACGTTGATCGTGGACGTGATGGCGAGGCTGATGATGTTGAGCGCCAAGCCGATTCCGACCCAGATCAGCACCGGGCGGGCATCGGGCTTGAGGCAGAATGCCCCGGCCAGTGCGGTGAAGCCGACCGATCCCAGGAAGGTCAGCATGAACGGCGGGTTGACGATCACCACGTTGATCTTGTTCATGACGTCGATGAAGGTCCGGTCGTCGAACGCGCCGAGTGCGGGCATCACGGACACCGCGTAGGAGTAGTAGAGACCGGCCAGGAGTCCGGAGGCCAGCAGGGCAACGATGAGCGCGGTCATGCCGAGGGATTGAGGCAGCTTGCTGAGGGTCATGGTCCGACCGTATTCAGCGAGTGCTGGACGATCCATCGCCAAAAGGCTCATTTACATACGCGAGCGTCTACATCGGCCATCGTCTAACGTGGATGCGTGGACGCCCTGGCGGGATTGCTGGAAGGGCCACGCGCCCGTGGCGCGTTTCTGATGCGGTCGTTGCTCGACCCGCCGTGGTCGCTGCGGGTGGAAGACCAGGCTCCGCTGACCATCGTGGTGGTGGCCCGCGGATCGGCGACGGTGTTGCCGGACGGCGCGGCGGGCCGGGACCTCGAGGCCGGCGACATCGCGATATTCCGTGGGCCCGACGGTTACACCGTTGCCGATGACGCCGCCACCGCGCCTCAGGTCGTCGTGCACCCGGGCCAGGTCACCACGACCGTGGACGGTGAACCACTGTGTGAGGCACTGAGTCTCGGCGTCCGGAGCTGGGGTACCCGCCAGGATGCCGACACGCTGCTGATCACCGGTGCCTACGAGGAGGTGGGCGCCGTGTGCCGCCGGCTGCTGAGCGCGCTGCCACCGCTGGTGGTGGTGCGGCGGGGCGAGGTCAACGGCATGCTGGTGGACCTGCTGCTCGACGAGATGTCGTGCGACGAACCGGCGCAGGGCGCCGTGCTCGACCGGATGCTGGATCTGCTGACCATCGCGGCGCTGCGCAGCTGGTTGGCCCGCGAGGATGCCCCGGCCTGGTATCGCGCCTATCGAGATCCGCAGGTGGGCACGGCGCTTCGGCTCATCGAGAACAACCCGGCACACCCGTGGACGGTGGGCTCGCTGGCCGCCGAGGTCGGGCTGTCACGGGCGGCGCTGGCCCGGCGGTTCACCCAACTCGTCGGCGAACCGCCGATGGCACTGCTGACCGAGATTCGTCTGGCGCTGGCCACGGACCTGCTGCGCGGGTCCGACGCCACCATCGAAACCGTGGCGCGCCGGGTCGGCTACAGCACGGCCTTCGCGCTCAGTACCGCGATCAAGCGCCGGTATGGGATGAGCCCCAAGGCAATTCGCGCCGAGTTCGCCTAGCGGGTCTTGGCGAAGCGGCGGTGCCGCAACACGTACTGCGGGATGCCGCGCACGGGGACGCCCTTGGGCCAGCTGTCGGGCCGGAAGTAGGCGTCGGTACCGCCATCGACGAAAATGACACTGCCGCACAGGAAGTCGGCGGAGTCCGAGAGCATGAAGGTGATCCAGTTGGCGAGGTGCACGGGATCACCGAAGTTGCCGGTCGGGATGGGGAAGGCGCGCACGGCCTTGCCTTCGCGCGGCGAATCGAGCTGAGCCTGCAGCAGGGGCGTCATGATGGCCCCGGGCGCCAGCACGTTGAGCCGGATGCCGCGGCCGGCCCAGTCGGCCGTCACCGCGGTCTGCCGGACCCAGCGGGTCACGGCGATCTTGGAGGCGGCGTACATGAGCGCGGAAGCGCCGCCACCGAAGAAGCGCACGGCCCGGGCTGCGCGGTCCGCGTCGCCGGCCAGCAGCGCGCGGATCGCGCGGCGGGGGACCGCAGGCACCGTCGTGCTGGAGTTGCTGCCCAGGGCAACGACTTTCGCGTTACCGGTGGCCGCGAGCGCCGGGCGCCACGCGGTCAGCAGGTCGACGGCGCCGAGGTAGTTGATCTGGGCGATCAGGCGGGCGCGGTCCTTGCCGTCGCCGGGGCCGATCCCGGCGGCCAGCACGGCGCCGTCGAGCTTGCCCTCGGACAGTTCCAGCACGCGGGTGGCGGCGGTACGCCGGCCGTCCGCGGTGGACAGGTCGGCGATGACGTCGGTGTCCTTGAGGTCGACCCCGATGACCGTATGACCCTGAGCGCGTAACTGTTCCGCTGCTTGGTATCCCATGCCGGATGCCGAACCGGTCACAGCGTAGGTGCCGATGATGAACTCCTCGATAGGTGGGGAATCGCCGTCTAGTTGGCGAGCAACTTGGTCACTGCGTCGGCCACGTCACGACGGGCACGGTGTGCGATGTCGAGCACGGGCATGGTCAGGAAGCCGTGAATGGCACCGTAATACAACTCGGTGACCGGCACGCCTGCGTCGCGCAGCGCCTCGGCGTAGGCCAGGGCCTCGTCCCGCATCGGGTCGTAGCCCGTGACCACGAGCACCGCCGGTGCCACTCCGGCGACGGAGGCGGACAGCGGTGCCGCGTAAGGGTTTTCGCGGTCGGTGGTGTTGGGGACATACTGGTCCCAGTACCACTGCATGGCGGCGGTGGTGTTGTAGTAGCCGGTGCGGAACTCGTGGTACGAGCCGTAGGTGAAATCGGCGGTCAGCACCGGGTAGAGCAGTACCTGCGCGGCCAGCGGCGCACCGCCGCGGTCACGGGTCATCAACGCGGTGACCGCGGAGAGGTTGCCCCCGGCGCTGTCGCCACCGACCACGAGCTTCGCCGGGTCGCCGCCGAGTTCGGCGGCATGGGCGGCGGCCCACTGGGTGACGGTGTAGACGTCTTCTGCGGCAGCCGGCCACTGATGTTCGGGCGCCAGCCGGTAGTCGACCGAAACCACCACGGCAGGAATCGAATTCGCGAAGCTGCGGCACAGTCCGTCGTGCGAGTCCAGATCGCAGAACACGAATCCGCCGCCGTGGGCGAACACGAAGATCGGCAGCGGCCCGCCCGGCTCATCGATGGTGGGCCGGTAGATCCTGACTCGGATGCCGTCGACCTCGGTATCGGTGACCGAGCCGACCGGTTCTGGTTCGGCAGGTGGGACGTACCGTCCGCGGATGGCGGCGCGCGCTTGCGCGCCGGTCATGTTGGGCAGGTCGGGGAAGCCGCAGTTGAGTGCCTCGAGCAGGCCGGCGATCTGCGGATCCAGGCTCATGCGCGATCCGCTCGCGCTACTCGCTGGTGGCTCACGCGTACTGGAGCGCCGGACCCATGCGCAGCGGGCGCATCGGCTGCAGCGTCGGTGCCACGCGGGAATCCTCGGCGTTGCGCCAGATGCCCATGGCGGTCATGCGCACGGGCGCGGTCAGCTGTTCGAAGGCCATGCGGTTCATTGGACCACACACGGAGACGGCGGCGACGGCCTCACCCTGGCGGCCGATGGGCGCAGCGACACAACCGAATCCGGGCACCGACTCTTCGCGCTCGAAGGCGACACCGTGGGCGCGGACCTTGGCCAGTTCGGTGGCGAGCTGGGCGCGGTTGGCGATCGAGTACTTGGTCTTGCGGCTCATGAGGTCGACCTCGGCGTCCTGGTTGTAGGCCAGGATCGCCTTGCCGACGGCGGTACAGTGCGCCGGCTGGCGGCCACCCACCCGCGACGGCAGCACGGTCATCATGCCGTTGCCGACCTTCTCCAGGTAGACGACGTCACCGCCGTCGAGCACGGCGAGGTGGACGACCAGGCCGGTGGCGCGGTGCAGTTCGTGCAGCAGCGGGCCGGCGGCCCGGTGCAGGCGATCCTGGTGCACGGCCAGCGAGCCGAGCTCCACCAGACGCATCCCCAGTTCGTAGTCGCGGCCGTTGCGGCGCAGCCAGCGCAGCTGGACCAGGCGCTCCAGCATCCGATGGGCGGAGGAACGGGGCAGACCCGTGCGACGCACGATCTGCGCCAGGGTCAGGCGGCCCGGGCCGTCGAACGCGTCGAGGACCAGCGATACCCGGTCGATGACCGCGCTGGGGGTGGTGGATTCGACTGCTGCTGTCATGTCGGCCTCCGAGCTCCGTTGCTTCGTGTGCATATTCCTATTAGGAATATGACTGTTTGTATCACACGCCGGTGGGGCTTGTCACACATTTCGCAGGAGCGCGGCAGAATATATGCACGACGAAGTGCCCCAAGCCGGCCGGCAGGGGGCACTTCGTGTATCGATTTCGCAGCTCATGGCCCAAATCTGGGACACGATCCCGTGGTTACCATGGTGGCGACACGCGCAGTGACGACACGCCGGACCTGCGGTTTCAGCTCTGCGCCGCGGACCTCCCGGCCCGGCGTCCGTAGAAGCTGCCGTCGCCCAGGGAGACGCCGCTGGCATAACCCCAGGCGGACAGGCCCGCGGCGCTGCGCCCGGCGGCGAAGAGGCCGGGAATCGGCTCGCCGCTGACATGCAGCACCCGGCCGTCCAGCGTGGTCAACAGGCCACCGAGGGTGAACCCGCCGGTGCTGTTACGCAGGTCGATCGCGCCGACCGGTGATCCGATGGGACGCAGCCACTGCGGCTTCTTGTGCAGCAGCGGGTCCTCGCCGCGCGCGGCGTGCTCGTTGTAGTAGGCCACGGTGTGCTGCAGGACGCCGTCCGGCAGCCCGATCTCGGCTTCGAGCTCGGCCACCGTCTCGCAGACCCAGGTGGCGGGGCGGCGCAGGAACGGTGTCGCAGAGGTCGCGGCCATCGCCTCCTCCTGAGCATCGCCGTCGATGATCAGGTAGGCGGCGTTGTCCTGGTAATACAGCGTCTGCTGGCCGATGCGCCCGGGATAGGTGTCCTCGGCGATGTAGCGCTGGCCGAAACCGTTGACCAGGATGCCGCGGACCAACTGCTGCGGGTCGCAGAAGAACGCCACCTCGGTGGCATCCATGTGCGCCAGGTCCGCGCCCAGAACTTGGGCCATCCGGATGGCCCGGCCGTCGTGTTGCTCGATGCTCGCCGCGGGACGGCCCGCGATGCGGGGTGCGTACTGCGCCACCATCTCGTCGCTGTAGGCGAAGCTGCCCGAGGCGAGCACCACGCCGCGGCGGGCTTTGATGGCCACGGTGTCGCTGTACCGGCGCGCGACGATGCCCACCACCCGGCCGTCGGCCTCGGTGATCAACGACTGCACCTCGGTGTCGTACACCGACCGGACGCCCTGCGCGGTCGCGGTGTCCACCAGCGGCTTCATCAGCATGTAGCCGCCGCTGCGTTCGCCCGTCACCTTGCCGACCATCTGCGGCACGTGGCCGCGCGGCGCCGGGGAAGCAATGGTGTTGTACGGGAAGGCATTTTCGCCGCCCGTGAACATCAGGCCCTCGTCGCCCGGCGGCTCCCAGCCCGGTTCACCCCAGAACACCGGCTTGAACGGCACGCCGCAGCTCACCAGCCAGTCGTAGTGGGCCACGCTGCCGGCGCAGTAGTCGTCGATCCGGTCGGCATCCGCGCCCGGGCCCATGGCCACCTTCAGGAAGGCGGCCATGTTGTCGACGGAATCCTCGAAGCCACAAGCCTTTTGGAGCGCCGTGCCGCCGCCGAGATAGATGAACCCACCGGCCATGGCGGCGGCGCCGCCCCAGCCGCCGGTGCGCTCGACGACCAGCACGTCGGCGCCGCCGGCAGAGGCTTCCACCGCGGCGGCCGCGCCGGCGATGCCGTAGCCGACGACGACGACGTCAGCTTCGTCGTCCCATGCGGTGATGGACGACGCCGGGACCGGAAACAGGTCAGTGCTCATGGCAGCATGGCCCGCGGCGGAACGCCCATCCACTCATGGCCCCAGTAGCTGTCGGCGGTGATTTCCTCTGCGGTGTAATGCCGTTCGTCGACCGCCATGCCCTCGGTGCCGAACTCGATGTCCCAGTCGCCGGGCGAACGCACGTAGAACGAGACCATCTTGTCGTTGGTGTGCCGGCCCAGTGTGGAGGACAACTGGAAGCCGTCGCGGTTCACGCGGTCGAGTGCCTGCCCGACGGCGTCGAGGGTGTCCACCTCGACCATGAGGTGGATCAGCTTCGGGTCGCGCAGCGTCGCGGCCGGGCAGATCGCCAGGCTGTGGTGCCGCTCGTTGATGCCGAGGAACTGCACCCGCAGCGGGCCGAACTCCGGGGGAGCGGGCACGCGGAAGGCGCCGCGGGGCAGGAAGCCCAGCACGTCGGTGTAGAAGTCGAACAGTCCCTTGGCGTCCTGTGCGGGCAACACCACGTGACCGAGGCCGAGGCCATCGGTGACGAAGCGGGCACCGAACGGCGTGACGACGGGGCTGTGGTCCAGCACCGCACCGTGGAACACCTCGACGTCGTTGCCGGCCGGGTCGACGAAGGCGATGACCTCGTCGACGCGGCGGGCGTCGGCCTCTTCCAGCGACAGCTGCTTCCACGGCACGCCGGCCCCGTCCAGGGTGGCCTGCACCCGGCGCAGTGCGGCGCCGTCGCGGACCTCCCAGCCCACGGTGACGATGCGGTCGGCATCGCCCGGCACCACGATGATGCGCGCGGTGCGCTCGTCCATCCGCAGGTACAGCGCGTCGGGGTCGGGACCACTACCGGTCGCGAAACCCAGTACCTCGAAAGCGAATTGGCGCCAGCGCTCGATATCGGCGGTCTGAACCTTCACATAGCCCAGGCTCTTCAGATCGGTCACGTCAGATCATGCCCCGCAGCGGGCCCTGGGGATCGACGCCCAAGCTGCTCAGCGCCGACGCGTGGAACGTGGTGCCCGGGACGTGGATGGCGTGCGCCTGGCCGACGTGTGCGTCACGCCAGTAGCGCTGCAGCGGCTTGTCCATGCGGGTGGCGTTGCCGCCGCAGCGGGCGAAGATTTCGTCGACCGCGGACACCGCGCGCCACACCGACCGGATCTGGGTGCGCCGGCCGGCGGCGCGGTCCTCGAAGGACACCTCCTTGCCGGCGTCGACCATGTCGTAGATGCGGTCGGCGTTGGTCAGCAGTTCCTGGCGGGCGGCGTTGATGTCGGCCGCGGCCTCACCGATGGCGTACATGACGTAGGGGTCGTCCTTGATGGCCACACCACTGGAGTTGACTCGTTCGCGCTGGTAGTCGAGTGCGGCGCCCAGGGCGCCCTCGGCGATACCGATGACGGCGGACGAGATGCCCAGCGGGAACATCGTCGACCACGGCATCAGGTACAGCGTCGAGGTCATGCCGGCCTCGCGCTGGGCGCGGCCGTCCATCACCTTGGTGGCATCCATGGTGCGGTAGGTGGGGACGAAGGCGTCCTTGACGATGACGTCCTTGGAGCCGGTGCCGCGCAGGCCCACGACGTTCCAGGAGTCCTCGACGATTTCGTAGTCGCTGCGGGGCAGGATCATGTGCAGCATCTGCGGCGGCATGAGGGGCTTGCCCTCGGCGTCACCGAGCATGGCGCCCAGGAAGATCCACTCACAGTGGTCGGTGCCCGAGCTGAACTGCCAGCGGCCGTTGAAGATATAGCCGCCGTCGACCGGCCTGGCCACGCCCTGCGGGGCGTACGGGGAAGCCACCCAGGTGTCGGTGTCGGATGCCCAGATCTCGGCGGCGACCTTCGGGTCGGCGTACGCCAACTGGTAGGGGTGCACGCCGACCACGCCGTTGATCCAGCCCGCGGCGGGATCCAGGGCGGCCGTCGCCATCACGGTCTCCGCGAACTCGCGCGGATGCACCTCCAGGCCGTCGTATTCCTTGGGCTGCAGCAGCTTGATATTGCCGGCGGCCTTCATCATCTTGACGGTCTCGTCGGGCAGCTGGCCCAACTTCTCTGCTTCCCAGGCCTGTTCGCGAAGCTGGTCGGCGATGTCACCGATCTTGTCGATAACCCGCTGGGTCATGGTTGTTTTCCTAACTCCTGTGATGGGCTAACCAATGGTTTACCGCACCCGCTGCGCACCGGGAGGCTGTTCCCGGTGAGCGGGCGAAATTCCGTTACCCGAAGTCGAACCGGGTGTTCTCGGCCATGTCACCGAGTCTCGGCGCCGGTGACCAGTTCTGGTCATGGGCCGGTCCGATGATCGGGACAGGTGGTGGTGGAGCGTCCGATGATCGGGACGCTGATGACCAGCATCCGCTTGATCGGTAGCAACACCGATGGGTATCTCATTGTGTCGCATCAGTTTTGGGATTCGCCGGCATCTGCGCCGTCGGCAAACAGGGCGTTCGGTGCCGCAGGCGGGACTTATGGCTCTGGGTGTCGGACCGATGGGCCCTACAGCGTTGGCCCGGATCGGCGGATCATTGACCGGGATTAGGTGACGACCAACTGGAACAGAGGCAGTGCGATGGCTGAATCGGTGCGACGTAACGCGCTGGCGACAGCTGTCGCCGTCGCGTCAGTGCTCTTCGGTGTTTGTGTAGCCGCGATCATGCACCCGACCACCATGGCAGAGCCGCCCGGCTGCTGGGGTCCCGCCGGTGTGGACTCTGACTGCTTGGGACCCGGCCCGTACGGGCACGGCCAGTGGGGGCCGGAACCGGGAACAATGGGACCGGGCCCCATGATCGTTCCCGGACCCTCGGGCCCTGCTTGGGCTGGACCCGATACCGTCTGATCTCTGGCCGGTCCGATGGTCGAGACGGGTTCCGGCGGGCCGTCCGTTCACCGGGATGCTTCGTACAGCGTCATCCGGAGGACGGCTAGCTTCACACTATGAGCAGCGCAGAACAGGTTGACATCGTCGTTGTCGGTGCCGGGTTCGCCGGTCTTTACGCACTGCACAAGCTGCGGTCGGAGGGCCATTCGGTCGTGGTGTTCGAGGCGGCCTCCGATGTGGGCGGCACCTGGTTCTACAACCGGTATCCGGGCGCCCGTTGCGACGTGGAGAGCATCGACTACTGCTACTCGTTCGACAAGGACCTGCAGCAGGAGTGGACCTGGACCGAGAAGTACGCCACCCAGGCCGAAATCCTCACGTACATCAACCATGTCGCCGACCGGTTCGACCTGCGCCGCGACATCCGACTCAGCACCCGCGTCACGTCGGCGACCCTCGACGAGGAGACGCTGCGCTGGACGGTGACCACCGATACCGGCGAAACCGTGGACGCACAGTTCTGCATCATGGCCACCGGTGCGCTGTCGGATCCGCTGCTGCCGAACATTCCGGGCGTCGAGACCTTCGCCGGCGAGACCTATCACACGGCGAACTGGCCGCACGAGGGCGTCGACTTCACCGGCAAGCGCGTCGGCCTCATCGGCACCGGGTCGTCGGGCATCCAGACCACCCCGATCGTGGCGGCCCAGGCCGCCGAACTCGTTGTCTTCCAACGCACCCCGAACTTCTCCGTGCCGGCCGGCAACGAGCCACTGACGGCTGAGCGTGAAGCCGAGGTCAAGGCCAACTACGACGAGCGGCGTGAGCTGTCGTGGCGCAGTGGTGGCGGCTCGCCCCACCTGGCGCACCCGAAGCTCACCATGGAACTGTCCGACGAGGAGCGCCGCGCCGAGTTCGAAAAGCGTTGGCAGCTGGGCGGTGTGCTGTTCAGCAAGACCTTCCTGGACCAGATGGTGGACCCGGTGGCCAACGCCGAGGCCAAGAAGTTCTACGACGAGAAGGTGCGCGCGGTCATCGACGATCCCGCGGTCGCCGACATGCTGATCCCGAACGACCACCCGATCGGCGCCAAGCGAATCTGCACCGACACCAACTACTTCCAGACGTTCAACCAGCCGCACGTGAAGCTGGTCAGCGTGAAGCAGACCCCGATCGAGCAGGTCGACGCCACCGGCATCACCACCACCGAGGACCGGTTCGACCTGGACGCCATCATCTTCGCCACCGGGTTCGACGCTCTCACCGGTGCGCTGGGGCGCATCGACATCACCGGCCGCGGCGGCCAGAAGCTCAAGGACAACTGGGTCGACGGGCCGCGCAGCTACCTGGGCCTTGGCGTCGACGGCTTCCCGAACATGTTCCTGGTCAACGGGCCCGGTGCGCCGGCGGTGCTGGCCAACATGGTGCTGCACGCCGAAGCTCACGTGAACTGGATCGCCGACGCGATCGAGTACGTCGGGCAGCACGGCTATGCGGCCATCGAGGCCACCACCGATTCGGTCGACGGCTGGAACGCCGAACTGGTCCGCCGCGCCGACCAGACGCTGTTCCCGAAGGCGAACTCCTGGTACATGGGCGCGAATGTGCCCGGCAAGCCACGGGTTTTCATGTTGTTCATCGGTGGCTTCGCCGCCTACAACGACATCTGCGCCGAGGTTGCGGCCGCCGGGTACAAGGGATTCGAACTGACCAAGGCCGGTTGATGTCAGGGCTGCTGAACAAGGTTGTCCTCGTCACCGGTGCCGCCCGCGGCACCGGCCGGGCGCACTGTGAGCGATTCGCCGACGAGGGCGCCGACATCATCGCGCTCGACGTCGAGAGTGCCGCAGCCGATTTGGCCGATCTTGCCGACGCGGTGAAGCTGCGCGGCCAGCGCTGCTACACCGGCGTGGCCGACGTGTCGTCGTTCGACGAGGTGCAGGCCGCGGTCGATGAGGGGGTCTGGGAATTCGGCCGGCTGGACGTCGTCGTCGCCAACGCCGGCATCCATTCGGCGTCGGCGCCCTCCTGGGAGGTGAGCGCCGAAGACTGGCAGCGCGTCATCGGGGTCAACCTCACCGGGGTGTGGCACACGGTCAAGGCCGGCGTTCCGCACTTCGGGCCGGCCGGCGGATCCGTGGTGATCATCAGCTCCACCAACGGACTTCGCGGCACCGCGAACACCGCGGCATACACCTCCACCAAGCACGCGGTGGTCGGTCTCGCCCGCACCCTGGCGAATGAGCTGGGGCCCAAGCGGATTCGGGTCAACACCGTGCATCCCGGCGCCGTCGGCACCCCGATGGTGCTGAACCTGGAGACGTTCAAGCGCATCCGGCCCGACCTGGAGAACCCGACCGCCGACGACGTCGCCGAAGTCCTTTCCGCCCGCAACCTCTTGCCGGTGCCGTGGGTCGAGCCCGAGGACATCAGCAACGCGGTGGTGTTCCTGGCATCCGACGAGGCCCGGTACATCACCGGCACCCAGCTGGTCGTCGATGCGGGTCTGACGCAGAAGGCGTAACTCGCTCGAACGTGAAGAAGGTGGCGACGAATTGCAGATTCGTCGCCACCTTCTTCACGTTGGGGGAAAAGCGGTTTAGCTGCGTCCCTTCGGGGACTGCTTGCGGGCAGGTGCGGCCGGGGGCTCGACGAGGCCGGCCGCGATCTCGAGTTCCACGAGCGCGGGTTCGATGGCGTCGGCCATGGCGTCGATGTCGTTGGCCATCTCGGGAGTGGTGACGAAACCGAAATCGATCCGGTCCCGGTAGCTGAAGCAGGTGATGTTCAGCCCCACGTCCATCACCAGGGGGCCCATCGGCATCATCTGCTCCAGGACTGCGCCGTCCATGTACAGCGGCACGGGCGGTCCCGGCACGTTGGAGACGACGAGGTTCATCGGCTTCAGTGTCCCGCCGAGCTTGCTCGCGGTGTAGGCCCGGGCGGCCAGCGCAACCAGACCGGGCGGCGTGGTGTCGGTCAACCCCATGATCTGGTGTGCCGTAAGCGCTTTCGCCATTTCTTTCGCGCTCTGCGAACTGGTGTAGATGGCTTTGATCCGCTCGGCAGGGTCGACGATGTCGGACGCCAGCGATACCGACATCGCGCTGACCTGATTGCCCACCTGATCGCTGGAGCTCTCGGTACGGGTCGACACCGGAACCTGGGCGATGAGTGACTTGTCGGGGAGCTCGCCGCGGTCCTCCAGATACTTGCGCATGGCGCTCGAGACCAGCGCCAGCACGACGTCGTTCAACTTCACCCCGAACGCTTCCTTGACCGCTTTCACGCGCTCCAGGGACACGCCGGAATTGCTGACCCGACGGTGCGGCGAGATGGGGCCGTTGAACCGCGTGGGTGGCGCGTCGAAGTAGCCGGGCGGCTTGTTGGCGACGCTGAGCGCCGCGATCTGCTGGCGCACGGTCTGTTCCAGGAAGCGCACGACCCGGTAGGGCGTCTTGATGCCGATGTTGATCAGCCCGCCCAGCGCCTGCAACTCGATCCCGGGCGCTTTGACGCCGACCAGCGACCCGCTCGGCTCAGCGGCCGGCGGCCGCGGGGTGGGAGTGAAATCCAGCAGAATCTCTCCGAGCCCCGCCCCGGATACGCCGTCGATGATGGCGTGGTGCATCTTCATCAGCACTGCGACCCGGCCGCCTTCGACGCCTTCGATGAACCACAGTTCCCACAGCGGCCTGGAGCGGTCCAGCTTGTAGGACATCAGCCGTCCCACCAACTGGTCCAGCTCGCGGCGTCCGCCGGGCGCCGGGACCGCGATGTGGCGCACGTGGAAGTCGAGATCGAGTTCCTCGTCCTCGACGAACCACGGCCTATCGAGGCCGAGCGGGGCGCCGGTGACCCGCCAGCGCAACTGTGGCATTTCCGGCAGTCGCGCCGCGACAAGTGCTTTCACCGACTCGAAGGTGAAATCCGGTGCGTCGGTGGGGTCGTAGATCGACGACGCGGCGACATGCATGTGCCAGCTGTTGGTTTCGGCGAACCAGAAGGTGGCGTCGGCACCGGACAAGCGATTCATGGGGCTGATCCTAAGGCGCTGGTCGAGGTGCTGGCTCGAAATCGGCCGTTTGGTACGAACTTCGGGGTGTGATCGTTGTCTCCGCGAGTCGGGAACCTGCAATCGTGTTGGCGCACAACGCCGCCCGGCATCTCCATCACCGGGATGCATGTTCTGCCCCGGTCAATTGGTAAGCCCGACAATATATTCCGCAGATTCGCAGTCGCCGCGATCGTGATGAGGTAGGGCGCAGCGGATCCGCACGACCAACGCAAGCGGCCGCGTACCGCACACCATCGCATCGGTGTGCGGACGCGGCCGCTCGTGGCAGCAGGTCAGCGCTGCAGGAAGCCCAGCACCGTGCTCTCAAATGCCTCCTTGGCCTCGATCATGGCCCAGTGCCCACAGTTCGGGAACACGTGCAGCTCGGCGTTGGAGATGGTGCGCATCGGGATCAGCGCCATGTCCAGCGGGCTGACGCGATCGTCGCGGCCCCAGGTGAGCAGCGTCGGCGCCTTCACCTTGTGCATCTGCGCCCACGGCTGCGGCGGCGCGTCGGCCGACCGCATGAACTTCATCATCATCTTGAAGGCGGCCTTGCCGTACATCCGGCGAGCCGATTCCAGCGTCTCGGGATCGGAGGCCAGCTTCATGCGCTCTTCGATCAGCTCCTCGGTGACGATCTTCTCGTCGTAGACCATCGAGTTGAGCCAGTCGACCAGACGCTGCCGGGTGGGGTCCTCGGTGAACTCCTGCAGCAGCCGGATGCCCTCCGACGGACCGGGGCTGAAGATGTTGGTGCCGATACCGCCGATGGTGACCAGCTTGCCGATCCGGTCGGGGTTGTTGATGGCGAAGTTGATGCCGACTCCGCCGCCCATCGAGTTGCCGACGATGTCCACCTTCTCGACGCCGAGCGCGTCGAGGAAGGGCACCACCGCGGACTGCGCATCGATCATCGGGTGGCCGCCGAAGTCGTCGCTGACGCCGAAGCCGGGGAACTCCAGGATCAGGCAGCGGAAGTGGGCCGCGAAGGTCGGCAGGATGCCGCGGAAGTTCCGCCAGCCCGTGACGCCCGGCCCGGACCCATGCAGAAACAGCACTACAGGGCCGGTGCCCTCGTCGTAATAACGCAGCGTGCCGCGCTCGGTCTGGACTTCCTTCAGCTCAGTCATACGTTCCAAATTACGGTGCGGATGTCACGCGGCGACGACCACCTCCCGTCCGGCGGGACGCGAGCCGCCCGGGGCCGCCGGATTGTGCTGCGTAGGGCCTCTATGGTGTCCAAATGACCGTGCCGGAGTCTGCGCGTCCGCTGGCGGGTGTGCGCATCGTCGAGATTTCCAGTTTCGTCGCAGTGCCCCTGGCGGGGATGACGCTGACGCAGCTCGGCGCCGAGGTCATCAGGGTCGATCCGATCGGCGGCGCCGCGGACTATCACCGCTGGCCGGTCACCGACGACGGCGACAGCATCTACTGGGCGGGCTTGAACAAGGGCAAGCGATCGGTCGCGGTGGACCCGCGCTCGCCGGAAGGCCAGGACCTGGTCACCCGGCTGATCGTCGACGCCGGCGTCTTCATCACCAATGTGGCGGGCCGGCAATGGCATTCGTACGAGACGCTCTCCGCGCTGCGGCCCGACCTGATCCACGCCGAAGTGTCCGGCCGGGCCGACGGCGGCACGGCGGTGGACTACACCGTCAACGCAGGGCTGGGCTTCCCATTGGTCACCGGCCCGTCCGAACTCCAGACGCCGGTGAACCACGTCCTGGCAGCCTGGGATGTGTCCTGCGGCCTCTACCTGGCACTCGCGGTGACGGCGGCGCTCCGGCACCGCGACACCACCGGCGAGGGCCAGCGGGTCAGCATCCCCTTGGAGAACGTGGCCCTGGCGACCGCAGGCAATCTCAGCTTCCTGACCGAGGTGATGGTCAACGGGGTGAGCCGTGAACGCATCGGCAACTCGATCTTCGGCCAGTACGGGCAGCAGTTCGTCAGCGCCGACGGAGCCGCGTTCATGATCGTCGCGCTGACCGGGCGCCATTTCCGGGACCTGGTCGAGATTACTGGTACCACGAAAGCTGTTGCCGCACTGTCGGAATCGCTCGGCGCGGACTTCGGCGACGAAGGTGAGCGCTACCGCCATCGGGATGCCCTCACCGGTCTGTTCACCGTCTGGTTCTGTGCGCACACCGCTGAGGAGATCGCCGCGGCGCTGGGTGCGACGTCGATCCTGTGGGAGCGTTACCGCGACTTCTCCGAGGTGGCCGTGAGCCCGAAGGTGACCGACAATCCGCTGTTCACCGAACTCGACCAGCCCCGCATCGGCCGGTATCTGGCACCGGGACTGCCGCTGCGGATCGACGGCGAGTACCCGCCTGCCCGCCCGGCACCGGCGCTCGGCGACGACACCACCGCGGTGCTGACCGGCCGGCTCGGGTTGAGCGCCGACGACGTCGTGCGGCTCACGGAAGCGGGGACCGTGGCGTGACCGTGCTGCCTGGATTGCTGGTGGTGTCGCCCGGTGCCGGGGACGACGCCTGGGTGGGCGAGGCCGGGGGACCGGAGGGCAAGCGGGCCTTCGGCGGTCTGCTGATGGCGCAGAGCCTGTCCGCCGCGTGCCAGACCGTCAACCCGGACATGCGCCCCACCGCCATGCACCTGCAGTACCTGCGTGGTGGCGAGGCCGGCGCGGCCACCGACTACACGGTGGCCCGGGTGTACGACGGGCGGACCGCGGCGTCGCGCCGGGTCGAGGCCTGCCAGGCCGGGCGGTTGCTGACCGTTGCGACGGTGTCCTTCTCCGTGGATTTGGCGGGCCCCGAGCACGATGAATCAGGCCCGCTCCCAGAGGATCCCGAGCTGCTGCCGGTGACCGGCCCGCCGGGACCGGCGCCCGCGGTGCCGCTGGACGAACTCGACATCCGGATCGTCGACGACCGGTCGTCGGGCGAGTTCGTGCGCCGCATGTGGTGGCGGGCCACGGTGCCCATGCCGCCGGAACAGTTGTCGCACATGATGATTGCCTGCTACGTCACGGACCTGTACGGGATCGACCCGGCGCTGCAGGTGCACGGCCACTCCATGCAGGCACGCACCCACCGCAGTGGCACCACCGATTTCTCGATCTGGTTCCACCACCCGATCCGGGCCGACCGCTGGAATCTGTTCGAATCGCGCTCGCCTGCGACCGGCCGGGGCCGGGGAGTGATCACCGGGAGCCTGGTCGGCGCGGACGGCACCCGCGTGGCGACATTGGTGCAGGAAGGCCTGATCGCGGACCGGTAGTACCGTCGTCCGCAGGCTGCTGAGGGAACACCTGAAGGAGAACGATGAACGGCGCACAGGCACTGATCCGCACACTGGTCGACGCCGGTGTCGACGTCTGCTTCGGCAACCCCGGCACCAGCGAGATGCACTTCGTCGCGGCGCTGGACTCGGTGCCCGAGATGCGTGGCGTGCTCTGCCTTTTCGAGGGTGTGGTCACCGGGGCCGCCGACGGTTACGCGCGTATGGCCGACAAGCCGGCGGCCACCCTGCTGCACCTGGGGCCGGGCCTGGGCAACGGCATCGCCAACCTGCACAACGCCCGACGGGCCTATTCGCCGATGGTCAACGTCGTCGGCGACCACGCGCTGGGGCACAAGAAGTACGACGCGCCACTGGAATCCGACATCGACGCCATGGCCGGCACCGTGTCTGGCTGGGTGCGCCGGTGCGAGAAACCGGCGGACATCGCCACCGACGCGCTGGCTGCCGTCGAGGCCGCGCAACTGGGGCAGGTGGCCACGCTGATCCTGCCCGCCGACGTCTCGTGGACGGAAGGCGCCGAGCCGTCGGCGGGGGAGCCGGCCACGGGCCCGGCGTCGTTCGACTACCGCGCCGGCGTCGACCCGGACGAGCATGAGCTGCTCGACGCGGGTGCCGAGGTTTTCGGAACCGGCACCGTCATGCTGCTGGGCAGCTCGGCGTGCCGCGAACGCGGCCTGCGTGCGGCTAGCCGGATCGCGCAGGCGACGGGGACCAAGGTGCTGATCGAGACCTTCCCGGCGAGGCTGGAACGCGGTGCCGGGCGGCCCAACTTCGAACGGCTGGCATATCTCGCCGAAGCCGCCCAGTTCCAGCTGACCGGCGCCGAGCACCTGGTGCTGGCAGGCGCCCGGTCCCCGGTGTCGTTCTTCGCCTACCCCGGCAAGGCGAGCGACCTGGTGCCCGTGGGTTGCCGGGTGCACACCGTCGGTGGCGATGTCGTCGAGCGGCTGGAGGCATTGGCCGATGCGGTGGCACCGGGTGGCGAGCCGGTGGTGACGGAACTGAAAATGCCTGAGCTGCTCGGAGATTCGGCACTGACGACGCAGAACTGGGTCGACGTGGTGGCGGCGACGCTGCCTGACGACGCGATCGTTGTGGACGAGTCCAATACCAGCGGATTCCTGTTGCCCCAGGCGACGATGGGCGCGTCACGGCACGACCTGTTGACCCTGACCGGCGGGGCCATCGGCTTCGGGCTGCCGAATGCCGTCGGTGCCGCGGTGGCCTGCCCGGACCGTCCGGTGTTGTGTCTGCAGGCCGATGGCAGTGCGATGTACACGATTTCGGCGTTGTGGACCATGGCGCACGAGCAGCTCAACGTGGTGACGGTGCTCCTCAACAACGCCGCCTACGCGATCCTGCGGATGGAGCTGCAGCGGGTCGGCGCCGAGGCTGGCGGGCCGAAAGCCGCTGCCATGCTTGACCTCTCGGGCCCGACGACGGATTTCGCGGCTTTGGCGGCGTCCATGGGTGTGCCCTCGGCCAAGGCCACGACCACCGCAGAGTTGGCCGACCTGCTGCGCCTCGGCTATGCCACTCCGGGGCCGTACCTCATCGACGCGGCGGTGCCGCCGCTGCTGTAATCAGCGCTCGGACTCGGGTTCACCGGCGTGGCCGGCAAGGGCAGCCACTGCCCGCAACTGCCGCAAGGCGAACGCGCGGGGGCGGCCTCCCTCGGGTATGTGTACGCCGGCAACGACGCCAGAGATTCCCGGGATGCTGATGGCCTCGCCGGCGCAGCGTCGGCGACGCGGACAGCCGCGGCACAACGCCTTGGGTTCGGCGTCGTCGCCGGCGTTGGCCCACCGGTCCGGGTCGGACAGGCACGGCGGCGGCTGCAATGGACTCATGTGGTTCCCCCAAACCTGAGCAGTGGCAAATCTCTTGGTGACCTCTCAGGTGAGATGGTCGTTGAAGAATGAGAAAACCCGATTCCAGGAGTCTTCTGACTCCGGTTCCGAGAACTCCATTCGCACAAGCCTTTCGACGCCTTTGAGTGCGCGGGGCAGGCCGAAATCATTCATGAACCCATGACCGACCAACGGGTACTCCTTGACGTCATGGGTGATGTCGGCGCGCGTCAGCACGGCCTCCAGCTGCTGGGCCGCACCGGCTTTCACGATCAGGTCCTTGGCCCCGTAGCTGGCGACGACCGGGCAGGACCGCTCCAGGGTCTCGATGTCGTCGGGCGCCAGGCCGTACATCGACGCAGCCGCCGAGTAGCCTCCGCGCGAGGCGACCACGAGGGCGAAACCCCCACCCATGCAGAACCCCGCGATGCCGACCTTGCCGCTGCAGCGCGCGTCGGCGAGCAGGTACGTGCGCGCGGCCTCGATGTCGTGATAGGCGGGGCCTTCGCCGGTGAAGTGCGAGCGGATGGTTTTCGCGACGCATTTGATCTTGGGGCGGTGGCCGCCGTACAGGTCCGGGGCCAGCGCCAGGTATCCGGCTGCGGCGAACCTGTCGGCGCTGCGCCGGATGTCGGCGGTCAGGCCTCGGACGTCCTGGATCACGACCACAGCAGGCCACGGCCCGGCTCCGTCGGGCGCCGCGAGGTATCCGGGGATCGGGCCACTGGGCGCCGGGTAGGTGATCGTTGGCATGCGATGTCCGTTTGCTGTGTCGTGGGACCGGGGTGTGACGCTGGATTGCGGCTGATTCCGCAACCCGGCGTACCGATATCTATATATTGCTGAGCAAGTGGTCAATATTGGTTTCCAATATGTGCACATCGTGACACGAGTTTCGTGTATTGTCGACTCGCATGGAGACGGTGTTCACGCGTCGACGCGAACCGGTCAAGCCCACCAGCCGAGACATGATCGTCGAGGCCGCATTGACCGTGTTCGCCGACCATGGCATCCGAACCTCGACGTTGAAGGATGTCGCCGATGCTGCCGGTGTCAGCGTCGGGCGGGTCCAACACCATTTCAAGTCCAAAGACGAGTTGGTCGCCGCCGTCGATGACCACGCCATCGATGCCCTGGCCGCCCAAATTCAGAATCCCGACGTGCCGGCAGACGAAGCGCTCATGGCCATGGGACGCAAGTTCACCGACATGCTGGTCGAGGCCCCACACGTGCTCGAGTACATCTGCCTCAAGCTGGTCGAGCCGGGCGAGGTCGGAAAGACCATCTTCGATGGCATGTTCGCAATCAGCGAGGCCCAGCATCAACAGTTCGCTGAGCGTGGTCAGACGCGCGAAGACCTCGATCCCATCTGGGGCTCGCTCCTGCCGCTCATCCTGCGCGCCGGCACCATCCTGCTGCGCGACCACATCGAGCGTCACCTTCCTGACAAGTTCCTCGACCCCGACCAATTGCGCCGCTGGGACGAGGCGGTGACTGCCCTCATCCGGCACGGACAGCTCCGCTCCGACGAATAGCCCGCGGTCTTCCACGAGCCATCTGCACCAGATGAGCCGGCCGACATACGAGGGGTTGTCGGCCGGCTCACATCATTGGCGCATGACCAGGTCGGTGGCTCACCGCAGTTTGACCCGAGCTCGAATGGGCCCGCCCGCGACCAACGTGAACGGCGCGACCATCGGGAAATCGTCGTCCAGGGAATCGATTTCGGCGTGCCGCACGATCGTTGCCAGCGCCAACGTGGCCTCCAGCATGGCGAAGTGATCGCCGATGCAGCCGCGCGGGCCGCCCCCGAACGGAATGTACTGCCAGCGGTCGCGACCCCGGCTGTTCTCCTCAGTGAACCGGTCGGGATCGAACACCAGTGGACGGTCCCACAAGGTCGGGTCGCGATGCACCGACATGCGACCCATCACGATCATGGTGCCGGCAGGGATCCGGTAGCCGGCCACTTCGACGTCCTTGACCGCCATGCGTGACCCCGTCGCCCCGGGCGGGCACAACCGCATCGACTCCTTGAGCACCTGGATTGTGTAGCCCAGCAGCGGCACATCGTCGGGGGTCAGGTCACGGTCGCCGAACTGGGAGACCTCCCGCAGGACGCGATCCTGGATGTCGGGGTTGCGGCCCAGCGCCCACAGGGAGTAAGCGATGGTGGTGGCGGTGGTGTCCTGGCCGGCGAACATGAAGATCAGTAGCTCGTTGGCAATATCATTGTCCGACAACGGCTTACCCGTGTCAGGGTCTTTCGCCGCGAGCAGATGGCGTACCAGTGGCGCGTCCCGATCGGGATCGTCGCGGCACGCGTGCACCACCCCCAGTGCGAACTCGCGGATGGTCGACGCCGCCGCGTACGCACGCCGGCGCGCGCGGGTTGGAACCCAGCGTGGCAGGCTCACCGGGTTGATCGCCCGGGATACCGCGTAGGTCACCGCGACGCGCATCGGCGCATCGATCGACTCAGCGTGATCGGCCAGGTCGAGCCCGAACACGCTCTGACCGAGCGCGCGCATCGTGACGCGGCGGGCGGCGGCGTCCAAGTCGACCTCTGCTCCGTCTTCCCAAGCGCCGCATACCGATTCGGCGGCTTCGGACATGTGGCCGCCGAACTCGGCGACCGATTGCTTGGTGAACACGGGCTGGATCGTCCGCCGACGCGGCTTCCAGTGCTCGTGGTCGACGACGAAGAGATTGGCGCCGATGATGCGCTCCAGTTCCTGGCTCACGTCACTGGTCTTGTCGATCGACCCGTCGTGGCACGTGACCGTGTCCCGGATGCCTTGTGGGGAGGTGACCACGACCAGGGGAGGCATCAACCACCTCGGCGCCAGGGTGAAACGCGTGACCGGGCCGCCGGCGTCGCGCAGGATATCGGTCCCGGTGTGGAAGGTGCGGCACGCCGTGAGCCGTTCCTTGCGGGGCAGCGGGTTGATCGGGGGGAGCGGCAGCGACGCGACGTCAACGCGCGATTGGTCGACCACGTCTTAACCTGCGACGTTGTCGTCGATCGAGATTGATTTCATCGTAGCGCACATATTCATTCCCCCTGGCCACGGCCATTTTTCTATTGCTCGACGTTATCAGTCTCGACGGTGGATATCCACCTATGCGATAGTGAGTAAATGCCGAGCCAGCATAGAGTGCCTGCCGGTATTTATCGCGCCGATGAGGCATTGCGTAAGCGCGCGATTGAAGCTGCGGGACAAGTCGATTCGTGCTTGAGTGCCCACATCAACGGGTTTCTCCGATGGCTGGTCGGCGACACCGACGAACTCCCCGCACGGCCCATTCCGCACGGTATAGACGGCCCGAATAACGCTGACAGGCATTGCACAGAATTGAGAGCCGATAATGTATCCAGCTGACCCGGACGAATATCGTCCGCAAATACTCGATCCGACCGATTCGGCAGACGCGACCACACTCGATCGGCTCAGTGCCGACCCGCACAACCAGGTCCTCGATCACCACGGCGCCGAGTTGGCCAACCTCCGCCGGCTGCGCCCGGAACCCGCTGCGATGCTCCTGGAGGAACCGGTCCGCTGGGCCTGGTACCCATGGCGGCGAACCCTCGTCTCAGTTCTCGGCCCCCGGGGTTTCCACGCCCTGCGCCTGGATCGCAATCGCAATGGCATCACCGCCGAGGAGCAGACGCGACTGGCTGAACTCACCGTCGGCGTCGCCGGCCTGAGCGTCGGCCACGTGATCGCCCACACCCTGGCCATCCAGGGCCTCTGCGGACGTCTCCGGCTGGCCGATTTCGACCGGATCGAACTGTCCAACCTCAACCGGATACCGGCCACCGTGTTCGACCTCGGCCTGAACAAGGCCGTGGCCACCGCGCGCCGGATCAGCGAACTCGACCCCTACCTGCCGGTCGAGGTTTTCCACGCCGGCCTGACCGCCGAGACCGTCGATGACTTCCTTGACGGGCTGAATGTCCTTGTCGAAGAGTGTGATTCGCTCGACATCAAGGCCATCGCACGGGTCGTCGCCAGGCGTCGGCGCATCCCGGTGCTGATGGCCACCAGTGACCGCGGCATCGTCGACGTCGAGAGGTTCGACGACGAGCCCGACCGCCCGATCCTGCACGGCCTCTTGGGGCCGCTCGATATCGGCCTACTGCCGGGCATGAGCAGCAAGGACAAGATTCCGCACATCCTGCGTCACCTGGAAGCCGAAAAGCTCTCGCCGCGCACAGCGGCCTCGCTGATCGAGCTCGAACGCACGCTGGCTACGTGGCCGCAGGTGGCCTCCGAGGTGATCATCGGCGCGTCAGCGGTCAGTGAAGCCGTGCGCCGCATCGGGCTTGGTGAGGAGCTGCGCTCGGGGCGGTGCCGCATCGACATCGGGTCGTGCCTCGACCAGTTGGCAGAACCGGCCATGGCCGCACCCCGACCCGTCTCGCCGCCGGAACAACCACTCGTCGCCTCCAGCGTCACAGGTCTGGTCGCGGTCGCCGCGATGCGCGCCCCGTCGGGCGGCAACGTTCAGCCGTGGTTGATCGAAGCCGGCGAGGACGAGATCGCCATTTGCCTTGCCCCGCAGTACAGTCCGACAATCGACGTCGGGTTCCGGGGCAGCGCTGTCGCCGTGGGCGCGGCGGTTTTCAACGCGCGGGTGGCCGCCGCCCACCACGGCATCCTTGGACCCGTGACCGTCGACGAGCACCACAGCGGGTCGTGGTCACCGCTGCACGCGACACTCTGGTACGGCGCCGGCGGCTCGCAGGACCTCGCGGATCTGTATGAGGCGGTGCTGGTCCGCGAGACGAATCGGGGCAAGGGCATTCCCACGCCGATCACCGACGACGTGGCTGGGGCTTTGACTGCCGCCGCCGACCGCGAGGGTGGGCACCTGCGGCTCATCACTGACTCCGCCGATTTGGCTTCGGCCGCAGAGATTCTGGGTGCCTCCGACCGCATCCGCTTCCTCACCCCGCACCTGCATCAAGAGATGATCGCCGAGCTGCGCTGGCCCGGCGATCCCGATCCGGACGCCGGGATCGATGTGCACAGCCTCGGCTTCGACGATGGCGGTCTGGTCATGCTCGAACTGCTGCGCCGGCCTGAAGTGATGGCCCAGCTGGCCGACTGGAATGCCGGCGACGCGCTCGGCGATGAGATGCGCAGTAGCGTCACCGGCAGCTCGGCACTGGCCGTTGTCACCGTCACCGGCGGCTCGCTGCGGGACTATGCCGTCGGTGGATCGGCCGCCGAGTCGGTCTGGGTACACGCGCAGCAGCGCGGCCTGGCCGTACAACCGATCTCGCCGGTTTGGTTGTTTGCGCAGGACACTGCCGACCTCACCAAACTCTCGGCGCGCTTCGCCGACCATCTCGGCACCCTGCAACGCGAGTTTCTCGACCTGGCCGGCATCGGTGGGGGCGAAAGGATCGCGTTGATCCTGCGGCTCACCACCGCTGCGCCGGCTGCGGTAACCAGCCGGCGCAGCGCCGACCGGGTCCGGCTACACCAGTAGCCCGCGAGTACTCGTGCACATCGCACTAGCCTGGTCGCCATGAGCGAAGTGATGGACTGGGATGCCGCCTACCGCCACGAGATCTTCATGGGGCCACCGCCCTGGAACATCGGTGCGGCCCAGCCGGAAATCCTCGCGCTCATCGAGGCCGGGAAGGTCACCGGTCCCGTGCTGGACGCTGGGTGCGGTGTCGGCGATGTCGCGCTGGCGTTGGCTGAGCGTGGTTACGACGTCACCGGTGTCGACCTGTCGACTGTCGCCATCGAGCAAGCTGCGGCTGCGGCATCCGATCAGGGCCTGACCACGGCCCGATTCCGGCAAGGCGACATCCGTCACCTCGGCGAGCTCGGACTGACCGAGAAGTTCAACACCGTCATCGACTGCACCCTGTTTCACTCGTTGCCGATCGACGCGCGCGATGACTACCTGCGCGGCATCCACGACGCCGCGGCCGACGGTGCGGCGCTCTACCTGCTCGTGTTCACCAAGGACGCATTGCCGGCCGATTCGCCTTGCCCGATCCCCAACCAGGTGACCGAAGCCGAAGTCCGCGACGCTGTTGCTCGGCACTGGGCCGAGGTGACGACGCAGCCCTCGTTCGTGGCCGTCAAACTCCCCGACATCCCGGGATTGCCGCCGCACAACTTCCCGGTGGACGAGGTGGGCCGCGTTCAGCTGCCGGCCCTGCTGCTCACCGCGCGGAAGGTCTGAGCGGCCTTTTCAGGTGGCGCGGGCGCGCAGTGCCGGCGCCTTCAGGAGCTCCTCCATGCCGGTCGCGTCCACCGGACCTGAGACCAGAAGTCCTTGTGCGCGGCGGTAACCCATTGCGACGAGGCGTTCTGCCGCGGACTCGGTCTCCAGCCCGTCCGCGGTCAGTTCGAGGTCGAACGCGTCGGCCAGTGCTGCGATCGACTGGACGAACAACTCATTCTCGCCGTCGCGGTCGAGCGTCTGGACAAACGCGCGGCCGACTTTCAACGAATCGATGGGCAGCTCTTTCAAACTGGGCAGGAAGCTGTATCCCGTGCCGAAGTTGTCCAACGCGAGGTGCACCCCGATGTTCTTGAGCGCCAGCAGAATTTGGCCACAGCGTTGCGCTTCGGTGACCAGCAGGTTTTCGGGTAGTTCCAAACACAGCGCGGCCGCTGGAATGTCGAACCGGGTAAGGGTCGCGGTGAGGTGCTCGGTGAACCCGTCGGTCACGACCTGGGCGGGGGACAGCTTCACCCGCAGCATCACGTCGTGTGCCAATCCAGCCCGGCGCCAGCGCTGGAACTGCGCGCAGGCCAGCCGCATGACCTCGCGGCCCACGGCGCCGCCGAAATTGGCGGCCTCGGCGATCGGCATGAACTCCTCGCGGAGTAGGAGTCCGCGGGTGGGGTGGTGCCACCGGACCATAGCCTCCATCGCGGCAAGCCTGCCAGTGCGCAGATCGACCTCGGGCTGATATTGGAGGAATAGCGCACCGCTCTCGATGCAGTCTTGGAGGTGCACTTCGATGTCGGTCTGGAGCGAGTACTGCGCCGCCAGCTCGTCGCTGAACGCGACCACCGCGTTGCCGCCGGCGGCCTTGGCGGCGGTCAGCGCATGCTCGGCGTACCTGAGCAGGTCAGACACCGAGTCGGTCCCTGGAATCCCTACGGCAACGCCGATGCTCACTCTGTGCCTGATGTAGGACGAGCCCAGCATCAGCCGCTCTGCCAACGTCTCACGCAGCTGTTCGGCGTACTTGTAGGCGTCGGCGAGTGCGGTGGGCACGTTGAGGACCGCCACGATCTCGTCCCCACCGAGGCGAGCCAGAAAGGCCGCGCTGCCGGCGTGTTCGCGTAGCCGCTGCGTGAGTTCGACCAGAACCTGGTCCCCGGTCTCGTGACCGAGCAGATCGTTGACCGCTTTGAGTTGATCGGGATCGATGTAGAGCGCCGCGACAGGGGCAGGCTGGCCTGCCGCAAGCCGATGCTCCAGGTGCTCGAGCAGACTTCGGCGATTGCGCAAGCCGGTCAGGTCGTCGTGCTCGGCGAGGTGTCTGATGGATTCTTGTGCTTCAACCCGCGCTTTCACGTGAGCGAACATGGTGGCGATGACTTTGAGCGCGGTGATCTCCTCGTCCAGCCATTGCCGGTCGCCATACTTGATGAAGCCCAGTGTGCCCGTGGTGATGAAGCCCGAGGGGCCCGTGGTCGTGTCGGCGACGTTCATCGGCACGGCGGCCATCGAGATGACGGGGACGGCGGTGCCTTCTTCGATGCGCTGCTGGAATTCGTCGGGCTCGGCCGCGGGCCGCAGGATCACGGGTTCTTCGACGTGCTCGGCCATCGCGAAGACGGGATCGGCGTCCTCGAAGTACACCGTTCCGATCGGATCAGGGTCCGGGACGTACGTCCTGATCGGCCATTGAGCGACCAGGATCGTGGCGCGAATGGTGTGGTCGTTGTGCCGCAGAAACGCGACGTCCAGCCCGAAATGCGCCGCCACGTCAGCCAGGGCTTGCTCGCTGGCCGCGACGTAGTTGCCCGCGTCAGCGGCCATCAGGGTATGGGCGACCCCCTCGACTAGTTCGTTGAGGGCAGTGAGCACTTCATCACGGTAACCAACGAATCGGCATTTCACTCGTCAATACCGTTCGGCCTCACCGCATCAGCTGGTGCGGCTGTTCAACCACGAGTCGGACACACCGGACACAAAAAACGGGGCGCCCCGAGTGGGGCGCCCCGAATCTTGTTGCCAGTCAGCGGCTCTGGTGCACGCTGCTGTCGACCTGCGGCGCCTCGGCCCGCGGGTGGATGTCGTTGACCCAGTCGTGGTGCGAGTAGTCCGCCGATGCGGGCGCGGCCAGTCCGAGCACCGCAGCCACCATTCCGTTTGCCACCAGTGCGGCCAGTCCGAGCTTCTTCATTGTCCCCAACTCCTTGTATCTGAAGCTTTGATGCCTGGTTCAACGGGACGGGGGGCGGGGGTATTTCTGCAGATGGGGTGTTGGCAGCAATTGATCGTTTCGCGGCAGTAATCAGTCGGTAACACGCCCTGTGGATGAATCACGCACTGTGGACAACTGGCTGTCGGGCGCCGGATCCGGGGTGTAGGGCGCCTCGTTCTGTCGGTGTCCTTGGCCACGGTGGCGACATGAACACACCACCACGCATGACCCGGGCTGAGATCGGCGCGTTCGGCGAACAACTCGCGGTCGACCACCTGATCTCACTCGGGATGACGGTCCTGGCCCGCAACTGGCGCTGCCGGTGGGGTGAACTCGACATCATTGCCACCGAAAAGGGCCACAGTGCGGTGGTTTTCGTCGAGGTGAAGACCCGCACCACCACGGAGTTCGGCGGTATAGAGGAAGCGGTGACGCCCGAGAAGGCCCGTCGCCTGCGCCGGCTGGCCAGTGTGTGGCTCGCCGAGCAGAACGCCCACTGGCCTGACATTCGGATCGATGTGGTCGGCGTGCGCCTCGGCGGCCGGGAGCCGGAGCTGGTGCACCTGAAGGGCATCGGCTGATGGCGCTCGGACGGGCCTACTCGGTGGCCATCCGCGGGCTCGACGGCGTCATGGTCGAAATCGAAGCGGACATCACCTCGGGGCTGCCGGGGGTGCATCTGGTCGGCTTGCCCGATGCGGCGTTGCAGGAGTCGCGGGATCGGGTCCGGGCGGCGATCACCAACTGCGGCAACAGCTGGCCGATGTCACGGCTCACTCTCGGGCTGTCGCCGGCCACCTTGCCGAAAGGCGGGTCGATGTACGACCTGGCCATCGCGGCCTCGGTGCTGTCGGCGCATTTGAAGATGCACTGGGCACGGCTCGAAAAGACGGTCCTGCTGGGCGAATTGGCGCTCGACGGTCGGGTGCGCCCGGTCAAGGGGGTACTACCGGCCGTCATGGCTGCCAAGCGTGAGGGGTGGCCATCAGTGGTGGTGCCCGCCGAGAATCTGGCCGAAGCCAGTCTGGTCGACGGCATCGAGGTGTGGGGCGTCCGCACACTCGGGCAGATGCAGGCCTGGCTCAACGGGAAGGCGGGCCTGGACGAGCGGGTCGACACAACGGCGCCGGCCGCCGACGACAGCGTCGACCTCGCGGACGTGGTGGGGCAGACCCAGGCCCGGTGGGCGGTCGAGATCGCCGCCGCGGGCGCCCACCACCTGATGCTTACCGGGCCGCCCGGGATCGGGAAGACGATGCTGGCTCAACGGCTTCCGGGGTTGCTGCCCGACCTGACCGACGACGAGGCGTTGGAGGTCACCGCCATCCATTCGGTGGTGGGTCTGCTCACCGGCGATACGCCGCTGATCACCCGTCCGCCGTTTGTCGCGCCGCACCACACGTCAAGTGTCTCGGCGTTGGTCGGCGGTGGTTCGGGGATGGCGCGGCCCGGCGCGATCAGCCGGTCACACCGCGGCGTCCTGTTCCTGGACGAATGCGCCGAGATCGGGGTCAGCGTGCTCGAAGCCTTGCGAACGCCGTTGGAGGAAGGACAGATTCGGCTGGCCCGACGCGACGGCGTGGCGTGCTATCCGGCCCGTTTCCAGCTGGTGCTCGCGGCGAACCCGTGCCCGTGCGCGCCGCCGAACCCGAGAGATTGCGTGTGCCCGTCGGCCGATCGTCGCCGGTATCTGGGCAAACTCTCCGGGCCGTTGATGGACCGGGTCGATCTGCGGGTCGACATGCATCCGGTACTCGCCGGGGCGTTCGGCGACCACGCCGCGGAATCCACCAGTGATGTCCGTGCTCGCGTCGCGGCGGCCCGCGCGGCTGCGGCCGAGCGCTGGCGTGACGTCGGGGTGCGGACCAACGCGGAGGTGCCGGGGCCGCTGCTGCGCCGCAGATTCCGTCCGAGCCGGGACGCCATGGCGCCGCTGCGCAAGTCACTCGATTCCGGGCGGCTGAGTATCCGCGGCGTCGATCGCACCCTGCGGGTCGCGTGGTCGTTGGCGGATCTGGCCGGCCGAGATTCACCGAACCTCGAGGACGTCAGTACGGCATTGAGTTTCCGCGAGGGAGATGCGCGATGAGCGCCGACGATGCGGAACGACGGGCGTGGGCGTACCTGTCGCGGGTCGCCGAGCCACCGTGCCCTCGGTTGACGACGCTGGTGGCCGACTGTGGTCCTGTCGAGGCGGCGGACATGATCCGTCGCGGACAGGAGGACAAGGACCTCACGGGGAGTGTGGCCGCCCGGCGAGAGGTCGATTGTGCCGCTCGGGATTTGGAGATTCTGGACCGTCGGGGTGGGCGGCTGATCACACCCGATGACGATGAGTGGCCGTACCTGTCGTTCGTCGGTTTCGCGAACCAAGCGGTGATGGAGCGGCCATCCGGCTATCCGCCCATGGTGCTGTGGGCTCTGGGTCCGGCCCGGTTGGATGATGTCGCCGAACGTGCGGCGGCGATCGTCGGCACCCGGGCGTGCACGTCGTACGGTGAGCATGTCACCGCCGAGATCGCGGCGGGACTCGTCGAACGCGACGCCGCGGTGGTGTCCGGCGGGGCCTATGGCATCGACGGAGCGGCGCACCGAGCCGCACTGGCATCAGACGGCGTCACCGTGGCGGTGTTGGCCGGTGGTGTCGATGTGCCGTACCCCTCCGGGCATTCCGCGCTGCTGCACCGCGTCGCCACGTCCGGGCTGCTGCTCAGTGAGTATCCGCCGGGGGAGCGGCCGACGCGGTACCGGTTCCTGACCCGTAACCGGTTGGTGGCGGCCCTGTCTGGTGCCACGGTGGTGGTGGAGGCGGGGCTGCGCAGTGGCGCGGCCAACACGGCAGCCTGGGCGCGCGCGATGGGCCGCGAGGTGTGTGCGGTGCCAGGCCCGGTGACCTCGGCCGCCTCGGCGGGGTGTCACGTCTTGCTGCGTAGCGGTGCGACCTTGGTCGACCGGGCGGAGCAGATCGTCGAATTGATCGGCCGGATGGGCGAACTCGCCGACGAACCCGAGCACCCAGAGACGCCGCTGGACGATCTGACGCCTGACCAGCTCCAGGTCTACGAGGCGCTGCCGGCGCGCGGATTCCGCAGCCTGGAACAGATCTCGATCGGCGCGGCGCTACCTCCCGAACGCGTGCTCGGGCCACTGGCACTGCTGGAGATCAGTGGTCTGGTCGAGAAGCAGGACGGGCGGTGGCGGATCAGGAGGGACACCGGCGGCAACGCCAAGGCAGTCCGCTGAAGCGGTTACGCGCGGCTAGGTGGCAATCAGCTTGAGAGGCAATCGTTCATGGCGGCGGATGATGTTGTTGACCGCCCATTTGGGTGTGCCGGTGAGCTCTATCCGCTCCACGCGCTCGAGCAGCGCCCGCAACATCGCCGTTGTTTCCAAGCGGGCCAGGGCCTGCCCGGCGCACGCGTGCGCACCCTGTCCGAAACCGACGTGGCGGCCGGCGTCACGTCGGATGTCGAAGACCGCCGGGTTTTCCCATTCGCGTTCGTCGCGGTTGGCGGAGGCATAGATCACCAGGACTCGTGCACCAGAAGGGATTGACACTCCGGCGATTTCGGTCTGCTGCGCCGTGCACCGCGCGAAGGCCCGCAGCGGTGGCTCGTAGCGGACGATCTCATTGACGGCGTTCGCCATGAGGCCGGGCTCATCCTTGAGTAGTTGCCACTGGTCGGGGTGACTGGCGAAGAGATACAACGCGTTGGAGATGGCGCTCATGGTGGTATCGATCGACGGGGCGATGTAGTCGACGAGCAACGGCGGGCATTCGTCGTACGCCAGTTGGCCTTCGTCCGCCGCGGCGAGTAGCTCATCGGCCATGCTGCCCTCGATGACGTTCCGCTCGCGAACCACGCGCCGAGCGAAGCGCAGCATGAGCAGGGTGTTGGGTACCGCTTTGATCGCCTGCCAGTTGAGCGGGCCGAGTACATCGAATGTCGCTCCGGCCCAGGTAATCAGGTGACCGCGTTGATCGCGCGGCCAGCCGATGAGGTCGGGCACGACCGCCAGCGGTAGTGCGGCCGCGAGGTCGTTGACACCGTCGACATCGCCATTGCCGAGCGCTGCCTCGACGACGCTGCGGGCCGTGTCGTCGACGGTGTCACTGATGGCGCGCAGAGCACGTGGCAGCATGCGGTGCGCGACCCGCTTGCGGCGTTGTTCGTGCTCGACGCCGTCGCTGTTGAGTGTGGTGCCGTGCGACATACGGTTGGTGATCGGGTTGAGCGCCACACCCTGACCCGACAGAAAGGTCTTGTCGTCACGTAGTACCGATTTGCACTCGGCATAGCGCGGCAACGCATATGCCCGCTGCTTCGTCAGCCATACCACCGGACCGAGGTCACGCATCCTCTGGTAGTGGGGATAGGGGTCGGTGATGGCGTCGACAGCGTAGATGTCGGGCTCGTAGCTGGGCAGGCCGGCGGGTGGGCGTCGCATTGATGTTCCTCTCATGCCTCTGGCTGTGGACGATTGAGTGCGGGGCGTCTCAGCTGTGCATTCCGGGATCGGCACCGCGCAGCTGCAGTTCGGTGTCCGTGCGGGATGCGGGCGGGTGGGTGGCGCGCGCCCAAGCACGCCGACCGGGTGCCGAAAATCCCGGTATGGCCGCACACAGTTTCCACGCGTCGTGGCCCGCGCACATGACCGTGCGATCAGGCCGGACGACAGCGGCGGTGGCGTGGCCGCGGCGCAACCACCGTGCCAACTCGCCCCCGGGCTCGGCGACATGAACGACGATGCCGTGCTCAGCGAGCTCGGCGCAGTGGAACGCCAGCGGATGCGTCGTGGTGACGAGCGCAAAGCTGTTGCCCAACAACGTGTCCAGGCGTTGGCCATCGCCCAGTACCGGGTTGGGGCACAAGGTTCCGGCAAGGTGGCGGGGTCTCCGGCTTTTGATGACGAATGCAGAATCGTGTAGCCGGGGGGTGGTGCCGTTGGTGAGCTTGTCGCGAAGGCCGGGGATCAACCGCAGCCGGGGTGCGACGGTGCGCCGCACCATGTTTCCCACATGGCCACCGGCCGTCATTGCCCACCCCATGGCCAATGCCAAGCCGATCATGCTGCGCGCGTGTGGTTTCCGTTCCTGCTCGTAGGTCACCAGCAGTGCCTCGGGTAGCTCTCCGTTGAGCACGCCGGCTACTTTCCACGCCAGGTTCATCGCATCGCGCAGCCCCGCCCCCATGCCCTGCCCGATGAAGGGCGGTGTGAGGTGGGCGGCATCGCCGAGGAGGAACACATTGCGTTCGCGCCAGCTATCGGCGATCTGTGCGCGAAACGTGTACTCGGTGACGCGCACGAGGTCGAGTTGCTCGTCGGTGACATCGCCGATCCATGGGGAGACCAGGGGTCGAAGGGTTGCCATCGTGTTGAAGTCGGCCGCGGTTTCCGAAGGCAGCAGCCGAAATTCCCAGCGGTAGCGGTTGGGTCCGATCCGCATGTACGTCGCTGCCCGAACGGGATCGCATACCTGGTGCACGCCATCCCATTGGTCGAGCTCGGCGTCGGTGACGACGTCGGCCACCAGCCAGCGCTGCTCGAAACGCAGGTCGTCCATGGCTGCGCCGATGGAGGCTCGCACGATGCTGTTGGCCCCGTCGCAGCCCAGTACGTAGCTGGTTTCGACGACGTGCTCGGTGCCGGTGGCTCGGTCGGAGTAGGTCACCCGCACGCGGCCGGGCTCGTGCTGGGTGATGCCGGTGACCTCGGAATTGCCGCGCAGCTGCACATTTGGGCGATTGGCCAGGTTGGCGCGTAGCAGCTGTTCCAGTTCGGGTTGGTCGAACATGTTGGCCTGAGGAAAGCCGTGCCGGCTGCGGGCGGGGTCGCGGTCGAACTGTGCGAGCGTGTGGTGGTTCTGGTCGAGTAGCCGCAACCCGAGCGCTGGCCGGGAAATCGCGGCGAACTCTTCGGCCACGCCGAGGCGGGCGACGATGCGATGAATCTCGTCGTCGAGGTGGACTGCCCGTGGCTGGGGATAGACCGATTCCCAGCGGTCCAGAACCAGCGTCGACACGCCGTGGTCGGCGAGCAACGTCGCGGCAGTGACACCGGTCGGCCCCGCTCCGACGACGACAACAGGAACGGATTGTGTTACAGGGTCAGGCATTTCGGTCCTCAACTCGGGTCAGCCGATGATCGGCTTGCGGTTGGCGACGAGAGTGTCGAGGCGCGTCTGCATGGCGGCCTCGATTCTGGACGCGAAGTCCTCGGCGGTTTCCCCGGGATTCGCGGTCATCGGGGGCAGGACCGCGGTCACCAGTTTGGTCGGCAATGCGACGTAGGGGAGCATGCCTGCGACACCGATGTTCAGTCCCCACGGAATGGTGACGCTGATGGGCAGTGTCTTCATGCGCAGGCGCCGGTGCAGGCCCAGCTGTCGCGCGAGCCGTCGACCGTCGGACACGACGAACAACGAGTCACCGGCACCTGCCGTCACGACGGGGACGACTGGTACGCCATGGCTCATGGCCAGTCGCGCAAACCCGCAGCGCTCATCGAAATGCACCTGATTGCGGTCCCACCAGGACTTCCCGGCGTCGACGTCGCCACCGGGAAACACCAGGACGTTGTGCCCGGCGGCGAAGGCGGCGTTTGCCGATTCCTGGCTTGCGGGCCGGCCGTCGAGAAACTCGGCAATGCGGCCGGCGCCGACCGTCCACGCCACCTGGTGAACGAGCGCGGTGGTCGGCCGTTGCAGCGCCGCTTTCTCGCGCACGGCGATCATGGCGAGAACGTTCAGGTCCACGAGGCCGCCGAAGCCGTGATTGGCGACGAGCAATGCGGGTTCGGGAATCTCGGCGTCGATGTGGATTTCGTGGCGGTGGTACCACCGCAGCAGACTCGGCACAGCCACACGCATGACGGATTTGAGCGCAGATACCGTCGAGGACGGATCGGTCATGATTGTTCCTTGATGTCCCACGCGAGCGCGTAGCGACCCAGGGTCGCGGCAATGGCGTCGGTATCGGCGCCGGCGTCGACGACTACGGTCACCACGATGGAACCGTCGTCGACGGCTGCATCCACGTCGGCGACGCCGGGCACAGCGACCAGTGCGTCACGGACCGCGCTGCGGGTGGCGTCGGCGCGCAGGGCGGGCTTGTAGGGCTTGCCGACTGCCGTGACCGGGATGGTGTCGATGACGATCACGGATTTCGGCGCGGCCGCGCTCTCGCTGACGTGCCCAACGGCCCACTGCCGCAACGATTCCGGAGTGATGTCGGCGTCGGGACGAAGTGTCACATAGGCCACTGGCACCTCACCGGCATGGACGTCAGGACGACCGACCGCCGCGGCGCCCGTGACGTCGGGGTGGGCGAAGAGGGCGTCTTCGATCATCGCCGGGTCGATGTTGTGCCCGCCGCGGATGATGAGATCTTTGGCCCGACCGGTCAGATGGACGAAGCCGTCACCGTCAATCCAGGCCAGGTCGCCGGTGTCCAACCAGCCGCCGTTCAGCTTTCCGAGCCCATCGAGTACATGGCCGTTGCTGGTGCGGGCGGTGACGTAACCGGGAAAGACTGTGGGCCCGCTGATCGCAAGGTTTCCCACCGCGCCGGCCGGCAGGTCGTGCCATCGGCCGTCGTCGTCGATCTTGACCGTCTTTACCTGCTGATAGGGCAACCGCTGGCCCACCGAGCCGGGACGAGGGTGATCGGGAAAACTGCGCACACTGGCACACGTCCCTTCGGTCAATCCGTAGCCTTCGATGAGCGGCACCCCGGTGTGTGATTCGAAGTCGGCGCGAACCGCCGCCGGCAGCGCTGCGGCACCCACCAACGCGTAGCGCAGGCTGGAGATGTCGGCGTCCACGGGGCATTGCGACAGCACCGCGTAGACGGTCGGCACCGCGCTCATTGCACTGATGCCATGGTGCGCAACGATTTTCCAGAAGTTCGCGTACAGCGCCGGGTCGCGATATCCGAGCGGGCCGGCCCACACCGCGTGCTGGCCGCGCAGCATCGGCGCCAGCAATGTCACCACGAGTGCGTTCACATGGAACAGCGGTAGGCCGGCGAACAAGACGGAATCCTGGTCGAGCACGGTGTTGGCGGCGATCATCCAGGAGTCGGTGACTTCGTTGGCATGGGTATGGGCGGCCGGTTTCGGCTTGCCGGTTGTTCCGCCAGTGTGGAACAGGGCCGCCAGATCCGTGGACGTCGGGGCTTCGCCGTCGAAGATCGAACCGTTATCTCCGGGCGGGAAGTCGCTGAAGTGGCGCACTGTGGCGCCCTTGATCGCGGGCACCGTCGCGGACGCATCCCGACCTCCGGTGGGGCGCAGCACGAGGACGGTGTCGATCACCCCTGCAGCCGCCAGATGCTCGGCGGCCCGCCAGCTCGCCTCGTCCAGTTCGGGACCGGCCGCCACCAGTGTCCGGGCCCCCGAGCGTTCCACCAGATGGGCGATGTGGTCGCTCGACAGTGCGCCGTTGACCGGCGCGGCGATGCCCGCCAGTTGTGCGGCCAGCGTGGCGGTGATCAGCTCATCGCAGTTGGGACTGATCAGTGCGACCGGGGTGGTCCGCTGAACGCCCTTCTGGCGCAACATATTCGCGGCTCGGTGCACGTCTGCCAACAGCTCGCTGAAAGTCCGCGTGCTGGCCTGCTGCCATCGACCGGCATCGGGCATGACGGTGATCGCGGCACGGTCGGGCCACAGCGCGGCTGCCCGTTGCAGCACCGCATATGTGGAGTTCGGCAGGCCCCGATCGGCCAGCGGAATGCGTTCGATGGCCTCGAGGTCGCCGGGTGTGGCATAGCGCGGCCACAGCAGGTCCGCGTTCATGCGTACCGCACCGGGGTGCGCTGGGCGCCGAGATCGATGGCGCCGTCGTCGGTGGCCACCGTCAGTTCCACGACATCGCCGTGCTGCAGATACTTGGGATTGGCGGCCTGGCGCGAGAAGAACGCCTTCCATTTGATGGCCGGCGGCAGTAGCGATCCGATGATCTCGATGGGCTTGGGCGGCGCGCTCAAAGCCGTACCCACAGGAGTGCCGGTCAAGACGAGGTCTCCGGCGTCGAGGTGCTGGAACCGGGTCAAGGACTGCAGTGCCTGTAAGGGTTTGTAGATCATGTCGCCCTCGACCAGCATGTTCTGGCGAACCTCGCCGCTCACCCGCAGTTCCAGGCGCAGGTCGCCGAACCGCTTTAGCTCGTCAGCGGTCAACAGGACCAGCGCCGGGCCGACCGGCGTGAACGTCGGGTACGACTTGGCTTCGTAGAACTGCGTTTGCGGGAGCTGGATGTCCCGGGCGGAGACATCGTTGGTGACGACCAGGCCGGCGACATAGTCGGCGAGGTTGGCCTCGGTGACCTCGGTGCCGACAGGAAGCTCGCGTCCGATGACCAGACCGATCTCCACCTCGTAGTCGAGAAACTTGACGTGCTGCGGCTTGACGATGTCGTTGAACGGCCCACTGATGGAACCCGATGTTTTGCGAAAGAAGGTGAGCGGGATGGTCTTTGGGTCCATGCCGGAGTCTTTGACATGCGAGGCGAAGTTGGTCATCTGGGCCACCACGCGGCAGGGTGCGGTCACGGGGGAGAGCAGATCGAGGCTGTCGACAGGCACCGCGGCGCTGTCGGAGACGGCGGCCTCGATGGCGGCGCGGTCGGCCAGCAGCGCGCCGGTCGTGGCGGCGTCGGTGGCGATCTTGGCGGCACCGGTGGCGGTGTGCACCCACCAGGCGTCGGCGGTGCGCAGGACGGAGATGGTCATGAGTTCGCTACTTTCAGCAGGCCGACGAGGCGGTTGATATCGAATTCGTTGTCGCCTCGCAGGGCTGCGAAGATCGACTGTGCTTCGTGCGGTAGGGATTTCGGGTTGGTGCCGAGGAAATCCTTGCTCGCGGGTGGTCCCCATTGAGCCAGGCCCGAGGCGGTGAACGGTGCCCAACCCGGTTGCAGGGTCGAGTCGAACAGATCGCCATCGGTGAAGTGCTCAACCATGAAGCCATCGGGGTCACGCCAGTAGTCGAAGAGCTGACTGCCCTGGATGTGTCGCCCAATGCCCCAGGATCGGAAATAGCCTCGCTCCGTGAGGTATTCGCCGCCGGCGGCCAGCGCATCGAGATCGCATACCTGATAGGCCGAGTGCACATAGCGGTTCTGTGGTCCGAGGGCCAGCGCCAGCGTGTGGTGATCAGCGGGCGTCGACCCACGGTCGCATCGAATGAAGCTCATCGTCGGTCCCCGGCTGCGCTGGCCCGGGAAATAGAGGAAGTCACTGACGATCATGCCGAGCGTGTCGAGATACCAGTTAAGCGTCTCGAGGTATCTCGTCGACTGCATGACGAGGTGACCGAGCCGTTGCACCGTGGTCGCCTCGCGAGGCGGGCGTTGGGTGGCGTTGATCCGGCGAATTTCGTGTCCCATGTTGTAGCGGTGCGGAGTCTGCGACGGCAACGCGTCGAGGGAGTGCATTCCCGCCACCACACGCACCGGCACACCGCTCGGGTCGATCAGATCAACCGCCATGCCGCCGATGGCTGTGGGTAATGGTCTGGCCCGCGCACCGGTCGCGGTGGCTAGCCGCAGTAGGTCCGCCTCGTCGGCCGCGGTGAACGCGACGCCGAGAAACCTGCTGCGGCTTCCGCGGCGCACGATCACGCACGGAGCGGTCGAATCGCTGCCGCGCAGATGCAGTTCCTCGTCGGTGCGCAGGGAGGTGGTGAAACCGAATGCGAGCGCGAATGCCTCGGCCCGCTGAAGGTCCGGTTTCTCGAATTCGAGCCAGGCGATGTCAGCCACCTTGATTACGGGGTTGCGTGAACGCCCGCAATGCTCGCCTTTCAAGGCGCCCTGCTCGCTGTGGAGCTCGTTGTGTGCGCCGACCAGGTCGTTCATCCCTGACCCCTTTCGTTCTGACGAAATCGTCACATACGACGCGATGCTCAGTCAATAGGTTCTGACGAAATCCTCAAAACTGATAGATGCTGCTATTCTGAGGCGGTGAGTGCATTGCAGGACGAGCCGGCCAACCGCCTGGAACGGCGGAAACAGCGCACCCGTGCGGCCCTCATCCAGGCCGCGCAGACGCTGATCGCCGAGGGCAAGATCAACGTGCCGGTTCTGGAAATCACGCAGGCGGCAGACGTCGGAATGGGTTCGTTCTACAACCACTTCGACAGCAAGGAAGCGCTGTTCGAGGCGGCGGTGGCCGACGTGCTCGACAACCATGGCGCGCTGCTCGATGGACTCACCGCGTCGATCGACGACCCGGCCGAAGCGTTTGCCTTCAGCTTTCGGCTCACCGGCCGAATGTTCCGGCGTCGCCCGCAGGAGAGTCAGATACTGCTGGTCAATGGCCTCAGTCTCATGGGCTCGGACCGCGGCCTGGGCCCACGCGCATTACGGGACATCACGGCCGCCGTCGCCGCCGGCCGATTCGCCGTCGACGATCCAAAATTGGCCTTGGCCGTCGCCGCCGGGGCACTCCTCGGGCTCGGCAAGCTTCTGCAACAGGAGCCCGAACGCGACGACGCTGCGGCGGCAGATCGGGTCACCGAAGACGTATTACGACTGTTCGGGTTGCCCGCCGACGAAGCGCATCAGATCTGTCAGCGACCGCTTCCTGGTCTTGATGGCGCAGTCGCCTGAGTGAATTTGGTGCCGTCAGCGTGGCATCGCTGCCCGCGCTACCGCCTTCGGCGTGACCTTCGCGGACTGACGGTCTGCCGGGATATCCGACGGCTAGGATTCGCATAGTCAACTTTCCAAGTCAGGGAGTGCGTGTCGTGCCGGGTTCCTCTCCACCCACCCGCCGGGTCGTCGAGATCGTCGAACTACTCGTCGAACGCGGTGACGTGCCTGCTCGGCTGAGCGACATCGTGAATGCACTGGGCCTCAATCAGGCGACCGCACACATGATCATGAAAGAGCTCGTCGCCGCCGGTTGGGTTACCCGGGACCCGGTGGACAAGACATTTTCGGTTGGTGGGGCACTCGCCAGGCTGGCCGAGCAGATCGATCATTCGCAGTCCGTCGTGCACGCTGCGCATGCCGTTGCTCAAGCCCTGGCGGATGAGTACGGATACGCCGTCTCAGTGTCTGAGCGAATGGGACATCAGCTTGCCATTACGGCCTTCATCGCTGCACCGACCGGGCATGACGACCAGTGGCACGCCGCGGTTGGCGATCGGCTGCCGTTTGCGGCGCCATTCGGGCCGGCCTACGCCGCCTGGGAACCTCGCGAGGAGCGCCTCGCCTGGATTGAGCGCAGTGGCGTGGCCAGTCGGGCGTTTCGAGTCCACCTCGAACAGTTCCTCGACGACACCGCGCGCCAGGGCTTCAGCGTAGAAAGCATGAGCCCCGAAATGGTCTCGGCAGTCCCGGTGATGACGAAGCTTCAGACCGAAGCGCTGTCGGATTCGATGCGCGACAATATTGACAGTGTGCTACTCGAAATGACCGGTGCGGCAACGAATCCGGCGAAACCGCGTGGTCAGCGCAACTATGTTGGTGCCATCTCCGTGCCGGTGTTCGACCACTCGGATCGGGTCACGCACAGCATCTCCGTGCACCCGTTCACCAATCTCACGTCGCGAAAGATTGAACAAGTAGGTCGCAGGATTTGCCGGGCTGCTGCGACCATCGGTGCACACACTGCGTAAGACCGAAATGAGTGGGCCCCACCCAGAGCTGGGGCGCCAACAATCAGGCCGGGCCCACTCACCGAAGCAAATTTCTCGAAGCTATTGCCCCAGAGCTGATTTGACCAACGTCGCGACCTGGTCGAGTGGAGCGTTTGCCTGGATCACGGTGCCGTCGGGCTTGATCAGATCGATGCGGGTGCGGGTCAGCTTGGAGTACGTTTCGACCCACTGGCCGTTGACCTTCTGGTACTTATCGTTGTAGTGGCCGTATCCATGCACGCCCACTGTGTCGCTGAAGATCAACACATCCTGCAAAGTCCACAGGCCCTCGGCGGTCGTCGGGGAGGTCAGGTGGATGCTCGGTTCGGAACCTTGGTGGTGAGTCTTCGCGCCTCCCAGCGTGAGCTTCAGGAAAGAGATGAACGAGTCTCTGTCGGCGAAGACGGGCCCGGCGCTGCACAGGGTGTCCACTGTGACGTTGGGAGCGAGCAGGTTACGCAAGGCATCCCAGTTCTTGGCGTCGACATTGGCGAAATAGTTTGTCTTGAGTTGCTTGATCGCATCGATCTCGGGGCCTGAGTCCGACTGGGGGGTCGAGTAGGTGCACAGACTCGGGAGCGGCAAGGGGTCGGCGTTGGCGTTCGTCATGTCCACACAGCACAACATCGTTGTCGCGGTTCCGAAACCGAGCGCTGCGCGCAAGACTCGGTGCCGCGCGGAACCGGGCGGGCTCCAACGGCAGGAAGCTACATACATGTCTTTCTCCTTCGTGGGTGGGATCGAACGCGCTTGACGAAAATTGGACGGGCGTCGCCGGATTGGTTCGGCCGCTCAGCGTGCGCCGCGAAAGAAGCGGGCCGCCGCGGCAATGGACTCTTCGACTGGCCGTGGCGTCCAGCCGAGTTCACGCTCGGCCTTTTCGTGGTCCAGCGGCGACATGAATTCGGCCATCCGTATTCCGGCCACGGCGAAGGGAAGGTCGCGTCGCAACAGGTTCGCGGCGAGGTCGTTGGCGTGGGCGGCGGCGTACAGCAGGGGCAATGAGAGTTTGATGCGCGGGACCCTGGCGTTGACGGCCTCTGCGGCGATTCGATGGACATCGCGGGTGTGCAGGTAACGGTCGGAGACGATGTAGCGCTGGCCGACACGGCCATGGTCCGCGGCGAGCAGCATGGCGCGTGCCGCGTCCTCGATCCCGACCACCTCCGAGGCGAAGTCGAAGTAGAAGGGGAAAGCACCCGCGGCAACCCGGGCGATCAATGAGCCATGTGGCGTTGGCTGCCAATCACCAGGTCCGTAGGTTGTGGAGATGCACATCGCTACGGCCGGCAGCCCTCTGTTCTTTGCGTAGTCGAAGACGAGTTGCTCCGCGGCCAGCCGTGATTCGAGATAGGCGCCGCCTGCGGTCCAGTTGTGCGGATCGTCCTCGGTAACCAGGGTATTCGAGCTGACCGCCAATGTTCCTGTGGTACTGGTGAATACGAACTTCCGCAACTCGGCTTCGGCGGCAGCGTCAAGGACGTGGCGGAGTCCGTCGACGTTGGTGCGATACAACGGCGCTGGATCGCGTAACCACATCCTGGCATCGACAACGCAGTAGTAGACGACGTCGCGGTCGGACATGGCGGCGCGTAGCGCGACATCGTCGAAGATGTCGCCATAACGAAGTTCGACGTCGATGTCATCGATGCCACGGGTCAGGCTTGAAGGGCGCAGCATGACCCGCACGTCAGCTCCGCTGGCCGCCGCGGCCCTGGTGACGTGTGATCCGAGAAAACCACTGGCGCCGATAACCAGAACTTTCTGCGACGAGCCGCTGTTCACTGTTTATCGCTCGTCATCTGTCCGTAGGTGTTGGTGACGACGAGGGTACGTGCTGGCATCGACGCCTCGCTCGTGGATTGCCCTGCGCGGCAACAGAATAAAGATGAGACAACGTTGTTCATGCGCGCTCCCTGCGTTCGCCCAACTTATCGACCAGGCTCAATATCATCGAATAGTCGGTGTCTTGAGGCCCGTATAATCAACACACTAAAGAGCGGGTGGTTCGCGGTCAAGCAACCTCCTTGACCGTTCGTGTCCCCGTGAGGGGCGGTCCGGCGGCCGTTGACGTCCACTGTCGATTCGCCTATATTTCGTATAATCAAACTCATTGGTCGAATAGTCGAATGTTATTGGCTTCTGGGATCGACCTGTCCTCGGCCGCAACTGCACTGGGAAAGAACGAGTTTGGTTCAGCTGCGCGGACTTGAGTTGGTCCGGTCTCGGTTCGGTCGGTGAGTTTCTACCCACAAAGGAGAGCGAACGATGCGCGAAGACGAACAGGCCGGACGCTGCCGCGCCATGGTGGGGGAACGGCGGATGTTGCGCGCCGCTATCGCGCTCGGAGCTGCCGTTGCACTCAGTGCTGCGGGCGCCCCGATTGCCCACGCCGCGTCAGCGGGTCCGGCGCCGTCATCCGCGTCGACGGTATCGCCGCTCGCAGGCGTTACCGATCCGGCCGCTGAGACGGCAGCAGTGGAGTTGCTCAAGGCGACGTACTTCAATGATGTCGACACAAAGAACTGGGCTGCGCTGCGTCAACTCTTCGCCCCCGATGCGGTGGTGGACACCACTGGCTCGCTCGGGCCCTTGTTCCCCAATCGGGATTCGTTCATCGTCTTCACCGCACTCACGCTCAGTGCGATCAACACCCGCCACCAAGGTTATGACCCGCAGATCGACCTGACGTCCGATACAACTGCCAGTGCCGTCTGGACAATGCAGGACAGGCTGTCCATCGCCGGCCTTGTCACGATCCACGGTTACGGCCACTACGCCGACAACTATGAAAAAGTGAACGGCCAGTGGCTGGTTACCCACTCCGTACTCACTCGCACAGGTTTCACACTGGAATTTCCTTTGATCCAACGCTTCGTGACAGGGCTATCCAACGCGTACCAGTCCGGAGGTCCGGTGGCCGCGCTTCGGTATGTCGTTCCAGGCCTGGTCAACATCCCGGTCGGCGCCGTCAACAACCTGGTCGGTGCTATCGCAAGCAACTTCGGAGGACCGCCCGCAAAAGCCGATCCGATCAGCGTGCCGCCCGGATCTAGCGGCGTGACCACCGAACCCCCGGGCATCACCTCCACGGCTGCTGTCGGCGCAGCGTCGGTGAAGGCGGCTGCGCGTCTCGCGCCGACGGCACCCAAGAGTGCATCGGCTTCCCGCGCAACACCTTTGGGGACAGTCACGGCCGGCGCCGCCAAAACACCCGCGCACCCGATCGAGCCGGACGCGGTGAAAGTCGCGGTCGACGGTTCTTCTCAAGCTGCCGCGGACGGCCCGACGGCAGAATCGCCAAAGACCCTCGCCAACAATGCTTCACGGCCCGATGCCACGGTAGACGCCAAGTCGGCGACGTCCACTCATCGCGAGAACAGGATCAAGCCAACGACGGCTTCGGCTGACAAGAAGGCCAAGGCCGATTCGACAAAGGTCGCTCACGGCAAGAGCTGATGACCGGCAGGGCCTGGTCGGGTGCCGCACATCGGCGGTGTCAGGAATTTCGCCAGGTACGTTTGCTGTCATGGCCCGCCGTGTGACCAGCCGATTTCGTCGGCTCGCAGTTGTCTTCGGGCTGGCTGGTGCGCTGACGGCGGGCGGCTGTCTCTGGGTGCGTCCATCGCCGCAAGCGACGCCGGTGGTGCCGGAGGGCGGTTACGGTTTCAGCGTCGGCGCGCCTCAGTCCTGGATGACCGACGCAGACGCCGACCGCGAACTCGACGCCGTGGCCCGCACCCGAGCGGAGTGGATGCGGGTGCTGATCGACTGGCACATCGTCGAACCCGTCAAGGGTCAATACAACTGGCACTACGTCGATCACTGGGTGAACGGCTCCACGAAGCGGGGGCTGAAGGTACTCGGGCTGATCGCCTACAGTCCCACCTGGGCGCGGGCTCCGGGTTCGTATTTCAGTGCGCCACCGGTGAATCCGGCGGACTACGCTGCCTTCGTCACCGCCGTCGTGCAGCGCTACGGCGACCGGGTCGCCAACTGGGAGATCTGGAACGAGCCGAACCTGCCGCTGTTCTTCGGGTTCACCACCAACCGGGCCGCCGTCTACACCGAGTTGCTCAAGGCGGCCTATCCCGCGATCAAGGCTGTTCAACCCGACGCCACCGTCATCGCCGCCGGACTGAGTCGCGCCACCGGCCCGGACGCACCGACGAAATTCCTCGCCGACATGTACGCCAGTGGCGCACGGAAGTTCTTCGATGCCACCGCGATGCATCCGTACGTGTTCCCGGGCGGCATCGCCGAGGACGGCGACAACGGCTGGTCGGATCTGGTGCGCGTGCACGACTTGATGACCGTCAACGGCGACGGCGACAAGAAGGTGTGGATGACCGAACTCGGCGCCTCCACGTGCGCACCGCAGGCCCGCGGCGTCAGCCAGGACGAACAGGCGCGTCAGATTCTGCAGGTGCTGGCCGGCGTGGCGGGGGCCGGTTGGAGCGGACCGGCGTTCATCTTCGCGGTCCGCGACACCGACACCACCAAACGCGACGACCTCGAATCCAACTTCGGCGCGTTGCTGACCTCGGACTGGAAGCCCAAGTTCACCGCGGCGGTGCTGGCCCGGTAGCCCACCACGGCGGGCGCGCCGCTCGTATAGTCGAGGCGTGGCAGGCCGTCCGATTCATACGTTCGAAGTTCTCCGCACCCAGCGCCTGACCCCGCACATGATTCGTGTTGTGTTCGGCGGCAACGGGTTCGACACTTTCAGTCCGAAGGAATTCACCGATTCCTACGTCAAGTTCGCCATCGTGCCCGCGGGCGTACAGGTGGCTGGCCTGGCGCAGCCGCTGACCCTGGACAGCTTCGAGGAGCTGCCGGCGGACCAGCGCCCGACCGTGCGGACCTACACCGTGCGGCGCGTCGACGTGGAGCAGCGCGAACTCACCGTCGACTTCGTCGTGCACGGCGATACCGGAGTCGCTGGACCGTGGGCGGCGTCGTTGGCGCCCGGCGACCCGGCGTATCTCATGGGGCCCAACGGGGCCTACTCGCCGAACCCGGCCGCCGACTGGCACCTGCTGGCCGGCGACGAAGCCGGGTTGCCGGCACTGACCACGGCGTTGGAAGCGTTGCCGCCGAGCGCGATCGGCCAGGCCTTCATCGAGGTCGACGGACCCGACGACGAGCTCGACCTGACCGCGCCCGCGGGCGTGAAGATCCAGTGGATCCATCGCGGCGGCCGCGCCGACCTGGTGTCCGACGACCAGGCAGGCGACAACGCGCCACTCGTCGCAGCGGTGCGGGCGGCTGACTGGCTGCCCGGCCAGGTCCAGGTGTTCGTCCACGGCGAGGCGCAGGCCGTCATGCACAACCTGCGGCCGTACCTGCGCAAGGAGCGCGGCGTCGGCGCCGAATGGGCATCCATCTCCGGTTACTGGCGCCGGGGTCGCACCGAAGAGACGTTCCGGCAGTGGAAGGCTGAATTGGCCAAGGCCGAAGCCGAGGCATAGCCGAAAGCCGAGGCGCGGGCCGACGCTAATGTGCGAATCTCAGCCGAAGTTGCAACAGAAGGGCGGGCCCGATGGCGTTCGGTGACTACCAACTCGAGATCTACCTGCAAGGTCTGGGCGGTGTCGTCCCAACGCTGCCGATCTCGTTCACGGAACTCGAGGAGCGCGCCCAGGCCGCGATGCCGCCATCGATCTGGTCGTACGTGGCAGGCGGCGCCGGTGACGAGCGGACGCAGCGCGTCAACGTCAGCGCCTTCGACCGCTGGGGCCTCATGCCGCGCATGCTGGTCGGGGCCACCGAGCGCGACCTGACGGTCGATCTGTTCGGCCTGAAGCTGCCCTCGCCGCTGTTCCTCGCGCCGATCGGCGTCATGGGCATCTGTGCCCGCGACGGCCACGGTGACCTGCACGCCGCGCGGGCCGCCGCCCAGACCGGCGTCCCGATGATGGTCTCGACGCTCACCAGCGATCCGTTGGAGGGTGTCGCCGCCGAATTCGGTGACACCCCAGGCTTTTTCCAGCTGTACACCCCGAAAGACCGGGACCTGGCGGCCAGCCTCATCAGCCGGGCCGAAGCTGCCGGGTACCAGGGCATCGTCGTCACCCTCGACACCTGGGTGCCCGGGTGGCGCCCCCGCGACCTGTCGACGGCCAACTTCCCGCAGTTGCGTGGCCACTGCCTGTCCAACTACACCAGTGACCCGGTCTTCCGGGCCAAGCTGCCCGCGCCGCCCGAGCAGAATCCGCAGGGCGTGGTGATGCAGTGGGTGCAGGATTTCGGCAACTCCCTGACCTGGGACGACCTGGCCTGGCTGCGGTCGCTGACGAAGCTTCCGCTGTTGGTCAAGGGCATCTGTCATCCCGACGATGCGCGGCGCGTGCGGGACGCCGGGGTCGACGGCATCTACTGCTCCAATCACGGCGGCCGGCAGGCCAACGGTGGGATTCCGGCCATCGACTGCCTGCCAGGCGTGGTCGCGGCAGCCGACGGCCTGCCCGTGCTGTTCGACTCCGGCGTCCGCAGCGGCGCCGACGTGGTCAAGGCCCTGGCGCTGGGGGCAACGGCTGTCGGCATCGGCCGGCCGTACGCGTACGGCATGGCACTGGCCGGCACGGCCGGCGTCGTGCACGTGCTGCGGTCCTTGCTGGCCGAGACCGACCTCACCATGGCCATCGACGGCTACCGCTCACTGGCGGACTTGACCCCGGACGCGCTGCGCCGCGTCGAGGCGCGTTGACGCGCGTCTTTCTTGATAAGTGGATGCAAGGATTTCCATTACATCCACTTAAGTAGTAAATGGATGTAAGGTTGGGATGTGCATCCACTTAGTGCGGTCACCTACGAGGATGTGCGCTGGGAACCGCAAGTTCGCTACGCAGGTATGCCGCCTAAGTACGGCACCTACCACCCCGCCGTACCAGCAAGTATTGCCGAACTCGACCTGGCGCTGCCCGACGCGGTATTGGCCAAGGCTGAAGCGGCGAGCCGGGAGATTGCCCGCTTCGACGCCGAACTAGGCGGCGAGATCGCACCGTTCGCTTCGGTCCTGCTGCGGTCAGAGTCCGCCGCCAGCTCGCAGATCGAGAATCTCTCGGCATCGGCACGATCTATCGCCGAGGAGGAGCTCGTCGGCGGCACGGGCAAGCGCAACGCCGCAGACATTGTCGCCAACACTGCCGCAATGCAGGCTGCGTTGGCTCTCTCCGGCACTGTCAACGCCGCAGCGATCCTGGAAATGCACGCCGCGCTCATGGTCAACCAGCCGCGACACACCCCGGGGCAGTGGCGCACCGAGCCGGTGTGGATCGGTCGTGGCTCGACACCGATCGGAGCGACGTTCGTCGGGCCGCGACATGAACTCATTCCCGCCGCCGTTGACGACCTCATCGCATTCACGAAGCGCACCGACGCGCCAGTGCTGCCGCTCATCGCTGTGGCCCACGCTCAGTTCGAGACGCTGCACCCGTTCACCGACGGCAACGGGCGTACCGGGCGTGCGCTGGTACAGGCAATGCTGCGCAATAAGGCACTGACCCGTCAGATCACCGTGCCTGTGTCGGCGGGATTGCTGGCGGATACCGGCGGATACATCGCCGCACTTACTGCATACCGAGAGGGCAGCGCGGCGCCCATAGTGGAGCGATTTGCCGAGGCAAGCGTGCGTGCGACGGTAAACGGACGGCAGCTGGTGACGGACCTGCGCGCCATCCGCGCCAGCTGGGGCGACAGGATCACCGCGCGCACGGATTCAGGCGCGTGGAAGGTGGCCGATCTACTGACCAGCCGCCCGGTGATCAACGCCGCACTGCTGGTTGGCACGGGCATTGTTGCCCAGAGCGCGCACGCCCAGCGAGTGCTGAGTCCATTGGTGGAGGCGGGCGTGATCATCGAGACGACCGCTGGGCGCCGCAATCGCGTGTGGCGATCACCAGAAGTTCTGGCCGCACTAGATGCGTTTGCCGAGCGTGCCGGGAGGCGTCTCGACGTCTGAGGTCACAGCTCGGCCACTGACGGGTGGCGCGACAGGCGCTGGGGTGGCGGTTCTGGGACCGTAGGGGAGTGCACCAGGCGGTCCTCTCGGAGTTCGATCAGTACCTCGAACTCGAATGCGGACGTTCCGAGCACACCCGCCGCGCCTACCTCGGCGACCTGCGGTCACTGGGGGAATTCCTCGGCGACGACGCGGCCCTCGGCGACCTGGACCTGATGACACTGCGGTCCTGGCTCGCCGAACAGGCCGGCAATGGCGCGGCCCGGACCACGCTGTCCCGTCGCACATCGGCGGTGAAGACCTTCACCGCCTGGGCGGTGCGACGCGGCCTGCTCGAGACCGACCCGGCGGTGCGGCTGCAAACCCCCAAGGCCCGTCGTTCCCTGCCCGCCGTCCTCCGTCAAGACCAGGCCGTCGACGCCATGTCCGCCGCGAGTTCCGGTGCGGAGCAAGGTGATCCGATGGCCCTGCGGGACCGGCTGATCGTCGAGATGCTGTACGCCACCGGTATCCGCGTCAGCGAGCTGTGCGGCCTGGACATCGACGACGTCGACCAGAGCCGCCACGTGCTGCGCGTCCTGGGTAAAGGCGACAAGCAGCGCACCGTGCCTTTCGGTGAGCCGGCCTTTCATGCGCTGCGGGCGTGGCTGTCCGACGGTCGCCCCGCGCTGGCGGTCGCGACCTCCGGCCCGGCGCTGCTGCTCGGGGCGCGGGGGCGTCGCCTCGACCCTCGCCAGGCGCGGACCGTCGTGCACCAGACGATCTCGGCAGTGGACGGCGCCCCCGACATCGGGCCGCACGGCCTGCGTCACAGCGCGGCCACCCATCTGCTCGAGGGCGGCGCCGATCTGCGCGTGGTCCAGGAGCTGCTGGGGCATTCGTCGCTCGCGACCACTCAGCTCTACACGCACGTGACGGTGGCTCGGCTGCGTGCCGTGCACGACCAGGCCCATCCCCGGGCGTAACTCCCCGCCGAAGCTGAGCTTGTGTGCGAACTTTGCGCGATTTTTGGCACACAAGCTCACGTTCGGGGTGAGGTGAGGGGCTTGAGGCGGATCGGGGTGGTGGTGAGCAGGCCGAGGGGATCGACGTAGTCGGCATCGGACGACGCACCCCACATCGCGCCCCAGTGCAGGCAGCTGCCGCAGCCGGGATGCCCGGGCACCAGCGTGCCGAGGGCACTACCGGCGGCGACGACGGCGCCGGGACGTACCGCTGCACGCACCGGCTCATAGCTGGTGCGCAGCCCGCCGGGATGCGCGACCGACACCACCGGCCGGCCCGCGAGCTCCCCGGCGAACACCACCGTGCCCGGAGCCGCCGCGTACACCGTCTGACCCACCGACCCAGCCAGGTCGACGCCGCGATGCCCGCGCTGCCAATTGGGTTGCGGTGCGTCGAACGTGCGCACGACGGCCGGCCGCGGCCGCAACGGCCAGTCCAGCCGGCCGTCAGCGGCGTGCGCCACGCCGGTCGAGCAGACCGCGGCGATCCCCACCAGCAGGCCGATGCGCATCACCCCAGTTCAGCGCCTCGGCGTCGGCTTCGGTAGCCCGAGAACCCGGATCTGTGGATAACCAACGCTCTGTGGACAAGAGCACCCTGCAAAGCGTGTAAACTTCCCCCTGCAATCCGCATTCGTGGGTTGACTTCGCGCGCCTGCACAGCGGCTCGATCTCGGGTCGCAATCGCATGCCGGGCGGTCCCACCTCGGACAACCGAGTTGGGTCCGGCACGCAGCAGGCGTCAGGGTCCGGCATCACCCGATACCGGACGACAACCGAAACAAGTGAGGCACAACCATGGCCGTAGTGACCATGCGGCAGCTGCTGGATAGCGGCGCGCACTTCGGGCACCAGACCCGACGCTGGAACCCCAAGATGAAGCGGTTCATCTTCACCGACCGCAACGGCATCTACATCATCGACCTGCAGCAGACGCTGACCTACATCGACAAGGCGTACGAGTTCGTCAAGGAGACCGTTGCCCACGGCGGCACCGTGCTCTTCGTCGGTACCAAGAAGCAGGCCCAGGAGTCCATCGCTGACGAGGCCACCCGCGTCGGCATGCCCTACGTGAACCAGCGCTGGCTGGGCGGCATGCTCACCAACTTCTCGACCGTCCACAAGCGCCTGCAGCGCCTGAAGGAACTCGAGTCGATGGAGCAGACCGGTGGCTTCGAGGGTCGCACCAAGAAGGAAATCCTCATGCTGACGCGTGAGAAGAACAAGCTCGAGCGCAGCCTCGGCGGTATCCGGGATATGCAGAAGGTTCCGTCGGCCATCTGGGTCGTCGACACCAACAAGGAGCACCTGGCCGTTTCTGAGGCCATCAAGCTCGGTATCCCGGTCCTCGCGATCCTGGACACCAACTGCGACCCCGACCAGGTCAACTACCCGATCCCGGGTAACGACGACGCCATCCGCAGCGCCGCGCTGCTGACCAAGGTGATCGCTTCCGCGGTTGCCGAGGGTCTGCAGGCCCGCTCGGGTGCCAAGACCGAGGCCGAAGGCGCCGAGCCGCTCGCCGAGTGGGAGCAGGAACTGCTCGCCGGTGCGACCACCAGCACCGAGGCCGAAGCCGCCACCGAAACCACCACCACAGAAAGCTGAGATGGCTAACTACACCGCTGCTGACGTAAAGCGACTGCGGGAGCTCACCGGCTCCGGCATGCTCGACTGCAAGAACGCACTGGTTGAGACCGAGGGTGACTTCGACAAGGCCGTCGAGGTGCTGCGCATCAAGGGTGCCAAGGACGTCGGCAAGCGCGCTGAGCGCGCCACCGCCGAGGGCCTGGTCGCCGCCAAGGACGGCGCCCTGATCGAGCTGAACTCCGAGACTGACTTCGTCGCCAAGAACGCCGAATTCCAGGATCTCGCGGATCAGATCCTCACCGCTGCTGTCGCGGCCAAGGCCAACGACGTGGAGACCCTCAAGGCCGCCACCGTCGACGGCACCACCGTCGAGCAGCTGGTCGCGGACCTGTCCGCGAAGATCGGCGAGAAGCTCGAACTGCGTCGTGCTGCCTACTTCGACGGCACCGTCGAGACCTACCTGCACAAGCGTGCCGCGGATCTGCCGCCGGCCGTGGGCGTGCTGGTCGAGTACAACGGTGCTTCGGAAGAGGCCGCTCACGCGGTCGCGTTGCAGATCGCCGCGCTGAAGGCCAAGTACCTCACTCGTGAGGACGTGCCCGCCGACCTGGTCGCCAACGAGCGTCGCATCGCCGAGGAGACCGCCAAGGAAGAGGGCAAGCCCGAGGCCGCGCTGTCGAAGATCGTCGAAGGCCGCGTCACCGGCTTCTACAAGGACGTCGTGCTGCTGGACCAGCCGTCGGTGTCCGACAACAAGAAGACCGTGAAGGCGCTGCTGGACGAGGCCGGCGTCACCGTGACCCGCTTCGTGCGGTTCGAGGTCGGCCAGCAGTAAGAACTTGAGCAGCCCACCCGCTGCTCACTGACAAAACCCCGCGCACAAACCCGGCGATCCCGGAGTGCGCGGGGTTTTGCTTTGTCCGGGTCAGGGCCGGGGGAGCTTGCGATGCAACGGATTCGCGGTCACCGGCGCGCGGCGGCGGCTCGCAGGCAGGCTTCCGACGACATCGGGGCGGTCGGCCGTGGCGCGGGTGGCGTCCTGGATCCGCATCCCCGACGAGCTGCCGGCACCTAGCGCCGGCGCTCCGATTCGGCGTTTGGCCTGGCTGCGGCAGCTCGGGCAGGGGACGTCGTCGGGCACGACGGCCATCGAATGCTGTTCGGTGAAGTCCGGGCAACCCTGTCCACACCGGAATACGTAGGTAGGCACAACGACACCATAAGCCCTCTGCGTCAACGTCATCCGGATGTAACTTGCCCGAACCGCAGACGAGACACCTTCACTATTGAATACTTCCATTCGGAAGCAAGTGTTTGTGTCGCTAGGAGGGTCACCGTGCCGGAACTGCTGTTCCCCTTGGATTCAACGAAGAAGTTCACCGACCAACAGATCGTCGGCCACAACCGATGGCACCCGGACATCCCGCCGGCGGTCACCGTCAAGCCGGGGGACAGCTTCCGGGCGCATTGCCGGGAGTGGTTCGACGGCGCCATCCGCAATGACGACTCTGCTGAGGACATCCTCAACGCCCCGCTCAAGGGCGTGCACTGCCTGTCCGGACCGTTCGCGATCGAGGGGGCCGAACCAGGTGACCTGCTGATCGTCGACATCCTCGACGTCGGCCCGATTCCGCAGGAAGACTCGGGGCCGCTGGCGGGACAGGGCTGGGGATACACCGGCATCTTCGCCAAGCAGAACGGTGGCGGATTCCTCACAGATCAGTTCCCCGATGCCTACAAGGCGATTTGGGACTTCTCCGGCCAGACTGCGACGTCACGGCACGTGCCCCGGGTGAAGTACACCGGCATCGTGCATCCCGGCCTGATGGGCACCGCACCGTCGGCGGCCCTGCTGGCCAAGTGGAATGCCCGCGAGGGTGCGCTGATCGCCACCGATCCCGACCGCGTGCCGCCGCTGGCATTGCCACCCGAGCCGCAGGACGCGATCCTCGGTTCGTTGCAGGGCGACGCCTTCGCCAAAGCGGCCGCCGAGGCGGCCCGGACCGCGCCACCGCGCGAAAACGGCGGCAACCAGGACATCAAGAACCTCACCAAGGGCAGCCGGGTGTTCTATCCGGTGTTCGTCCCCGGTGCGAACCTGTCGTTCGGCGATCTGCACTTCTCGCAGGGCGACGGCGAGATCACGTTCTGCGGGGCCATCGAGATGGGCGGATTCATGGACCTGCACGTGGATCTGATCAAGGGCGGCATGGACACCTACGGCGTGCATGAGAACGCCATATTCATGCCGGGCAACACCGACCCGCAGTACTCGGAATGGCTCGCCTTCTCGGGCACCTCGGTGACACTCGACGGCGAGCAGAAGTACCTCGACTCGGATCTGGCCTACCAGCGCGCATGTCTGCATGCGATCGACTACCTCACGAAATTCGGGTACAGCCCGGAGCAGGCCTACCTGCTGCTCGGGTCCGCACCCATCGAGGGGCGGCTCTCCGGAGTGGTGGACATCCCGAATTCCTGTGCGACGGTGTACATCCCGACGGCGATCTTCGACTTCCCGGTGGCGCCGTCGGCGTCCGGGCCGTACCAGATCGATCCCGGCATGGGCGCGCCGCACGCCAGTTTCTGATCCCGCAGCCGACGGCCAGTTCCTCGATTTCCTTGGGGGACTGGCCGTTTGGCGGGTTCAGTCAGCCGCGGAGATCCGCCGGGGTGGCCGGCACCTGTAGGGCGCTCAGTAGTTCGGTCAGTGTGTCTGCCGGTAGTGAGCTTGAACTGCACAGCGCGGTCAGCTGCTCGGACTTGCCCAGCCGCTCGCGGATCTGGCGGTACAACGAACCGCCGCGGCGGGTCTGGTAGACCAGCACCCGTCGGCGATCCACCACATCGGCCTTGCGCAGCACCAGATTGTCGTCGACCATCCCGTCGACGAGCCGCGTCAGACTGGGCCCGGGCAACAATGTCGCCTCGGCCAGCGCGGTCATCGGCTTTCCGACACCGCCCTCGAGCGCGGCCAGCACGTGCCACTGACGCACCGTCAAGCCGGCCAGCTGCTCGGTCACGACGCGGTCGAGTTCGAAGGCGACCGACTTCACCAATCGAGCGAGTTCCTCGATGGTGTCGGCACGGCCGCCGGGCTTGATGTCCATGGTGGCGCCCAGCCTACCGTGATCGGAGCTGTCGTCTCGCCGTGAAACAGCGCTGATCGGCAGGTATGTTCAAGTGAATTCTGGTCACCCGGGCGATGGACGTCGTGGTCGTCGCGATCGGTGTGGCGTAGCTGGGTCGGTGTCCCGAGGTGAGGTGATGGTGGATCCGAGTTTTGCGACGATTCCCGTGCGCGCCGACCGGGATGTGGTCGATATCGCGCTCGTGGTGCCGTTGAGCGGGCCCGCCGGGATGTTCGGACCATCGTGCGAGGCCAGCGCCGAGCTGGCCGCTGAGGACATCAACGCGGCCGGCGGCATCCTGGACCGGCCGGTCCGGATTCATCCGGTCGATGCCGGGGCGCCATTGAGTGATCTGGCCGACGAGCTGGGCCGCCTGGTTGCCCAGGAGCGGATCGACGCCGTGGTGGGTTGGCACCTGTCGAATGCGCGGCGGGTCATCACCCCGCAGACGGCCGGACGGGTGCCCTATGTGTACACCACCTTCTATGAGGGCGGGGAGAGCACCGACGGTGTGTACATGGTGGGGGAAACCCCAGAGCAGCAACTGTTTCCGGCGTTGACGTGGTTGCGCGAGCACCTTGGGCTGAAACGCTGGTGCATCGTCGGAAACGACTACATCTGGCCCCGGCAGACGGCCCGAGTGACCAAGGAGTACATGTGGCGATCGGGCTTCGAATTCGTCGGTGAAGCCTTCGTTCCCTTGGGTGGGCGGGATTTTCGGCCGATGCTCGACGTCATCCGCAGCTCGGAGGCCGACGGTGTGTTGGTGTTGATGGTGGGTGCGGACAACGCGGCATTCAATCGCGCGTTCGCCAGAGCTGGTCTGGACCAGAGTGTCGTGCGCCTGTCGTTGATGATCGGTGAGGATGTGTTGTGCGCCAGCGGACGTGGGGCGACCACCGGCCTGTACACGGCATGCGGCTATTTCGAGAGCCTGCCCACCGAGGTGAACATGGGGTTCGGCTCGCACTATCAGCAGCGATTCGGCGGCGCGGCCCCGGCGTTGAACAACATCGGTGAATCCTGTTATGAGGGACTGTTGTTGCTGACGGCGTTGGCGCAGACGGCCCGCAGCCTTGAGGTGGCCGCGATCGACCGGGCGCGCTCCAATGTCGCGTACCAGGGGCCGCGCGGCGAGGTGGTCATGCGTGGTGCTCATACTCGTCAACCGGTGTACCTCGCCAGCGCCGACGAACTCGAATTCGACGTGATCGTCGAGCTGACTCCATGACCGACGGTCATGACCCCGTCCGGCCAAGCGGGCGGGGTCATGACGGTTCATCAGCTCGACTGCGGTGTCGTCGCGGTTTTCAGTAGATCCACGCTCACCGAATCGTCGTATTCCTCCTTCTTGCACATGTCATGGCAGTCCTTGGTCAGGGTGCAGGTCAGCGAGGACACGGTGCCGTGATGAAAAGGGCAGTCGTGCACCATATCCGGCAGCTCGTACCGTTTCTGGTCGACGACGTCCAGCAGCGTCTGACCCGCCCACAGCGGCTCCTTCTCGATCTCCTCGCGAAGCGGATTGCGCCGCGCCAGGTAGTACTTGCCCTTGGTCGCGATGCAGATCACCGGGGAGAGCACGAACGCCAACGTCAGCGCCAGGTACGGCGACCAGGCCGCGAGGAAATCGCCGAAAGCGTGATAGAAGGCCATGATCGAGAACACCGAACCCACCAGCATGGAGACGAATCCGACCGGATTGATGCTGTAGAGATAGGCCCGCTTGAATTCGACGTAGGACGGGCTGAGCTTGAGCAGCGGCTTGTTGATCACCAGGTCGGCGACGATCGCGCCGACCCAGGCGATCGCGACGTTGGAGTAGAACCCCAGGATGGTGTTGAGCACGGTGAACATGTCGCTGAGCATGAGCGCCAACGCGATGGCGATGTGCAGACCGAGGTACACCACCCGGCCCGGGTGCACGTGCAGAACCCGGCTGAAGAAGTTCGACCACGACAACGAGCCCGAGTATGCGTTGGTGACATTGATCTTCACCTGGGACAGCAACACCATCAGCGTCGCCAGTGCGAGGGCGGCGACATCGTTGTGGATGACCGAACCGAACCCGCCGAGGAACTGCTCGATGGGTTCTGTCGCGGCGGCGAAACCGACCTTGCCCGCGACGTAGAAGGCCAGGAAGGCGCCGCAAATCTGTTTGGCCGCGCCGAGGATCACCCAGCCGGGTCCGGCCGCGAGGACCGCGCCCCACCATCGCAGTGGCGGTGTTTCCGACTTCTCGGGCATGAAGCGCAGATAATCGACCTGCTCACCGATCTGGGCGATGAGCGACAGTGCCACGCCGGCACCCGCACCGACGCCGATAGCGGTCACCTGCTCACTGCCGCCATTGCCTGCCCAGCTCAGGAACCCGTGGAAGCCTGCCGGATCCGCGGTCGCGATGAAGGCGATCGGAGCGACGAACAGGATCAGCCACAACGGCTGGGTCCAGACTTGAAACTTGGCCAGCGCTGTCATGCCGTAGAGCACGAGCGGAATGATGATCAGCGAGCCGACGATGTAGCCGACCGCCAGTGGAAGGCCGAACGCCAACTTCATCGCCTGCGCCATGATCGCGCCTTCGAGCGCAAAGAAGATGAAGCAGAAGCTGGCGTAGATGAGGCTGGTCAGGGTCGAACCGAAGTACCCGAAACCGGCTCCGCGAGTGAGCAAATCCATGTCGATGTTGTATTTTGCGGCGTAATAGGCGATCGGGATGCCGGTGAGAAAGATGGTGACGGCGGCAACCAGGATCGCGACGACTGCGTTGGCCGCACCGTGAGTGACGGCGATCGAGGCCCCGATGGAGTAGTCCGCGAGATAGGCGATGCCGCCCAGGGCGGCCACGGCACACGCCATCGGTGACCATTTACGAAAAGACTTGGGCGCGTAGCGAAGTGAGAAGTCCTCGATGTTGTCTTGGCTTGCCCAGGTGGCGAAGCGGGACCACGGGCCGACGCGCGCCCCGGCTATCGGATGGTCCTTAACCTCGTCTATGGATTGCTCGGTAGTCATGAAGCATGTCCTGTCGAATCCGTCGTAAGCGCCAGTGCTGCAAGGCATCAGGCAAGCAGGTCGAATGCGGGCGCCGATGACCGGACCGGTCCGCGACCTGCAGCAGCCGGATCGGACGAAAGCTAACACCAATTACTTCCATATGGCACTAGTCCAAATGGAAAGTTACGTCGGGGAAACTAGGCGTTTACGCAGCACGTTCAATGGTGCACGAAGTCGGTGTCCGGACTCACAATGTGAAATCTGGGGGTAAGGCAGATTGGTGGTACTGCTTGGTACCGTGGGTGCCATGACACGCATCAGCACATTCGGTGACGACGCCCTCGGTGACCTCGACGCGGTCGGTGTCGCCGACGCGATCCGCGGCGGTGCGGTGTCGGCGGTCGAGGTGGTGCAGGCGGCGATCGCCCGTACCGAGAAGGCGCAGCCCGAACTGGGTGGCATGTCGTACGAAGCATTCGAGCAGGCGGTCGAAAAGGCAAGCGCACCAGGACCGTTCGGAGGCTTCTTCGACGGTGTGCCGACGTTCATCAAGGACAACGTCGCGGTCCGCGGCTGGCCGACCATGCAAGGCTCCGACGCGTGGGCGCCCAGGCCGATGCCGGCGGACGGGGAATGGGCGCGCCTGTATCTGTCGACAGGGTTGGTGGCGCTCGGCAAGTCGCAGTTGTCCGAGTTCGGCTTCAGCGCCTCGGCGGAGCACCCTCGTCTCGGCCCGGTGCGCAATCCGTGGGACACCACGGTGACCGCGGGCGCGTCGTCGTCCGGGTCGGGCGCCTTCGTCGCAGCCGGCGTGGTGCCCATCGCGCACGCGAACGACGGTGGCGGTTCCATCCGAATTCCGGCTTCCTGCAACGGATTGGTCGGTCTCAAGCCCACGCGTGGCCGGCTGCCACTGGACCGGGAGACCCGGATGCCGCTGCAGATCGTCGCCAACGGTGTCCTGACCCGCAGTGTCCGGGACACCGCGGCGTTCTACCGGGAGGCCGAGCGCGTCTACCGGAACCCGAAACTGCCGGCGATCGGCGACGTCACCGCGCCCGGGCAGCGCCGGCTGCGCATCGCCGTGTGCACCAGCTCGATCGGCCGCGACGCCAGCCCCGAGATCCGGGAGCTGACCATGCAGACCGCGGCCCGGTTGGAACAGCTCGGCCACCGGGTCACCGAGATCGGCAACCCGGCGCCGGAGCGGTTCCGCGACGACTTCCTGCTGTACTGGGCCTTCCTGGCATTCGCTCTGGTCCGCGGCGGAAAACACACCTTCGGGCCCACCTTCGACCGCGCCAAGCTGGACAACCTGACCCTGGGGCTGGAACGGAAGGCGGCTCGCAACCTGCATCGGGTGCCGGCCGCCATCGCCCGGCTGGCCGCGTCGCGGCGCATCCCGGCGCGGCTGGCCCGCGACTACGACGTGGTGCTGACCCCGACCCTCAGCGAGGTCACGCCGCCGATCGGACACCTGGACCCGACCGCCGACTACGACCAGATCATCTCGCGGCTGATCGACTGGGTCGGCTTCACGCCGCTGCAGAATGCCAGCGGAGCGCCGGCGGTTTCGCTGCCACTGACCCAGTCCGCCTCCGGATTGCCGGTCGGCATGATGTTCGGCGCGGCAGCGGGGCAGGAGGCCGCGCTGCTGGCCTTGGCTTTCGAGCTCGAGCGGGAGATCGGATGGCCGTCGCTCGCGGCGCGGTGACCGTGCGAGGCGGACGGCGGCTACTTTTGCAGTACGGAAGCAGCGCCAACGGCCGCCTCGCCGGCCAGCCAGCCTTATGCTGTCTCACAGGTTGCGTCAATTGGGGGTGTGCATGACTGTCGGGCCCGAGGATGGGGCGCAGAGGCAGCCGTGGAAAGCGTCGGCGCCAGGTACTGGGCCCGACCCCGTCCCGGGGGCCGGACCGAGCATGCCGCCGGTGCCGCCGGCCGATCCCACGCCGAATCCGACTCCGGCATTTCAGCCGAGTCCGCCACCGGAAGAACCCCAGGGTTCGGTCCGCTGGCAGGACCCGGCCACCGCCAAGCCGCGGCAGCCGACCATCGGCGAGGCACGGGCCCGGGACAAGGCGCAGAAGGCGCGCGAAGCCGAAGAAGAGATCGAGCGGGTGAAGGCCGAGAAGGCCCGCAAGCGCGCGGCCACCGGCAAGAAAGTCCTGATCGGTTCGGCGGTCGGCGTCGGTGTGGTGGCTGTCGTCGCCGCCGGCTACGCGATCTTCCACCGTGACGAGCGAGTCAGCGCCTCGTGCGTCAAGGACGGCTCCAACGAAGTGGTGCCGGACAGTTACTGCAGCAGCGGCACCAGCCATGGCGGCAGCACGTTCTTGTATATGGGGTCGCCATACCGCTATTACTACGGCGGTTCCAACACAGGAGTCGGCAGCATCGCGCGCGGCGGCACCCTGACTTTGCCGAAAGGCACCACGGCGACAACGAAATCCGGTACCTCGATTTCCAAGGGCGGCTCATCGGTGTCCCGCGGCGGCTTCGGCTCGTCGAGTAGCGGAAGCTCCGGTAGCTGATGCGCCGCGAACATCACGCCCCGCGGCCGGGGTGGCAGCAGATCATTGCCAGCCAGGGCATGTGCTTCGACACCCCTGCCGCCGATGCGCACGGCAATGCCCGCCCGTATTGGGACGAGTCGGTGCACTATGTGTTCGAAATGGACGAGGTGCTCTCGATCGAGGCCTCGGTCGAGGTGCTGCATTCGATGTGCCTGGAGGCCGTCGAGAACGTGGTGCTGACCGAGCGCTACCGCGACTTCGGGCTCCCGGAGTGGAGCTGGCCGCACATCGAGAAGTCTTGGCGGCGTAGCGATCCGCACCTGTACGGCCGCTTCGATTTGCGCTACGACGGCCGCCGGCCCCCGGTGCTGCTGGAGTACAACGCCGATACCCCGACGTCGCTGCTCGAAGCCGCGATCCTGCAGTGGTACTGGAAGACCGACGTCTTTCCCGCCGACGACCAGTGGAACTCGCTGCACGAGAAACTGGTGGAACGGTGGAAGGAGATCCAGGATCAGTTGCCCGGCAACGAAGCCCACTTCACCTGGTCGTCGGCCGACACCAGCGGCGAGGACAACGTGACGCTGGCCTACCTGCAGGAGTGCGCCGCCGAGGCCGGACTGCACACCGTGGGCCTGGCCATCGAGCAGCTGGGCTGGGACCGGGATCTGAATCGGTTCGTCGACCTGGAAGAGGCGCCGATCTCGACGCTGTTCAAGCTCTATCCCTGGGAATGGGTCCTCGATGACGAATTCGGCAAGTACGCAGCCGAATCCCTGCCCGAGACCATGTGGATCGAGCCGCTGTGGAAGTCGCTGCTGAGCAACAAGGCCATCCTGGCGGTGTTGTGGGAGATGTACCCGGGGCACCCGAATCTGTTGCCCGCGTACATCGATGACCCGCACGAGCTGACCGAATACGTCCGCAAGCCCAAGCTGGGGCGTGAGGGCGCGAACGTCACGATCGTCGGCGCCGGATACGAAACGCAGACCGGCGGCGTGTACGGCGAAGAGGGCTACGTCTACCAGTTGCTCGACCCACTACCGCAATTCGACGACATGCGCCCCGCGTTGGGCGCGTGGATCGTCGGCGACGAATCGGCTGGACTCGGTATCCGAGAGACCTCGGGTCTGGTCACCGACAACGGCGCAGCCTTTGTGCCCCATCGCATCCCGCAGTGACCGGAAGGAAACGAACTTCATGACCCTCACCGCACTTGGCAACGACTACTGGTCGATCGTCGGACATGGCGCATCGGCGATCGCGCTGTACGCGATCGTCGGCGGTGCGCTGATGATCCTCGGCTTCTTCGTGATCGACTGGACCACGCCGGGGCCGCTGCGTGAACTGGTGCGCACCGGCCGGCCCAACGCCGCGGCGGTGGCCGCCTCCGGCGTGGTGTCGATGGCCTTCATCGTGGTGCTCGCCATCTACAGCTCGTCGGGTGACCTGGCGAGCGGCCTGATCAAGACCGTGGTCTTCGGCCTCGTCGGCATTGCCGCGCAGGCACTTTCGGTGCGCCTGATCGGCGCCGTCAAGGGCCTCGACATCGGCGAGATGCTCGAGCAGGAGAAGTTCTCACCAATCGTGCTCGATGTGGCGGCCTCGTACCTGGCGTTCGGCCTGATCGTGGCTGCCGCGATTCTCTAGTCGCCTCTAATCGGGCGGCAGCAGGCTGGTCAGCGTTTCGCGGAACTCCCGGCGCTGGGCGGCGGTCAGGCCGGCCAGCAGAGCGTCGTCGGCGGCGCGGATGCCGGCGACGGTCTTGCTCAGCAGGGTGCGACCGGCCCGGGTCAGTTCGGTGGGCCGGGACCGTCCGGCGGCGACGGTCGACGGCCGGGTGATCAGTTCGCGGTCCTGAAGCGCGCGCACCACGATGTTCATCGCCTGTGGCGATACCCCGATGAATCGCGCCATCTCGGCATTCGACATGCCGGGCCGGTTGTCGACGATGCGCAGACAGACGAACTGTGGGAACGTCAGGTCCAGTGGCTCAAGGACATCGGCCGTGATGTTGGCGCGCAGCGCGGTGGCGATGCGGTTGAGCAGATAGCCCAGGGGAGCGTCTTCACCTTCGAACATGTCAACTATATTGACATATATCAACAGCGTTGATAGACCGGAGGTATGACCAGACCGACTGATGCCATGTTCGAAAGCGCGTACCGCGGCGAGGCTCCTGAGATGGGCGCCCGGCCACCATGGAGCATCGGAACGCCCCAGCCCGAGATCGCCGCGCTGATCGAAGCGGGCAAGGTGCACGGCGAAGTGCTCGATGCCGGCTGCGGCGAGGCCGCCACCGCGATCTATCTGGCCGAGCGCGGCTTCACCACGGTCGGCCTGGACCAGTCGGCCACCGCCATCGAACTCGCCCGCGACGAAGCCGCCCGGCGCGGCGCGCACAGCGCCAGCTTCGAGGTCGCCGACATCAGTGACTTCACCGGATACGACGGCCGCTTCGGCACCATCATCGACAGCACGCTGTTCCACTCCATGCCCGTCGAGCTCCGCGACGGCTACCAGCGCTCGATCGTGCGGGCGGCCGCGCCTGGCGCCACCTACATCGTCCTCGTCTTCGACCGCGGCGGCATGCCCGCCGGCCCGGCCAACCCGGTGACCGAGGACGAGCTGCGCGATGTCGTCGGCAAGTACTGGGTGATCGACGACATCTCCCCGGCCCGTATTCACGGCAACATGCCGGCGGGCTTCACGGCGCCCGGCGCCGACTCGGCACCCGGCGCGGGCTTCGCCGCTCTCGACGTGAGGGACGAGCCGAGCGGACTCAAATCGGTTCGCGCGTGGTTGTTGCAGGCGCACCTGGGTTAGGCCGCACGCCGGCGGGTTCCACCCTCCTTGCCGCCGGACCGATCGTCATGAGGCAGGATGGAGCCGCTGCCGATCGCCGGGGCAGCTGTGACATGTGGGGACCGAAGGAGTCTGATGGCCGAGGCAGACAACGGTGGCCAGGGTTTGATCCGGCCGGCTTATCAGCGGGTGCTGCTCAAGCTCGGTGGCGAGATGTTCGGTGGCGGCGCGGTGGGTCTGGACCCCGATGTCGTCGCTCTGGTCGCCCGGCAGATCGCCGAGGTGGTGCGGGCCGGCGCCCAGGTTGCGGTCGTCATCGGTGGCGGCAACTTCTTCCGCGGTGCGCAGTTGCAGCAGCGCGGTATGGAGCGCACCCGCAGCGACTACATGGGCATGCTCGGCACCGTGATGAACAGCCTTGCGCTGCAAGACTTCCTGCAGAAGGAAGGCATCGACACCCGCGTGCAGACCGCCATCACCATGGGGCAGGTCGCCGAGCCGTACCTCCCGCTGCGCGCACGCCGGCACCTGGAGAAGGGCCGCGTGGTCATCTTCGGCGCCGGCATGGGCCTGCCGTACTTCTCCACCGACACCACCGCCGCGCAGCGCGCGCTGGAGATCGGTGCCGAGGTCGTCCTGATGGCCAAGGCCGTCGACGGTGTGTTCACCGCGGACCCGCGCCAGGTGCCCGACGCCCAGATGATCACCAGCATCACCCATCGCGAGGTGTTGGAACGCGACCTCAAGGTCGCCGATGCCACCGCGTTCAGCCTGTGCATGGACAATGGCATGCCGATGCTGGTCTTCAATCTGCTGACCGAAGGCAACATCGCGCGCGCGGTCGCGGGTGAGAAGATCGGAACGCTGGTCTCCAGCTAGAGCTGGGTGGCCGGGCGAGCGACGGGAGAATATGAAGTGATCGAGGAAACCCTCTTCGATGCCGAAGAGAAGATGGACAAGGCCGTCGCGGTGGCCCGTGATGACCTGGGGTCGATCCGCACCGGCCGGGCCAACCCCGGCATGTTCAACCGGATCAACATCGAGTACTACGGCTCGATGACGCCCATCACCCAGCTGGCGAGCATCAACGTCCCCGAGGCGCGCTTGGTGGTCATCAAGCCCTACGAGGCCAACCAGCTCAGGGCCATCGAGGACTCCATCCGGAACTCGGACCTCGGCGTAAACCCGAGCAACGACGGCACCGTCATCCGCATCTCCATCCCGCAGCTGACCGAGGAACGCCGCAAGGAACTCGTCAAGCAGGCCAAGGGCAAGGGCGAGGACGCCAAGGTGTCTGTGCGCAACATCCGTCGTAAGGCGATGGACGAGCTGTCCCGGATCAAGAAGGACGGCGAGGCCGGCGAGGACGAAGTCGCCCGCGCCGAAAAGGATCTGGACAAGACCACCGCCACCTACACGACTCAGATCGACGAGTTGGTCAAGCACAAGGAAGGCGAGCTGCTGGAGGTCTGACGACCTTCCAGCTGTCCGCATCCACACAGTCGTGGCCACCGAAACCGCCCCCACCGGGGAGCCCAAGAAGTCCTCGCGCGCCGGGCGCAACCTGCCCGCCGCCATCTCCGTCGGCGCCCTCCTGGGCGGCACCGTCATCGCCACCCTGCTGTTCGTCCCGCAGCTGTGGGTGGCACTGGTGGCGCTCGCCGTCGCCCTGGCCACCCACGAGGTGGTGCGCCGGCTGCGCGAAGGCGGCTACGCCGTCCCGGTGATTCCGCTGCTGATCGGTGGCCAGGCGATGATCTGGCTGACCGTGCCCTTCCGGGAAGCCGGGGCGCTGGGTGCGTTCGGCGCCACGGTCGCGCTGTGCCTGATCTGGCGGCTGCTGTCGGGCGGTCTGAAAGCCGCGCCGGTCAACTACACGCGCGACGTCTCGGTGACGATCTTCCTGGCCGCCTGGGTGCCGCTGTTCGGCGCCTTCACGGCGCTGCTCATCTACCCGCACCAGGGCGGCTACCACGAAGGCGCCATGCAGGTGTTCTGCATGATGCTGGGCGTCGTGGCCTCCGATATCGGCGGCTACACCGCGGGCGTGCTGTTCGGCAAGCATCCGATGGTGCCGGCGATCAGCCCGAAGAAGTCCTGGGAGGGCTTCAGCGGATCACTGCTGTTCAGCATCGTCGTCTCGGTGCTGTCGGTGCACTATCTGGCCGACCGGCCGCTGTGGGTCGGCGTGCCTCTCGGCATCATGCTCGTCATCACCGGCACCCTCGGCGACCTGGTCGAATCGCAGGTCAAACGGGACCTCGGGATCAAGGACATGGGCACTCTGCTGCCTGGTCACGGCGGTCTGATGGACCGGATCGACTCGATTCTGCCGTCTGCAGTGGCGGCGTGGCTGGTGCTGGAGTTGCTGGCCTGACAGTCCGCGCCACGGCGCGCGAATTGAGCCAGCAGGCCAGCGCGCCGAGCACCAGGCCGACCACCACACCGAGGTCGGGCCGTTGGCCCAGCAGCAGCCAGGACAGCACGCCGGCGATCGCCGGGATGACGGCGAACAGCATGGCCACCGCGGCGGCGCCGTAGCGATCGATCGCCCGCACGTACAGCGTCATGCACAACGTGGCGTTGAACAGCACCACCGCGCCGACCGCGAGCACGGCGGTGTGCAGGTTGGTCACGGTCCACGGCATGACGGCGGCCAGGACCGCCACGGGAAGCAACGACGCCGCGTTCTGCAGCGCCGCGGTGGCACGGAAATCCACGCCCCGGCAGAACCGCTGCTGATAGACGCCGCCCGCGGCCAGGGCCAGCAGCGAGACGACCAGCAGCACGATCACCGCGTCGACCCCGCCGACCATCAGCAGCCGCTGGGCACACGCGGCGAGCACCGCCAGCGCACCCAGGACCAGCGCGACGACGCGCATCGGCGTCAGCCGTTCGCCCAGGAACACGGCAGCGAGCAGGGCCGTGGCGACGGGGTTCATCGAGATGACCACGGCGCCCAGCACCGCGGGAGCGCCGTGCATCAGCGCCAGGTACAGGCAGATGAATTGCACGGCCTGGGTGAGCAGACCACTGATCACCACGTGCACCAGTCGGGTACCAGTGGGCCATTTCACACGCGCCGCCAGTGCCCACGTGGTCAGGATCGCGGCCGCCAGGCCGAACCGGAAGACCAGCGTCGCCATGGGTGTCAGGGCCGAAACGGCAAGGGCACCAATGGGATAACCCAATGCGTAGACGAAGGCCAGAAGCGACGCGGGGCGGGGTGGCATGGGGCCATGGTGGGTGGTCGGCGGCGCCAGGTCCAATGATTTTCGTCTGCAGGGGCGAGTCGGTGCGATACTGAAGCCCGTTATGGCCGTTTCCCTTCCTCTGGTTTTCGAAGCACCGCGCCGCGGCATGCCGCCGCGGCACCTTGCCGACCTCGACGCCGACGGCCGCGCCTCGGCCGTCGCCGAGCTGGGATTGCCGAAATTCCGGGCCAAGCAGCTGGCCAATCAGTACTACGGCCGGTTGATCGCCGACCCGCACGAGATGACCGATCTGCCCGCCTCGGTGCGCGATCAGGTGGCCTCGGCGCTGTTCCCCGACCTCATCTCGCCGGTGAAACAGATCCAGTGCGACGCAGGGGAGACGCGCAAGACCCTGTGGCGCGCCGTCGACGGCACGACGTTCGAGTCGGTCCTGATGCGCTACCCGCAGCGCAACACCGTCTGCATCTCGTCGCAGGCCGGCTGTGGCATGGCCTGCCCGTTCTGCGCCACCGGACAGGGCGGTCTGCAGCGCAACCTGTCGACCGCCGAAATCCTGGAGCAGGTGCGCGCGGCGTCGGCCGCGATGCGTAACGAGCACGACGGCCGGCTGTCCAACATCGTCTTCATGGGCATGGGCGAGCCGCTGGCCAATTACAACCGGGTGGTGGCCGCCGTCCGCCGGATCATCGCGGCACCGCCGGAGGGTTTCGGTATCAGTGCCCGCTCGGTGACGGTCTCGACCGTCGGGCTGGCGCCGGCGATCCGCAAACTCGCCGACGAGAAGCTCGGTGTGACGTTGGCGCTGTCACTGCACACCCCCGACGACGAGTTGCGTGACACCTTGGTGCCGGTCAACAACCGGTGGAAGGTCTCCGAAGTCCTCGACGCCGCACGGTATTACGCCGACGTGACCGGTCGCCGGGTGTCGGTGGAGTACGCACTGATCCGCGATGTCAACGATCAGCCTTGGCGGGCAGACCTTTTGGGCAAGAAGCTGCGTAACAAGCTGGGCCCGTTGGTGCACGTGAACCTGATCCCCTTGAACCCGACCCCGGGCAGCGAGTGGGACGCGAGTCCGAAGCCCGTCGAGCGGGAGTTCGTGCGCCGGGTGCAGGCCGCCGGTGTGTCGTGCACGGTGCGCGACACCCGCGGTCGTGAAATCGCCGCTGCGTGTGGGCAATTGGCGGCTGATGGCTAGCTGCTCGGCTCGCGCAGGCCGACGGCATGGCGCAGTTGCGCCAGCAGCTGGTCGGTGTCGTCGCTGCGGACCAGGTAATGCGATATCGCGATCCGGATGGCGGTGGCCGCCTTCAGTTCGGCGTTCGGTCCGGAGAGCAGTTTCTGCAGGCGGTTCCGCATGATCGGGAGGACGTTCGGCAGCTGGGCGAGCACGACTTCGGGTTCGATGTCGATGACTCGCACACCGGAATAGGTCTTCTGGTACCGCACGATGAATTGCAGTGCGGCATCGAGCTTTTCGTTGCCCCGCAGCCCTTCGGTGGCCGCGCTCATGCCGTCGACGAACAATTCGCGTTCGTACCGCCCGAATGATTCGAGCAGCGCCTCCTTGGAAGCGAACCAGCGGTACAGCGTGGGGCGGGAGACCCCCGCCTGCATCGCGACCTCGGACAGGCTGAGTTTGGCTTGTCCCTGACGGGCAAGCACTTCCGCGGTCGCCACCAGGATTCGGCTCGGGGTCGAGGCGTCCTCGACGGAGCCGCCCTCGGGGCTCGCGGTACTGTCCACGATACCGATGGTACTACCCGGTAACTTAGTCGACGGTTCCGGTGAGCCCGAGTTCGGCCAGCGCCTTGCGGGTGGAATCTGCCAGTGCCGCTTTGGTGTTCGTCTCGCCCGGTTCCCATGCGGTGACCGTCACGATCATCGACGTCGGGGTCTGGCACAACACGAGGAACAGGTGGCCGTTGAGTCGCTCGAGGTCCACCGGGGTCAGTCCCGGCTCGACCAGGCGGGCGTGGAAGTTGTCGGCGTCGGTCCCGTCGGGCCGGTTGAACGCGGGCGGGAATTGGCCGAGGTTCGAGCAGCCGATCGGCTTGCCGACCTTGAGCACCATCTTCTCCAGCCGTCGCACCGCGAACTTCGGCACCAGGGGAGTGAGCGGAAGGGGCGTGAGCATCATCCGGGTCCACTCGTCGACACCGGCGAGTTCGTGCTTGATCTCGCCCCGCAGTTCGCTGAGGTCGGTGCTGACCTTCTCGGGGTCCGCCATCACGGTGATGGTGCTGAGCGCGTTGCCCCGGGTGTCGCCCTCGGTGCGGATGTTGACGGGGAACGAGAGCATGGCCCGGCCGTCGTCGCCCAGCCGTCCCACCACCTGGCCGACCCGGGCGCCGAGGGCGGCGAACAGCACATTGCTGGTCCCGCCAAGGGCTTTCGCGCGCTGGTGCCACTCGTCGATGTCGATGTGGATGGTGACGAACGGCGGCGTCACCGGCGTGGTGATCCCGCTGGACACCGCCGCCGTCACCGATTTGGCCGACGCCGCCAGGTCGCCCTTCTGATCGCGGGCGATCTTGGCGGCCCCGACCACGGCCTTGAACCAACTGGGTACCGAGCGCAATGTCTGGCGGAGGTCTTCGCGCAGGGCCTCGCGCCGGGTCCGGGATGCGGGTATCGGGTAGCCGAGGTCGCGGGGTTCGCCGTTGACCGCGTCGGCGACGGCTTCGGCGATGGCCAGGCCGTCCCCGACGGTGTGCGACACCACGAGCGACACGGCCGCACCGCCGCCTTCGAGCTGCTGCACGCCGAGGTGCCACGGCGGGCCATGTTCCGGGTCCACCGGAATGTAGCCGCGTTCGTTGACCCAGTCGTTCAACTCGGCGACGGGCCGCGTCCCGGTGCCGATGTCGAGGCCGAGCGGTCCGGTCGAGCGGACCCACCGGTGCCGCCCGAACGGCAGCGGCGACCGTTCGATCCGGCGGCCCAGCAGGCCGCCGCTACCCAGATTGCGGTGCAGGCGGCGCAGGCCATCGAGGTCGACAGGATGTTCGTAGATCCAGGTGTATTGGATGAGCGGGCCGCGGCCCAGCGCCCGTAAGCCGGTGAAGGAGGCTTGGTCTCCCAGATCGATTGTGTTGTCGGCTACGGCCATGGCGCGAATGTTACCGAGCCCACAAACTTTCGCTTCGCGAGCCTGTGTGTTGTCTGGCAGAAGCTGATCTGGGGAATCTGTCGGGCGAGCCCGGCGCGCTATGATGGATTGAGAATTTCCTCAATCCATCAATTAGGGGTGTGGCAGATGGTCGACAGCGTGCTCGATGGTCCCGAACGACCGCTGTACGAGATCAAGGCGAACCTCTTCAAAGCACTCGCGCATCCGGCCCGCATCAGGGTGCTGGAGATCCTGTCGACTTCAGATGGCCCGACGCCGGTGAGCGACATCCTCGCGGCCAGCGATATCGAACCGACGCTGCTCTCGCAGCATCTGGCCGTGCTCAAACGGCATCACGTGGTCAGCGGGTATCGGGCCGGCAACGCGGTGTACTACACGTTGGCGCATCCGAAGATCGCCGAACTCTTGCTCATCGCGCGGACGTTCCTCGCCGATACCCTTGCCGCGCAACGGGATCAGCTCGATGCCGTCGGCTCACTGCCGCCGATCGGCACCAGCCGATGACCACATTCGCCGGCGATCGCATTGCCCGGTTGCTGCCGTCGCGCAAGGACTATGCCGGCCTGAGGCACTCGTGGCGGCGTGACGTCCTCGCCGGGGTGACGGTCGGGGTGGTCGCGTTGCCGCTCGCGCTGGCGTTCGGAATCAGTTCGGGTGTCGGCGCGGCGGCCGGTCTGGTCACCGCAGTCGTGGCTGGGCTGGTGGCCGCGGTGTTCGGCGGATCGCATGTTCAGGTATCGGGGCCGACCGGGGCGATGACGGTGGTACTGGCGCCGATCGTGGCCCAGTACGGACTGGGCAGCGTCGCCGCGGTCACCATCCTGGCCGGGGTCATCGTCGTGGTGGCCGGCATCACCGGCGTGGGGCGCGCGGTGACCTTCATTCCGTGGCCGGTCATCGAAGGATTCACCCTCGGCATCGCCGTCATCATTTTTCTGCAGCAGGTGCCGGCCGCGTTCGGCCAGGCGGCACCAGCCGGGCGGCCCCCGCTGGTGGCCGCAGGCCTGGTCGTCTCGCACCTCGACGTGGGGGCGGCACGGCCGGCGCTGGTCGTCACGGCACTGGTGGCGGTGTTGATGATCGTGCTGCCCAGGCTGCACCCCGCCGTGCCGGCGTCGTTGGTGGCGGTTGTAGCGGCTACGGCCATGGTCGTGGGCACTGGATTGCCGGCGACCCGGATCGGCGCGCTGCCTTCGCGATTGCCCACACCGGTATGGCCACACGCTGATCTGGCGGTGCTGCACTCCCTGTTCAGTGCGGCACTGGCGATCGCCGCACTGGCTGCGATCGAGTCACTGCTGTCGGCGCGGGTCGCGGCGACGATGTCCCCGACCGGGCCCTACGACCCGAACCGGGAACTGGTTGGGCAGGGACTGGCTTCGGTCGCCTCCGGGATGTTCGGCGGCATGCCGGCCACCGGGGCCATTGCCCGCACCGCGGTCAACGTACGCTCCGGCGCGCGGACCCGCGTCGCGGCGATCGTCCACTCGGTGGTGCTGCTGGCCGTGGTGTACCTGGTCAGCGGACTGGTCGGGACAATCCCGCTGGCGGCGCTCTCGGCGGTGCTGATGGTGACGGCGTTCCGGATGATCTCACCGCACACGGTCACGCGGATTCTGCGATCCACGCGTTCGGACGCGGTGACCTTTCTGCTGACCGCAATTGTCACTGTCTGTTTCGACCTGATCCAGGCCGTCGAGATCGGTATCGCGGCAACGGCGTTGTTTGCGCTGCGCGCACTGGCCCGGCGCAGCAGCGTGACACGCGAGGATCTGCCGGGGCCCTATATGCCCGGCGACGAACGTATCGCCCTGCTGCGGCTCGACGGGGCGATGTTTTTCGGTGCGGCCGAACGGATTTCGACCGCGATCACCGATGGCCAACATCCCGACACTGCGGTCGTCATCATCAGGCTGTCGCAACTCGGCATGCTCGACGCCACCGGCGCGCACACGCTGACGCAAATCGTCGAAGACCTGGAGGAGCGGGGCATCACCGTGATCATCAAAGGTGTCCGGCCCGAGCACCGAGACCTTCTCGCGGGCGTCGGCATCATCGAATCCCTGCGTCATGAGAACCATCTCATCGACACGCTGGACGATGCCATCGCCCATGCCCGCAGCCACACCATCAAGTAGCGCTTCGAAAACCCAGACAGGCAAAGGAAACCCGATATGAATCTGGCCGATCACGCGCGCCTCGGCGACGACGTCACCGTCCACACCACCGCGATCCACCGCGTAATCAGCGAAGGTGCCACAGGGCATGCTGGGCACCAGAGGGTGTCCGAGGTACACCCGGGCTCGGGGGTCCTGGTGATCACCGGCGGCCCCGGTCCTGGCGGCCAGTTCCTGCTGGTCGACGATGTTGTCGCCGCCGGCCGGCATCCTGACAGTGCCGTGTTTCTCGACGACATCACCGTCAGTCGTCAGCACGCTGAAATCCGTTGGCTCGATGGCGAATACTGGATCGTCGACGTCGGCAGCCTGAACGGCACGTCTGTGAACGGAGTCCAGGTCCCGTCGCTCCCACTCACCAGCGGTGACGAAATCCAGATCGGCAAGTTCCGGCTCAGCTTCACCTGCCGGCCGCAAGGCCGGTGACCGCGCCGGGACTGATCTGAGCCGTCCGTCGATCCGCGCCGTACATAATGTGCCGGTGGATCAGCAGTCACCCGACAGGGTTGTGAGCAAGGAAGACGCCATCGGACCGGAGGCGCGGTTGTCGTGGCTGCTGTCGTGGTTGGCCGGCATGATCGGTGCGGTCGCGTTCCTGCACAGTGCCGGATACTTCGTCACCTTCATGACGGGCAACACCGAACGGGCCGTGCTCGGCTGGTTCGATGTCGCGGAACGTCAGAAGGTGTCCGGGGCGGGGCCGCTGGCGGCGTTGTCGTTGATGGCCTGCTTCCTGGCGGGCGTCTTCGTGGCGTCGTTCCTGCGGCGCCGGTACTGGCAGAACCATCCGCACGGTGCCACCGCGCTGGTCACCATCGGCTTGTTGGTGGCGTCCGTGGTCGAGCTGTACGAGGACGGCTGGTACTACGAGGACGTCAACTTCACCGGCATCCTGATCATCTGTTTCGCGGTGGGTGCCCTGAACACCAGCTTCGTCAAGCGCGGCGAAGTGGCGGTGCCGCTCAGCTACGTCACCGGAACGGTCGTCAAGCTGGGGCAGGGGCTGGAGCGCCACATCTGTGGCAGCGGCACGGTCTACGACTGGCTGGGTTACCTGGCCTTGTTGTCGTCGTTCATGATCGGCGCGGCCGTGGGTGGTGGGCTGGCCGACCGGATCACCGGGCCGCAGCTCATCGGCACGGTCGGTTTGATCTGCGGCGCAACGACACTCGTCACGTTCTTCCATTCGGACCGGCGGCACCGGGAGCCCACCGCCTGAAACCCGGCAACGACAAAGGCCACGAACTCGAACGAGTTCGTGGCCTTTGTCGTTAGGACTGAGGTCAGCGGATCCAGCCGCGACGGCGCAGCCACCAGCCGCGGATCACGATGACGAACAGCAGGATGGAGAACCCGATCAGCCAGGCGTCCTCGACGTGGCCGACGTGGTTGCCGCGCAGCATCACCAGCAGGAAGAGGGCGGACAGGATGCCGCCGACCTGAATCACGCCGCGGTTCATCTTGGACCAGCCCCACTCGGCCGAGGGGACGTCCTCGACATCGACGCCGGTGCTTCGTTCGACCTCGGTGGTGGCCACGGCTACTCCTTAACGATCCGATGGATTGCGGTCATTCTTGCATACGACGCTCGGTCGTAGTCGCGCGACGATCTAGCGCCGAGGGACGAGACGCGTTGAGGAGTGCGACAAGTCGGTCGTAGTCGCGCGACGGGCGGTAGGTGGCGCGTGGGCGACATGGCGTGGCGTCATCTTGACGCTTGCGGTGACACCAAAGTGATGTCATAGTGGTGTCATGGACCTGCAACCCTACGTCGACGGAGTTCGGATCGAGCTGGAGATCGCCGCCGCGGCCGGTGGCGCCGAGGCGGCTGAACTCGCCGAACGACTCAGCGCACCGCTCGACTCCGCACTTCGCCTGGCGTTGCTCGAGTCGCTCTCCGAGGCAGCCGAACACATCACGCGTGAGTTGGCGCCGGCGTCGGTCGACGTGCGATTGCGCGGTCGCGACCCGGAATTCGTCGTGACCGGGACCCCGGCCGACGCGGATCCCGAACCGCCGGTCGCCGCCGATGCGGACCTGGCCGACGGCGCCGTCAGCGCTCCGACCGGCGACGACGGCGGCACCTGGCGCGTGACCCTGCGGTTGCCCGAGGCTCTGCGCGGCGGTGTGGACGCCGCGGCGCGGCGCGACGGGCTATCGGTCAACGCCTGGTTGGTTCGCGCCGTCGGTGCCGCGCTCGGCGGGCCGGCGCCACGCGATCGACAGCGCGGCAACACCATCAGCGGCTGGGTCCGCTGACGAAAACAGCAGACAAGAAACCCCACCCACCGACAGGAGAGCACCATGCGAACGTTTCCGACGCCAGACCCCATCACCGCCACGATCGAACTCGCGGCCGGCGCTGTACGCATCGCCGCCGCCGACCGGACCGACACCGAGGTGCGTGTCACGCCACGTGACCCGCTGCGGGCCGCCGACGTCCGGGCGGCCGAGCAGGCAAACATCGATTTCTCGAACGGTGCGCTGACGGTGATCGTCGGCAGAAAGCTGCTGTCGCTGTCCCGCGGTGCCGTCAACGTCGACATCGCGTTGCCGGCACTGTCCAGGCTCTCGGTCTCGGTGGCGTCAGCTGATCTACAGGTCGACGGCGCGGTCGCGGACTGCCGGTTCAACGCCGCCAGCGGCAGCGCTGTCCTCGACTCGGTACAGGGAAACATCAAGGCCGCCACGGCATCCGGCGATATCGCGGCCCGCCGGGTGCTGGGGCACGCCACGGTATCCACGGCCTCGGGAGACCTGTCGATCGACGATCTGGACGGCAACCTGAAGTTTCAGGCAGCCAGCGGCTCGGCCACCGTCGGGGCATTGCGCGGAGCCGTGCACAGCCGGACGGCGTCCGGATCGCTGACAGTGGCAGGCGCCGAATCGGGATCGGTGTCGGTGGCCACTGCCAGTGGCTACGTCGAGGTCGGCGTCGCCGAGGGGACCGCGGCGAACCTCGATCTGGACAGCCGGTCCGGGAAGGTGCACAGCGATCTGACCCCCGCCGCCGGCCCCGAAGGCGACGACCGTCGGTTGGCCGTGCATGCCCGGACCGCCTCGGGCGACATCGCCATCCGGCGCGCCACAGCAGTGCCCGCCTGACGCGGATCGCCGGCTGGTTCCGTCGCCGCTGATCCCGATGTGCCACCACCGACGCCGAAGGCCGGGTGGGGCGGCACAATAGAGAGGTGAGTGAGCGGCTACGAGTCCTGGTGCTCGGCAGTACCGGGTCGATCGGTACCCAGGCCCTGGAGGTGATCGCCGCCAACCCCGACCGGTTCGAGATCGTCGGCCTGGCGGCCGGCGGCGGCAATGCCGAACTGCTGGCTCGGCAGCGCGCCGAGACGGGCGTCACCAATATCGCCGTGGCCGACGTCGCCGCAGCTGAGCGCATCGGCGACGTCACCTACGCGGGCGCCGACGCGGCCACCCGGCTCGTCGAGGACACCGAGGCCGACGTCGTCCTGAACTCGCTGGTCGGGGCGCTGGGTTTGAAGCCGACGCTGGCCGCGCTGCATTCGGGTGCCCGGCTCGCACTGGCGAACAAGGAGTCGCTGGTCGCCGGTGGACCGCTGGTGCTCAAGGCCGCACAGCCCGGGCAGATCGTGCCCGTCGACTCCGAGCATTCGGCGCTGGCCCAGTGCCTGCGCGGCGGCACGGGTGACGAAGTGGCCCGGCTGGTGCTCACCGCGTCGGGCGGCCCGTTCCGCGGTTGGGCGGCCAAGGACCTGGAGGACGTCACCCCCGAGCAGGCCGGTGCCCACCCGACGTGGTCGATGGGGCCGATGAACACCCTGAACTCGGCGTCGCTGGTCAACAAGGGGCTGGAACTCATCGAGACCCACCTGCTGTTCGGCATCGACTACGACCGCATCGACGTCGTGGTGCACCCGCAGTCCATCGTGCACTCGATGGTCACGTTCACCGACGGTTCGACGCTGGCGCAGGCCAGCCCGCCCGACATGAAATTGCCCATCGCGCTGGCCCTGGGGTGGCCGGCCCGCGTCCCGGGCGCCGCCCTTGCCTGCGACTGGACCAAGGCCTCGACCTGGGAGTTCGAGCCACTGGACGACGACGTCTTCCCGGCGGTCCGGCTGGCCCGCGAGGCCGGAACCCGCGGCGGTTGCCTGACCGCGGTGTACAACGCGGCCAACGAAGAGGCAGCGGCAGCGTTCCTCGACGGGCGCATCGGGTTCCCGGCGATCGTGCGGACCGTGTCCGACGTGCTGGGCGCTGCGGATCAATGGGCCGCCGAACCCGCTACCGTGGAAGACGTACTTGATGCGCAGGATTGGGCCCGGGACCGGGCGCGGCGCACCATCGCACAGGAGGTTGTGCCCGCCCGATGATGTTCGTGATCGGTATTGCGCTCTTTGCGCTGGCCATTCTGGTGTCGGTGGCCCTGCACGAGTGCGGCCACATGTGGGTGGCCCGGGCCACCGGGATGAAGGTGCGGCGGTACTTCGTCGGCTTCGGCCCGACGCTGTGGTCCACGCACCGGCCCAACCGGCTCGGCACCACCGAATACGGCCTCAAGGCTGTGCCGCTGGGCGGCTTCTGCGATATCGCGGGCATGACGTCGGTCGACGAGATCGCGCCCGCGGATGAGCCGTACGCGATGTACAAGCAGAAGGTGTGGAAGCGCGTCGCCGTGCTGTTCGCCGGACCTGCGATGAACTTCATCATCGGACTGGTGCTGATCTACGGCATCGCGGTGACGTGGGGCCTGCCGAATCTGCACCAGACGACGACCGCGGTGATCGGTGAGACCGCTTGTGTGGCACCGCAAATCGCCAAGACGGGCGACAACCCGTTCGGTCCGTGCCCGCATCCGGGGGCCGGTCCCGCCGCCGCGGCCGGCTTGAAGGCCGGGGACACCGTCGTCAAGGTCGGCGACAAATCGGTGAGCACGTTCGAGGAGATGGCGAAGGCCATCCGCGGTTTCAGCGGCACTGTGCCGGTCGTCTACCAACGCGGCGGCCAGACGTTCACCACCACCGTCAACGTCGAGCAGACCCAGCGATTCACGGTCAAGGACTCCGACACCGCGGCGACCGTCGGCGCCATCGGCGTCACCGCGGCGGCGCAGCCCGGACCGACGCAGTACAACGCACTGACCGCTGTGCCCGCGACCTTCACCTTCACCGGTGACCTGGCCGTCGAACTGGGCAAGTCGCTGGCGAAGATCCCGACCAAGGTGGGTGCGCTGATCCACTCGATCGGCGGCGGCGAGCGCGACAAGGAAACCCCGATCAGCGTGGTGGGCGCGAGCATCATCGGCGGCGACACCGTCGACCACGGGTTGTGGGTGATGTTCTGGTTCTTCCTGGCGCAGCTGAACTTCGTCCTGGGCGCGGTGAACCTGCTGCCGCTGCTGCCGTTCGACGGCGGACACATTGCGGTCGCGGTCTTCGAGAAGCTCCGCAATATGATTCGCGCGTCCCGCGGCAAAGTCGCCGCGGCTCCGGTGAACTACCTCAAGCTGATGCCGGCCACCTATGTGGTCCTGGTGGTGATCGGCGGCTACATGCTGCTGACCGTCACGGCAGATCTTGTGAACCCCATTCGAATCTTCCAGTAGGAGACCGTGATGACCTCCATCGGTTTGGGCATGCCGGGCATCGGAGATGGCGCCAGCGAGGCGCCACCAGTCCCAACCCTGGCGCCGCGTCGCCAGACCCGACAGCTGATGGTGCGCGACGTAGGCGTCGGCAGCGACTTCCCCATCTCCGTGCAGTCGATGTGCACGACCAAGACGCACGACGTGAACTCCACGCTGCAGCAGATCGCCGAGCTGACGGCGTCGGGCTGCAACATCGTCCGCGTGGCCTGTCCGCGGCAGGAAGACGCCGACGCGCTGGCCGAGATCGCCCGGCACAGCCAGATCCCGGTGATCGCCGACATCCACTTCCAGCCCAAGTACATCTTCGCGGCCATCGACGCCGGCTGCGCCGCGGTACGCGTGAATCCGGGCAACATCAAGGAGTTCGACGGCCGGGTCAAGGAAGTTGCCAAGGCTGCCGGCGCCGCTGGCATCCCGATCCGCATCGGCGTCAACGCCGGTTCGCTCGACCCGCGACTGCTCGAGAAGTACGGCAAGGCCACGCCGGAGGCGCTCGTCGAGTCGGCGCTGTGGGAGGCCTCGCTGTTCGAGGAGCACGGCTTCGGCGACATCAAGATCAGCGTCAAGCACAACGACCCGGTGATCATGGTCGAGGCCTACCGCCAGCTCGCCGCCAAGTGCGACTATCCGCTGCACCTCGGCGTGACCGAGGCCGGTCCGGCGTTCCAGGGCACCATCAAGAGCGCCGTCGCGTTCGGCGCGCTGCTGAGCGAGGGCATCGGCGACACCATCCGGGTATCGCTGTCCGCACCGCCGGTCGAAGAGGTCAAGGTCGGCAACCAGATCCTGGAGTCGCTGAATCTGCGGCCCCGCGGCCTGGAGATCGTGTCGTGCCCGTCCTGCGGCCGCGCCCAGGTGGACGTCTACAAGCTGGCGAACGCGGTGTCGGCCGGGCTCGACGGGCTCGACGTGCCGCTGCGCGTCGCCGTCATGGGCTGTGTGGTGAACGGCCCGGGTGAGGCGCGTGAGGCCGACCTCGGGGTGGCGTCGGGTAACGGCAAGGGCCAGATTTTCGTCCGCGGCCAGGTGATCAAGACGGTCCCCGAATCTCAGATCGTCGAGACCCTGATCGAAGAGGCGATGCGAATCGCGGCCGAGTCCGGCACCGATGCGAGCGGTTCGCCCGTCGTAACCGTAAGCTGAGCACAGCCTTGTGATCGCGGTCACGGGCAAGCCTCACCAGTAGATCAGGTCACACTCGCAAGAAGGTCGGTGAATGTCGGCACCTCCACTTTTCCGGATCGCAGATGCGCGCCGGATATCAGTGGTGCGCGAAGTCGCCCAGGTGCAGCAGGTCTTCGACGAGGATCCAGTGGGCACCTGCATGGTGGCCGCCCGGGTGGCTGACCACGGTCTCGATCCGGTGGCCATCGGCGGCGAGCTGTGGACCCGCAGCCAGGCCACCGAGTCGCTGTGCTTCGCCGGGGTGAATCTGATCCCCATGCGGGGGACCGCGGCCGACATGATGGTCTTCGCCGACAAGGTGATGAGTGCCCCGCGCCGGTGTTCGTCGTTGGTGGGCCGCGCGGAGTTGGTGCTGCCGATGTGGCAGCAACTGGCGCAGGTGTGGGGCCCGGCCCGCGAGGTCCGGGACTGCCAGCCGCTGCTGACGCTGTCCGATGCCCCGCAGTGCACGCTCGATCCCGCGGTGCGTCCGGTCCGGATGGACGAGTTGGACGCGTATGTCGTTGCGGCAGTGGACATGTTCATCGGCGAGGTCGGTGTGGACCCGCGTCTTGGCGACGGTGGCCGCGGCTATCGTCGCCGGCTGGCGGGGTTGATCGCCGCCGGCCGGGCGTGGGCGCGGATCGAGGACGGCCAGGTGGTGTTCAAGGCCGAGATCGGGGCGCAGACGTCGCGGGTTGGTCAGATTCAGGGCGTGTGGGTGCATCCGGACTGGCGTGGCCGTGGTCTGGGTGCTGCGGGCACCGCGACCTTGGCGTCCGCGGTGCTGCGCAGCGGCCGGACCGCCAGCCTCTACGTCAACGATTTCAACGGCCCGGCGCGCGCGATCTACCGGCGCATCGGGTTCACCCAGTTGGGTACCTACGCCACGGTCTTGCTCGACTGACCTCAGCCGGGCGGGTTGCCACACACGAGTGTTCGGGCGTCCGCTTTCTCACAAAAACGTCACGGTTGCGTCTCGGTGTGCCTCCCCGAGACCGGCTTGTCACACTTCTAACATCAGTCCCAATGGCAACGCACACATCATCCGTTTCACGCTCGGCCGCGTTGTTGTCGGTCGTGGCGGTCGCAGGAGCGATGACGGCCTGCACCCCGAAGCCCAATGGCCCCGAGCCGACCGCACAGGCGTTCTTCGCTGCCCTCGGCCGCGGGGACACCGGTGCTGCCGCCGACCTGTCCGACAAACCCAACGACGCACGTACCGCGATCAACCAGGCCTGGTCCGGTCTGCAGGCGACCAAGCTCGACGCGCAGGTGCTCGGCTCCAAGTACACCCAGGACACCGGCAAGATCACCTATCGGTACACCTGGCACCTGCCCAAGGACCGCACCTGGGCCTACACCGGGCAGCTCAACATGATCCGGCAGGACGGCCGTTGGCAAGTCCGTTGGGGCAGCACGGATCTGCATCCGAACCTGGGGGAGCACCAGAGCTTCCAGCTGCGCGCCGACCAGCCCGTCCGGGCCTCGGTCAACGAGCTCGGCGGCACGAACGTTCTGGTACCTGGGTACCACTACAACTATGCGCTCAATGCCCGTTCCGCCGCCGGTGACCTCATGCGGACCTCCCGCGTGGTCGCCGACGTGCTGCGGCAGTTCGACAACACCATGGACGCCCAGCGGCTCGCCGAACAGGCCAGCTCGTCCACCGGACCGCTGAACCTGATCACCCTGCGCCGCGAGGACAACGACAAGGTGTCGGGGGCCCTCGGTCACCTGCCCGGCGTGGTGATCACCCCGCAGCCCGAGATGGTGCCCACCGATCCCCGGTTCGCGCCGGCCATCGTCACCGAGGTCAAGAAGCAGGTGGCCGACCAGCTGATCGGCCAATCCGGCTGGCGCGTGGTCAGCGTCAACCAGAACGGCGCGGACATCGACATCCTGAACGAGGTTCAGGGCAAGCCGGCCCCGTCGATCACCATCAGCCTGGACCGCAACGTGCAGAACGCCGCCCAGGATGCGGTGAACATGGTGGGCCGCAAGGCGATGATCGTCGCGATCAAGCCGTCCACCGGGGAAATCCTGGCCGTGGCGCAGAACGCGGCCGCCGATACCGACGGCCCGACCGCCACCATGGGCCTGTACCCGCCGGGGTCGACCTTCAAGATGGTCACGGCAGGCGCCGCCATCGAATCGGACATGGCCGGACCCAACACGCTGCTGGGCTGCCCCGGCACCATCGACATCGGGCAGCGGACCATCCCGAACTACGACCGGTTCGACCTCGGCGTGGTCCCGATGTCCAGGGCCTTTGCGAACTCGTGCAACACGACGTTCGCCGAGCTCGCCAGCCGCATGGCGCCGCGCGCCCTCACCAACGCCGCGGCGCAGTACGGCATCGGCGCCGACTATCAGGTCGCCGGGATCGATACCGTCACCGGAAAGGTGCCGCCCACGGTGAACCTCGCCGAGCGCACCGAGGACGGCTTCGGCCAGGGCAAGGTCCTGGTCAGCCCGTTCGGGATGGCACTGGCGGCGGCGACCGTCGCGGCCGGGAAGACCCCACTGCCGCAGCTGATCGAGGGCCGCCCGACCACGGTGTCGGGCAACAGCGGGGCGATCAGCCCGAAGATGCTCGACGGCCTGCGGCCCATGATGCAGCTGGTGGTGACGAACGGCACCGCCAAGGACCTGCGGGGCAGCGGCGATGTGCGCGGGAAGACCGGCGAGGCCGAATTCTCCGGCGGCTCGCATGCCTGGTTCGCCGGCTACCGCGGTGACATGGCCTTCGCCGCCCTGATCGTCGGCGGCGGCGGGTCCGAGACCGCGGTCCGCATGTGCCGCGACATGTTCAAGGGACTGCCGCCCGATTATCTGGCCTGACCCGGGTCGCTCCGCTCCTGCCCAACGAACCTCGCCCGACCCGGGTCGCTCCGCTCCTGCCCACCGAACCCGGCCTGAGTAGCCTGTTTGGATGACCAACGGCGACGAGATCGCGGTCCTGCGCGTCTCTGACGCGGACCGCAACGGCACGCTCCGGCGGCTGCACAACGCGGTGGCGCTCGGGCTCATCGACATGAACGAGTTCTCTGAGCGTTCCGCGCTGGTTGCGATGGCCCGGCAACAGGGCGAGCTGGCGGTGCTGGTCGGTGACCTGCCCGCGCCCAACGCCATCGTCACGGGCTCGGCGGATCGCGTCGAGCTGCGCGGGGTGATGGGGTCGCTGAAGCGCCAGGGCGAATGGGTCGTGCCGACCCGGCTGGCGCTGGTCCGCCGCGTCGGCTCGATCGACCTGGACCTGACCCGCGCCCGGTTCGGTGGGCCCATCGTGGTCATCGAGCTCGATCTCAAGTTCAGCTCCCTGGACCTCCGGCTGCCGGAGGGCGCCAGCGCGTCCATCGACGACGTCGAGGTGGCCGTGGGCAGCGCCACCGACCATCGCAAGGACGCGCCCGCCGACGGGACCCCGCACGTCATCCTGACCGGGCGAGTGGTCTTCGGGTCGGTCGACATCCGGGGACCGCGCCGGACGTGGTTCGGGCGCGGCGACCGCACCTAGCCGCGCCCGCTACCCTGGGACGATGTCTGTTCGTACCGCGCTTCGCCCCGGCGAGGTGTCTCCGACTCTGCCGGTGCCCAAGTCGATCCCGCGTCCGGAGTACGCGTGGAAGCCGACCGTGCGCGAAGGCAGCGAGCCATGGGTGCAGACCCCTGAGGTGATCGAGAAGATGCGGGTCGCCGGCCGGATCGCGGCCCAGGCGCTCGCCGAGGCCGGCAAGGCCGTCGCACCAGGGGTGACCACCGACCACCTGGACCGGGTGGCGCACGAGTACATGCTCGACCACGGCGCCTACCCGTCGACGCTGGGCTACAAGGGATTTCCCAAGTCCTGCTGCACCTCGCTGAACGAGATCATCTGCCACGGCATCCCCGACTCGACGGTGATCCAAGACGGTGACATCGTCAACATCGACGTCACCGCCTATATCGACGGCGTGCACGGCGACACCAACGCCACCTTCCTGGCCGGCGACGTGTCGGAAGAGCATCGGCTGCTGGTCGAGCGCACCCACGAAGCCACCATGCGGGCCATCAAGGCCGTCAAGCCGGGGCGGCAGCTGTCGGTGGTCGGCCGGGTCATCGAGTCGTACGCAAACCGGTTCGGCTACAACGTGGTTCGCGACTTCACCGGCCACGGCATCGGTGAGACGTTCCACAACGGCCTGATCGTGCTGCACTACGACAAGCCCGAGGTCGACACCGTGCTGGAGCCGGGCATGACCTTCACCATCGAGCCGATGATCAATCTCGGTTCGCTGGACTACGAGATCTGGGACGACGACTGGACCGTCGCGACCGTGGACAAGAAGTGGACGGCGCAGTTCGAGCACACCCTCGTGGTGACCGACGACGGCGCCGACATCCTGACCCTGCCGTGACGTGACCGGCGCACTGCTGGTTGCGGGCACCACGTCGGACGCCGGTAAGTCGATGGTGGCGGCCGGGCTGTGCCGCCTGCTGGCGCGCACGGGCGTGCGGGTAGCGCCGTTCAAGGCGCAGAACATGTCAAACAACTCGGCCGTCACCGTCGAAGGCGGTGAGATCGGCCGGGCCCAGGCTATGCAGGCGCGTGCGGCCGGGTTGGCGCCGAGTGTGCGGTTCAACCCGATCCTGCTCAAACCCGGTGGGGACCGGACCTCGCAGCTCGTGGTGCGCGGCGTCGTCGCCGGCACGGTGGCGGCGGGGGACTACTTCACCCGGCGGACCCAGCTGGCCGGCGTGGTGGCCGACGAATTGGCCTCATTGAGAAGCGAATTCGACGTGGTGATCTGTGAGGGCGCGGGCTCGCCCGCCGAGATCAACCTCCGCGCCACCGACGTGGCCAACATGGGCCTGGCGCGGGCCGCGGATCTGCCGGTGGTCGTGGTCGGCGACATCGACCGCGGCGGGCTGCTGGCGCACCTGTACGGCACGGTGGCGGTGCTCGAGCCCGAGGATCAGAAACTGATCGCCGGGTTCCTGGTCAACAAGTTCCGGGGTGACCCGGCGCTGCTGGAACCCGGTCTGCGGCAACTGGAATCGCTGACCGGACGCCCGACCTACGGCGTGATTCCGTACTGCGACGAGCTGTGGCTCGATGCCGAGGACTCGCTGTCGGTGACGCCGCGCGGACAACTGGGCCGGCCCCTGGCGCCGCGGGGTGCTGAAGCGCTGACCGTCGCCGCGATACGGCTGCCACGGATCTCGAACTCCACCGACGTCGAGGCCTTGGCGTGCGAGCCCGGCGTGCACGTGCGCTGGGTCGACACCGCGGCGGAGTTGGCCGGCGCCGACGTGGTCGTGCTGCCCGGCAGCAAGGCAACGGTCTCCGACCTGAACTGGCTGCGCGACCGCGGCCTGGCGGAGGCCGCCACGGCACATGCCCGGTCCGGCCGGGCTGTGCTCGGCGTGTGTGGCGGATTCCAGATGCTGTGCACGACGATCCACGACACCGTCGAATCAGGGGCGGGCCGGGTACCGGGGCTGGGCCTGCTCGACGCGGACATCGAGTTCGACGCCGACAAGACCCTGAAGCACTGGGATGCCCCGTTGTACGGCTACGAGATTCACCACGGTCGCGTCGCGCGTTGCGCGGAACCGGACTGGCTGGGTGTGGGCATCCGGCGGGGGCAGGTGTACGGCACCCATTGGCACGGGCTGCTGGACAACGACGCCGTGCGCCGGACCTGGCTCGCCGAGGTGGCGGCGAGCTGCGGCAGGGACGGTTTCGTGGTGGCCGACGACGTGAACGTCGCTGCGCTGCGCGATGCTCAGCTCGACGTGATGGCCGATCTGCTTGCCGCACATGTGGATATCGACGCGGTGCTGAAGCTCGTCGAATCCGGTGCGCCGCAGCGGCCTGTGATCGTGCATCAACACATGTAGCGGCGACATGGCCGATGGGGTAGGCGTTGCGTGCTTCCTGCAGCACGATGCGCTCGTCCGAATCGCGTCGACGAGATCGATGAGTTTGCCCAGCGCGCGGAATCGCAACGAGATACGCTCCGCTGCGCCGGTCGCTATTTGCTTCGGCTGGAGGATAGACAGGACCAACCGAACAGATATGCCAGTTCACGTGTCGTCGTTACCCCGCAATCTGACGTCGATATTTAAAGCTATTGGGTCGCTGTGGCGCTGGTTTTGGCCGACAGTGTCTCCACGGACGCTGTTATCGAATGCGGATGCATTGGCCGACTCAGTGCGCCAACGGGAGTTGCGCGCTCTCCGCGAGCTTGGCGGTTACCAGTTGGGCTCCGACCAATCAGTCGTCGATCACGTAGCGGTCTTCAAGATGGTCCCTGTATCGAATGGCGGATCACACTCGAGCCGCGAATATCACTTGGGCGAGGTCGGGGAGTACTTCCGAAACATCGAACGCACGAGAACCAAGCGGCTGGTGATTTTGGGTGCTCCAGGTGCCGGGAAAACGATTCTGTCTATCCGACTCATCTTGGATGAGCTGCACAACGTGTACTACGTACAAAGGCGTGCGGATGTAGCCGTTGTGACACCCATCCCAGTGCGAATAAACGCCTCGGGATGGGATGGCACCCAGGACATTACGAAGTGGATCGTCTACCGACTGGCTGTCGAACATAAGGTGCATCCCCGTGTCGGAAATGCCCTGATTGACCGAGGGTGGATACTTCCGCTGATCGACGGTTTGGATGAGCTCAGCCGGTCCGAATCTGGGCAAACTGGAAATGATTCGTGGGCAAGTTCGGCACTGCTACTGCTCAACGGATCACCTCCATGGAACACGCAGCCAATGGCCATGACATGCCGGTCAGATGAATATGCGCAGCTGCAGGCCGCGGGACGTGGGCTTCGAAATTCCGAGGTCATCGAAATCCAGCGATTGACACCGGCAGATACCGCAACTCTTCTGCATGAGTCTCTGCGGGCAGCACCTGACACGAACGAGTCGGCGTGGGAGCCGGTGCTCAACTCGATTGGCGATCCGGCGTCTGTGCTCAGCCGCACCCTAACCACTCCGTGGATGGTGACGTTGACGATCGCAGCGTTGCGTGGTGGCGCTCAGGTTCATTCAGACGGTGGATCCTCCGTCGCCGAGGACCTAGCGAACTGTACGGATGTGAACGCCGTGGAGCAGTACCTGTTCCGCTCCGTCGTACCCGCGGCGCTGGCTGAGACGGCAACAAAAAACCGTCCCAGGGATGCCGATGCGTCGCGGATCGAAGGCTGGCTGCGCAACCTGGCTTCGTCTGTCGTGCGTCCGCATCCGACTGGGAGCGACTCCAGCGATCGTCGTCTGCCAGGAGAAGGCGCGATCGGAGTGGATCGAATATGGACGTTGGCCGGCGCCAAGTACGTCAACTTTGTCTACTGGTTTCTCGCGCTTGCAATCATCTATCTGTTGGGTTGGCTCACCAGTCACATAGGCGCGCGCTTCATCGATCTGCGTCCGCCGCTCATCAATTTTCTCGGCGACGCCTGGTCTCAGATGCCTGTGCCTTCTCTGATCGGCATGGTGCTGTTCGTAGTTCTATGTTTGGCGCAGCCACGGGCTTCCTCTCCGTTCTCACCCGGTCTGGTATGGCGGCGACTACCGATGATCGAGCTGGAAGATGTCAGGCGTCGTCGTGGGTTGGATCACGCCCGGCGCGCGCTGTGGCTCGTGGGTACCGTGTTTGGCTTTGCCGGTTGGCTCCTGTTGGTAGTTAAGGTCTTTTGGCCAGTCGGAGTCGTGACGCTGCCGTTCCGCAGTTGGGCTGTCGCGGTAGGCGCATTCTTCGCGTCCGTCGGGATAGTGATGGGTATCGGGACCCCATTCGGCTCCGTGGCTGCGCTCTTCGCTTGGGTCAGAGCTCGATTCGGAACTACTTACTCGGAGCGGTTGGCGGCGGGCAGTACCGCCAAGCGCCTGCTCATTGATGACCTGATCGCAGGCCTGACTTACTGCATTTTCGGAGCCATGCTTGTTGGCGTGACGATGGCGTTCGTCGCCTCGAATTCTTGGTACCAGCCGGCATCGTCATTTGGTGCCCACGGACCAGGGTGGTGGCCCCATGGCATCCCAACGCCGGAGCCCTACGGCTATGCCGCCAAGATGTCGAAACCGAGCTTGTCGGAAACCATCAGAGACTCGATTGTGGGTTCCGTTACCACTGGTCTGCTCATGCCTCTGGCGTTTGGCCTCTATCGACTGTCGCGTCGCGCTTACCGCGTACTGGCGGTGATCCTCTGTGCATCCGTCGGATTTGCGGGACCATTCATCGCCGCGAGTCGCGGTGGCGAGACGTTCTCAGCGCCACTGGGGGCAATGAACGTGGACTTGTCTTACGTACTTGTCACCGCCACGATCTACGGCATCAGTGCGATGGTCGCCATCCTGTTTGCAACCTCATCGTCGTTCTGGCGCAACATAATTGGTTCGTTGAATTTCAAAATGAACAACCGATTCTCACCGCGGCCTGCAGCGTTTCTGGACTGGTGCCACGGAACCGGCATACTGCGAATGAATGGCTTGGCATACGAATTCCGACACCTAACATTTGTCGACTGGCTCCTTCAAGAGCCATCGCTGCAGACTGTGTCGGCTTCGCGCGCGGGAAATGGTGTCGTCTAGCCATCGTGCGCTTGTCGGCGCGGTGCTGAAGCTCGTCGAATCCGGTGCGCCGCAGCGGCCGATCATCGTCAACAGCCTGCTGCCGTGATCAGCCGGGCTCGGCCACCGGCTCTACTGACGCCACCGGCTCCTCGACCTGCTTGATGGGGCCGGTGAACCAGTTCTTCACCGACACGTGCCAGTAGATGTACAACAGCAGCAGGACGCCACCGACCAGCAACGGTGTGTAGTTGACGAACTTCCATTCGAAACTCGGGTCCCACGGCACCCCGCCCAGCGACGTCGGGAACATCGCGATGATCGAGGTGATCGTGATCTCGGCCAGTGCGACAGGTGCCATCCACCGGTGGTGGCCGCGCAGATTCCAACTGCCCGTTTCGAATTCGTCGCCGGCACGCCAGCGGTAGTAGATCGGCACCGCAAAGCACAGGTACACCCCGACGACTCCGATGGAGACCACGGCGTAGAACGCCACCGGGGTGGGTGTGCCGTTGATGTCGACCTTGACCAGGGCCGGCAGGGTCAGTGCGGCGGCCACGACGGCGGTGACGGTGACGCTGTGCGTCGGCACCCGGTGCTTGTTGACCTCAGACCACCACCGATGGCCGGGTACCGCGCGGTCCCGGCTGAACGCGAACAACATCCGGGACGCGCTGGTCTGGCAGGCGACGGCGCAGAAGAACTGACCGGCGGTCGAGATGAACAGCACCACCACCGCCCACTTGGAACTCATCGCCTGGTTGAAGATGGCGGCCACGGCGCCGCCGCCCTTGGATACCGCGTCAGCATCCTGGACCGCAAACAGGAAGGCCAACAAGAGAATCCAGCCGCCGACGGCCGAGTAGAAGATGGACCGCCAGATACCCTTGGCGGCTGCGCCGGCCGCGCTCTTGGTCTCCTCTGACAGGTGTGCCGACGCGTCGTAGCCGGTGATGGTGTACTGCGTGAGGATCACCGAGATCGGCAGCACGACGAACAGCCAGCCGGCGCCCGAGGTGGCGCCGCCGAACATGCCGCTGTTGTTGATGGTCTTGGCGAAGACGTCCGAGAAACTCGCGTGGTGGCTCGGCACGAAGATCAGAATCCCGATGACGGCGGCTGCGCCGAAGACATGCCACCACACCGAGACGTTGTTGATGATCGCCAGCAGGTGGCTGGAGAAGATGTTGATCAGCGCCGAGATGCCCAGGATGCCCACGAAGATGACGAACGTCCGCGTGAGGCTGTACCCGGCCAACCAGTCGGCGCTGAGGGTGCCCAAGGTGAGGTCGATGAATGTCGCGCAGCCGTAGGCCACGGATGCCAGGATGGCCACCAGGCCGATCAGGTTGAGCCAGCCCGCATAGAAGCCGGCCTTCGCTCCGCCGAGTTTTGCTGCCCACCAATAGATTCCGCCGGAGGTCGGGAAGGCCGACACCAGTTCGGACATACAGAGGCCGATGACGAGGATGAAAGTCGCAACGATCGGCCAGCCCCAGGCGATGGCGGCGGGTCCGCCGTTGTTCCAGCCCAGGCCGAACGAGGTGAAGCATCCCGACAGGATGGAGATGATGGAGAACGAGATGGCGAAATTGCTGAAACCGGACCAGGAGCGCTGCAGCTCCTGGCTGTAGCCGAGCTTGGCGAGTAGCAGCTCGTCTTCGGTAAGTGCTTCGTGTCCTTCTGGCACTGCGGCCTCCTTAGGCGCCCCGGATGCTGAAGAACAATAGGTTGCCTCCGGGGTTCGCGCTGGCCAACTGGTGCGGTCGATTCGACGACGCAGCGGTGCGCGCTCAGCCGTGCAGGACGCGATATTCCTCGATCGCGCCGGGGTGCAGCGGGATTCGGCCGGTCTGGACCATCGACGGCGGTTGCAGGTACTGCAGGCCACGCACTTCGGGTGGCATGAGCTGCGTTGCATCCGTTGCCAATACGTCGACTGCGGCGGCCGCCAACGAGTTCGGCAGGTCGGGTCGGCACAGCAGCAGGTCGGGCGTGCCGATGGTGTTGACATCGGCCGGCACATACGCGCCGGCGGGCGCGCGCTGCAGCAGATACGGGTAGGACGCCATTTCCGACATCGCGGTGACCCACGGCGTCAGGTCGATGATGCGCAACGGCAGCGTGGCATTGAGTTCGGCGAGGGCCGGCGTGGGTATCCCACCCGACCAGACCATGGCGTCGATGCTGTGGTTGCGCAGTGCGGCGATGGCGTCGCCCAGTCGCAGATCGACCCGGAGGATCCGGTCGGTCAACTTCGCCGCGTCGAACAGCACCTTGGTCACGACCGCGACACCGGAACCCGACGGTCCTGTTGAAACCCGCAGTCCCGCAAGGTCGTTCAGCTGGCGAACGTGGCTGTCTGCGGGCACGACCAGCTGCACGTAGTTCTCGTAGACTCTGGCCACCGCGAGCGGCGCGCCGGCGGGGGGTTCGGCTCGCAGATATTGCTCGACGACGTCGGCCTGGGCCAGTCCCATATCGGCCTCGCCCGACCTCAGTCGATTGATGTTGTCGACGCTGCCCGCGGTGGACTGCACCGTGACCGTGATGCCGGGATAGCGGACCCGCAGGCGCTGGGCGAACAACTCGCTGACCGCCAGATACAGTCCGCCCCGGTCGCCCGCGGCCAGCCGGATGGTGCCCTGCGTGCTGTTCGGCAGGCAGCCCGCCGCGACGGTCGCTGCCGCGGAGGCGAGGAATGCGCGTCGGGTCAGCATCATGATGCGCTCGCCGGCAGGTGATAGTGGACCGCGAGGCCGCCGTCGGGGGACCGGGTGACCGACGCCAGTCCGCCGTGTGCGGCGGCGATCTCGGTGGCGATGGCCAGTCCCAATCCGGTGCCCTGGCTGTCGGTGTGCCCGCGCCAGAACCGGGTGGCGGCGTTGGCGATGGTGTCGGCGGGCAGGCCCGGGCCGTCGTCGCTGACGGTGAGATCGATGCCGCTGTCGGTGGGGACCGTCGACACCGTGACGGTGGTGCCGGTACCGGAGTAGCGCAGCGCGTTGTCCAGTGCGATGTCCAGCAGTTGTTCGACATCGTGGCGCGGCATCTGCACCGCCAGATGCGGGTGGGCCGGGTCGAAGCGCAGCCGCTGATCATTGCGGTCGGCGGTGGCCTGCCAGAAGTCCAGTCGCTGCTCGGCGACGCTGTCCAGATCCGTCGAATCATGAACTGCCGCAACCAGACCGGACTTGTGGCTGTGGCTGGCCTGCTCGGCGCGCGCCAGCCGGAGCAACTGCGCCAGCAGATTCTCGAGACGGTCCAGCTCGGCCGACAGCGAATCGTAGGTCGGTCGTCCGGATTCGGCGACGTGGTCTTCGAGGGTGTCGGCGCGCAGGCGGATGGCGGCCAGCGGGTTGCGCAACTGGTGGGAGGCGTCGGCGATGAGTCGGCGTTGGTGATCGAGGGAGGCGTGCACCGCCTGCGCCATCGCGTTGAACGCCGACGTGAACCGGCGCAGCTCCGGCGGTCCCGACACCTGAGCCGGTTGGCCGGCGATGCCGCCGGCCATGTCCTCGACGGCGCGCTCGAGCCCGACCAGCGGCCGCAGCACCCACCGGGTCAGGCTCTGGGCGGCGACGGCCGCCAGCCCGAGCAGCACGATGCAGCCCGCCGCGATCCACAACCAGTCGGTGGTGATGTCGCGCGCGGCCACGGTCGGGTCGACGTTCAGCACCACGGCGCCGACCAGCTCACCGTTGCGCCGAATTCCCTTGGCTTCCAACATCGACCGCCGGTCCCACGGCATGATCCGCGCCCGGGGCGCGTCGGGCGCGTCGGACAGCGCGCGCTCGGCGGCAGTCGTCACCCCCGGATCAGTGGCGGTCAGCCCGCTGGCAGCCATCGTGCGGCCGTCCGCATCGACGATCAACGCGCCTTCGCCGTACACCTGGTGGTAGCGGTCCACCAGCTCCGTGTCGGGTGCGTCCGCGGTGGCGGCGATGTCGGCCAGCGTCGCCAGTTGCCGCTCGCGTTCGGTGTGCAGGACGTTGGTGCGGTGATCGGCCAGGCTCAGCGCCAGCGGGATCGCCAACGCCGCCGTCGCGATGAGCAGCAGCGTCATCAGCAGCGCACGAACCCGCAGCCCCACGTCAGCGGTCCAACCGGTACCCGAAACCGCGCACGGTGTGCAGCGGTATCCCGGTCAACTTGGCCCGAATCTGGCCGACGAAGAAATCCAGCGACCGCGACCGGCCCACCACCGCGGTGCCCCAGCACTCGAGCATGACCTCTTCGCGGCTGACCGCCTCGCCCTGGCGGGCGGCCAGCGTGGCCAGAATCTGGTACTCGGTCTTGGTCAGCGGCTGCACCTGGCCCCCGACGGTGACCTCGTGGCGGTCGCGGTCGATCGTCACCGGCCCGGCAACGACGGACGGGTGGGCGACCGGACCGGCGCCGCGCTGTACCCGCCGCATGACGGCCTCGATCCGCGCCAGGAGCACCGCCTTGCGCACCGGCTTGACCAGGTAGTCGTCGGCCCCGGCGCGCAGCCCCAGCACCACCGCGCCGTCGCTGTCGCGGGCCGTCATGATGATCACCGGCGCCGTCGAAGCCCGGCGCAACGTGCGCAGCACGTCCAGCCCGTCCATGTCGGGCAGGCCCAGATCCAGTAACACCAGGTCACAGCCCTTGACGCGATTGAGGGCGTCGTCGCCGCGCGCGGTGTGCGTGACGGTGAGCCCGGTCTGTTCCAGCAGCTCGACGAGCGCAGCCGCGACACCCTGGTCGTCCTCGACGAGCAGCACGCGCATGCGCCTGATGGTAGGTGGCCATGTCCGGGAACTGCCGATTTCGCCATGAATCTGAGGATCGTGCGAGGAAAGACCCGGCGCGGGCCGAGCCCTATTCCCGTCCGCTCGGTGCAGGGAAACATGTGCTCATCAACACAACTGAGGAGGTCACGATGTACCCGAACACCCATTTCACCCGGGCGACGGTCTCCGTTATGGCAGCCGCCGTGGTCGCTCTCGGCCCTCTCGGGTCTTCCTGGAGCGCAACTGAATTCATGCCTGCGTCGGACTCCGTGGCGACCGGCCATTCCTGCGACGTCGCCGTGATGGCGCACACGCAGTGCCAGGACGGGCAGCACCGGCACGGGACAGCGCCGACGGTCGGCCGGGCGTACCGGGACCTGACCTCGCGGCCGACGGCCTGAGCGACGAGAGAGACGAGAGAACGGAGCAGATCATGAACGCTGTACTCGCGGTCAACGCGACCGGATTGGCGGCCAACGCCGGCGAGCAATCGTCCTGGATTCCGATGCTCGTGTGCTTCGGGGTCGTGGGGATCATCGTCGGAATGGCCATCCTGATGGGCCGGCGACAGCCCGCCCGTCGCGCGGGCACGCGGCGTCGAGCGGGGATGGCCGGTGGCGCGGGCTACGGCTACGCCGGCTCCGGTGACGGCGGCTGGGGCGCCGGTGGGTCCGGATGTTCGGATGGCGGTGGCTCCAGCGGCTGCGGTGGTGGTGGAGGTTGCGGCGGTGGCGGGGGCTGTGGCGGAGGCGGCTGCTGAATATCGGTACCTGCGGTCCCGCCGCGTTCGCTACGGTGGCGTCATGCCAATCATCCCGACCGTCGACGGCTTCGGCGCCACCGTCGACGTGTCCGGCCCCGACAACGCCACGACCGTCGTCATGCTCGTCACGAAGCAGGCAACGGCCGGCCACGGAGCCCTTTGCGAGTTGTTGCACACCGCGTCACTGCGCACCGTGGTGATCGAGGCCGACGACCGGCTCACCGTGAATTCGGTTGTCGGCATTCTGGATACGCTCGGGGTGAAGTGGGCCCTGCTGTTCGCCGCCGGCGGCGCGGGCGAGCTGGCCTGGCGGCTGGCAGCCACCCGACTGGACCGGTTCACCGCCCTGGTCGCGATCGACGGCAGCCATCCGCGAGCCACCGAGGAGACGGGCGACGTGTGCCCGCCGGTGGAGATCAACACCACCGTCGTGGTCACCAGTGCCGATGCGCGGGCGCGGGCACAGGCCGGACAGCGCTTCATCTACGGCGAATTCCGGCTGTCCGAGCTGGTGGGCCGACGCAGCGCCGACGAGTTCACGGCGCAGGTGGCCAACGAGATCGTGCTGCGCAGCAGCACCTGGTGAAGGGCCGCTCGGGGCGAGCGAAACGACGGGAGAGGCCCCTGTCGGTCCTGGCCGTTATCGTGACGAGATGGACGGCACGGACTCGACAGCCGGGCTAGCGCTCGCGCCACACGAGTTGCTTCGTGCGTTCAACGCACAGACGCTGGCCCGCGGCGAGACCTATGCGAACCAGGGGCGCGTCGTCACGGCCAGGTACGCCCCCCTCGACGGGACGCTCACCGGCTCCTGCTTGGGCTCGACATCCGAGTACTACGAGGTCGAAGTGGCGCTGTCCGGTGCCCGCACCAGCCTGGAGATCGAGTACGCGGTCTGCACCTGCCCGGTGGGGCGCTACTGCAAGCATGCCGTTGCCCTGTTGCTGGCGGCGATTCCGCGCGCACCCGACCGGGCGGCCCCGCAACGCTGGCAAGTGGTGCTGGGTTCGCTGCTGGACGAGATGACCGACACCGATACCGACACCACCGGCAATCCGTTGGCCCTGGAGTTCGGGATGCTGCCGGCCGGTCGGTACCACACGACGCCCATCGCGACGCTGCGGCCGTTGACGGTCGGCAAGCGCGGCAATTGGATCAAGACCGGGATCACCTGGCGGCGCCTGTTCGATGCGGCTGACCCGGGCGAGTTCGACCGAGGGCAGTACAGCGCGCTGCGAGCGCTCGTCCTCGGCGTGCCCGGCTACTACCCCTACAGCAGTGACCAATTGGTGCTTTCCGGTGTGGGTCAGAGCTTTTGGGGTGACCTGGACCTGGCGGTGGCGGCGGGCCTCACCTTGCTGCCCGGCGCCGGGATCAGGGCCGTGCAGATCGCCAAGGACGTGCAGTTGCGGCTGGACTTCACCGTCTCCGACACCGGTGGCGCCCAGATGTCGGCGGTGCTCGTCGTCGACGGCGAACCGCGGGCGCCCGACGGTGTCGGGCTGGTGGGCACACCCACACCGCATGGCATCCATCAACTGGTGGACGGCATCCTGCATCTCGGGGCCTTCGCGCCGGTGCCCGGTCCCACGCTGCTCAAGCTGATCGCGAACGACGAGAAAGTGCAGATTCCGCCCGAGGCGCTGTCCGACTTCGCGGTGGACATGTTGCCGCGGCTGCGTCGGACCGTCGCCGTCGACATGGTGGAGGGACTGTTCGCGGAGCCGGACGTCGTGGGGCCGATCCCGGTACTGACCATCACGGCCGATGAGATCGATGGCCTCGTGAAGTGGCGGACCCGGTACGAGGTCAACGGGCAGCGTCAGGAGTTCGACGCCGTGGGCGTCACACGCACGAGCGGTATCCGGGACACCGCTGCCGAGGATGCGATGTGGCGGGCGGTCGCGCCGGCGCTGGAAGCGGTGTCCGGACTGTCCGCAGCGGACGACCCGCTGGCCTCGCTGCTGCTGTCGCGCCGGCTGTCCCTGACCCAGATCGCGGTGCTGTGCCACGAGGTGCTGCCGCAGCTCGCCGATTACGAACAGCTGATCATCGAAATCGACGAGCGGGTCGCGACGTTCCGCCGCTCGGTTGCCGGAGCGCAACTGGGGTTCGGTACCGCGTCCTCCGACGAGGCGCCGGCGCAGGACTGGTTCGACCTGCACATCGCCATCGATGTCGACGGCTACCCGGTGGCGCTGTCTGCCGTCATCGCCGAATTGGCGTCGGGCGCAACACACATGCTGTTGTCGAACGGGGTGTACTTCCGGCTCGACACCCCCGAACTGCTGAAACTGCGGGCCCTGATCGAAGAAGCCCAGGCGCTGGGGGAGCTCGACGGCGACCGGGTGAACGCGTCGTCCATGAACGCGACGTTGTGGGACGAGCTGTTGGGCCTCGGCGTCGTCGACCGTGAACTCGCGCAGTGGCGGGACAACATGGCCCGGCTGGCTGCGGCGCAGCCTCCCGTTCCGGTACCCACGCCTGCCGGACTGCGGGCCGAGCTGCGCGACTACCAGCGCGACGGGCTCAATTGGCTGGCGTTCCTGTGGGACAACGGGATCGGCGGTGTGCTGGGTGACGACATGGGTCTGGGCAAGACGGTCCAGACCCTGGCTCTGATCAGCCGCGCGGTGGAGCAGGGCGCGGGCAAGTTCCTGGTGGTGGCGCCGACCAGTGTGGCCGGCAACTGGGCCGCCGAATGCGCGAAGTTCGCGCCCGGCCTCACCACCGTCGTGGTGTCGAGCACCGAGGCCCGCGGTGCGGTGCCCATCGCCGAGCAGGTCGCCGCGGCCGACATCGTCGTCACGACCTACACGCTGCTGCGTATCGACAACGACCGATATCGGGAAATCGCCTGGGCCGGATTGATTCTCGATGAGGCGCAATTCGTCAAGAATCATCACAGCAAGACGCACCAGTGCGCGCGTCGCCTCGATGTGCCGTTCAAGCTGGCCATCACCGGCACCCCGATGGAAAACAATCTGATGGAACTGTGGTCGCTGCTGTCGATCACGGTGCCCGGGCTGTTCCCCAGCCCCAAGATTTTCGAACGCTACTTCCGCAAGCCCATCGAGTCCGACGGCGAACCGGGACGCCTGGCGGTACTGCGGCAGCGGATCAAGCCAGTGTTGTTGCGCCGCACCAAGGATCAGGTGGTCAAGGAGCTGCCGCCCAAGCAGGAACAGGTGCTGGCCATCGAACTGTCGGCCAAGCACCGGAAGATCTATGACACCCGGCTGGCGCGGGAGCGGCAGAAGGTGCTCGGGCTGCTGGGGGAGTGGGAGAAGAACCGCTTCCAGATCTTCCGGTCGCTCACCCTGCTGCGCCAGCTCAGCCTGCACCCCGGTTTGGTCGACCCCGACGCGATGGAGGCCGGTTCCACCAAGGTCGAGTTCCTCATCGAACAACTGGACCAGTTGGTCGCCGAGGACCACAGTGCGCTGGTGTTCAGTCAGTTCACCGGATTTCTGGCGATGCTGCGCGACCGTCTGGACGCCGCCGGCATCCCGTACAGCTACCTGGACGGGTCGGTGGACGCGCGCAGGCGGGCGGAGGCCATCGACGACTTCAGCTCAGGCCGGACGAACGTCTTCCTGATCAGCCTCAAGGCCGGTGGCTTCGGGCTGAACCTCACCGCCGCCGACTACTGCTTCCTGTGCGACCCGTGGTGGAGCCCGGCGGCCGAAGCGCAGGCCGTCGACCGCGCGCACCGCATCGGCCAGCAGCGCCCGGTGAACGTCTATCGGCTGGTGTCCGAGAACACCATCGAGGAGAAAGTGATCGCGCTGCAGGAGCGCAAACGCGCCCTGTTCGCGGCGGTTATCGACGACGGCGACATGTTCGGCACCGCCATCACCGCCTCCGACATTCGCGAACTGCTCAGCTGAGGGAGACTGAACCGCATGCGGCTTTCGTTGACCGGTCAGGATTGGGGGCGACTGGCGGCGATGTTCGGCGTCATCGCCGCATTGCACGTCATCGGCTGGGGCACCCTGATCCTGGTCGTCGTGCCGGAGCATCACACCGTCGGCGGGACGGCGCTCGGCATCGGGATCGGCCTCACCGCCTACACCCTGGGATTGCGGCACGCGTTCGACGCCGACCACATCGCCGCCATCGACAACACCACCCGAAAGCTCATGGCCGACAGCGCCGTCGCCGGGCACGGGCGCGGCAGCAACCGGCCGCTCAGCGTGGGATTCTTCTTCTCCCTTGGGCATTCGACCATCGTGTTCGGCCTGGCTCTGCTGCTGTCGCTGGGCATCACGTCGCTCGTCGGCCCGCTGCAGGACGATTCGTCGATGCTGCACCGGTACACCGGGCTGATCGGTGCCGGCGTCTCGGGCTTCTTCCTGTACCTGATCGCCGCCATCAATGTCGTTGTGCTGGTCGGCATCCTGCAGGTGTTCATGCGGATGCGCCGCGGCGAGTACGACGAGGCCGCACTCGAACATCAACTCAACAATCGCGGCTTCATGAACCGCATCCTGCGCCGGTTCACCCGTGCCATCAGCAAGTCCTGGCAGATGTATCCGCTCGGCGCGCTGTTCGGCCTCGGTTTCGACACCGCGACCGAGGTGGCGCTGCTGGTGCTGGCCGGGACCGGCGCCTCGGCCGGATTGCCGTGGTACGCAATCCTTTGTCTGCCGGTGCTCTTCGCGGCCGGGATGAGCCTGCTGGACACCATCGACGGCGCGTTCATGAACGTCGCGTACGGCTGGGCGCTGGCCCGGCCGGTGCGCAAGGTGTACTACAACATCACCATCACCGGACTGTCGGTCATGGTGGCCCTGGTGATCGGGACCATCGAGCTGCTCGGCTTGCTGGCCGAGGAGTTCGGTTGGTCCGGTGGCGTCTGGGACTGGATCGGCGGAATCGACCTGAACACCGTCGGATTCGCGATCGTCGGACTGTTCGTCGTCACCTGGTTGGTGGCGCTGCTGGTGTGGCGGTGGGGCCGCATCGAGGAGAAGTGGACGGCCCGGCTCAGCCCAGCAGACGGCTAAACCAGCCCCAGCAGCGCGTTTTCGATCACCTCGGACAGCGCCGGATGAATCCAGTACTGGCCGCGGGCCACGTCCTGCGCGGTCTGCCCGAACGACATGGCCTGGATCAGCGGCTGAATCAGCGACGAGGCCTGATAGCCCATGAGGGTTGCGCCCAGAATCTTGCCGGTGCCGCGCTCGCCGATGAGTTTGACCACGCCGGTGGTGTCTTCCATGGCCCAGCCGTAGGCCGTGTCGCCGTAATCCTGCAGCTTGACCACAACATCGAAACCGGCTGCCCGCGCCTCGGCTTCGTTCAGGCCGACCATCGCGACCTGGGGATCGGTGAACACCGCGGCGGGCACGAACCGGTGGTCGCTGGCGACCAGCTCGCCGTCCCAGTCGTGCCGCAGATTCTCTTTCACGATGCGGGCCTCATGGTTGGCCACGTGCTTGAGCTGATGGTGCGACGACACGTCACCGAGGGCGAAAATCCCACGCGCCGTGGTGCGTTGGTATTCGTCGACCACGACGTAGCCGTCGTCGTCCAGCTCTACGCCGGCCAGCTGCACATCGAGCAGGTCGCCGTTCGGCACCCGGCCCGTCGCGACCAACAGGGCATCGGCCGTCAGGGTCTCACCGTCGTCGAACTCCAGCACGACGACGTCGCCGTCCTGGCGGGCGCCGACCACGTTCTCATGGGTGCGCACGTCCCATTTCTTCGCGACGACGGCGCCGAAGCGCCGGCAGATCTCCTCGTCGCAGCGCTTGAGCAGCCGGTCGCCGCGCAGCACGATGGTCACTTTCGACCCGAGCGCCGAGAACACGTGCGCGAACTCCACGGAGATGAAGCCGCCGCCGATGATCACGAGATGTTCGGGCAGCGACGGGATTCGCATGATGTCGTCGCTGGTGAAGTACGGGGCGCCGGAGTCGGCGATCGCCGGAGGAACCGAACTGCGCGAACCCGCGGCGATGACCACCCGGTCGGAGGTGAACTCGTCGCCAGCGGCGGTCCGCAGCGTGTAGCGGCCGTCGGGCAGCGTGGGCCCGAAGCGGGTGTGGCTGCCGTACACCGTGATGTTCGGCAGGCTGCGGCGATAGTCCTCGCCGCCCGACGCGATCGGATCGATCCTGCCGAAGACGCGCTTGACGATGTCCGGCCAACGCACGCCGTCGATGTGGGAGTCGACGCCGTAGGTGGCGCTGTGCCGGATGGTCTGGGCCACGTCGGCGGCGTAGACGAACATCTTGGTGGGGATGCAGCCGACGTTCAGGCAGGTGCCGCCGAACGTGCCCTGCTCGCAGATCGCGACTTTCAGGTCGTCGTACCGCTCGTCGAGAACGCTGTTGCCGGAGCCGGTTCCGATGATGGTCAGGTCGTAATGCTGCATGACGTCAGGCCTGTTCATGATGCGTGGTGGGGGAGCCCGACCGGGTGAGGTACCCGTCCAGCCAGTGGTTCAGCTCGTCGAACGCGGCGGCGCGCGGCGCCGGCAGCGACAGGAACACATCGTGTTTGGCGTCGGTGACCGGGACGATGGTGCTGCGGTTGCCGACGCAGCCGGCCCACCGGGCGATCTGCTCGACGTCGAGCACCGCGTCACCGCGGTCCATCCCGGTGGCGGTGGTGGTCTCGGCCACCGTGTGGTCGGACCGCAGGATCAGGTTCGGCACCCCGACGTCGAGCCCGCGATGCAGCCGCAGCTGCCCCCGGCGGATGGCGTTGATCCAGCCGATGGTGACCGGGAAGCCGCCCAACGGTTTCCAGTCCAGGTTGTAGTCGAATTCCCCGCCGTGATCGCGGTGCAGGCTCGTGCCGTAGCCGCCCTCGGTCGGCTGGCGGATCACCGCGAGCTTCCGGAACCGGGCCATCGCCGTCAGTGCAGCCGACACCGCCGCCGAGCGCAGCGCCGCCGGCCCGTGCAGATCGAAGAACGGGCTGTTGAGGATCAGACCGGTGACGTGGTGGGTCGGCAACGTGCCGTCACGGCGTAGCTGATCGGCGAACAACGTCGCGATCAACCCGCCCGCGGAGTGGCCGTACAGGCACACTCGGGCACCGCCGGTGTCCGCGGCGATCAGCTGCAGCGCCCGCCGCAGCTCGTCGTAGTACGACGCGAGGTGCGTGGTGAAGTGCGGGGTCTGCCCGGGGCGCCGCGACCGTCCACATTTGTGCAGGTCTATCGCGTAGAACGCGATTCCGCGGGCAGCGAAATGGTCGGCGAGCTCAGTGTGGAAGAAGTAGTCGGTATAGCCATGAATGACCAAGACCGCGTGCGCGATCCGCCCGGGTTGCCCGCGCCGCACGACGGTGGCGACCAGGTCACCCTCTCCGTCGGGGTCGGGACCCAGTGCGATGGTCTGCTGCCAGTACCCGGGCAGCACGTCCAGCTGCCACTCGGGTTGTCCCTGTGGCTCCTGCGGCGTCACATGCTCAACCCTAACTGCGACCAACATCATGGTCGATGGGAGGAGATACCGCGTCAGCGGCGAACTCGGTCGCGATAACCTTGAGCACCGAGCATCCGCTAATACCGGCGGGTAACCCGAGTGCGAAGGACGAGCGATCACGTGTCGAATGCAAACGTAGCTGGGAGCACACAGACCGACGTCGTCCTCGTGGGCGCGGGAATCATGAGCGCCACCCTCGGTGCCCTGATCCGGCTGCTGGAGCCGGAGTGGTCCATCACCATGATCGAGCGCCTCGACGGCGCCGCCGCCGAGAGCAGCGACCCGTGGAACAACGCCGGCACCGGCCACTCGGCGCTGTGTGAGCTCAACTACACGCCGCAGAACGCCGACGGCACCATCGACATCACCAAGGCCGTCCACGTCAACGAGCAGTTCCAGGTGACCCGGCAGTTCTGGGCGTACGCCGTCGAGAACGGTGTGCTGCCGGACGTCAAGAGCTTCCTGAACCCCATCCCGCACGTCAGCTTCGTGCACGGCGCCGACAGCCTCGACTACCTGCGCCAGCGTCGCGAGGCGCTGGTCGCCAACCCGCTGTTCTCGACCATGGAGTACATCGACGACAAGGACGAGTTCGCCCGTCGTCTGCCGTTCATGGCCGAGCAGCGCGACTTCGCCGAGCCGGTCGCACTGAACTGGACCACCGACGGCACCGACGTCGACTTCGGTTCGCTGTCCAAGCAGCTCATCGGGTTCGCCGCACAGCGGGGCATGACCACGATGTTCGGGCACGAGGTGACCAACCTCAGCAAGCAGTCCGACGGCAGCTGGAAGCTCAACGTGGTCAACCGGCGCAGCGGCGACCGGCAGAAGATCAACGCCAAGTTCGTGTTCCTCGGCGCCGGTGGCGGCGCGCTGCACCTGCTGCAGAAGGCCGGCATCCCGGAGGCCAAGGGCTTCGGCGGGTTCCCGGTCGGCGGCGCCTTCCTGCGTACCGACAACCAGGACCTGACGGTGGCGCACCAGGCCAAGGTGTACGGCCAGGCGTCGGTCGGTGCCCCGCCGATGTCGGTGCCGCACTTGGACACTCGCATCATCAACGGCCAGTCCTGGCTGCTGTTCGGTCCGTTCGCCGGCTGGTCGCCGAAGTTCCTCAAGCAGGGCTCGATTACCGATCTGCCGCTGTCGGTCAAGCCCAACAACCTCGCGTCGATGCTCGGCGTCGGCGTCACCGAACTGGGCCTGGTGAAGTATCTGCTCGAGCAGCTGGCCCTCAGCGAGGGCGAGCGGGTGGATTCGCTGCGTGAATTCGCCCCCAGCGCAGTCGATTCCGACTGGGAGCTGGACGTCGCGGGCCAGCGCGTGCAGGTGATCCGCCGTAAGGGCATCGGTGGCGTGCTGGAGTTCGGCACCACGGTCCTGACCGCGGAGGACGGCCGCATCGCCGGTCTGCTCGGTGCGTCGCCGGGTGCCTCCACCGCGGTGCCGGCCATGATCGAGGTGCTGGAGCGTTGCTTCGGTGACCGCTACCAGGCCTGGCTGCCCAAGCTCAAGGAGATGGTGCCCTCGTTGGGCGTCGACCTGTCCGGTGAACCCAAGTTGTACCGCGAGGTGTGGGACTGGGGAACCAAGGCACTCAAACTCGACCAGCCGGCCTGATCCGCAGGTGGTCGCGTGAGCGTCGCGCCGAGGCGCAGCTGGGCCAAGGATCTCGATGCCGCAACGCTTTACGAGCTACTGAAGTTGCGGGTCGAGGTCTTCGTGGTGGAGCAGGCCTGTCCGTACCCCGAACTCGACGGCCGCGACCTGCTGGCCGAGACCCGGCACTTCTGGCTGGAAAGCCCTGACGGGCAGGTCATTTCGACACTGCGCCTGATGGAAGAGCATCCCGGCGGGGAGAAGGTGTTCCGGATCGGCCGGGTGTGCACCAAACGGACCGCCCGCGGCCAGGGGCACACCACCCGGCTGATGCAGGCGGCCCTCGCCGAGGTCGGCAGCTACCCCTGCCGAATCGACGCCCAGACCTATCTCGAGGAGATGTACACCCGGCTCGGATTCGTCCGCGACGGTGAGGAATTCCTCGAAGACGGTATTCCCCATGTGCCGATGGTCCGGCACGGATCGGAGAGTCGGTGAGTGCCGTGACGGCGCCGTACCCGTTCAGTGCCCTCGTCGGGCAGGACCGGCTGCGGCTCGCGCTGGTGTTGTGCGCCGTGCGCCCCGACATCGGCGGTGTGCTGATCCGCGGCGAGAAGGGCACGGCCAAATCGACGGCGGTGCGCGGTCTCGCCGAGGTGCTGGCGGCCGTGGATGCCGATGCACGCCTGGTGGAGTTGCCGATCGGTGCGACCGAGGACCGCGTGGTCGGCTCGATCGATCTGCAGAAGGTGTTGCGCGACGGCGAACATGCCTTCTCGCCGGGCCTGCTGGCCCGCGCGCACGGCGGCGTTCTCTACGTCGATGAGGTGAACCTGCTGCACGACCACCTGGTCGACGTGCTGCTCGATGCCGCCGCCATGGGCCGGGTCCACATCGAGCGCGACGGTGTTTCGCATTCGCACGAGGCTCGATTCATGTTGGTGGGCACCATGAATCCGGAAGAGGGCGAGCTGCGTCCGCAGTTGCTCGACCGGTTCGGGTTGACCGTTGACGTCTACGCCTCCCGGGACGTCGACGTCCGGGTCGAGGTGATCCGACGCCGGATGTCCTATGAAGCGGACCCTGCCGGGTTCAGCGAGCGGTACGCCGCCGACGATGTCGAGCTGGCCGGCCGGATCGCCAAGGCCCGCGCCGCGGTGGCCGCAGTGTTGTTGCCTGACAACGAGTTGCGCCGGATCGCGGCCTTGTGTGCGGCGTTCGACGTCGACGGCATGCGCGCCGATCTGGTGGTGGCCCGCACGGCCGTCGCACATGCCGCGTGGCGCGGTGCCGCCGAGGTGACCGAGGAAGACATTCGGGTCGCGGCCGAACTCGCGCTGCCGCACCGGCGCCGGCGCGATCCGTTCGACGACCCGGGCCTGGACCCGCAGCAGCTCGACGACGCGATGGCCCAGGCCGATGCGCAGGCGCAGACCGAACCCGATCCCGATCCCGATCCGCCGGGTGGCGGGGTCTCCGCGGAGGGCTCGGAAGAGGCCGCACCGCAAGGAAACTCGGCCGGACCCGGCAGCGCGTCGCGGCCCAGCGCCCCACCGTCGGCGACGTTCCGGACCCGGGCGCTCGTCGTGCCCGGCGTCGGGGAGGGCGCCCCGGGCCGTCGGTCCCGGGCCCGCAACCGCACGGGCACCCCGATCTCGGCCACCGACGATGCCCAGGCCGGGCACGGTGTCCACGTCTTCGGCACCCTGCTGGCCGCGGCGGACCGTCGTCCGCAGCCGGGCCGCCTGCAGGTGGCGCCGACCGACGTCCGGCACGCGATTCGCGAAGGGCGCGAAGGCAATCTGGTGATCTTCGTCGTCGACGCCTCAGGCTCGATGGCGGCGCGGGACCGCATGTCAGCGGTCAGCGGGGCGACGCTGTCGCTGCTGCGTGACGCCTATCAACGCCGCGACAAGGTCGCCGTCGTCACCTTCCGGGGGGCCGAGGCGGCGCTGCTGCTGCCGCCGACCTCGTCGGTGCACATCGCCAGCCGGCGCCTGGCCCGTTTCGACACCGGCGGGAAAACCCCACTGGCCCAAGGACTGCTGGCCGCACGCGACGTGGTGTTGCGGGAGAAGACCCGCGACCGTGCCCGTCGGCCGTTGGTGGTTGTGCTGACCGACGGCCGGGCGACGGGCGGACCCGATCCGCTGGGCCGGACCCGGACCGCTGCCGGACTCCTGGTCGCGGAGGGGGCGGCCGCCGTGGTCGTCGATTGCGAAACCTCTTATATTCGACTGGGATTGGCGCAGCAGCTGGCCGGTCAACTGGGTGCGCCCGCCGTGCAACTGGAGCAGTTGCGCGCCGACAGCCTGGCCCGAGTGGTCCGGGCCGGGCAAGCCGCGGCGTAAGAGAATTCGGCAGGAAGAAACGCTATGCCACAAGGACAACCGTCGGCCGTCCCCAACGACGGGCTGACCACCAAAGCGCGCCGCAACGCGCCGATCCTGGCGGTGCACACCGGCCCGGGCAAGGGGAAGTCCACCGCGGCCTTCGGCATGGCGCTGCGCGCCTGGAACCAGGGCTTCGACGTCGCGGTGTTCCAGTTCGTCAAGAGCGCCAAATGGAAGGTCGGGGAAGAAGCGGCGTTCCAGGCGCTCGGCCGGCTGCACGACGAGCAGGGCGTCGGGGGAGCAGTGCAGTGGCACAAGATGGGCTCGGGCTGGTCGTGGACCCGCAGGCAGGGCTCCGATGAGGACCACGCCGCCGCGGCCGTCGAAGGCTGGGCCGAGATTTCACGCCGGCTGGCTGCAGAGCAGCACGACTTCTACGTCCTCGACGAGTTCACCTATCCGCTCAAGTGGGGCTGGTTGAACATCGACGAGGTGGTGTCGACGCTGACCTCCCGCCCCGGCACCCAGCACGTGGTGATCACCGGCCGCGACGCCCCGCCGCAGCTCCTCGACGCCGCCGACCTGGTGACCGAGATGACCAAGGTCAAGCACCCGATGGACGCCGGCCGCAAGGGCCAGCGCGGCATCGAGTGGTGAGTGTGGTGTGACCGCTCCCGTACCCGCAGTGGTGATCGCGGCGCCCGCGTCGGGCAGCGGCAAGACGACTGTGGCCACCGGCCTGATGGGTGCGCTGCGCCGCGGCGGGCACCGGGTCAGCGCAGCCAAGGTCGGACCGGACTTCATCGACCCCGGTTACCACGCGCTGGCCACCGGCCGGCCTGGCCGCAACCTGGACCCGGTCCTCGTCGGTGACGACCTGATCGGCCCGCTCTACCGGCACGGCAGCGCGGGCGCCGACATCGCCGTCATCGAGGGCGTCATGGGCCTGTTCGACGGGCGCATCACCGATCAGCCGATGTCCCCGGCGCCGGGATCGACGGCCCACGTCGCCGGGCTGCTCGGTGCGCCGGTGGTGCTGGTCGTCGACGCGCGCGGCCAGAGCCAGAGCATTGCCGCTCTGCTGCACGGCTTTTCGACGTTCGACCGGGCGGTGCGGATCGCCGGGGTGATCCTCAACAAGGTGGGATCACCGCGGCATGAACAGGTCCTGCGTCAGGCCTGTGAGCAGGCGGGTGTCCCGGTGTTCGGCGCGATCCCGCGCGACAGCGGACTGGAGATTCCGTCCCGGCACCTCGGGCTGGTCACCGCTGTCGAGCACGGCCGCCGGGCGCACGAGGCCGTCGACGTCATGACCGAGCTCGTCGCCCGCCACGTCGATATAGAAGCCATCGTCGGGTGCGCGGGCATCGGGGCGTTGGCGCCGGCATGGGTTCCTGAACTGGAGCCGACATCGAGCGCCACCGCGGCTGTGACAGTAGCTGTGGCCGCCGGCAAGGCCTTCAGCTTCGGGTACGCCGAGCACGCCGAGCTGCTCGGCATGGCCGGTGCCGAGGTCGCGGCCTTCGACCCGCTGACCGACCCGCTGCCGGACGGGACTCGGGCGCTCGTCATCCCCGGCGGTTTCCCCGAGCAGTTCACCGCCGAACTGTCCGCCAATGCCGTTGTCCGGGAACAGATTGCCGCGCTGGCCGCCGCGGGCGCACCGGTCCACGCCGAGTGCGCCGGGCTGACCTACCTGGTCGACGACCTCGACGGGCACCCCATGTGTGGCGTGCTGCCCGGCTCGGCGCGCTTCACCGAGCGGCTCACCCTGGGCTACCGGGACGCTGTCGCGATGGTGGACTCCAGCATGCACGCCGCTGGGGAACGCGTCACCGGCCATGAATTTCACCGCACCACAGTCGAATTCACCGCCGAGCAGCCGCCGGCCTGGGTTTTCCGGGGCGCCGGACAGACCACCGTGCACGACGGGGCCGTCCGCGGCGGCGTGCACGCCGGCTACCTGCACACCCATCCGGCCGCGCACCCGCACTCGGTGCGTCGGTTCGTATCCGCGGCAACTAAACTCGCCGAGTGACTCAGAACGCCTACCTCGTCGGCCTGCGCCTCACCGGTAAGAAGGTCGTGGTCGTGGGCGCCGGCAGCGTCGCCCAGCGCCGCCTGCCGCTGCTGATCTCCAGTGGCGCCGACGTGCACGTCGTCGCGCCCGTCGCCACCCCGGTGGTCGAAGCGCTGGTCGACAACCCCGACGGCACCGGCATCACCCTCACGTCGCGGGAATTCCAGAACGACGACCTCGACGGTGCCTGGTACGTGCTCGCTGCGACCGACGACGAGGCCGTCAACGCCGCGGTGGCCGACGAGGCCGACCGGCGCCACATCTTCTGCGTCCGCGCCGACGCCGGCCTGGAAGGCTCGGCGGTGACCCCGGCGTCCTTCGAGTACGACGGCCTGACGGTCGGCGTGCTCGCCGGCGGCGAGCACCGGCGCTCGGCGACGCTGCGCACCGCCATCCGCGAGGCCCTGCAGCGCGGCGCCATCGGCGACGCCACCGAACCCGACAGCTACAGCGGAGTGGCGCTGGTCGGCGGCGGGCCGGGGGACCCCGAGCTGATCACCGTCCGCGGCCGCCGGCTGTTGGCCCACGCCGACGTGGTGGTCGCCGACCGGCTGGCCCCGCAGGAGCTGCTCGCCGAACTCGGCCCGCACGTCGAGGTGATCGACGCCGCCAAGATTCCCTACGGCCGGGCGATGGCCCAGGACGCCATCAACGCCGTCCTGATCGACCGGGCCAGGGAAGGCAAGTTCGTGGTCCGGCTCAAAGGCGGCGACCCGTTCGTCTTCGCGCGCGGCTATGAAGAGGTGCTGGCATGCGCCGATGCGGGCATTCCGGTGACCGTCGTACCCGGTGTGACCAGTGCCATAGCAGTTCCGGCCCTGGCCGGCGTTCCGGTCACCCACCGGGCGGTGACGCACGAATTTGTGGTGGTCAGCGGCCACGTCGCGCCGGGACACCCGGAATCGTTAGTGAATTGGGACGCACTGGCCGCGATGCGCGGCACCATCGTGCTGCTGATGGCCGTCGAGCGGATCGAACTTTTCGCCAAGGTGCTGCTGCAAGGCGGCCGACCTGCGGAAACACCGGTCCTCGTGGTCCAGCACGGGACGACAGCGGCACAGCAGACGCTGCAGACCACGCTTGCCGACGCGCCGGAAGACATCCGTTCGGAGGGCATCCGACCTCCCGCAATCATCGTGATCGGGGACGTCGCGGCGTTCGCAGGGTTAAAGAAATCTTAAGATTACTGTAAGGTAGCTTTTCATGACGGCTCTCAACGACGCTGAGCGAACCGCCATGGCAAACAGCCGCCGGGAACCGCTCTCCATGCACGTGGGACAAACCGAGGACGAGCGAAAGAGCTGGTATCCAGCTTGGCTGCCGTCGCCCCGCTTCCTTTCCGCAGTCATTGCCATCGGTGGCATGCAGCTGCTCGCCACGATGGACAGCACTGTCGCCATCGTTGCCCTTCCTAAGATTCAGGACGAGCTCGGCCTCTCCGACGCCGGCCGCAGCTGGGTGATCACCGCGTATGTGCTGACCTTCGGTGGTCTGATGCTGCTCGGTGGGCGCCTCGGTGACACCATCGGCCGCAAGCGCACCTTCATCGTCGGTGTCGCGCTCTTCACCATCGCTTCCATCCTCTGCGGCGTTGCCTGGGACGAGACCACCCTGGTCACCGCCCGGCTGCTGCAGGGTGTCGGTTCGGCCATCGCGTCGCCGACCGGCCTGGCGCTCGTCGCCACCACGTTCCCGAAGGGCCCGGCCCGTAACGCCGCGACCGCGATCTTCGCGGCCATGACCGGCGTCGGCTCGGTGATGGGACTCGTGGTCGGCGGTGCCCTCACCGTCTTCTCGTGGCGCTACGCATTCCTGGTGAACGTGCCGATCGGCATCATCATGATCTACCTGGCCCGCACCACCCTGACCGAGACCAACCGCGAGCGCATGAAGCTGGACGCGGCCGGCGCCATCCTGGCGACCCTGGCCTGCACCGCGGCGGTGTTCGGCTTCTCGATGGGCCCGGAGAAGGGCTGGATGTCCCCGCTGACGCTGGGCTCCGGTGCCGCGGCTGCCGTGCTGTTCCTGGCGTTCCTGTTCGTCGAGCGCACCGCCGAGCACCCGGTTGTTCCGTTCAACCTGTTCCGGGACCGCAACCGCGTGGCGACCTTCGCGGCCGTCTTCCTGGCCGGTGGCGTGATGTTCACGCTGACCGTGCTGATCGGCCTGTACGTGCAGGACATCATGGGTTACAGCGCGCTGAAGGCGGGCATCGGCTTCATCCCGTTCGTCATCGCCCTCGGCATCGGGCTGGGTCTGTCCTCGCAGCTGGTGGCGATGTTCTCGCCGCGAGTGCTGGTGATCGCCGGTGGCGTCATGGTGCTCGCCGCGATGATCTACGGCTCCACCCTCAACGGCGGCATCCCGTACTTCCCGAACCTGGTCATCCCGATCACCGTCGGTGGCTTCGGCATCGGCATGATCGTGGTGCCGCTGACCGTGTCGGCCATCGCCGGCGTGGCGCTCAGCGACATCGGCCCGCTCTCGGCCATCGCGCTGATGCTGCAGAACCTCGGTGGCCCGGTGGTGCTGGCCATCATCCAGGCCGTCATCACCTCGCGCACCCTGTACCTGGGCGGGACCACCGGTCCGGTCGCCAAGATGAATGAGGCGCAGCACACCGCCCTCGACCACGGTTACACCTACGGCCTGCTCTGGGTCGCCGCGGTGGCAGTGATCGTCGGTGTGGTGGCACTGTTCATCACCTACACCGCCGACGAAGTCGCGGCGGCGCAGGACACCAAGGAAGCGCTGGACGCGGGAGAGCTTTAAGCCCGCGCAGTTTCTTCCTGGATAATTTCGGCGTGCCTTCGTTCGTCACCCATGCGTCGCTGACGCATGGGTGGCTGCCTTTCACCATCCAGCTGCTGACTTTCGCGGCACTGTGCTGCGCGGTCGGGCGACGGTCTCCGCAATGGCGCGTCAGGCGTCTGCCCGTGGCCTTGGCCGTCGGCGCCGCGTCCGCCGGCGCCCTGTACTGGTACATCACCTCGCTCGGTATCGCCGGTGACCCGGCGCCGGTGGGGCTGTGGATCTGGACGGCGCTCGGCGGGTTCGCCGCCACGGTCCTCATCCTCGGCTGGCGCGGGTCCCACTGGCGGCGCCGCGGAATGGCCTTGGTGGCCGTGCCGCTGTGCGTCGTCTGCGCGCTGCTGATGCTGAATCTGTGGGTCGGCTACTTCCCGACGGCGTACGTGGCGTGGCATAAGTTCACCGTCGGCAAGGTGCCCGACGAGGTCGACCGCTGGACGGTGACGGCCATGCAGCTCAAGGGCATCCGGCCGCCGCGCGGGGTGATGGTGCCGGTCTCGACCAGCTCGCAAGAATCGAATTTCACGCACCGCGCCGAACTCGTCTACCTGCCGCCCGCGTGGTTCGCCAGCAATCCGCCTCCGCCGCTGCCGACGGTCATGATGATCGGCTCGCAGCTGAACACCCCGGCGGATTGGATCTGGGCGGGCAACGCCAAGGCGACGATCGACAACTACGCGGCGGCGCACGGCGGTGAGGCGCCGGTGTTCGTCTTCGCCGACGCCACCGGTTCGTTCAACAACGACACCGAATGCGTCAACGGCAGCCACGGCAACTCGTCGGTCCACCTGACCAAAGAGGTGGTGCCCTACCTGATCTCGAACTTCGGCGTCAGCCCCAAGCCTGAGAACTGGGGCATCGTCGGCTGGTCGATGGGCGGCACCTGCGCGGTGCAGCTGACCACGCGCCATCCCAACCTTTTCAGCGCGTTCGTCGACATCGCCGGCGATCTGAGCCCGAACATCGGCACCAAGGACCAGACCATCGCGCGGCTGTATGGCGGCGACGCAGCCAAATGGGCTGAGTTCGATCCGAGCACCGTGATGCGACAGTACGGCCGCTACCACGGCATCTCCGGCCTGTTCGAGATCCCTGGCACCGCCGCCGCGTGCAATGCACCCGGCCCCGGCGTCCCGCGTGATGCCCGTGCGAACCCCGAGGGCCAGGACATCGCCGCGGGCACTCTCTGCGAGATTGCCCAGCAGCACGGGATCAACGCCGAGGTTCGGGCACTCCTCGGACTGCACGACTGGGGCTTCGCCAACGAGTCATTCGCTGATTCGCTGCCGTGGGTCGCGGGGAAGATCGGGACGCCGAAGGCTGGGAGTGCGCCCGGCACGCCGGCGAGGCCCGACACCCCGGGCCCGACGACTGCGGCCGGCCCGCACGCCGCTCCGAGGCTCTAGCCGGTCGTCATCCTCGCCCGGTGGTCGGGGCTCCAGGTTCCGCTGCTACACATGGCGTATGACGGCTACTGGCGCTCGGACGATGCTCATCGCGACTGTGCTGGCCGCCACTGCGGTCACCGCGTGCCAGCGGCCACCGGCTCCCGGCCCACAGGCAGGTGCGCTGTCGGGGGCCCCGATGCTCAACACCGTCACCGCTGCGGAAGTGGTGAAGGACATGGGCGCGGCGGGCCTGGCCGTGCCCAACCCGCGGGACGTGGCCAAGCAGAAATGTCCAGACATCAGATGCATCGAGGCCATCGAGACGGACACGGTCACGGTGCTGGTGTTCTCCACCACGGGCGCCGCCGCGAGCTACTCCGGCGCCACGCCGAGCACCTTCGAGGCGATGAACATCGTGGTGCAGTTCGGCCCGTCGGTCACCGCGGCGGACAAGAGTGCCTACGAGCGCGTGGTGAACCAGGCGCTGCTCTGAGAGTGACCGCCGACAGCGCGCGAATCTGACCGGCACCCGGCACCGCAGTGCTATGCAGGAGGCATGACTGCCAGGGGGTGCGACGTGGTCGCGGGGACCGAATCATGATGCTGCGCCAAGAGATTTCCGATGCGGTGAGTCCGCTGGGCTGGCGTTTGGTGCTGGGTGCGGTGTACGCCGAGGTGCTGACGTCCGGCCTGGCAGCTGCCGCGGCGCTGGCGGCGGCGGTGGCCGAGGAAACCGGCTCAGAGTCGCAGGGGCACTTGACCATCGATGTACGTGCCGACCGCGTCGTGCTGCGAGTGCGCTCGGCCGAGGGCGTCACGGAGCACGACATCGCGCTGGCGCGGCGCATCTCGGAGTGCCTTGCCGCGCGCGGCGAAACGACCACGCCGGGCGGGGTATCGGTGCAGGCCCTCGAGATCGCGATCGATGCCCTCGACATCCCCGCGGTCCGCCCGTTCTGGCAGGCCGTCACCGGCTATGTGGACGAAGCGGGTCCGTCGGATCTGAGCGGGGGACTCGTCGACCCGACCGGTCGCGGCCCGGCCCTGTGGTTCCAGCAGATGGACGTCCCGCGGCCGCAGCGCAACCGGATCCATCTCGACGTCGACGTTCCGCACGACGAGGCCCCGGCGCGGATCGCGGCGGCGCTGGCCGCGGGCGGTGTGCTGCTCAGTGTCGGGGCGGCCCCCGCTTTCTGGGTGCTCGCCGACGCCGAAGGCAATGAGGTGTGTGTCTGTACCTGGCAGGGCCGCGACTAGGCTGGCCTCCCGTGATCACCCGCATGTCCGAGCTGTTCCTGCGCACCCTGCGCGACGACCCCGCCGACGCCGAAGTGCCGAGCCACAAGCTGCTGATCCGGGCCGGCTACGTCCGCCCGATCGCGCCCGGCCTGTACAGCTGGCTGCCGCTCGGCCTGAAGGTGCTGCGCAAGATCGAGGCCGTCGTCCGCAGTGAGATGAACGCCATCGGCGCCCAGGAGATTCTGTTCCCGGCGCTGCTGCCGCGGGCGCCCTACGAGACCACGGATCGATGGACCGAGTACGGCGACAACCTGTTCCGTCTGCAGGACCGCCGCAAGAACGACTACCTGCTGGGACCCACCCACGAGGAGATGTTCACCCTGACGGTCAAGGGTGAGTACTCGTCGTACAAGGACTTCCCGCTGCGGCTGTACCAAATCCAGACCAAGTACCGCGACGAGGCGCGTCCCCGCGCCGGCATCCTGCGCGGCCGCGAGTTCATCATGAAGGACTCGTACTCGTTCGACATCGACGACAGTGGACTCAAGGACGCCTACGAGGCGCACCGCGAGGCCTACCAGCGCATCTTCGACCGGCTGGCGGTCAAGTACGTCATCGTGTCCGCGGTGTCGGGCGCCATGGGCGGCAGTGCCTCCGAGGAGTTCCTGGCCGAGAGCGAGGTCGGCGAGGACACCTTCGTGCGTTGCGTGCAGTCCGGCTACGCGGCCAACGTCGAAGCTGTCGTCACCGCGGTGCCCGAGTCGCTGCCGATCGACGGCCAGCCCGCGGCCGTCGTGCACGACACTCCCGACGCCCCGACCATCGCCACCCTGGTGGACTGGGCCAACACGGCCGGTCTGGGCCGCGAGATCACCGCCGCCGACACCTTGAAGAACGTGCTGCTGAAGGTGCGTCAGCCGGGTGGCGAGTGGGAACTGCTCGGCATCGGTGTGCCGGGTGACCGCGAGATCGACGAGAAGCGCCTCGGCGCGGCGCTCGAGCCCGCGGAGTACGCGCTGCTCGATGACGCCGATTTCGCCGCCAACCCGTTCCTGGTGAAGGGCTATGTTGGTCCGAAAGCCTTGTTGGACAACGGCATTCGCTTCCTGGTCGACCCGCGGATCGTCGACGGCTCGTCGTGGATCACCGGCGCCGACGCGCCGAACAAGCACATCGTCGGAATGGTCGCGGGCCGTGACTTCGTGGCCGACGGCACCATCGAGGCCGCCGACGTCCGCGACGGCGACCCGTCACCCGACGGTGCCGGGCCGCTGGTGTCGGCCCGCGGCATCGAGATCGGGCACGTCTTCCAGCTGGGCCGCAAGTACACCGACGCGTTCAGCGCCGACGTGCTCGGCGAGAACGGCAAGCCGGTGCGGCTGACCATGGGCTCCTACGGCATCGGGGTGTCGCGCATGGTCGCGGTGATCGCCGAACAGCACCACGACGAGCTCGGGCTGCGCTGGCCGAGTTCCGTCGCGCCTTTTGACGTGCACGTGGTCATCGCGAACAAGGACGCCGAAGCCCGCACCGGCGCGACCGAGCTGGCCGGCCAACTCGACCGGCTCGGCCTCGACGTGCTGTTCGACGACCGCACCGCCTCGCCGGGCGTGAAGTTCAAGGACGCCGAGCTGCTGGGTGTGCCGTGGATCGTCGTGGTCGGCCGCGGCTGGGCCGACGGCACCGTCGAGCTGCGGAACCGGCACACCGGCGAGAAGACCGAGGTTCCGGCAGACGGCGCCGCGGCCGCGATCACGGCAGCACTGGCCGGATAGCCCGACCGCCGAACGGCCAGTTGTTGCACGCGTTCTGCGGAAAAGCCGTGCGATAACTGGCCACTCGGCGCAGTGAGTGGACTACTCGGTGCCGCCGGGGAATGCCACGACGGCCGGCGTCACCCCGAGCACCGCGCGCCACCGTGCGGCCAGCACCGCGCTGTCGGTGAGGGCCTTGACGGCCAGGGTCCGGTCTTCGGTGGTGGTGGCCTGCTCGGCTACCGCGCGCCAGGCGACGGCGGTCTCCTCTTCCATCTGCAGGGCCAGCTTGGCCGCGTCGCCGGGGTTGTTGGCATCGATCGGGAGCTGATAACCCGCGGCGGGCAGTGGCGCCGGCACCGATCGTCCAGCCAGTGCGGTGATGGCGGCTTCGCGGTTCGCCCGATGCTGGGCCATGGCCTGGGCGACCAGATCATTGACGTCCGGTGTGGTGTGCGCCGACACCAGGCCGTAGCCGTAGATGGTGCCGTGCTCGGCCGCGACCGCGTCGTACAGCGCGGCGTCGGCGGGGCTGCCGGGCCGAGTGGGGGTGGGTTGCGGGCTGGTCATGGCGCCTGCCCGGCGAGCGTGACGGTGTGTGCCGCGGTGCAGGCGGCGGCGATCGAGGCCAGCAACCCGGCGCGGTAACCGGATTGACCGGCCGCGGCACGGCCCGTGCTGTCAGCCGCCTGTTCCAGCGCCGCAACGACTTCCTGCGGTGTCGGGGGCGCCGGTGGAGGCGTGGCGCCGGTGGTCGCGGCCGGGGTCGCCGACGTCTCGGTGGTGGACGACGGTGCGGCCGGCGGCGGGCTACCCATCCGGGTGAGTTCGTCGGCCAGTGCCCGGGCATGCGCGTCCCGCAGTGCCGCGACAGCCGTCAGCGCCGCAGCCACCTGGGGCGGCACGCCGGTGGTGGCGGAAGTGGCCAGCTGACTGTCCTTGCGGGCCCGGTCGAGCTCGGCGTTCAGGATGTCCAGGGCGGGATCGCGCTGCGGTGCCGATCCGCAAGCCGACACTGCGCCGCCGAGCAGCGCCAGTGCGGCCGTGCCCAGCAGGACACGCCGTCGGCTGACGGTGGTTTCGGTGTGCGGCACAGCCACATCCTGCCATTGCCGATACCGGCTGCCCGGCACCGTCCGGCTGGATGTTCTCCGGCGCCGCAGCCGCGATTGCCATTCGGCCATGCGCTGCTGGCGTATCGTTGGTACCGGGTTCACCCTTCTGGGGCCCTGTCCGCACAACTCAAGATGAGGAGCTCGCCGTGGCCCGGGACACGCCGGAACAACCGCTGCTACCCAGTCGGTTACCGACCACAGGCCAGGTGCTTGAGCTGCTCAGCAGTGCTTTCGCGGACGCCGGATACGACATCGAGGACGTGCGGGTGGACGCCGCCGCACGCCCCCCGCGGATCGTCGTGGTGGCCGACGGTGACTCGGGTCTGGACCTGGATGCGGTCGCCGACCTGTCGCGCGTCGCAGCCGAGCTGCTGGACCAGGTGACCGCCGATTCCGAGCCCTATGTGCTGGAGGTCACCTCGCCCGGAGTGGAGCGTCCGCTGACCGCGGAGCGGCACTACCGCCGCGCCCGTGGTCGCAAGGTCGAGCTGACCCTGGCCGACGGCAAGTCGCTGACGGGCCGGCTGGGCGAGCACGACGGCAGCGCGATCCAACTGGTCGTCGCCAACCGTGGCGTGCTGTCGGTGACCACCGTCGAGCTCGCGGATATTACGAAAGCTGTTGTACAGGTTGAATTTTCACCACCCAATCGCCGGGAACTGGAGCTGGCGGGTATGACCGGAGAGGGGGCCGAGGGATGAACATCGACATGGCGGCACTACATGCCATCGAGGCGGACAAGGGAATCACGGTCGACGTCGTCGTCGACACCATCAAGACGGCGCTGCTGACTGCCTACCGCCACACCGAAGGGCACGAGCCCGACGCGTACATCGACATCGACCGCAAGTCGGGCATCGTGCGGGTGATCGCGCGTCAGACCGACACCGACGGGACCGTCATCCACGAGTGGGACGACACCCCAGAGGGATTCGGCCGGATCGCGGCGACCACCGCGCGGCAGGTCATCCTGCAGCGGCTGCGCGACGCCGAGAACGAGAAGAACTACGGCGAGTTCTCGGCCCGCGAGGGCGACATCGTCGCCGGCGTGATCCAGCGCGACGCCCGGGCCAACGCCCGCGGCCTCGTGGTGGTCCGGGTCGGCACCGAGGCCAAGGGCTCCGAGGGCGTGATCCCGGCCGCCGAGCAGGTGCCGGGGGAGACCTACGTCCACGGCGACCGGGTGCGCTGCTACGTCGTCGGGGTGGCCCGCGGCGCCCGCGAACCCGTCATCACGCTGTCGCGGACCCACCCGAACCTGGTGCGCAAGCTCTTCTCGCTGGAGGTCCCCGAGATCGCCGACGAGTCGGTGGAGATCGTCGCCGTCGCACGTGAGGCCGGACACCGGTCCAAGATCGCCGTCGCGTCGCGGGTGCCGGGGCTGAACGCCAAGGGCGCCTGCATCGGACCGATGGGTCAGCGCGTGCGCAACGTGATGAGCGAGCTCTCGGGCGAGAAGATCGACATCATCGACTACGACGAGGACCCGGCGAAGTTCGTCGCCAACGCCCTGTCGCCGGCCAAGGTCGTGTCGGTGACGGTGATCGACGAGTTGCAGCGCGCGGCGCGGGTCGTGGTGCCCGATTTCCAGCTGTCGCTGGCGATCGGCAAGGAGGGCCAGAACGCGCGTCTGGCGGCGCGGCTCACCGGTTGGCGTATCGACATCCGCAGCGACGCCGACGGTGCGGGTGCGCCGGCGGGGGGTCGGGAGGCGGACGCCGGCGGCCGGTCGGCAGGCCATGGTGGTGGCCGCGACCGCTGAGGCGAGAACCCGCAGTTACCGGCGGCGTGTCGGGGCCGCGACCGCGATTGAAGTTCAAGGGCCCCGAGACGGTAGACTGCACTGTGATCCAGCGCGAGACTCCGACAGCCCCGGTGCGTACCTGCATCGGCTGCCGGAAACGAGAGCTGGCCGTCGACTTGCTTCGAGTGGCAGCTGTACGCGACGGGGACGGTAAATGCGCCGTCTCGGTCGATTCAGCGGGTAACCTGCCGGGTCGGGGTGCGTGGTTGCACCCCGTTCAGCAGTGCCTCGACGCGGCAGTTCGGCGGCGAGCATTCGCCCGAGCGTTGCGCATCACCGGTTCGCCGGACACCTCTGCGGTCGAAGAGTTCTTCAGTGCCATACCGGCCTGATGGGCCCTGAACACCACAGCAACCAGAACAGGTAGCGAAGAACATGAGCACACCGTGAAGTCCCGATGACCATGCGTCATAGCTAAACCGAGGCGCGGCCTACTACCGCTGACGCCTCACGATGAGGAGAGAAGTGGCAGCAGGTAAGGCACGCGTACACGAGTTGGCCAAAGAACTCGGTGTGACCAGCAAGGAAGTACTCGCTCGGCTGAGCGAACAGGGCGAATTCGTCAAATCTGCGTCCTCCACTGTGGAGGCGCCCGTCGCACGCCGGTTGCGTGAGGCGTTCGGCGGCGGCAAGCCCGCCAAGTCCGAGGCACCGGCCGCGCCTGCGGCCGCCCGGCCGTCGGGTGGCCCGAAGCCCGGCGCACCCAAGCCGGCACCCGTCGCGGCTCCCGCCGCACCTGCACCGGCAGCGCCGGCCGCAGCTCCGGCAGCAGAGGTCGTCGCACCGTCGGCACCCGCCGCCGGTGGACCCAAGCCCGGTGCGCCCAAGCCTGCTGTTCCGCAGCCCCAGGCACCGGCCGCGCCGGAGCCGGCAGCGCCCGCCGCTTCGGCGGCTCCGGCCCAGCCGCGTCCGGCCACCCCGGGTGCCACTCCGGGTCCGCGACCCGGTGCACCCAAGCCGGCCCCGCGGGCTCCGCGCGTCGGCAACAACCCCTTCTCTTCCCAGCAGCCGGTCGACCGGCCGGCACCGCGTCCGCAGGCCGGTCCCGGTGGACCGCGTCCGGGCCCCGGCGCCGGTGGCCCCCGTCCGGGTGGCGGCCCGCGTCCCGGTGTCACGCCGGGCAACATGCCTCCGCGTCCGCCGGGTGCCCGTCCGGGTGCCGTCGGTCGTCCGGGCGGTCCGCGCCCCGGTGGCGGTCCCCGTCCGGGTGGCGGCGCAGGCGGCCCTCGTCCCGGCGGTGCCGGTGGCGGCGGTAACTACCGCGGCGGTGGCGCCGGCGGTGGTGCTGGTGCCGGCGCAGGTGCTGCTGGTGGCTTCCGTGGTCGCCCCGGTGGCGGCGGCGCTCCCGGTGGCGGTGGCCCCGGTGGTGGCGGCGGTCGTCCCGGTCAGCGCGGCGGTGCCGCGGGTGCCTTCGGGCGTCCCGGTGGCGCGCCCCGTCGTGGCCGTAAGTCGAAGCGCGCGAAACGCGCCGAATACGAGAACATGCAGGCCCCGATCGTCGGTGGCGTGCGGTTGCCGCACGGCAACGGCGAGGTCATCCGCCTCGCTCGCGGCGCGTCGCTGAGCGACTTCGCCGAGAAGATCAACGCCAACCCGGCTTCGCTGGTGCAGGCGCTGTTCAACCTGGGCGAGATGGTCACCGCCACCCAGTCGGTGGGCGATGAGACCCTCGAGCTGCTGGGCGGCGAGATGAACTACGTCGTGCAGGTCGTGTCCCCGGAGGACGAGGACCGCGAGCTGCTCGAGTCGTTCGACCTCACCTACGGCGAGGACGCCGGCGACGAGGACGACCTGGCCAGCCGGCCGCCTGTGGTCACCGTCATGGGCCACGTCGACCACGGTAAGACCCGACTGCTGGACACCATCCGTAAGGCGAACGTCCGCGAGGGCGAAGCCGGCGGCATCACCCAGCACATCGGCGCCTACCAGGTGCTGACCGAGCTGGATGGCAACGAGCGTCTGGTGACGTTCATCGACACCCCGGGTCACGAGGCGTTCACCGCCATGCGTGCCCGTGGTGCCAAGGCCACCGACATCGCGATCCTGGTGGTCGCCGCCGACGACGGCGTCATGCCGCAGACGGTGGAGGCCATCAACCACGCTCAGGCCGCTGATGTGCCGATCGTGGTGGCGGTCAACAAGATCGACAAGGAAGGCGCGGATCCGCAGAAGATCCGGGCGCAGCTGACCGAGTACAACCTGGTGGCCGAGGAGTACGGCGGCGACACCATGTTCGTGGACATCTCGGCCAAGCAGGGCACCAACATCGACGGTCTGCTCGAAGCAGTGCTGCTGACCGCGGATGCCTCGCTTGACCTGCGGGCCAACCCCGACATGGAAGCCCAGGGTGTGGCGATCGAGGCGCACCTGGACCGCGGTCGCGGTCCGGTCGCCACGGTGCTGATCCAGCGCGGCACGCTGCGGGTCGGTGACTCGATCGTCGCCGGTGACGCCTACGGCCGCGTCCGTCGCATGGTCGACGAGCACGGTGAGGACGTCCACGAGGCGCTGCCGTCACGTCCGGTCCAGGTGATCGGCTTCACCTCGGTGCCCGGCGCCGGCGACAACCTGCTGGTCGTCGACGAGGACCGCATCGCCCGCCAGATCGCCGACCGGCGCAGCGCGCGCAAGCGCAACGCGCTGGCCGCACGTTCGCGCAAGCGCATCAGCCTGGAAGACCTGGATTCGGCGCTGAAGGAAACCAGCCAGCTGAACCTGATCCTCAAGGGCGACAACTCGGGCACCGTCGAGGCGCTCGAGGAGGCCTTGATGGGCATCCAGATCGACGACGAGGTGGAACTGCGCGTCATCGACCGCGGTGTCGGTGGCGTCACCGAGACGAACGTCAACCTGGCTTCGGCCTCGGACGCGATCATCATCGGCTTCAACGTCCGTGCCGAAGGCAAGGCGACCGAGCTGGCGAACCGCGAGGGTGTCGAGATCCGGTACTACTCGGTGATCTACCAGGCCATCGACGAGATCGAGAGCGCGCTCAAGGGCATGCTCAAGCCGGTCTACGAGGAGAAGGAGCTCGGCCGCGCCGAGATCCGCGCCATCTTCCGGTCGTCGAAGATCGGCAACATCGCTGGTTGCCTCGTGCAGTCGGGCCTCATGCGGCGTAACGCCAAGGCCCGCCTGCTGCGCGACAACATCGTCATCGCCGAGAACCTCACGGTGTCCTCGCTCAAGCGTGAGAAGGACGACGCCACCGAGGTGCGCGAAGGTTACGAATGCGGTCTGACGCTGACCTACAACGACATCAAGGAAGGCGACGTCATCGAGACGTACGAACTCGTCGAGAAGGCTCGTACGTAAGCGATGGCCGATCCAGCACGCGCCAAGCGATTGGCCAAGCGCATCTCGACGATCGTCGCTTCGGCGATCGAGTACGAGATCAAGGATCCGCGGCTCGACGGCGTGACGATCACCGATGCCAAGATGACCGGTGATCTGCACGACGCCACGCTGTACTACACCGTCATCGGGACCAGCCTCGACGAGGAGCCGGACTATGCCGGCGTCGCGGCTGCCCTGGAGAAGGCCAAGGGTGCGTTGCGCACGAGAGTCGGTGCGGGGACCGGAGTTCGCTTCACCCCGACACTGACTTTCGAGCGCGACACCGTGCCCGATGCGGCTCTGAAAATGGAGGAGCTGCTGGCCCGGGCCCGTGCCGCCGACGAGGATGTGGCGCGGATCCGCGAGGGTGCCACGCACGCCGGTGATGCCGATCCGTACCGTGTGGTGGGGGAGAGCGATTCCGAGGACGTAGGTGACGGCGATCGAACCGACGACTGAGATTCGGCCGCAGGGCGCGCGGGTTGACGCGCGCGGTGCGGCCGATCTACTCGGTGCGGTCGACAGCGTCAGCGTGGTCGCCCACGTGTACCCCGACGCCGACACCATCGGGGCGGGCCTCGCGCTCGCATTGGTCCTCAACGAGTGTGGCAAAGACGTGCAGGTCGGCTTCGCCGCACCCGCGGCGGTGCCGGACTCGTTGCAGACCCTGCCCGGCGGGCACCTCTTGGTGCCGCCGGACCAGATGCGCACCGATGCCGACCTGGTGGTCACCGTTGACATCCCGAGTGTGAACCGGCTGGGGTCGTTGGCCAAGCTGGCGGATCCCGGGCGGCAGGTGCTGGTGATCGATCACCACGCCTCGAACCGGCTGTTCGGCTCCGCGAATTACGTTGACCCGTCAGCAGATTCGACCACCATGCTGGTGGCCGAGCTGCTGGACGCCTGGGGCAAGCCGATCGAACTGCCGGTGGCGCACTGCCTGTACGCCGGGCTGACCACCGACACGGGTTCGTTCCGCTGGGCCAGTGCCCGTGCGTACCGGCTCGCGGCGCGACTGCTCGACATCGGCGTCGACAACGCCGCGATCAGTCGTGCGCTCCTGGACACCCATCCGTATTCGTGGCTGCCCATGCTGTCCCGGGTGCTGTCGTCGGCGTGCCTCGTCCCTGATGCCGCTGGCGGCAAGGGCCTGGTGTATGCCGTTGTGCCACACCAGGAGTACGCGGGTGCGCGGTCGGAAGAGGTCGAGAGCATCGTCGACATCGTGCGGACCACATCCGAGGCCGAAGTGGCCGCGGTGCTCAAAGAGATCGAGCCCGGCGGCTGGTCGGTGTCCCTGCGCGCCAAGACCGAGGTCGACGTGTCGGTGCTGGCCAGTTCGTTCGGCGGCGGCGGCCACCGATTCGCGGCAGGCTACTCACCGACCGGAACTGCCGACGACGTCGTCGCGGCCCTCATCGCCGCACTGAGTTAGTGCTGTCCCTCTCCCCGCGAGCGGCCGTGTTTGTACGGCGACATGCCGTGTTTGGCGTGCATTCATGTGCCTCTCACGGCCGACGGGTGTGCGCGTCATGACCACCGGGGTCACCGGTCGGCGCATCGCGGGGCTGGCCTTTCCAGCGCTCGGGGTGCTTGCCGCCGAGCCGATCTATCTCCTGCTGGACACCGCCGTGGTGGGCCGGTTGGGCGCGCTGCCGCTGGCCGGCCTGGCGGTGGGCGGGCTGATCCTGAGCCTGGTCGGTTCGCAGCTGACATTCCTGTCGTACGGCACGACGTCGCGTTCGGCCCGCAGCTTCGGTGCGGGTGACCGCGCCGGTGCGGTCGGGGAGGGTGTTCAGGCCACGTGGCTGGCACTGGCCCTCGGCGTGCTCATCGTGGTTGTGGTGGAGGCGCTGGCGCCGGTATTGCTGACGGCCATTGCCGGCTCTGGTGGCGGCATCGCCGAAACGGCTCTGCCGTGGTTGCGCATCGCGATCCTGGCCGTACCGGCCATCCTGATGTCTCTGGCCGGCAACGGCTGGCTGCGCGGCGTGCAGGACACGGTCCGGCCACTGCGGTATGTGCTTGTCGGCGTGGGTATTTCAGCGGTGCTCTGTCCGCTGCTGGTCTTCGGATGGCTCGGGTTTCCGCGGCTCGGCCTGACGGGCTCGGCGGTGGCGAACCTGATCGGGCAGTGGATCGCCGCGGCGTTGTTCGGGTATGCGCTGCTGTCCGAACGGGTTTCGCTGCGGCTACGGCCCGACGTGCTGCGCGCTCAACTGACCATGGGTCGCGATCTCGTGCTGCGGTCCCTGGCCTTCCAGGTGTGCTTCCTGTCCGCGGGTGCGGTCGCAGCCCGGTTCGGTGCGGCTGCCGTCGCCGCGCATCAGGTGGTGCTGCAGCTGTGGAATTTCCTTGCACTGGTACTGGATTCGTTGGCGATCGCGGCACAGTCGCTGGTCGGCGCGGCTCTCGGGGCGGGGGAGCCGGGTCACGCCAAGACGGTGGCGTGGCGCGTGACGGTGTATTCGGCAGCCGCCGCGGCGGTGCTGGCTGCGGTGTTCGCGCTGGGCTCCGGCGTGCTGCCCGCAGTGTTCACCGCCGACCACGCCGTGCGGGCTCAGATCGGCGTTCCGTGGTGGTTCATGGTGGCCCAATTGCCCATCGCCGGAATCGTTTTCGCGCTCGACGGGGTGCTGCTGGGCGCCGGCGACGCGAAGTTCATGCGCAACGCCACGCTGATCAGCGGGCTCGTCGGCTTCCTGCCACTGATCTGGTTGTCGCTGGCCTTCGGCTGGGGCCTGGCTGGCATCTGGTCCGGGCTGAGCACCTTCCTGGTGCTGCGGCTGGTCTTCGTCGGCTGGCGTGCCCTGTCCGGCCGTTGGCTGTACGAGTCCAGCCCAACGTGAAGTAGATCGCGAGGATCTTGAGATTCTTCGCGATCTACTTCACCTTCGGCGGTTTAGACCTGAGTGCGGCCGCGCTGCATGACGGCGTCGCGGTTGGCGGCGATGTCGTTGCCGCTGGAGGAGTCCATCCACTTGCGGGCCGATGCGGCTTCGATCCACAGCCCGGCGTCGGTCTGCGAGCCGTCGATGCGGTGGTACGAATCCAGCAGCGCGCGCACGGCGTTCTGGTTGTTGCCGACGATCGAGGCCGCGACGCGGCGCGCGGTCGGGAGCAGCTCGTCGTGCGGCACCACCTCGGTGACCAGCCCGGCCCGCAGTGCCTCAGCAGCCGACAGGTAGTCGCCGGTCAAGCTCATCCGGCGGGCCAGTCCGATGCCGGCCTTCTGCGGCAGTCGCACACTCAGGCCCCAGGTCGGCAGCAGCCCGACGCGGGCGTGGGTGTCGGCGAATTTGGCGTTCTCCGAGGCGATCAGGATGTCGCAGTACAGCGCCAGCTCCAGGCCACCGGTGACGGCCGCGCCGTTGATGGCGCCGATCACGGGTTTGGTCATGTTCGGCCACTTCGGCGAGATGTCCGGCAGGTCCGCGCCCTCGCCGAGCTCCTTGAGGTCGAGGCCGGCGCAGAACACCGGATCCGCGCCGGTCAGGATCACCACGTCGACATCGGGATCGGCCTCGGCCTGGCGCAGCGCGCCATAGAAGGCATCGCGAAGCTCGTAGGACAGCGCGTTCCGGGACTTGGGCCGGTTCAGCGTCAGGGTGCGTACCCGGTCGGTGGTGTCGATGAGTAGAACGTCGGTCACGTTGGCTCCTTGCTTGGCGGTCACCCACCGACACCGTAACTTGCGGCCCGAACGGGCTTATCGTGGAGGCCATGTGCCGCAACATCACCGAACTGCGTGGCCTGGAACCGGCCGCCACGGCCGAGGAGATCGAGGCCGCCGCGCGTCAGTACATCCGCAAGGTCAGCGGAATCACCCGACCCACCGCCGCCAACGTCGACGCCTTCGAAGCGGCGGTCGCCGAGGTCACGGCCGTCACCGAGAAACTGCTGAGCCAGCTGCCGGCCCGTCGGCAGCCACCCAAGACGGTGCCGCCGCTGCGGCGGCCCGAGGTGCAAGCGAGGTTGGCCGCCAAGTGAATTCGCCCGCGCTCAAGGAGTGGGGCGCGGCGGTGCAGGCCCTGCTCGACGGCCGTCAGACGGTACTGCTGCGCAAGGGCGGCATCGGGGAGAAGCGATTCGAGGTATCGGCGCCGGAGTTCGTGTTCTTCCCGACGGTCGAGCACAGCCACGCGGCACGGGTCCGGCCCGAGTTCAGCGACCTGCTGGACCGGGCGGCGGGGGACAGCACCGATACCGACATCCTGCTGCGCGGCGGCGCGAAAGTCGTTGCCGCCGTGGCGGTAGAGCACCCGGAGCACCTGGACGCCATCGCCGATCTGCACATCTGGACTGCTGAATCCGTACAGAACGACCGGCTGGATTTCCGGCCCCGGCACCGGCTGACGGTGCTGGTGGTGCAGGCGAAACCCCTTGTGGCGCCAATTCGGTTGCCCCGCACCCCCGACTACGCGGGCTGCCGCAGCTGGGTGGACGTGCCCGTCACTCCCGAGTGGGGCCCGTCGGTGTACGACGACGCGTCGCTGGCCGCCATCGCGCAACGGGTGCGTGACTCAGTCGGCTGACAGCGCCACCTTCGGCAGCAGCAGCCGGGACAGTCCGCCCGCGCCGTGATGCACCGTGTGGGTCGCCGGGACCATGCGCTCACCGGAGACGACTGGCTCGCCGGTGCCGAGGTTGCGGTCGTACCGGGGGTGGCAACCGCCCGCGACCATCACTCGCAGCCGGGACCCGGCCGGGATGCGGTGCGCGACGGCGTCGAGCTCGAGCCGCAGTGTCTCAGGCTCACCCAAAGGTGTTGCGAGTCTGCGGAATCCGTCGCTGACGTTGCGGGACTTGCCTTGTGCGTCGACCTCACTGAGCCGGACGAAGATATCCCGGTTCGGGTTGTCGCACGACAGCGCCAGTTCGATCACCGGGTTGCCGATCAGGTACAGGTCCTCGGCCAGCGGTTCACCGGTGAAGTCGACGACGTCGGGCCGCCGGCTCAGCGCGGAATCCTCCTGATAGCCCGCTGCCGACGACAGCAGCCGGCCGCCGAGCGTGGGGGTCGGCGCGGCGGGATCGAACGTGAATCGCGACGGCGGCGCGGTGTCGGCGGGCGCGGTGGCACCGAGGCGATGCGCGGGCTGCAGGTGCAACTCGAGTTCGGTGGCGACCGGTGGCCAGTCCGGCATGGCCAGCCAGCCCTGCCCGTTGACCTCGACCCGCACCGCGGGGCGTTCAGGGGCGGGGGTTTTCTCGGTCAGATGGGTGTCGAGCCAGGCCAGTGATTCGCGCAGCACCATGGCGCCGCCGCGGGTCATCACCTGGCTGTGGGTCCACGACCCGATGGTGACTGCGGTGGGCACGCCACGCTGGTGCAGGTGCTGAAACTGGGCCAGGGTCTGCTCGAGGAACAGGTCCTGCCAGCCGCCGATCAGCAGCACCGGCACGTCGACCTTGTCGAGAGTGTCGGCGAGGGCCATGTTCTCCCAGAACGGATCGGTGCCGTCGGGGTGGCTCAGCCACGATTCGTACCAGGTCGCTCCGGAACCCAGCAGCTGACGTCCGGCGGCGCCGGCCGGCGCGTGGCCGTGGGTGCGGGAGATCAGGCGCGGTGCCCGGAATTGCCGGACCCCGACGGCCAACCGCGCGTCTTCCTGGTGGGCCATCATGTCGCTCCAGCCCAGGAAGTTGTCGAGCGTGAATGCGCCTGTGCCCCAGGTTGATTCGGCGAAGTCATGAGGGCCGACGGTGATGATCGCGGCCTTCAGCTCAGGTGGGGGATCGGTGAGCAGCGCCCACTGGGTGAAGCCCAGGTACGACAACCCCATCGTGGCGAACGACCCGGTGAACCACGGCTGGTCCCGCAGCCAGGCGGCGGTGTCCACGGCGTCGGCGATCTCGTTGACCATCGGTTCGAAGTCGCCGCCGGAGCCGAACGTGCCGCGCACGCTCTGCAGCAGTACGTGGTAGCCGCGGCGGGCGTACGTCGCGCCGAAGACCGGGCCGAACGGGAAGCCGCGGCCGTAGGGGCACCGCACCAGCAGGGTGCCCTTGGCGGTTCCGGTGGGGGCGTAGTGGCTGCCGACCAGGTCGACGCCGTCACGCATCGGGGTGATGACGCGGCTGACGGTGTAGTCCGTCGTCGGAGGCGGGACGTCGAGGACGCGGCTCAGCAACCGGGAGCCGAGACGGGCGATTCGGGAGCTCACGTTTTCGAAGGGTACCGACTTGCTGGGGACCGTGACGGCCGCGATGGTGTCCGACTCTGGCGGCGCGCACCGAAAAATCTGTCAGACCCTCGGAGTAGACCGGACGCAACTGGTGCGGCACATGTCCGCACCCAACGAGCTGGGGGTTGTTCGATGGGCAATCGAGCGAACATTGTTGTCGTGAAAGATCAAGAGTGGCAGTACGTTTACTCGCATTGCGAGGGCTGCCGCATGGTGGACCTACTAATCGGCGGGCCGGACCTGGCCTTGCAATTCCTGGAATCGCTGGGGCGGCGGCAGTCCCACGACTGGTGGACTGATCCGCTGTGGTGCGACGGTGGTGCGGTCTTCGACTTCGATCGGCGGCGGGTTGTCTTCTTCGGTGACAACCTCATGGTGGACATGCCGTTCCGGCGCACCATCCTGGCGGCGCTCGCCGAGCTGTGGCCGGGCTATGAGATCCGCTACGCCTATGACGGCACCGCCGAAATTGGCGGCTACGTCGGGAAGAAGTTTGACCTGCCGCCACTAGATGTCCTCTCTGCGCCAAAGCTGGCGAGATCGCGAAACGCCTTGTGTCACTTGGTTTCCGTCGTTGATGAGGTGGGGGTATTGCGGATGTGGCCGTTGTGGTGGGGCGACAGCAAGGCATGGCACGGGCCGGCACTGCTCGACAAGTTGCCTAGCGAAGGCGTCCAGCAACTGCGCCTCGACAAGATCCCCGAAGGGGGAGTGCACATCGATGTGCCGCGAAATGCGGTCGGGGTATGGAACACCGCCGACGTCATGGGTGTGTTCCGGGCACTGCCGAAATTGTGGAGCGGTTGGCGGACCGAATGCTGGGAGGACCGCTACGAGGAGCAACTCGCCGCGTGTGGGGGCATGCTGCGACTCCCTGCGCTGGAGGACGCAGATTTCGACGAAGTCCTGAATTGGTTGCACCAGAGGGCGTGTGGCACGGACCGCAGCTACGCTGCTGTCCCTCCGAGCGGGGCGCAATGGGCTCGGTTTGCGGCAGCGTACGACCGGGCGCGGCCGCGCCGGGCGAATACGGCATGACCGTCGTGTTGGCTCATTGGTACCATCAAAGAGGTAGAAAGGTACCAATCATGGCCCTGAACATCAAAGACCCGGCCGTCCATGAGGCGGTGAAGGAGATCGCGAGGATCACCGGCGAGTCGCAGGCGCAGGCCGTGGCGGCAGCGGTGAACGACCGACTCCGACGACTGCAAGCCGATGATCTAGCCGAACGCTTGCTGGCGATCGGCCGGGACGCGGCCAGTCGAATGAGTCAGGAAACAATGCTCATCGACCACGGGGAGTTGTTGTATGACGAACTGGGACTTCCCAGATGATCATCGATACGTCATCAATCATCGCCATCCTGCGCGACGAGAACGACGCGGCCGTGTACTCGCGTGCGATCGTGGCCGGTGCGCCCCGAAGGCTCTCGGCCGGAAATTACGTTGAATGCGGCATCATCGTGGACCGGGACCGAGACCCTGTGCTGAGTTCCAAGCTGGACGAGCTACTGGGCACCGCAGGGGTCATCATCGAGCCGGTCACGGAGCGTCAGGCGCTTTTGGCCCGCCAGGCCTATCGCGACTTCGGGAAAGGCAGTGGCCACCCCGCGGGCCTCAACTTCGGTGACTGCTTCGCTTATGCGCTGGCGATCGACCGTCGCGAGCCATTGTTGTGGAAGGGCGATGACTTCGGGCACACGGGTGTCCGATCAGCACTCGAGTCCAGCTAGGTGTGGCTACACACGGCCCGACGTCTCGCGATCAGAATTTGTAGAACGGCACCAGCTGGTTGGCGCGCTGCAGGTTGGTCTGCAGGCAGTCCGGCCGGTCCGGCGACTCGATCGGCGAGTAGAACATCGACTGGTTGATCAGGCCGTAGCTGGTCTTGAAGGTGATCATGCAGGTCACCCACCAGCGGTCATTCCAGTCGGTCGGCTTCATGATCCAGTACTGCGCGGCACGGTGGCCGCCGATGTTCAGCTCGACGGCGTCGGCCGGCAGCGTCTGCTCGTACGTCCGCCAGACAATGGGCTCGACTGCCATTTGGTAGTTACCGGCGTCGTAGTGGCAACGCAGGCCGTCTTCATGGTCGGGCGGGGTGAAGCCAAGGCCCATGGCGTTGATGGCGTCGAGCGGGATCTGATCGCACGGATCGAACGGGCTCGGGTTCGTGGTGGAGATGATGGGCGACTTGATGCTGCTGGTCACGCTCATCGGAGCGGAAGTGGACCGCAGCTCGACGGCGTCGCCGCCGGTGGGCGTCACGGGGTTGGTCTGTGTGACCACCACGCCGGCTATCGCGAGCGCACACAGCGCTGACACCAGACGCAGTTTTCTGGCCATCGCTGCCATGACACCCCTCTTAACTCTGAGCAATACTGCGGGGAGTCTACAAGTCGCCTGGGTCACACCGGACTGGATGGGAGAACCTGTTCTAGTTTCTCCCACTGCGCGGGACGGTTGGCACGACAGCGGGGGTTGCTACCACCCAAGTACCCTGGATTTTTGTGTCGACCCAGCCGACCCTTTGGGCAATCAGTGACCTGCACATCGGGCACACCGGAAACAAGCCGGTCACCGAATCGCTGCACCCGGCCTCGCCGGACGATTGGCTGATCGTCGCCGGCGACGTCGCCGAGCGCACAGACGACATCCGGTGGTCACTGGACCTGCTGCGCAAGCGCTTCGCCAAGGTCATCTGGGTGCCGGGCAACCACGAACTGTGGACCACCGCCAGGGATCCGATGCAGATCTTCGGGAAGTCCCGTTACGACTACCTGGTCGACATGTGTGACCAGATGGGCATCGTCACCCCCGAGCATCCGTTCCCGGTGTGGACCGGCCCGGGCGGCGCGGCGACGATCGTGCCGATGTTCCTGCTGTACGACTACAGCTTCCTGCCGGCCGGCACCGCGACCAAGGCCGAGGGCCTGGCGCTGGCCAAGGAACGCAACGTCGTCGGCACCGACGAGTTCCTGCTCTCGAGCGAGCCCTACGCCACTCGGGACGCGTGGTGCCGGGACCGGCTGAACATCACCCGTAAGAAGCTCGACGACCTGGACTGGATGGAGTCGACGGTTCTGGTCAACCACTTCCCGCTGGTGCGTGAACCTTGCGACGCCATGTTCTATCCGGAGTTCTCGCTGTGGTGCGGCACCACCGCGACCAAGGACTGGCACACCCGCTACAACGCCATCTGCTCGGTGTACGGCCACCTGCACATCCCGCGCACCACCTACTACGACGGGGTGCGGTTCGAGGAAGTCTCCGTCGGTTACCCGCGAGAGTGGCGGCGCCGCAAGCCCTACCGGTGGATGCGCCAAATCCTGCCGGACCCCCAGTACCCACCTGGCTACCTCAACGACTTCGGTGGCCACTTCGAGATCACCCAAGAAATGCGGGAGCACGCACAGAAGATGCAGGACCGAATCAATTCGAGGCGACTGTGATGAGCGCTTGCGCGAAGAACCGGGCGGCACTGTGAGCGACGCCCTGCTGACTCAGGTGCTGCCCGACGTGGTGGCCACTGCCGAGAGGTATTTCGACGCAGTCGATCTCGTGCCGCTGCCCGAGGAGGAGCCGCTGATCGCCCGGTCGGTGGCCAAGCGCCGCAACGAGTTCATCACCGTCCGGCATTGCGCCCGTGAGGCATTGGGCAAGCTCGATGTGGGCCCGGTCCCCATCCTCAAGGGCGAGAAGGGCGAACCGTGCTGGCCCGACGGGATCGTCGGCAGCCTGACGCACTGCGAGGGCTTTCGCGGCGCGGTGGTGGCGCGGTCCACACAGGTGCGGTCTGTCGGCATCGACGCCGAACCGCACGGGGTGCTGCCCAAGGGCGTGCTCGGCGCTGTGGCGTTGCCGGAAGAGCAGAGCGCCATCGGGACGCTGGAGGGCGACCTGCACTGGGACCGAATCCTGTTCTGCGCCAAGGAGGCGACGTACAAGGCCTGGTTCCCGCTGACGCACCGATGGCTGGGATTCGAGGACGCGCACATCACCTTCACGCTGGATTCGACGGGCAGTGCGGGCACGTTCCTGTCCCGGATACTCATCGACCCAGCAGCCGAATCCGGGCCACCGCTGATCGAACTGCCCGGGCGTTTCACCGTGTCGAACGGGCTTGTGCTGACGGCGATCTCGTTGTGAAGGCGTCGAAGCCCGCCCCACCACCCGGCTTGGTGATCGTCGACAAGCCTGCCGGTATGACGAGCCACGACGTCGTCGGCCGGTGCCGGCGGCTGTTCGGCACCCGCAAGGTCGGGCATGCCGGCACGCTCGATCCCATGGCCACCGGTGTCCTGGTGGTGGGCATCGAGCGGGCCACCAAGATCCTGGGCCTGCTGACGGCCACCGACAAGACGTACATCGCGACCATCCGGCTCGGTCAGACCACGTCGACCGAGGACGCCGAAGGTGAAGTGCTGCAGACGGTTTCCGCCGCGCAGGTGACCGACGAGCAGATCGAGGACGCGGTGGCGGCGTTGCGCGGCGAGATCGATCAGGTGCCGTCGGCGGTCAGTGCCATCAAGGTCGACGGCGAGCGGGCGTACAAGCTGGTGCGTGAAGGCAAGGCGCCGGAACTGGCGGCGCGCCGGGTGCGGATCTCTCGGTTCACTGTTGACGCGGTGCGGCGCGTCGAGGAATTCGTCGACGTCGACGTGACCGTGGACTGCTCGTCGGGCACCTACATCCGGGCGCTGGCCCGTGACGTCGGCGCGACGCTCGGTGTCGGCGGGCACCTGACGGCATTGCGGCGCACCAAGGTTGGTCGCTACGGCTTGGACGAAGCGCGAACGTTGGAGCAGCTGACCGACGCCGCCGAATTGAGCTACTCGCTGGATGCGGCTTGCCTGCTGGGGTTCCCGCGCAGGGACCTGACCGACGCCGAGACCGAGGACACGCGCCATGGCCGGGCCCTCGCGCCGGCCGGCATCGAGGGCACCTACGCCGCGACCGCTGCCGATGGCCGCGTGATCGCCCTGTTGGAGGACGGGCCCAAACGCACCAGCAGCGTCGTGGTGCTGCGTCCGGCGACACTGTAACGGCGCATGGCCACCCGTGAGCGCGAGATCACCGAGCCCGTCGACCTGTGCTCGTCGTCGGGCCGACTCAACCCGGATGCCGTGGGTTGGACTCGAACGCCGTTGCACCGCTGCAACTTACGCGGCTGGGGCCGCACCAAGCGGTGGGAGTACTGGTGCGTCACGACGCCGACGCATCTGGTCGCGGTGACCGTCTCCAGCCTCGACTACGTCGGCGTCAACAACATCTACTTTCTCGAATACGGAGGGCGCGAGTTCAACCGCAACAGCGTGCTGCCGCTGGCTCACGGGGTGACATTGCCGACGAGCCTCGGCGACGGCCCGAGCGGCGCGCGCGGCGCGGTAACCATCGATCTCAGCGATGGTCCCGACGGCACCCGAATCCAGTTCTCCTGCAACACTGCTGATGGCCCGCTGACCGGTGACCTGACAGTGGCCCTGCCGCCAGGGCACGAGACGCTCGGGGTCGTCGTGCCGTGGAGCGACCGCAAATTCCAGTACACCGCCAAGCACACCGCGCGACCGGCGACGGGCACGGTGCGCCTCGGGGAACAGAACTACGACTTCACGGGAGGCTGGGGCGTCCTCGACCACGGCCGGGGCCGCTGGCCGGCGCTGGTCCGATGGAACTGGGGCGCGGCGTCCGGCCACACCGACGGCCACGTCGTCGGCCTGCAACTGGGCGGCAAGTGGACGGTCGGCACGGGCATGACCGAGAACGCCCTCTGCGTCGACGGCCGACTCACCAAGATCGGCACGGAGCTGGACTGGACCTACGGCGACTACCTCGCGCCGTGGTCGATTCGCACACCCGGCTCCGATGAGGTGGACCTGGTCTTCACGCCGTTCCACGACCGCAATCCGTCACCCGGCACCCATCAGTGCTTCGGCCACTACGACGGACGCATTCGCACCGACGATGGACGGACCGTGGCGGTCCAGCACCTACTGGGCTGGGCCGAGCAGGTCAGCCTGGTGTGGTGAGGCGCTGTCCGACGTAACGTCGGGCGGGCGATTTACATACCGATTGGAACGGTATGTCTCCAGATTTCGCAATGTGACGACGTACCATGCAACGGTGGTGACAGCAGGTGTGGACGGGCGGGCCAGGCGGCGTACGCAGGCCGAGCGCACCGCCGCCATGCGAACTCGGCTGCTGGATGCCACGGTCGAATGCCTGGTCACCTACGGTTACTCCGGAACCACGACGCAGAAGGTTGCCGAGATCGCCGGTGTCACGCGCGGCGCCCAGGTCCACCATTTCCGCTCGAAGGAAGACCTGGTGGCGGCTGCAGTCGAGCACCTGGCCGAGCAGCGGGTCCAGGCCGCGGTCCGCGATCTCGGGCGGACGGCGGCCAAACCCGATCCGGTGTCGACGATGCTGGACTATCTCTGGGAATCGCACCAGGGGCCGATTCTTGTTGCGACGCTCGAACTCTGGGTGGCAGCGCGCACCGACCCGGTGCTGGCCGAGCATGTCGAGCGGGTCGAACCCATCGTCACCGGTGCGCTGATCGGCGCGCTGGCGCAGCTGATTCCGGATCGCGCCGCGCAAAAAGACCTGCGCGACCTGGCGTTCACCGCCATGGATGCACTGCGCGGAATTCTCCTGTTGAGCTTTGTGGACCGGGATACGAAATTGGCCAAGAAGCGCTGGAACCGGGTGTGTAAGCAGCTTCGTGGCATGTTTGTCGAAGCCCTCGACGGCAATCCCATCAACGCCGAAATCTCTTCCTGACCAGTCTTTTTCGGGTCGTTACGGGCAATTGATCAGTCCTGACTCAACTGGGTTTTGGCTACCCTCTTGTTAAGATACAAACAGGTTGGTATGTTTCTGGCATCGCACAGAAAGAGAGGGTTCATGCCCAACAAGGTGTACGTGATCGGCGTCGGGATGACGAAGTTCGAGAAGCCCGGCGCTCGTACCAACGCGGACGGATCGGCGTGGGATTACCCGGACATGGCCCGCGAGTCGGGCTCAAAGGCGTTGCAGGATGCGGGGATCGACTACCGCGAAGTCCAGGAGGCGTACGTCGGCTATGTCTACGGCGAGTCGACGTCAGGGCAGCGGGCGGTCTACGAGCTCGGTATGACGGGCATCCCGGTGGTCAACGTCAACAACAACTGTTCGACCGGCTCCACCGCGCTGTATCTCGCCGCACGGGCGGTGCGCAGTGGCCTGGCGGACTGCGCGCTCGCGCTCGGGTTCGAGAAGATGCAGCCGGGCTCGCTGGGCGCGACGTATGACGATCGCGAGCAGCCGATGGCCAAGCACTTCCTGGCTTTGGCCGAGATCTCGGAGGTGCTGTTTCCGCCGGCGCCATGGATGTTCGGTGCGGCCGGCCGCGAGCACATGAAGCAATTCGGTTCCACCGCTGAGCATTTCGCCAAGATCGGCTACAAGAACCACAAGCATTCGGTGAACAACCCGTATGCGCAGTTCCAGGACGAGTATTCCCTGGACGACATCCTCGGCGCGCGGATGATCTACGACCCGCTGACCAAGTTGCAGTGCTCGCCGACGTCGGACGGCTCCGGCGCGGCGATCCTGGCCAGCGAGGCGTTCGTCGACAGGCACGGGCTGGCCGATCGTGCGGTGGAAATCGTCGGGCAGGTGCTGACCACCGATTTCGAGAACAGCTTCGATGGCACGTGCAAGGCGCTGATCGGCCATCACATGAATGTCGCTGCTGCCCAGCAGGTTTACGAACAGTCGGGACTCGGTGCCGAAGACTTCCAGGTCATCGAATTGCACGACTGCTTCAGTGCCAACGAGCTGCTGTTGTACGAAGCGCTGGGCCTGTGCGGCGAAGGTGAAGCCGCGAAACTGATCGACAACGGCGACACCACCTATGGCGGACGCTGGGTGGTCAACCCGTCCGGCGGGCTCATCTCCAAAGGACATCCACTGGGCGCCACCGGCCTGGCGCAATGTGCCGAACTGACCTGGCAGCTGCGCGGCACCGCCGACAAGCGTCAGGTGGAAAACGTCACCGCAGCCCTGCAGCACAACATCGGCCTGGGTGGGGCCGCCGTCGTCACCGCCTACCAGCGCGCCGAACGCTGAACCGAACCGTCAACGAACACAACACAACCGATCAACAGGAACAAGGAGTACAACCATGGGACACATCGAAGCCACCAAGACCCTGTCGGCCTCGCCGGAAGCAATCTGGGCGATCGTCTCGGACCTCTCCACTTGGGACAAGTGGTTCACCGTCCACGAGAAGTGGCTGAGCGACGTGCCGCCCACGATCACGCCCGGTACTGCGTTGACCGCAAAGATCGTCATGCTGGGCATGGCCAACAAGATCGAATGGAAGATCGAGAAGATGGATGCGCCCACCACCTTCGCGTTGTCCGGCACCGGCATGGCGGGAGTGAAGGCACTCTTCGAGTTCACCGTCGCACCGTCGGGTGAGGGTTCGGAGTTCACCGTGGCCGGGGACTTCGAAGGCGCGCTGGTCAAGGGTGCACTGGCCAAGGCGGTGGAGAAGGACGGCGCCAAGCAACTCGACAAGACTCTCGAGCAGCTCGACGCGCTGGCCGCGGCGGCGGTCTGAAATGGCCGACGAGGAACTGGTTTTCGATGACGCCGGGCTCAACAAGTGGACCGACGACGACCACTTCGAGGTCACCCGGGAGCACCTGATCGACTATGCGAAGGCCACCAACGATCCGATCCCGGCGCACCTTGCCGGCGATGTGGCCCCGCCGATCTTCGCGATCGTGCCGGTGTTCGAATCCTTGCTGACCCCGACGGTCGATGTGGCACCGGTGGAGTTGATTCCCCGGGTGGTGCACGGGGAGCAGGACTTTCACTTCCACCGGCCGATCTATCCCGGTGACAAGCTGGTGTCGCGCGGCATGATGCTCGGTTACGAAGGACTCGAGAACGGCACGCGCGCATCGGTCTACCTGGAATGCCGGACCGACGACGGTGACCTCGTCAACGAGCAGTACGTGACCTGCTTCTTCCGTGGGTTCAATGCCGGCAAGAAGATCGGCGAATTGGGTCCGAGCCACAAGTTCGACACCGCACTGCGCGACGAGCCCCCGTTGGCCAAGGTCGTCCAGCACGTCGATGTCGACCAGACGTTCCGTTACTCACCGGCATCGGGGGATCCGATGCCGATCCACCTCGATGAGGAGGTGGCCAAGGATGCCGGGTTGCCGGGCATCATCGCCCACGGCCTGTGCACCATGGCCTTCACGTCGTGGGCCTTGCTGACCGAGGTCGGCGGAGAAGACGTCAACCGGCTCAAGAGATTTGCCGTCCGGTTCTCCAAGATGGTGTTTCCCGGCGATGACCTGGAGACCCGAATCTGGCAGGCCGGCCGCGGCAGCCACACGACGAGATATGCGTTCGAGACCGTCCGAAACGGCAGTGCCGGTGAGGAATTCGCCATCACCGACGGCCTGGCCGTATTCGCCGACTAATTGAGTTGAAAGGACTTCAGACATGGGAGCTTTGGCAGGACGGATCGCCGTCATCACCGGCGCGGGGCGCGGCATCGGCCGCGAGCATGCGCTGCTGTTCGCTCGGGAGGGTGCCAGCGTGGTCGTCAACGACCTCGGTGGCAGCAACACCGGCGAGGGGGCAGACGCGGGGCCGGCGCAAGAGGTCGTCGACGAGATTGTTGCCGCCGGCGGCAAGGCCGTCGCGAATACCGACAACATCGCCACCTGGGATGGGGCAGCGGCCCTGATCGAACAGGCAGTCAGTGAGTTCGGCGGTCTGGACGTGGTGGTGAACAATGCCGGGATCTTGCGTGATGGTTTCATCCCGACGATGGATGAATCCCAATGGGACGCCGTGGTTTCGGTTCATCTCAAAGGCCACTTCTCGGTGCTCCGGCACGCCGCGGCGTACTGGAAGGCGCAGAGCAAGGCCGGCAACCAGCCGAACGCCGCGGTGATCAACACGGCATCGGGATCGGGCCTCACCGTCCCGAACGCCGGGCAGGTGAACTACGGTGCGGCCAAGGCCGGCATCGCGGCGATGACCTTGGTCGCCGCCGAGGAGCTGGAACGCTATGGCGTGCGAGCCAACGCTATTGCACCGATCGCCCGGACCCGGCTCACCTTGGCCACCCCCGGCATGGGCGCCCTGATGGCGGAGCCCGACGACGGCGAGGTCGACCTGTTCAGCCCGGCGAACATCTCGCCGCTGGTGGCCTACCTGGCAACGGAGAAGTGCCCGCTGACCGGCAAGGTCTTCGCAGTGCAGGGCGGTGCGATCTCCGAGCTCGGTGGCTGGCACGACCTGACAACCATCGAGACCGACGGTTTGTGGGAGATCGACGACATCGCGGGGAGGCTGTCGTGATCGAGTGGTCCGAATCCGACGAGCTCATTCGCGAGAGCGTCCGCGAGTTCATCGACAAGTACCTCGAGCCACATCGCGACGGCCTGGAGCGCGGCGAGGTGTCGCCGTATCCGATCGCCCGAAAGTTGTTCAGCGAGTTCGGTCTTGACGCGGTGGCTGCCGAGGCCATCAAGACCATGCTGGAGAAGGAAAGGGCCAAAGCGGCTGCTCTCGCCGCGGGCGAGCCGAAGCCGGAGAAGGGCGAGCGGTCGTCGGGCGGCATGGGCGATCTCGGTGGTCAGATTTCGATGGCCGCCGTGCTGGTGTCCGAACTGGCCGGCGTCAGCATCGGGCTGCTGAGCACCCTCGGCGTCAGCCTCGGCCTGGGTGCGGCCACCATCGCCAGCCGCGGCACGCTGGCACAGAAGGAGCGGTGGCTGCCCGAGCTGGTAACCCTCGAGAAGATCGCGTGCTGGGCCATCACCGAACCCGACGCGGGTTCGGATGCCTTCGGCGGCATGAAGACCTACGTCAAACGTGACGGTGCCGACTACATCCTCAACGGCCAGAAGACCTTCATCACCAACGGCCCCGACGCTGACGTGTTGATCGTCTACGCCAAGTTGGATGAAGGTCATCCCGATGCGGATCGCCGGAACCGCAAAGTACTCACCTTCGTGCTCGAAGCCGGGATGCCGGGCCTCACACAGGGCAAGGCCTTCAAGAAGATGGGCATGATGTCCTCGCCGACGGGTGAGCTGTTCTTCGACAACGTGCGCATCACGCCGGACCGATTGCTCGGTGAGACCGAAGATCACGGTGGCGGGGACGGTCGCGAAAGCGCCCGCGCGAACTTCGCCGCCGAGCGGCTGGGAGTGGCGCTGATGGCGCTGGGCATCATCAACGAATGTCACCGGCGTTGCCTCGACTACGCCAAGACCCGCACGCTGTGGGGCCAGAACATCGGCCAGTTCCAATTGATCCAGCTCAAGCTGGCCAAGATGGAGATCGCGCGAATCAACGTGCAGAACATGGTGTTCCAGACGCTGGAGAAGGTGCAGGCCGGAAAGATCCCATCGCTGTCCGAGGCGTCCGCGGTGAAGCTGTATTCCTCAGAGGTCGCGACCGACGTGGCCATGGACGCGGTGCAGTTGTTCGGCGGCAACGGCTACATGGCCGAATACCGGGTGGAACAACTCGCTCGGGACGCCAAGTCGCTGATGATCTATGCCGGCAGCAATGAGGTCCAAGTGACCCACATCGCGAAGGGACTCCTCGCCGGATGATCGCCGAGACCCGGGCTACCTACAACGGCGTGGAAACCCGGGTGTTGTCGGTATCGGGCGACGGGATTCCCGTGGTCCTGCTACACGGCTACGCCGACAGCGCCGATACCTGGCGTGAGGTGCTCACGCGACTGGAGGCCATGGGACGCAATGCCTTTGCGGTCGATCTGCCCGGCTTCGGCCGGGCAGATCGGCGCCGTCCCGGTCCATTGCTGCCGCAGTTCGACGCCTTTGCCGACGCGCTGCTCGCCGAGCACGGACCGGTAATCCTGGTGGGAAACTCGCTTGGCTCGGCGACCGCGGTGCGCGCAGCTACCCGCCATCCCGAATCGGTCACCGGGCTGGTGGCGCTGGACGATCCGCTCAACGCTCGTCATTGGCTGGCCCGCCTCGTCAGGTCGCGGGATATCCCAGTCCGCTTCTGGCGCGGCGTGGGCTGTATTCCTATGCCTGACAACGTGTTACGTTGGGTCGCGCGGCAAGGGGTCACCCGGTTGCTCTACGGCCGCCGGACAACCGCCGACCCGCTGGTGCTGGAGCAGTGGACGGACGCCATCGAGAGTCAGGCCGCGGTGGCCTCGCTTGGCCGCTACGCCTTCCAATACGCACGGGAAACCCGGGGCGGGCATCGTGGCGTCAGCGTCGGCTGCCCCACCACAGTGGTGCACGGCGCCCGCGACCGGATCATTCCGGTGGATTCGAGTCGTATTCTGCATCAACAAATTCCAGGAAGTGAGCTGATCGTGCTGCCTAGATCCGGTCATTGCCCGCAACTCGACGATCCCGACGCGGTGGCCCAGATCGTGGTCAAGATCGGAGCGACAGCGTGATGTCGTCTATAAGGCAGTTGCGTGATGTGGTTGAGGCCGCAATCGTGTTGCATCGCCGGGGATTGGTGGACATCTGTCGGCCACTGGACGCGATATCGGCTTCCCGGGGCTTGCGCCGTTACGGATCGTTCGGCGGGTTGGTGGGGCACGTCGCGGCGCGTTACGGCGATGCGGCCGCACTCACCGACGAGGACGGGACGTTGAGCTTCGCCGAGCTGGAAGCGCTGTCCAACGCGCTGGCGCGGGGGCTCTCGGACCGGGGGATCGGCGCGGGTTCGGTGATCGGCCTGCTCGTGCGCAACCACCGCGCGCTGCTCCTGGCGCTCTTCGCGACCGGAAAAGTCGGCGCCCGAGTCGTATTGCTCAATACCGGTTTCGCGGCGCCGCAACTCGCCGACGTGTGCCGTCGGGAGAACGTCACCGCGGTCATCGCCGATGACGAGTTCACCGAACTGATCGACGTGCTGCCGTTCGAGGTCGACCGCATCGTCGGCTGGTCCGGCGTCCGTGGACTGGCGGTTGGCCGGTCGACGGCGGCGTTGCCCGCGCCGGCCTCGGTCGGCGGCATGGTGCTGCTCACCAGCGGCACCACGGGCACGCCGAAGGGTGCGCCACGCGCCAAGGTCAGCCCGCTGCAGTCCGCGCAACTGCTGGACCGGATCCCGTGGCCGTCCCGTGGTGCCTACTACGTCGCGGCGCCGATGTTCCATGCCACTGGATTGGCCACCTGCTCTTTGGGTTTGGCGCTCGGCAACCGCGTCGTGCTCGCGCGGCGATTCGATCCGGAGGCGACGCTCGCGGCAATCGAACGGCACCGCGTGAGTGCACTCATCGTCGTCCCCACAATGCTCACCCGGATCCTGGACCTCGGTCCGGAGATCCTGGCGCGCTATGACACGTCGTCGTTGCGCGTCGTGTTCGCCGCGGGATCGGCGCTGTCGCCGGACCTGTGCCGGCGCACGATGGACGCCTTCGGGGAGGTGCTCTACAACCTCTACGGTTCGACGGAGGTCGCCGTCGCGGCCGTCGCCACGCCGCGCGAATTACGAAGCGCGCCAGGTACTGTGGGCCGACCGCCAGTGGGCTGCACCCTAGCCGCATACGACGAACAGCGGCGCAGGATCACCGAACCCGGTCGTAGCGGAACGCTTTTCGTCTCCAGCGGACTGAGTTTCGCCGGTTACACCGACGGCGGTCACAAGGAGTCCGTCGACGGATTGCTGTCATCGGGGGACACCGGCCACTTCGACGAGAACGGATTGTGGTTCGTCGACGGCCGCGACGACGACATGATCGTCTCCGGTGGCGAGAACGTCTTCCCGCTGGAGGTCGAGAATCTGCTCGCCGGCCATCCCGCGGTGGTCGAGACCTCGGTGGTCGGCGTGGACGACACGGAATTCGGAAAGCGGTTGTGCGCGTTCGTGGTACGCCGCCCCGGCGCCGAACTCGACGTCGACGAGGTCAAGGGCTATGTCCGTGCCGAGCTGGCCCGGCACAAAGTGCCGCGCGACGTCGTCTTCGTCGACACCCTGCCCCGCAATGAGACCGGCAAGGTGCTCAAGGCCCAATTGCAACGTGAGCGGTCATGACGGCCGGCCCGCTCGCCGGCATCCGGGTCCTCGAACTGGCGGGCCTGGCGCCCGTGCCATTTGCCGGAATGATGTTGGCCGACCTCGGTGCGGACGTGGTCCGGATCGACCCGGTCAGCGGGGCCAGGCCCACTCCGCCTCCGGGCCCACTCGACCGTGGCAAGGCCTGCCTTGAGGTCGACCTCAAGGACCCGTCCGGTCGCCAGTTGGTGTACGAACTGGCGGGCAAGGCCGATGTATTCATGGAGGGTTTTCGCCCGGGTGTGGCGGAACGCCTCGGTGTCGGGCCGGATGAATTGCGCACGGCCAATGGCCGACTCATCTACGGACGCCTCACCGGGTGGGGACAGGACGGGCCGCTGGCGCCACGCGTCGGCCACGACATCAACTACATCGCACTGAGTGGGGCCTTGCATGTCATCGGCAGGCAGGGCGAGTCACCCGTGCCACCGGCCAACCTGGTGGGCGATTTCGCGGGCGGCGGAATGCTCTTGGTCGTCGGTGTGCTGGCCGCGCTCGCCGAACGGGAGCGAAGCGGAACCGGCCAGATCGTCGATGCGGCAATGGTCGACGGTGCGAGCCTGCTGATGACATTCATCCACGGGCTGTACGAGGCGCAGATGTGGAATCCGCAGCGGGGGACGAACATCGTCGATGGCGGCGCCGCCTATTACGACACGTACAAGACTGCAGACGACGAGTATGTGGCGGTTGGCGCTGTCGAGCCCGCATTCTTCGAAAACCTCACCGCCACAATGGGCCTGGACGATGCGGATATCGATTTCCAGCTCCATCCGGGTTCCTGGCCGCAGTGGCGGGGGGCGCTGGCGGAGAAGTTCGCCACCAAGACCCGTGATGAATGGGCGGAGGTGTTCGCCGACGTCGATGCGTGCGTCGCACCGGTGCTGTCGCCATGGGAGGCCCACCGGCATCCGCACCACATCGCCAGGGAAGCGTTCATCGAGGTCGACGGTGTGCGTCAGCCGGCGCCGGCGCCACGGTTCAGCCGGACGCGGCCCGACACGCCGGCGCCGCTCGAGGTTCTTTCGATGGCAGATGCACGAAACCGATGGTGAGGGAAAAAGTATGAGAGACAAAGACATTCGTGGCCAGGTGGTGGCGATCACCGGTGGTGCGAGAGGTATCGGACGGGCGACCGGTTTGGCCTTCCTACGCGCAGGTGCGCGAGTTGCCCTGGGCGACATCGACATCGAGCAGGCCGAGAAGACGGCTGCTGAGTTTGCGGCCACCGGTGAGCAGGTCTGCGGTCTGCACCTGGACGTCACGAGCCGAGCATCGTTCTCGGACTTCCTCGACGACGTCGAGAGCCGGCTGGGCCCAGTCGATGTTTTGATCAACAACGCCGGCATCATGCCCACGGGGCTGTTCGCCGACGAGACCGACGAGATGACCGACCGGATGGTCGCCATCAACCTGGGCGGCGTGTTGAACGGGTCGAAGCTGGCCGCAAACCGGATGCGCGGGCGCGGCGGCCATATCGTCAATGTGGCCTCACTGGCCGGAGTCAGCGCATTCCCCGGTCTGGCGACCTACTGCGCCACCAAGCACGCCGTGGTCGGATTCACCGAGACGTTGCACCTGGAGCTCGCCGACGACGGTATAGCCGTCACCGCGGTGCTCCCGGGCGTCGTGCACACCGAACTGTCAGCCGGCCACAGCGCACCGCGCTGGATTCAGCCCATCAGTGAAGTGGAGCCCGACGATGTCGCCGCGGCAATCGTCGCGGCTGTCGTGCGCGGCAGAGCGAAAGTAATCGTGCCGCGGGCGCTTGGCGCGATGATCAAGATGATGGGCGCGCTTCCGGATGGAGCCCGGCACTGGATCTCGCACGCCGCCCATTTCGACACCACGTTCACTCACACCGACCCCGCACTGCGCGCGGCCTACCACAGCAGACTCCGGCAGTGACCGAAGGGTTGAAATCGTTGCCTACTGCCACGGTCATCACCGTCTGGTCACCGGCCGACGGCCGCGTCGTCGACTCGGTACCGGTGATGGATGCCAACTCGATTGCCGAAATCGTCGTGGATCTGCGTGTCGCGCAACGCGGCTGGGAGCAATTGCCGGTGCAGGCGCGCGCCCGCCATCTGCTGGCGTTTCGGGACTGGCTGCTGGACAAAGAATTTCGGCTCGCTCGGTTGCTTCAGCTGGAGACCGGCAAACCATGGGCTGAGGCCAATCTCGAGATTCCGTACATCGTGGATGCGATCAACTATTACGCGCGAACCGCACCCCGGCTGCTCGCGGACCGGACGCCGCCGCGTCATGGATTGATCGCGGCGACCAAACGCCAGCTCGTCGTGCAACGGCCATACCCCGTCGTCGGGGTGATCACGCCGTGGAACTTCCCGCTCGGCCTTTCGATCCTGGACGCGATACCGGCATTACTGGCCGGGGCGGCCGTCGTGGTCAAGCCCTCGGAATACACGCCGCTCACAGTTGCCGCGGCAGTGGAAGGCTGGAAAGCGGTCGAGGCGCCGCCGGTTCTCCGATGTGTCACCGGTGGCGGCGAGACGGGGGCAGCGGTCGTCGAACACGTTGACTACGTCCAGTTCACCGGGTCGACGCGAACGGGCAAGGCAATCGCCCACGCGGCGGCAGAGCGACTCATCCCGTGTGGTCTGGAGCTTGGCGGCAAGGACGCGATGATCGTTCTCGACGACGCGGACATGGTGCGGGCCGCGAACGCGGCAGTGTGGGGAGCCATGGCCAATTCGGGTCAGATGTGCACCTCGGTCGAACGGGTCTATGTCGAAGAAGGCGCCTACGAAGAGTTCATCGGCATCGTCGTCGAGAAGATGAACGCACTGCGGGTAGGCGAGGACGACCAGCAATTCCGTTACGACGTCGGCCCATTGGCCACCGAAGAGCAGCTCGCCATCGTGACCGCACACGTCGATGATGCGATGGCCCGTGGCGCCAGAATTCTCGTTGGCGGCGCACCATTCGAGGGTTCAGGGTTCTTTCCGCCCACGCTCCTCGTCGACGTCGACCACACCATGCTCTGCATGCAGCGCGAGACGTTCGGGCCGACGCTGCCGGTGATGAGGGTGCGCGATGAAGACGAAGCGGTTCGGCTGGCCAACGATTCCGATTATGGCTTGTCGGCAACGGTCTTCTCCGGCAGCAGGGCTCGGGCGGAACGGATCGCGCGCCGGCTCGACGCCGGCGCCGTGAACATCAACGACGTCTTCGGGAATCTGTTCACCCTGTCGCTGCCGCAGGGCGGTTGGAAGCAGTCCGGGGTGGGCCGCCGCAACGGTGCCGACGCAGTGCTCAAATACTCGCGGCCGCAAGCCATCGTCTCAGCTCGCGTACAACCGGCGCGCGAATTCATCTGGTATCCCTACACCTCAATTCGAGGGGCCATCGTGCATCGTGTGGGGCGCATCCTCGGAGCCCGCGATCTGCTCCGCAGGTTGGGCTGACACCTGCAGTATCGGCTGTGCTCATTGGCAGGGCGCGAGTGGCCACATATGTCACAGGGGTCGCGAAAAGCGCGCGATAACTGGCCGCTCGGCGTGAGTTAGGCGACGACCCAGATCGCTTCGGCCGCGGGGTTCCCCAAGTCGACGGTGGTGGCATCCGCGTCGTCGTCCGCAGCGTCCGCGGCGCTGACTGCCACCGAGATCATCCCGGCGAAGTCCCGCCGGGCCACCACGCGCAGGTGGGAATCGAGCGTGATCCCGACGCTGTCGAAGTACCGCAGCATCTCGGGGTCGTGATCGGAAATCCGGGCCACCGTGCCGGCGTCGCCGTCCGCGCAGGCCGACAGCTGCCGGGCCGGGGGAGTCGGCACGCGGCCGTCGGCCGCCGGGATCGGATCGCCGTGCGGGTCCCGGGTCGGGAAGCCGAGCTTGGCGTCGATGCGGTCGAGCATCCGGTCCGACACGGCGTGCTCCAGCACCTCGGCTTCGTCGTGCACCTCGTCCCAGCCGTAGCCGAGCTCGCGCACCAGGAACGTCTCCATCAACCGGTGCCGCCGGACCATGGCCAGCGCCGCGCTGCGCCCGGTGTCGGTCAGCGTCACGGCACCGTACTTCTCGTGGTGCACCAGGCCTTGGTCGGCGAGCTTGCGGATCGATTCGGACGCCGTCGACGCCGACACCCCGATGCGTTCTGCCAGCATCTTTGTGCTGACTTTCTCCCGCGACCACTCCTGCGCGGTCCAGATGACTTTGAGGTAGTCCTGGGCGACCGGGGATAGATCTGGCGGATTGCCAGCGTCTTCTGCAGGACTCACAGCACAAAGTTTAGGCAATCGTCACCTGATCCGGGGATCTCACGGTGCCTGCCGTAGCGGCGCGCCGTAGGCTTGCGGGCGTGCAGCGCTGGCGTGGGCAGGACGAGATCCCCACGGACTGGGGCCGATGTGTGGTGACCATCGGGGTGTTCGATGGCGTACATCGTGGACATGCGGAGCTGATCAGCCATGCCGTCAAGGCCGGCCGATCCCGCGGCGTGCCCACGGTGCTGATGACGTTCGATCCGCATCCGATGGAAGTGGTCCTACCGGGCAGCCATCCCGCGCAGCTGACGACGCTGACGCGCCGGGCCGAGCTGGTCGAGGAACTCGGCGTCGATGTGTTCCTGGTGATGCCGTTCACCACCGACTTCATGAAGCTGACCCCCGAGCGCTACGTGCATGAGCTCCTCGTCGAGCGCTTGCACGTCCTCGAGGTCGTGGTCGGCGAGAACTTCACCTTCGGCAAGAAGGCCGGCGGCAACGTGCCGCTGCTGCGCAAGGCCGGGGAACGGTTCGGTTTCGCCGTCGAGGGCATCTCGCTGGTGGCCGAGCATCACCGCGCCGAGACCGTCACGTTCTCGTCCACCTACATCCGGTCCTGCGTGGACGCGGGTGACATGGTGGCCGCGACCGAAGCGCTGGGGCGCCCGCACCGCGTGGAAGGCGTCGTCGTCCGCGGCGATGGCCGGGGCCGCGGCCTGGGTTTCCCGACCGCCAACGTTGCCCCGCCGATGCACTCGGCGATCCCGGCCGACGGCGTCTACGCCGCTTGGTTCACTGTGCTCGGGCACGGCCCCTCGGTCGGCACCGTGACGCCGGGGGAGCGTTACCAGGCCGCGGTATCGGTGGGCACCAATCCGACGTTCTCCGGGCGCACCCGCACCGTCGAGGCCTTCGTGCTCGACACCGAGGCCGACCTGTACGGCCAGCACGTGGCGGTCGATTTCGTCTCGCGCATCCGCGGCCAGGAGAAGTTCGATTCGGTGGATGACCTGGTCGTGGCCATGGATCGCGATACGCAGCGGGCTCGCACGATTCTGGCTGCGCACTAGCTCCCTGCTAGACTTCCCGACGCGTGTGCTGCAGTTCGCGGCGGCCGCGCTCTTGATTGTTCTTCGCGGACCGAATTGATGGAGTTGTTTTCGTGGCACTCACCACCGAGCAGAAAAAAGAGATCCTGGGCCAGTACGGCCTGCATGAGACCGACACCGGTTCGCCGGAGGCTCAGGTCGCCCTGCTGACCAAGCGCATCTCGGACCTGACCGAGCACCTCAAGCAGCACAAGCATGACCACCACAGCCGGCGTGGCCTGCTGCTGCTGGTCGGCCGTCGCCGCCGGTTGCTCAAGTACGTCGCCCAGGTCGACGTCGCGCGGTACCGCTCGCTGATCGAGCGTCTGGGTCTGCGTCGCTGACGCACCACTGATTCATCACCATCGCCAGGTCTGCTCCTGCAGGCCTGGCGATGGCCATTGGTACGGGTAGTAACATGAATTTGTTTTGGGCCCGAGTGCTCAAAACATCGGAACGTCACACCAGCGTCCGCCTGAACCTCGTGGGGCGGTCTTCGGTAGTGGCTGCCGGGGCATGGCCCCGGCCGCTTCGATCGACGGCCGTCAGCAGTTTGCGGGATGGTTTTCGGGTTTTCTGGATGCTCGCGTGTGACGATGCGACAGCTGTAACAAAGAGGATCCAGAAAAACGGAACCCGCATAGGGCGGGCCCCAGAGAGGTTATTGCGACATCCATGTCTGCAGTTGAAATTGAAGACGGCGTATTCGAATCGACCGCCGTTATCGACAACGGGAGCTTCGGCACCCGCACCATCCGCTTCGAGACCGGCCGGCTCGCTCGCCAGGCCGCCGGCTCCGTCGTCGCCTACCTGGACGACGAGACCATGCTGCTGAGCGCCACCACCGCCAGCAAGAACCCCAAAGACCACTTCGACTTCTTCCCGTTGACCATCGACGTCGAAGAGCGCATGTACGCCGCGGGCCGCATTCCCGGCTCGTTCTTCCGCCGCGAGGGCCGGCCCTCCACCGACGCGATCCTGACCTGCCGTTTGATCGACCGGCCGCTGCGCCCGTCGTTCGTCTCCGGCCTGCGTAACGAGATCCAGGTCGTCGTCACCGTCCTGAGCCTGGACCCCAAGGATCTGTACGACGTGCTGGCGATCAACGCCGCATCGGCGTCGACCCAGATCTCGGGCCTGCCGTTCTCCGGCCCGGTGGGTGGCGTCCGCGTCGCCCTCATCGAGGGCCAGTGGGTTGCCTTCCCGACCGTCGAGCAGCTGGAGACCGCTGTCTTCGACATGGTCGTCGCCGGCCGCGTGGTCGACGGCGATGTCGCGATCATGATGGTCGAGGCCGAGGCCACCGACAACGTCATCGACCTGATCGCCGGTGGCGCGGGTGCGCCGACCGAGGCCGTGGTGGCCGAGGGCCTGGAGGCTGCGAAGCCGTTCATCGCCGCTCTGTGCAAGGCGCAGCAGGAGCTGCACGACGCCGCCGGTAAGGAGACCGCCGAGTACCCGGTGTTCCCCGACTACGCCGACGACGCCTTCCAGGCTGTGGCCGCCGTGGCCAGCGATGCGCTGGCTCAGGCGCTGACCATCGCCGGCAAGCAGGAGCGCGACGATCGCACCGACGAGATCAAGGTGGAAGTTCTGCAGCGCCTGACTGTGGACTCCGATACCTACGCCGGCCGCGAGAAGGAGATCGGCGCGGCATTCCGCTCGCTGACCAAGAAGCTGGTTCGCCAGCGCATCCTGACCGACCACTTCCGCATCGATGGCCGTGGCATCACCGACATCCGGGCCCTGTCGGCCGAGGTCGCCGTGATCCCGCGGGCGCACGGCAGCGCGCTGTTCGAGCGCGGCGAGACCCAGATCATGGGTGTCACCACGCTGGACATGGTCAAGATGGCTCAGCAGATCGACTCGCTGGGACCCGAGACCAGCAAGCGCTACATGCACCACTACAACTTCCCGCCGTTCTCGACCGGTGAGACCGGCCGCGTCGGTTCGCCGAAGCGCCGGGAAATCGGCCACGGCGCGCTGGCCGAGCGGGCCCTGATGCCGGTGCTGCCGAGCATCGAGGAGTTCCCGTACGCCATCCGCCAGGTCTCGGAAGCGTTGGGCTCCAACGGTTCCACCTCGATGGGTTCGGTCTGTGCCTCCACCCTGGCCCTGCTGAACGCCGGTGTGCCGCTGAAGGCCCCGGTCGCCGGTATCGCGATGGGTCTGGTCTCCGACGAGGTCGACGGCGAGACCCGCTACGTCGCGCTGACCGACATCCTGGGCGCCGAAGATGCCTTCGGCGACATGGACTTCAAGGTCGCCGGCACCAAGGAGTTCGTCACCGCCCTGCAGCTGGACACCAAGCTGGACGGCATCCCGTCCAAGGTGCTGGCCGGTGCCCTGGCCCAGGCCAAGGACGCGCGTCTGACCATCCTCGATGTGATGGCCGAGGCCATCGACGAGCCGGACGAGATGAGCCCGTACGCGCCGCGCATCACCACCATCAAGGTGCCGATCGACAAGATCGGTGAGGTGATCGGGCCCAAGGGCAAGGTGATCAACCAGATCACCGAGGAGACCGGTGCGAGCATCTCCATCGAGGACGACGGCACCGTGTTCGTCGGCGCCTCGAACGGCGAGGCGGCGCAGGCGGCGATCGACAAGATCAACGCCATCGCCAACCCGCAGCTGCCCAAGATCGGTGAGCGGTTCCTCGGCACCGTGGTGAAGACGACGGACTTCGGTGCGTTCGTCTCGCTGCTGCCGGGCCGTGACGGTCTGGTGCACATCTCCAAGCTCGGCAAGGGCAAGCGCGTCGCGAAGGTCGAGGACGTCGTGAACGTCGGCGACAAGCTGCGCGTGGAGATCGCGGACATCTCCGCGGACAACCGTGGCAAGGGTCAGAAGATTTCGCTGATCCTGGTGGATGAAGACGGTGCGGCGGCGGCTGAGGCCCCCGCTGAAGCTGGATCCGATTCGGAGACTGCGCCGGCAGATGCCGCGACTGCAAACTCCTAAATCGACACTGCGTAACGGCCGGGGTTCTTCAGCGACATCGCTGGAGGCCCCGGCCGCTGTGCGCAAGACCAATCTCCCCGGCGGGCTGCGCGTCGTCACCGAACACCTGCCGCACGTTCATTCGGCTTCCATCGGAGTGTGGGTCAACGTCGGCTCGCGCGACGAAGGGCCGAGTGTGGCCGGCGCGGCGCACTTCCTGGAACACCTGCTGTTCAAGTCGACCCCGACGCGCACCGCCGTCGAGATCGCGCAGGCCATGGATGCCGTCGGTGGGGAACTGAACGCCTTCACCGCGCGTGAGCACACCTGCTACTACGCGCACGTGCTGGACAGCGACCTCGAACTGGCCATCGACCTGGTGTCCGACGTCGTGCTCAACGGCCGTTGTGCCGCAGCGGATGTCGAGCTGGAGCGCGACGTGGTGCTCGAAGAGATCGCCATGCGCGACGACGACCCCGAGGACACCCTCGCGGATGTCTTCCTCGGCTCGATGTTCGGCTCGCATCCCGTGGGCCGGCCGGTGATCGGCAGTGTCGAATCGATCGCGTCGATGACCCGGAACCAGCTGCACTCGTTCCACGTCCGCCGGTACACGCCGGACCGGATGGTGGTCGCGGTCGCCGGAAACATCGACCACGACCAGGTGGTGTCGTTGGTGCGCAGGCACTTTCGGCCGCACCTCGTGCGTGGCCGCAAGCCGGTGCCGCCGCGCAAGGGTGCCGGCCGCGTGCCTGGCACGCCGACGCTGCAGTTCGTCAAGCGTGACTCCGAGCAGGCGCACATGTACCTGGGTGTGCGTACGCCGGGTCGCAACTGGGAGCACCGGTGGGCGCTGTCGGTGCTCAACACCGCACTCGGTGGCGGGCTGAGTTCCCGGCTGTTCCAACAGATCCGGGAGAACCGCGGGCTGGCCTACTCGGTGTACTCCACGATCGACACGTTCTCCGATGCCGGTGCGCTGTCGGTGTATTCGGCGTGCCTGCCCGACCGCTTCGAGGAGGTGGTCCGCGTGACCACCGACGTGCTGGAAGATGTTGCGCGCGACGGCATCACCGCCGACGAGTTGCGCATCGCCAAGGGCTCGATGCGCGGTGGTCTGGTGCTGGGCCTGGAGGATTCCGGTTCCCGGATGCACCGCATCGGGCGTGCCGAGCTGAACTACGGCAACCACAAGTCGATCTCGGACACCCTCGCGTCGATCGAAGCGGTGACGCTCGAAGAGGTCAATACCGTTGCGCGCGAACTGCTGACGCGGCCCTTCGGCGCCGCGGTGCTGGGCCCGCACCGGTCGAAGCGCTCACTGCCGAAGCAGCTGCGCTCCATCGGCTAGCGACTTGTGCACGTTTCGTATCGCCGGCCGATACGAAACGTGCACAGGTCACCTTTCCCGGCGCAGCACGAAGAAGTACGGCTGTGATTCGCCGCGGAAGTCCATGGCCCCCAATACCGCGTCGTCGGACAGCTTGCGGAACACATCGTTGATCGGCAGCTGGTCGTAAACCATTGTCGCGGTGTCGACTCCGCGGTACCGCGTGGTGCGCAGCCGCGCCTTGGCCGAGCGGGCCTGCAGCACCGGACGCAGGGCGGCGATGGGCTTGGCGGCCGGAATTCGTTGTAGCAGTGGCACCTTGGTCACCAGGCCGAGGCCGGCGAAGGCCAGCGCCGGGTTGAGTGGCCACAACGTTTGACCTGAGGCATCCGGGAACAGCAGCGGATGCACGGTCTCGGCGTCGACGAACTGCTTGCCCCACCAGCCGCTGGTTTCCAGCAGCCCGTCCATCGGGTGCCCGGTGGGCACTTCCGCGCCGTGCCAGGTGCCGATCATGAAATCGGGTTCGACGGCCGGCGCGGCGTCGAAGATCTCGAGGGCCGCGTCCGTCGTCGTCGGCGGAGTGGGCAGTAGTTCCTGCAAGAGCATGCCCACGACGATACTTGACACGTGTCAAAAATCCAGTGCCGGTCCGTCTGAAAGTCATCGCCCGGCCGGCGCGAAGGCGCGCCGGKCGGGCGATGGGTATCGAGATTCGGGTGTCAGGGCGTCAGAGCACGACGTCGCCGAGCGGCAGGCCCAGGTCCGCGGCGACCTGGCCGCACAGCAGCTGACCATCGTGCGTCGACAGGCCCTTGGCCAGCGCGGCGTCGCCACGGCACGCCGCCTGCCAACCCTGGTCGGCGAGCTTGAGCACGTACGGCAGGGTCGCGTTGGTCAGTGCATAGGTCGACGTGCGCGGCACGGCGCCGGGCATGTTGGCCACGCAGTAGAAGACCGAGTCGTGCACGGCGAAGGTCGGGTCGTCGTGGGTGGTGGGCTTCGAGTCCTCGAAGCAGCCGCCCTGATCGATCGCGATGTCGACCAGCACGGAGCCTGACTTCATGTGGGCCACAGTCGAATTGGTGACGAGCTTCGGGGCTTTGGCGCCCGGGATCAGCACCGCGCCGATGACCAGGTCGGCCTGCTTGACGGCGTCTTCCAGATCCAGGCTCGAGGAGTACCGGGTGTGGATTCGCCCGTTGAACTCGGCGTCGATCCGGCGCAGGGTGTCCAGGTTGACGTCGAAGACCGTGACGTGTGCGCCCATGCCGCTGGCGATCTGCGCCGCGTGGAAGCCCGCGGTGCCGCCGCCGATGACGACGACGTTGGCGGGGGCAACGCCCGGCACGCCGCCCATCAGGACGCCGCGGCCGCCGTGGCTGCGCATCAGATGGTAGGCGCCGACCTGGGCCGACAGCCTGCCTGCCACCTCGCTCATCGGGGCGAGCAGGGGCAGGCGGCCGTCGGCTGTCTGGACGGTTTCGTAGGCGATCGAGGTGGTGCCGGACGCCAGCAGGGCGTCGGTGCATTCGCGCGAGGCGGCCAGGTGCAGGTAGGTGAACAGGGTCTGGCCCTTGCGCATGCGGTGGTACTCGGCGGCGATCGGCTCCTTGACCTTGAGGAGCAGATCGGACTCGGCCCAGACCTGGTCTGCGGTGGTGACGATCTGTGCGCCGGCAGCCTTGAAGTCGTTGTCCGCGATCGCCGAGCCTTCGCCGGCTCCTGCCTGGATCAGCACCTCATGGCCGTGCTTGACCAGTTCGGCGACGCCGGCCGGGGTGATGGCCACCCGGTACTCGTTGTTCTTGATTTCGGTCGGGATACCGACGTGCATCTGGGGTTCTCCTCAGGGCGGATCAGGTGATGCCCTAAGTGTGAATAAACGTCGACTCACCTGCAATATCTGTGATTATAATTCTCGACATGGCACCCAATTCTGAACGATCTTCGAAAACGGAGGTTCCAGCGAGCTCCCGGCCGAAGGATGTTCAGCCCGTCGAACTCGATGACGTGGACCGCCAGATCGTGACCGCTCTGCACGCCGATGCGCGCATGCCCAACAGTGCACTTGCCGAGTTGGTCGGGATCGCCGCATCGACCTGTCACGGCCGGGTTCGGCGGTTGCAGGAGCTCGGGGTGATCCGCGGGTTCCACGCCGACATCGACCCCGCCGCCCTCGGATTGGGCCTGCAGGCGATGATCTCCGTCAGCCTGCAATCAGGTGCCCGGTCGCGTATTCGCGACTTCATCGCCCACATGCGCAGGTTGCCGCAGGTGATGGACGTCTACTTCCTGGCCGGCGCCGACGACTTCATCCTGCACGTCGCGGCCCGCGACACCGCGCACCTGCGCGCGTTCGTGGTGGAGCACCTCAACGCCGACGCCGACGTGGCAGGCACCCAGACCTCGCTGATCTTCGAGCATCTGCGCGGTGCCTCGCCGCTGTGACTAGCGGCTGACCAGTTCCGGGTGGAACTTGGTCACCAGTCGGCGGATGCCGTCGCGCCAGTCCACCGAGGTGCCGCCGATCAGTTCGTGCATGCGCGTGGTGTCCGTCGGGCCGCCGCGCAGCGCATTAGGGTCTTCGGTGAACACCGGTTCGCGGCCGACGAGTTCGCCGATGTAGCCACACCATTCCTGCAGGCTGACGGTCTGATCGCCGCACCAGTTCACCGTGGTGGCGGGCACCGACGCCGCGTCCAGCAGCTTGGGCAGCGTGGCCAGGATGTCGTCTTCGTGGATCGGGTTGTAGCGGGCCGGGCCGCCCGGCGGTACCTGGATCGGGATGCCCGCCAGGATCATCTCCATCTGGTAGTACGGCCAGCCACCGTTGTCGCCGTAGGGGACGTTGAACCGGGCGATCACAGCAGGCAGGCCGAGGGCGCGGGACATGGTGCGCACGACCGTCTCGCCCGCGATCTTGGAGATCGAGTAGGTGGGGAACAGGTGCTTGTGGTTGTCGCCCAGTGCGGCTGATTCGCTGCGCGGCTCGTCGTCGGGCGGGTCGTACACCGCGGCCGACGACGTGTGCAGGAACGCTTTCGCCTTGCGGCAGTGCGCCATCAGCAGGCCCACGGACTCTGCGTTGGCGGCCAGGTCCTTGTCCCATCGGCCGGTCTTGGCCACCGCCAGGTTGATCACGTAATCGAAATCGGATGGCAGCGCGCTGAAGTCACCGACTGCGAGGTTGACCGCCGCACAGCGGACCCCGGCCTGTTCCAGGGCCCCTCGGGAGCGTGGGTCGTTGAACCGGGCGACACCCCACACCTCGTTGTCGACCGCCAGGGCTGTGGCGATCGGGGTGGCCACTTGGCCGGTGACTCCGGTGATGAGGATCTTGGCGCCGCGCATGGGGCCGATAGTAGGGCGGCCGCTAGGGTTGACCTCATGCGAGTCGGAGTTCTGGGTGCCAAGGGCAAAGTCGGTGCAACCATCGTCGAGGGCGTGGAAGCCGCCGATGACCTGACATTCACCGTCGGCGTCGATGCCGGTGACGAGTTGAGCCTGTTCACCGACAGCGGCACCGAGGTCGTCGTCGACTTCACCCACCCCGACGTCGTGATGGGCAACCTGAAGTTCCTGATCGACAACGGCATTCACGCTGTCGTCGGCACCACGGGCTTCACCGAGGAGCGCCTCGCCCAGGTTCGCGAGTGGGTTGCCGCCAAGCCCGGCGTCGCGGTGCTGATCGCCCCGAATTTCGCCATCGGCGCGGTGCTGTCCATGCATTTCGCCAAGCAGGCCGCCCCGTTCTTCGAGTCGGTCGAGGTCGTCGAGCTGCACCACCCCTACAAGGCCGACGCCCCGTCGGGCACCGCCACCCGCACCGCGCAGCTGATCGCTGAGGCGCGAAAGGGCTTGCCGCCCAACCCCGATGCCACCAGCACCGGCCTGGAGGGCGCACGTGGCGCTGACGTCGACGGCATCCCCGTGCACTCGGTGCGGCTGCGTGGCCTGGTGGCGCACCAGGAAGTGCTGTTCGGCACCCAGGGAGAAACGCTGACCATCCGGCACGACAGCATCGACCGCACGTCGTTCGTGCCCGGTGTGCTGCTCGGTGTCCGCGAGGTCGCCAAGTACCCGGGGCTGACCATCGGCATCGAAACCCTGATGGGGCTGTGACGGGCCGGTGATGACCAAACCGAGCTCGCAGGTATTCCGCATCCAGCTGGTAGTCGCATTCCTGTGCGTGGCGCTGGTGGTCTACTTCGTGATGCTCGGACGCTCCGGCGTCATCCTCATGCAGTCGGGCGAGGCCGCGGCGATCGGGCTCGGCATCGGCATCTTCGTGCTGCCGCTGATCGGCCTGTGGGCCATGGTCGCCACACTGCGGGCCGGTTTCGCACACCAGCGGCTGGCGCGGCTGGCCCACGACGAAGGCGTCGAGCTCGACATCAGTGACCTGCCCAAACGCCCGTCGGGTCGCATCGAGCGCGACGCCGCCGACGCGCTGTTCGAGTCGGTGCGCGACGAGGTCGAGGCCGCGCCTGATGATTGGCGCGGCTGGTACCGGCTGGCCCGCGCCTACGACTACGCGGGGGACCGGACCCGGGCCCGCGAGACCATCCGCAAAGCCGTCCGACTGGAACAAGCCTCACGATGAAACTCCTTGTCGTGCACCACACCCCGTCTCCGAACTGCCAGGAGATGTTCGAGGCGGTGCTCGCCGGAGCGACCGATCCCGAGATCGAAGGCGTCGACGTGGTGCGCCGTCCGGCGCTGACGCTGTCGGCTGCCGACGTGCTGGAAGCCGACGGCTACCTGCTGGGCTCGCCCGCGAATCTGGGCTACATGTCGGGCGCTTTGAAGCACGCGTTCGACCAGATCTACTACCCGTGCCTGGACGCGACGCGCGGCCGGCCGTTCGGCCTCTGGCTGCACGGCAACGAGGGCACCGAAGGCGCGGAGAAGGCCGTCACATCGATCACCACCGGGCTGGGCTGGGTGAAAGCGGCTGAGTACGTGGTGGTTTCGGGTAAGCCGAGCAAGGCCGACCTGGAGGCGTGCTGGAACCTGGGGGCGACGGTCGCTGCGACGTTGATGGGCTGATCGCCGAGGTCGAGGGCTGCACAGAACTGTTGACCCTGACGTTGCGGCGCACCTCACTCGAACAAATGCGCCCTGGTTGCAGGATCAACTGTGGAAACCTCGTAGGGTGATTGACGTTTGCGTCGATAGGTGAGGAGCCGACCATGGGAATAGCGGACCTGGCATTGGGAGCCGCGCCGCTGGCCGGAGGTGCGCTGCTCGGAGCCGTCGCGGGCAACCTGAAGCCACCGGACGTGCGGGCCGCGATCAAGGCCGACATGGACCTGCTGGACCGCATCCCGGCCGAGCAGACCGAGCGCCGCGCCGAGCTGCAACGAACCATCGACATGCGGATCGACGAGCTGATCACCGCTGTCGACCGCAGCCGTCAGCTCAAGTCGACGGCGATCGGTTACGCGTTCAACCGCGAGGGCCGGCTGCGCGACATCCTGGTCTTCATCCTGGCGGTGCTGTTCACCATCATCTGGTGGAACCTCAAGCACTCCCGCACCGGTTGGTTGCCGATGTTCATCGCGCTGATCGTCTTCACCGCACTGGCCGGTTGGTACGCGCTGCGCGGCATCATCCGGGCGTTTTCGTCAGTGCTGCGCCGCAACAAGAAGTCCGGGGACGCCGCTCAGTAGTGGTAGGTGTCCGACGGCGCCGACACGTGGTCGGGGTCGTCGCCGAACATCGACGGATGAATGCCGTACGCCTTCGCCAGGTCGAGGATCTTGTTGGCGCGCGCGATGCGCGGCAGGTCCGAGCCGTTGCGGATTTCGCCACCGTCGCGCTCGAACTCCGCGAAAAACTCCTGCGCCCAAGCGATTTCATCCAGTGACGGGGACAGGCCCTCGTTGACCGTTCCGCACTGCTCGGGGGTCAGACAGATCTTGCCGGTCATGCCGAACTCGATGGACACCGCGGTGGCCTCGCTGAGCTTGCGGCTGCTGGACCCGATGGTCGGGCCGTCGATGGCGCCGGGCAGATGTGCCGCCTTGGCCGCGATGGTGAACCGCGAGCGGGCGTAGGCCAGTGTCGCCGGGTTGTCGCCGAAGCCGGTGTCGCGGCGGAAGTCACCGATACCGAACGCCAGCCGGAACGTGCCCTTGGCCGACGCGATCTCGGTGATGCGCTCGAGGCCGCGGGCGGTCTCGACGAGCGCGACGATCGGCACGTTGGGCAGCCGCTTGGCCGTCTCGGTGACGTGGTCGACGGACTCGACCATCGCCAGCATGATGCCGCCCACCGAAGTCTTCGACAGCATCTCGAGGTCGTCGGCCCACCACGGGGTGCCGAACCCGTTGACGCGGACCCAGTCGGTGTTGCCCTCGCCGAGCCAGCGCGCCGCGTTGTCGCGCGCCGAGTCCTTGTCCTTGGGCGCTACCGCATCCTCGATGTCGACGATGACGATGTCCGCGGGAGACCGGGTGGCCGGCGAGAAGCGGTCGAACTGCGCTCCGTTGACCAGCAGCCAGCTGCGCGCGAGTACCGGGTCCAGTCGGGATCCGTGCTCGTTGGCGTCGGGTTCGTAGGTGCTGGGCTGGTCATACACACGTCAATCGTCCCGCACGGCGGGAGCTGGGCCAGCTCCGGGGGTTACTTCAGCGCCCCGCCGAACACTCGCTCCATGGCATCCCAGTGCCGCTGCGCCGCGGCCTCGTCGTAGGCGCCGGCGTTGTCGGGCACCGCGAAACCGTGCGCGGCGGGGTAGAACTCGACGGTGTGCTCGACGCCCGCGTCGGTCAGCGCGCGGTCCAGAATCTCGCCCTGCTCGGCGGTGAAGGATCCGTCGTTCTCGGCGGCGCCCACGTAGACCACCGCGCTGATCCGGCCGGCGTTGAGGTGCGGGCTGTCGTCGGTGTCGGTGACGAGTCCGCCGCCGTGGAATGACATCGCCGCGGCGACCCGGCCCGGCAGCTTGCCGGCGACGACGACCGACGTCCGACCGCCCATGCAGTAGCCGGTGGTACCGAACTTGTCGCCGCTGACCTCGGGCCGGGCGGCCAGATAGTCGAAGAATGCCGCAGCATCGGCGGCCATGATGTCCTGCGTGACCTTGCGCATCATCCCGAACAGCCGCGCCCGCTCGGTCTCGTCGGAAAACGCGGTGGCCATGTCGAACGGCGCCCACCCGGCGTCGCGGTAGTAGATGTCCGGCACCAGCACCACGTAGCCCAGTGCGGCCAGGCGTGCGGCCATGTCGTCAAAGGTCTGCCGCGGGCCGCCCGCATCCGGGTACATGACCACCGCGGGCCACGGACCGGTGCCCTCGGGGGTTGCGACGGTGACGGCGCAGCTGCCGTCGGCGGTGGTGATGGAGTCCTTGGTGATCGGCATGGCATCCGTTCTACTCCGGGGGTGCCGCACGTAAGCTGGCAGCGTGGCTGTGCCGACTCCCTATGAAGACCTGCTGCGCCTGGTGCTCGAGCAGGGCACGCCGAAATCCGATCGCACCGGGACCGGCACCCGCAGCCTGTTCGGCCACCAGCTGCGCTACGACCTGGCAGCCGGCTTCCCGTTGCTGACCACCAAGAAGGTGCACACCAAATCGGTGATCTATGAGCTGCTGTGGTTCCTGCGCGGCGACTCGAACGTGCGGTGGCTGCAGGAGCGTGGCGTCACCATCTGGGACGAGTGGGCTTCGGAGACAGGCGAACTCGGGCCCGTGTACGGCGTCCAGTGGCGGTCCTGGCCGACGCCGTCCGGCGAGCACGTCGACCAGATCAGCGCGGCGCTCGAGATGCTCAAGACCAACCCGGACAGCCGGCGGAACATCGTCTCGGCCTGGAACGTCGGCGAGATCGCCCAGATGGCCCTGCCGCCGTGCCACGCGCTGTTCCAGTTCTACGTCGCCGACGGCAAGCTGAGCTGCCAGCTGTACCAGCGCAGCGCCGACCTGTTCCTCGGCGTGCCGTTCAACATCGCCTCCTACGCGCTGCTGACGCACATGATGGCCGCCCAGGCCGGCCTCGAGGTCGGCGAGTTCGTCTGGACCGGTGGCGACTGCCACATCTACGACAACCACGTCGAGCAGGTGCAGCTGCAGCTGTCCCGCGAGGCTCGGCCGTACCCGGAACTGGTTCTGGCGCCTCGGGATTCGATCTTCGACTACGAGTACGAGGACATCGCGATCGTCAACTACGACCCGCACCCGGCGATCAAGGCTCCCGTTGCGGTCTGACCTCGAACGTGAAGTAGCTGGTGAGTTTTCGGCCGAATTTCGCGAACAACTTCACGTTCGGCCGATGCCATGAAGCTGATCTGGGCCCAGGGCAACGGCGGCGTCATCGGCCGCGGCAATGACATCCCCTGGCAGCTGCCCGAGGACATGGCCCGGTTCAAGGAGCTGACGCTCGGGCAGACGGTCGTGATGGGCAGGCTCACCTGGGAGTCGCTGCCGGCCAGGTTCCGGCCACTGCCCGGGCGCCGCAACATCGTCGTCAGTCGGGACGGCGGATACGTCGCCGACGGTGCCGAGGTGGTCACGTCGCTGCCGGCCGAGGTCGACGGCTGGGTCATCGGCGGCGCGCAGCTGTACGCGCTGGCGTTGCCTTCCGCGACGCAGTGCGAGGTCACTGAGATCGACGTCGACGTGCCCGACGGTGACGCGTTCGCGCCGACCCTGGACGACAGCTGGACCGTCACGCGCGGGGAGTGGCTGACCAGCAAGACCGGCTTGCGGTACCGGTTCTGCAGCTACCAGCGCCGGCCGTAGCCTGCCGGCCGTCGCGCGTACTGGCATCATCTGTGACATGAAGCGACAGGTCAGTGCTGAACTCGACGTCGAGGTGACCGAACCGACCACGCTGGAGTTTCAGATCGCGGTCGCTCCACACCCCGGCGCCACGGTCGCGGAGTCGATGTCATTTGTGTTGAACGGCAACGCAATACAGCCCCGCGAGATATGCGGGGCGCACGGAACACGAATTCATACCTTCGATGCGGCCCCGGGCAACCTGAGCGTCCACTACTCGGCGACGATCGACGGGCACTGCGACCCGGCTCCGGTCTCGGACTACGACAGGACGATGTATCTGCGGCCCAGTCGGTACGCCGAAGCGGACAGGCTCTACGGCTTCGCCGCCGCAGAATTCGGCCAGTATTCGGACGCCGCAACCCTGTTGGAGAAAATCTGCTACTGGGTTGGCTACCGGCTGCAATACGTCCCCGGCTCCAGTGATCCCATCGACGGCGCCGTCGACACCCTGCTGGCCGGACGAGGAGTGTGTCGGGACTACGCCCATTTGGTCGTGGCGCTGCTGCGCGCCGCGAAAGTCCCGGCTCGCCTGGTGGCCGTGTATGCGCCCGGGTGCGTTCCAATGGACTTCCACTCCGTTGCCGAAGCGCTCGTCGACGGCCAGTGGCGTGTCGTCGATGCGACCGGACTGGCTCCACGGCAGTCCATGGTGCGCGTCGCGACCGGACGCGACGCCGCTGATATCGCCTTCTTGGACAACCACAACGGTGCCATCAACCTGAACCGCGTCGCGGTCACCGCCGTCACCGATACCGATCTGCCCATCGACTCGGTCCACGACCTGGTATCGATCACCTGACCGCTCGGTCAAGCCCGCGGGTTACTCTCCCGCGGGCGACACGTCCGAACCCGATCCCTTCACCGACGCCTTCGCGCGCTTCTCGGCGCGCACGGCTCTCCCGTTGCGCACGAACCCGGTGGGGGAGACCGCCGCCGTAACGAGAATGCTCTCACCGGCAGTGAACGGGTGGAACCCGACGCCGGCGCCACCGCGGCCCTTGACCGGGATGTCGGCGACTTCGGTTACCTTCCAACCCTTTTCGGACGTCGACAGGATTGCCTCGCCGTTCCCGCAGGTGATCGGCAGCGCGGCGATGACCTCGTCGCCCTCGCCCGCCAGCTTCACGCCGGCGACGCCATTGCCCGCCGCGCCTTGCGGATTCACCGAGGCCGGATCGATACGCAGAACCTTGCCGCGGCGCGTCACCAGCGCCAGGTGGTAGCCGGGCGTCAGCACACCCGAGCGCAGCAGCCCGGTGATGTCCGGAGCCACCGGGATGTCGCGGGTCTTGAACGGCAGGCCGTTGCCGTTGGTGAACTTGACGCGCCCGTCGGTCCACACCGCCCACCCCAGGCCCGCGGTGAGCAGGTCGCCGTGGGTGTCGGAGAACACGCCACGATCGTCAAGACGCCAGTTGGCGTTGACCTTTCGTTCGCGGGAGCCGTCCTCGTCGGAGCCCGATGCCGTCGGGACGCCCTCGAGATCGAGGACGGTCCGGCGGTCGAATTCCGGCCCGGCGAACAGCTTCGCCGTCTCCTTCAGCTCGTTGTCGATCACCACGCGCCGGGCGTCCGGGTTCGACACCAGCTCGGTCAGCTCGGCGAACTCGGCGTCCAGCTTGTCGGCCTCGGCCTGCAGCTCGATGACGTCGAGCTTCGTCAGCCGCCGAAGCTGCAGGGCCAGTACGTAATTGGCCTGCTCCTCATCGATGCTGAACCGTTCCTGCAGTCCCCGCCGGGCGTCGTCCACAGTGTCCGAGCCGCGGATGACCGCGACAGCGGCGTCGATGTCCAGATGGATCTTCATCAACCCGGACACCAGATGCCTACGGGCGGTGACCTTCTCCAGCCGATACTGGCTGCGGTGCAGCACCACGGAGTCGCGCAGGTGCAGGAATGCGCCGATCAGCTCGCGCACCGTCCACCAGCGCGGCACCCGATCCTCGTCGAGCGCGACCAGGCTGGCGGCGAACGTCGACTCCAGCGGAGTCAACGCGAGCAGCTGGTCGCGGATGGTTTCAGCGGCGTGGCCGCGCTTGGCGGTGACGACGATGCGCAACCCGTTGCGACGGTCGGTCAGGTCGGACATGTCGGCGACACCGGCCAGCTCGCCGGATTCGACCAGCGCCCGAATCCGGTCCTGCACAGTGTTGCTCGCGACACCGGGCGGCAGCTCGGTGATGACGACGTTCTTGCCGTCGACCGACAAGGTGCCGCGCACCGTGAGTGCACCCCGGCCGGTGGTGAGGTACTCGCGCAGGCCGGCGCTGCCGACCACCGTCGACCCGCAGCCCCAGTCGGGGCCCGGGATCAGCTTGGCGAGCCGGTCGTCGGTCATGTTCGGGGTCTTCAGCAGCGCCCGACAGGCCGCCATGATCTCGCGCGGATTGTGCGCAGGCACCTTGGTGGCCCAGCCTTCGGCGATGCCGACGGCGCCGTTGCAGAGCAGCACCGGCCACTGGGCCGGCAGCATCGTGGGCTCGATCCATTCCCCGTCGAAGGTGGGCACCATCGGGACCGCATGGTCGTCGAGTTCGGCGGTCAGCGCCGCACCGGGCGCCGACAGCCGCATCTCGGTGTACCGGTCGGCGGCGGGGATGTCGCCCTGGATGCGCGGGAAAGCGCCTTGTCCGTCAATGACTTTCACGCGCTGGAACTCGGCGGCCATCAGCGCCGCGGCGCCGTACATCGACGCGCCGCCGTGCGGGTGCAGGTTGCCGGTGACGGCCGAGCAGACCTTCGAGGACTTCTGCGGCTTGTTGCCGGGCAGCAGTTTCGAGTCGTGCATCTGGTACAGCAGCCGGCGCTGGCCGGGCTTGAGGCCGTCGAACGCCGACGGGATGGCGCGGTCGCTGACGCTGTAGAGCGCGAACGTCAGCTGGTAGTGGTTCCAGTAATCGTCGGCGCTCTGGTCGAGGACCAGGTCCGGATTCTGCTCGGGAAGGTCGAGGGGGGAGGTCACGGTCGAGTCCTTCTAGTCCAGGTCCAGCGCAAGGGTGTCGACGACGGCGGCCACTTCGGCCATCCAGCTGCGCCGGCCCTCGGGCGGCCCGCCGAACAGGGTGTGGTGCAACTTCTTCTCACTGTCGTCGAGGTGCACCCGAATCACGGTGCGCCGCTGCGGATCGAGCACGGTGTTCCAGAAGTCGTCGGCATCCATCTCACCGAGACCCTTGTTGCGCTGCACTTCCACGCGGCGCTTGGACCTGGCCTTCAACTCGGCGACGGCGGTGTCGCGCTCGGATTCGTCCTGACAGTAGATGCGCTCCTGTCCGTCCTTGACGACGAACAGCGGCGGCAGCGTCACATAGACCATGCCGGCCGCGACGAGCGGGCGGTAGAAGTCCAGGAACATCGAGATCAGGCTCGAGTTGATGTTGCCGCCGTCGGGGTCGGCGTCGGATGCGAACAGGATCCGGTCGTAGCGGCACTGCTCGGGGTCGCAGTTGTCGCGCACGCCGCAGCCCAGGATGCGCTCGATGGAATCGAACTCGTCCTTGACCCGGGCCTTGTTCACCGTGAACCCGTAGACGTTGGGCGGCTTGCCTTTCAGCGGGAAGGCCGCCTGGAAGGTGGCGTCGCGCGCCGCCTTGATGGTGCCCAGCGCGGAATCGCCCTCACACAGGAACAGTTCGGCACCCGACCCGCGGCCGGTCTCCCGGCTGGGCAGCAGCTTCGGCGGCAGCGACAGGTTCGTGCCCAGCCCCTTGGCTTTCGACGCCGCGCGGGAGCGCGCCTTGGCGCCCTCGGCGCTGCGCCGCGCCCGGGCCGACTCCAGCGCGAGGCGGGTCCACAGCGACACCGTGTCGGCGTTGGCGGGGCTCGCGGCCCAGACGTTGACGCTGCGCGCCACATCCGGGGCCATCGCGACGTTCAGCGAGCGCGATGAGACCGCCGTCTTGGCCTGCGAGTCCCAGCCCACGTCCGGCGCGCGGGTGTCGACGGCCAACGCGGTGACCGCGGCGAAGTCCTGAGGTTCTGGGCCGTCCTCACCCTTGGCCAGACCCAGGTCCCGGATCCGGGACGCGCGATCGGCCAGGGCTTCGGACAGGCCCTTGATCGCGGCGGTCAGGTGTGACCCGCCGCCGGGGGTGCGCACGGTGTTGCAGAACGCGGCCACGGTGGCCGGTTCGGCCGGTCCGGCGGTCAGCGACCAGCGGAACGGCGTGGGGCCGCGCCCGGTGGTGTACTCACCGCGGCCCTCCACGACGGCGCGGACCGCGGGCAGGGGAGTGCCCGCGGAGGTGCACATGAGGTCGAGCAGCGCCTCGGTGCCCCAGGGGCCGTCGAACGGCTGCAGCAGCGCGGGTGGGACTTCCTCGCCGGGCCAGCCCTCGTCGACGACCAACAGGTGCACACCGGGGCACATCCGGGCCGCGGCGTGCGCGCGCAGCAGGACCTCGGCGATGTCCACGCCGGCGTCCGGTACGACGGCCGGGTCGAACAGGATGCGCACGGTGGTGCCGTGAGCGTCGGGTTTGCGGTTGCCCGCGCCACGCAGTTTCTGGTTGTCCGCGCGGGTGAACTCGGCGTTCGGGTCGAAATCCTTCCCCTCGAACGTGCCGGGGTAGCCGTGGCCGAAGCTCTGCAGGTAGGTCTTGCCGGCGCGGCGGACGGTGACATCGGTGCGGGCGGAGATGAACACCGCGGCGGCGGCGCCGATGCCGTTGAGGCCGGCTCCGGTGCTGGTGGCGTCGGTGTGGGCGGAGAACTTGCCACCGGCCCGGGCCGTCCCGAGGGTCTTGACGATGCCGTTCTTGCCGGTCACCGGGTCGGAGTCGATGGGCAGGCCGCGTCCGTCGTCGGCGACGCTGACCGATCCGTCGGCGTGCAGGGTGATGGTGACGGTCGACCCGCCGTGGCTGGGGTCGGCGACCTCTTCGACCGCGTTGTCCACCAGCTCGCGCAGGGCGGTGTTGAGCACGTCCAGGCCCAGGTTGACCGCCGGTCGCAGGCGGGTGTGCTGAACATCGTCGAGTTCGGTGATGTCCGCAGCGTTGTAGCTCACTGCTGGTCCTTTCCGTCAGGGCCGGGCATGAAGCGCCCATGCCCCAATACAGGGTGTGCCGCAGGAATGGTAGGCGGTGGAGCCGACAACCTTGCAGATCCATGCGCGAATTTGTCGGTGGTCTGCGCCACGATGTGACAGTGGCAGAACTCACCACGGTCCAGGCCCGTCGCATCGCCGTCGCCGCCCAGGGCCTTTACGAGCCCAAGCCGTCCGGTCCGGTAACCCGTGCGCACCTGAAACGTTTGATGTCCAGAATACAAGTGCTGCAATTGGATTCGGTGTCGGTCTGCGTACGGGCGCACTATGCGCCGGTGTTCAGCAGGCTGGGGGCATACGACCGGGACGCGCTCGACGCGCTGGCCTGGAGCCACAATGCGCGGTCACCGCGGCAGTTCATCGAATATTGGGCGCACGAGGCGGCGTTGCTGCCGGTCGACGACTGGCCGCTGCTGCGCTGGCGTATGCGCGAGTACACCCACGGTCGGTGGGGCACCGAAATCGTCAAGCGCAACGGCGACTTGGCCGAGAAGATCGTCGCCGCCATCGCCGAACTCGGGCCGTCGACCGCGGGCCAGATCGAGGCCCACCTCGAGGCCGAGCCGCGCGGTGCCAAAGGGCCGTGGTGGGGCCGCAGTGACACCAAGTGGGTGGCCGAGGCCCTGTGGTCGTCGGGTGTGCTCACCACCGCCACCCGAGTCGGCTTCGCCCGGCACTACGACCTGGTCGAACGGGTGCTGCCGGCGGAGGTGCTGGCCCGCGAGGTCTCCGACGACGAGGCGGTCCGGCAGTTGGTGCTCAAGGCGGCCGGGGCGCTGGGCGTGGGCACCGAGGCCGACATCCGCGACTATTTCCGGCTGGGTGCGCGCCAGGTGAAACCGGCGCTGGCGGCGCTGGTCGCCGAAGGCGAGTTGGAGGCCGTGACTGTCGACGGCACCCCGGCGTACCTGCGCGCCGGGCAGACGGTGCCGCGGCGCGACCGGGGGACGGCGCTACTGTGCCCGTTCGATCCGCTGATCTTCTTCCGGCCCCGCGTCGAGCGGCTGTTCGGCTTCCATTACCGGATCGAGATCTACACCCCGGCAGCCAAACGCCAATTCGGTTACTACGTCTGGCCTTTCCTGCTCGACGGCCAGCTCGTGGGGCGGGTCGACCTCAAACGCACGGCCGACGCGTTGCACGTCGTCGGTGCGTTCGCCGAAGACGGCCAGGACCGCACCCGGGTGGCCGCGGCGCTGGTTCCGGAGCTCAGGTCGATGGCGACATGGCTCGGGGTCGACGACGTGACCGTTGGGGAACGGGGCGACCTGGTGACCGAATTGGGCCGGAAGGTCTAGCTCGGCCTAGTTGGCCGCGTGGTACGCCTCGACGATGTCGGCCTTGATGCGGCCGCGGGAGGCGACGTCGTAGCCGTTCTGCTGCGCCCACTCGCGGATGGCGGTCAGCTCGTCCTTCGAGGTCAGGCCCTTGCCGGCGGCCTTCTTGCCGCGACCGCGGGACGCGCCTGCCTTGGCGGACCGGCTGCTCGGCTCTGCGGCCTTCGGGGTCCGGGTGCGACGGCCACCGACCCGGGTGGCGGCGTCCAGATACGGTGCCAAAGCCTTTTCGAATTTCGCCACGTTCGCAGCGGAAAGATCGATCTGGTAATCAACCCCACGGACTGAAAAGTTAATCCGTTCACCGGAGTCGTCGGTGATCTCAGTGCCGTTAATATCGTCCACAAGCTGGACGACAATGCGCTCGGCCACGAATGTTCTCCTTTTATCGGGGGTCGGCCGGAAGTGTAACGACAAAAGTTCACGATGGCACCCCCGACCTCTTGACCCCGGAAATCCGCGGTCGACTCGGATGTTTTTGAACGGCTATCCGGCTGTGCATCGAGAATTATCAATATGCGGTAATTACCACGGCGCCAAGATGATTCGGCACCGCACGGGATATTGGCGCCGTCAGTCCACGTCGTGGTGACAGACCACTTCCAGCATCATGCCGAACGGATCGAGCCAGAACATCGCGAAGTAGGGCGGCGGATATTGGGGGAACGGTTGTGGCCTGTGCAACACCTCGCCGCCGGTCCGCTGTACGAACCGATGGACGCGCTCGACCGCGGATCGGGTCTTGACCATAAAGGCGAGGTGTTGCAGCCCAGTGTGGTTCCGGGAGTAGTCACCGGGCTCGGCGGCCGGATAGAAAAACAGGAAGGTGCCATGTTTGCCGCCGGCCGGGCGAAAGGCGAACTGGTCGTCGGCGGCGACGAATGGCTCAAAACCTACCAATGGCATGAATTCGTCGTAGTAATTCTTCGCAGCCGCGAGATCGGGCACGTTGACGCCGAGATGGCCGAGCACGATCCGACACTAACGCCGGGTGCTAACCGGTAGCGTCCCGTTGCAATTCTTCGCCGAGCACGGGCACGCCGCGACCGCGCAACTTGTTGACCAAGAAGACCACCGTGCCGATGCCCAGCCACACCATGCCGCCGATCTTCGCCAGCGAATCCGCGTTGAACAGCACATAGCCGATGATCAAGAAGCCCAGCGTGGGCATGACGAGGTGCAGCAGATAGTTCTTCGACTTCAGGCGGCCGAGGTAATACCAGACGACGGATACATGCAGCAGGCAGAAAGCGAACAGCGCACCAAAGTTCACCAATGACGAGATCAGCGCTATCTGACCGACGAAGAACAGCACCAGCACCACGCTGATCGCGCTGACCACCAGGATCGCCGCGATCGGCACCTTGCGGGAACTGATGGTTGACAGGAACGCGGGCAACTGGCGGTCGCGGCTCATCGAATACAGCAGCCGGCTGGTCGCCGCTTGCGCGGCCATCGCATTGGCGAAGCCGACCGCCAGCACATTGACCACGAAGAACGCGTTCATCCATCCGGTACTGGATGCCGCTTCGACCAACTTGAAGAACGCGTTGCCCGCCTCGTCGTCGCTGAACGACGCACGACCGCCTGCCAGCAGGCTGGCCAGCCAGGTCTGGCCGATGAACAGGAAAGCCACGAGGAACAGCGCACCGATCATCGCCTTGCCCGCTGGATTGCGCTTACCCGTGGATTCCTCGGCGAGCGTCGAAATACCGTCGAAGCCAAGGAAACTCAGCACGGCGATCGACAGCGCCGCGGCTATCAACGGTGCACTGACGGTGTCCGGGTTCCAGATCGGTGTGGTGCTCCAATGCACGTTGGGCAACGAATCTCCGTTGATGGCACGCACCGCGATCACGACGAAGATCACCACGAAGACCAGTTCCAGTGCCAGGAACAACCGGTTCGCCATTTTCAGCGAGTTGATACCCAGCAGGTTGATCACGGTATTGACCAGAACGAACACGAGAGCCCACATCCATCGCTGCGTGCCCGGGAACAAGCCGATCATCGATTCGGCGGCCAACACGTAGAGCAGTGTCGGTATCAGCAGGTAGTCCAGCAGAATCGCCCAGCCGGCGAAAAAGCCTGCGCCAGGATGGATTCCGCGGCCGACATATGAGAACACCGATCCCGCAAGGGGAAAGGACTTGGCCATCTGCGCGTACGCCGTCGCGGTGAACACCATGGCGATGAGGCCGATGAGATACACCAGGGGCACCATGCCGCCGGCGCTGTTGTAAACGACGCCGAAGATCGTCCACGGCGCGATCGGGACCATGAACACCAACCCGTAGACGATGAGGTCGACGGTGGAGACGGACCGATTGAGTTCCTGTTTGTAGCCGAATGATTCGGGAGTGCGCTGAGCTTCGCCTGTGACGATGCGGGCGGTGGTGGCCATGGAGATCCTGTCGGGTCGGGGGATGGGGTCAGACCCGGGCGGCGGCGGCCAGATCGTGTTTGGCGAGGAAGGCGGCGACGACGGCGCGGAATTCCGTGGGTTGCTCGAGGTGTGAGCAGTGACTGGTGCCGGGGAATACGTGGCTTGTGGCGCCGTCGATGTCGTCGGCATACGGCTGCCACGCCGTGGGGGTGGCCTCGTCGAATTCGCCGGCGATCACCAGCGTCGGCGCGGTGACCGCGGGGAGCCGGTCGATGACGCTCCAGCCGCTCAGTGTTCCGACGACATGAAACTCGTTGGGGCCGTTCATCGTGTGGTAGACCGTCGGCTCTGCCTCCATCTGGTCGATGGTGTCGATCAGGTCTTGCGGCATGGGTACCAGCCGGCACAGGTGGCGCAGATAGAACACGTTCGTGGCCTCGAGGTACTCCGGATCGGTGACGGTGCCCGCCTCCTCGTGGCGGGTCAGCGCGGCCTGGATTTCCGGTGGCAATTGCGCACGCAGTTCCGCGCAACCGGCCATCCACAGCTCCATCGATGCGGGGGAGTTGCAGATCGCCAGCGACGCGAGCCCGGACGGTTGTCGCACCGCGATCTCCGCGCCCAACATGCCGCCCCACGACTGGCCCAGCAGGTGGTATTCGTCGATGCCGAGGGCGTTGCGCACTGTGTGGAATTCCTCGACGAACAGATCGGGGGTCCAGAACGTGGCGGGCGCATCGGGCAGGTGCGTGCTGTTGCCGCAGCCGAGCTGGTCGTAGTGGATGACCGTGCGACCGGTTTCGTCGGCCAATTCGGCGATGTTGCGCACGTAGTTGTGGGCCATGCCCGGCCCGCCGTGCAGAACGAACAACGGCAGCCGCGCCGGGTCCGGTGATTCGGGAGTGGTGATCTGGACCCAGGTCTCGTGTTCGCGGAAGGAAACCGTGCGGTGCGTGATTGGCATAGCGGCCAGCATGCGACTTCAATGGTCTCGTCACAAGACCATTCATCGAAACTTAACAATCCATGCCGATACTGTCTGAGACGAGGGAAGGGAGCCGATCCGGCGATGACACATGTCAACGGTGTGCCTGCTCCCGGCATACTCGATCGCGAGCTCGAGTCATCTTCGCGGGTCGACGAAATCACCGACCGGCTGGTGACCGCCCTCGCCATCGGCGAATACCTGCCCGGCGCCCGGCTCCCCGCCGAACGCGAGCTCGCCGCCTCTTTACGTGTCGGCCGGATGACGGTGCGCGCGGCGCTGGCCCGGCTGGTGGAGCGCGGTCTGGTGGAGACGCGGCGGGGTCGCGGCGGCGGTTCGTATGTGTTGCAGCAGTGGCCGGACTCGTCCACGGCGGCCGTGGCACGCACGCTGCGAATGCGGGTCGACGAGCTCCGCGACCGGTGCGACGCGATCTGCCGGATGCACGGTGCGGTGTGCCGGGCTGCGGCCGAATCGCGGACCGACGCTGACATCGGCGTCCTGCGGCAGCGCCTCGAGGACTACCGCCGCGCCGGCAGCGGCCTGGCCGCCCAGCAGGCTGACAGCGCGCTGCACCTGGCGATCATGGACGCCGCTCACAACATCGTCCTCAAACAGGTGCTGCTCGACCTGGAAGCGTCGATCAGTATCGGCGCCCCGGCTCACGTGTGGGGCGAGCCGGCCACCATGCGGCAAATGGAACAGCGGGCGCTCGGTGAGCACACGACGCTGGTCGACGCCATTGCGAACGGCCACGGAGATGACGCCGAGTCGCTGGCGCGAGCCCATGTGGCCATTGACTTCGAGAACATCTCGGCGGCGATGCGTCGTGCTGGAATGCTCGTCGACTGAGTTCACGGGCCGGCGCCGCCCACGGGGGAGCGGAGGGCGGCTGTCCGCCCGCGACCGGGTAATCTGACCCCCGTGACCACCACCGGAATCGACGTCAGCGCACGCCTGGGCACCGTGCTGACTGCCATGGTGACGCCGTTCGGCCCGGACGGCTCGCTTGATCTGACTGGCGCGAAGAAGGTGGCCAAGCATCTGGTCGATTCGGGTTGCGATGGTCTGGTCGTGTCCGGAACCACCGGGGAGTCGCCGACCACCACGGACGACGAGAAGGTCGCCCTGCTCGAGGCGGTTCTGGAAGAGGTCGGCGACCGCGCTCGTGTGATCGCGGGCGCCGGTAGCTACGACACCGCGCACAGCGTGCATCTGGCCAAGGCCTGTGCCGCGGCAGGCGCGCACGGCCTGCTGGTGGTGACCCCGTACTACTCGAGGCCGCCGCAGGCCGGTCTGTTCGCGCACTTCACCGCCGTCGCCGACGCCACCGAACTGCCGGTGATCCTCTATGACATCCCGCCGCGGTCGTCGATCCCGATCGAATGGGACACCATCCGCGCACTGGCGCCGCACCCGAACATCGTGGCCGTCAAGGACGCCAAGGGCGATCTCAACGGTGGTGCGGTGATCATGGCCGAGACCGGTCTGGCCTACTACTCCGGCGACGACGCGCTCAACCTGCCGTGGCTGGCGATGGGCGCCACCGGGTTCATCAGTGTGTGGGGCCACGTCGCCGCCGCCGAGCTGCGCGCGCTGTTGTCGGCGTTCAACTCCGGCGACATCGCCACCGCCCGCAAGATCCAGGTGGGTCTCAGCCCGCTGAGCGATGCGCAGAACCGGCTCGGGGGCGTCACGATGAGTAAAGAAGCGCTGCGGTTGCAGGGCTTGGACGTCGGAAACCCGCGGCTGCCGCAGGTACCCGCCACGGCCGACCAGCTCACTGCGCTCGCCGCGGACCTGCGCGCAGCGTCGGTGCTTGCGTGACCACACCCGATTACGCGCCGCCCGGCCCTTTGGAGCCGGGCGGCCTGCGTGTGACAGCACTGGGCGGCATCGGCGAAATCGGCCGCAACATGACCGTTTTCGAGCACCTGGGCCGGCTGCTCGTCATCGACTGCGGCGTGCTGTTCCCGACGCACGACGAGCCCGCCGTCGACCTGATCCTGCCGGACATTCGGCATATCGAGGGCCGGCTGGCCGACATCGAAGCGCTGGTCCTCACCCACGCGCACGAGGACCACATCGGCGCCATTCCGTATCTGTTGAAGATGCGGCCCGACCTCCCGGTCGTGGGGTCGCGGTTCACGCTGGCGCTGGTTGCTGCCAAGTGCCGTGAGCACCGGCTCAAGCCGAACATGCAGATCGTCGCCGAGGGGCAGCGCAGCACCCACGGGGTGTTCGAGTGCGAGTACTTCGCGGTCAACCACTCGATTCCCGATGCCCTGGCCATCGCCGTGCACACCGGTGCCGGCACGGTGCTGCACACCGGCGACATCAAGCTCGACCAGCTGCCGCCGGACGGCCGGCCCACCGACCTGCCCGGCATGTCCCGCCTCGGCGAGCAGGGCGTCGACCTGTTCCTGTGCGACTCGACCAACGCGGAGATTCCCGGGGTCAGTCCGTCGGAGAGCGAGGTCGGTCCCAACCTGCACCGGCTGATCCGCGGCGCGGACGGCCGCGTCATCGTGGCCTGCTTCGCCTCGAACGTCGACCGCGTGCAGCAGATCATCGACGCCGCGGTGGCCCTGGGCCGCAAGGTGTCGTTCGTCGGCCGCTCGATGGTCCGCAACATGGGCATCGCCAAGGAGCTCGGCTTCCTCAACGTCGCCGACGACGACGTCATCGACATCGGTGCCGCCGAACTGCTGCCGGCCGACCGGGTGGTGCTGATCACCACCGGCACCCAGGGCGAGCCCATGGCGGCGCTGTCCCGGATGTCCCGTGGTGAGCACCGCAGCATCACCCTGACCGCCGGTGACCTGATCATCCTGTCCAGCTCGCTGATCCCCGGCAACGAGGAAGCCGTCTACGGCGTGATCGACTCGCTGGCCAAGATCGGCGCCCGCGTCGTGACCAATCAGCAAGTGCGCGTGCATGTTTCCGGGCACGCCTTTGCCGGCGAGCTGCTGTTCCTGTACCGCGGCGTGCGGCCGCGCAACGTGATGCCGGTGCACGGCACCTGGCGTCATCTGCGGGCCAACGCCAAACTCGCGATCCGCACCGGCGTGCCGGAGGAGAACGTCGTGCTGGCCGAGAACGGCGTCAGCGTCGACCTGGTGGGCGGGCAGGCCCGGATCGCCGGCGCGGTGCCGGTCGGCAAGGTGTTCGTCGACGGTCTGGTACTCGGCGACGTCGGTGATGCCACCCTGGGCGAAAGGCTCACGCTGACTTCGGGTTTCATCGCGGTCACCGTCGTGCTCAGCCGCGAGACCGGTAAGCCGGTGGCTCCGGTGCACCTGCACTCGCGCGGTTTCTCCGAGGACCCGAAGGCCCTCGATCCGGCTACCGAGAAGGCGCAGGCCGCGCTGGAAACCCTGGTCTCCGAACAGGTCACCGACTCTGCACGCATCGCCCAGGCGGTGCGGCGGGCCGTCGGCAAGTGGGTCGGCGAGACCTATCGGCGCCAGCCGATGATCGTGCCGACCGTCCTCGAGATCTAGTCGCACGACGTTCGAGCGGCGGCTACGAGCGGGTTATCGGTTCGGCCGGCGTCCGCGGGGGGAAGGCGCATCTGCGTCGCGCCGGGCCACTAGACTCTGCCCGGTGTCTTTGCCGCGTCGGGGTCAGGCCTCCGAGCCCCGCGCACGCGGCCGTCCGGCCAAAGCCGGTTTGCGGGCCGCCCGGCGCAAAGAGATCGTGAGATCGGCCTACGCGGTGCTCGCCGATCGTGGCTACGACCAAACGACGATGTCGGATATCGCCCGCCACGCCAAGGTCGGGCAGGGCACCTTGTACCGGTACTACCCGAGCAAGCGGGACTTGCTGGACGATGTTTTCGATTACGCAGTCACCAAAGCTGCGCGGGCGCTACGCATCGGTTCGTTGGCCAGCCTGGACCTGACCGAATATCACCAGGCACTGGAACTGATCGCGGTGTTCGGGACCCGCTTGTTCGATCTGGTCGACGAAGACGCGGCGATTGTTCGGCTGCTCACGGTGGAAAGCAGTGCCATCGATCTCGAATTGAGGCTCCGGGTCAGTGGGCTCTTGTCGACGCTGGACGTCGCGTTCGCGCGGCTGTTCGAGGCGGCCAACCCCGACTACGCCTCGGCCGAACACCGTCCCACTTGGGCGTTGCTCGGGCGGATGGTGCTCGGATTGTCCGGCCCTGGGTTGTTGATGGCTATCCAAGGGGATGCGTCGGCCGAGTCGCGTGCGACGTTCCTGTCGTCGATCTCGGCTATCGCCGAACATGGATTGTTGACCGAGGAACCCACTGGTGAGCGAACCCGCGATGCCTGAGAGAGCCACCGAGCTGTACACGGCCGCCGTCGAATTGTTCATCGAGCGCGGATACCGCGACGTCGACGTCACTGATATCACCGCACGGTGCGGTGTCAGTCACGGCACGTTCTACAACTATTTCCGCAGTAAGCGCGACATCCTTGAGTCGATTCAGACTCGGATGGCCGAGGAACTCTCGGTCGCGCGCGCCCGCGCGCGCCCCCCGGCCACGTTCCGCTGCCGCACCGAGTACATCGCTGAGTTCACCGACCGGGTGCGCGGTGCCGTGACCTACATCGCGAAGAACCGGGAGATGGTCTCGTTCGCCGCGATCGCCGCGCCGGGCGTCGACGAGAAGGGCTATGAGGCGGTATTGGACGCCTACGACGGCTTCGGTGCGCAAGTGACGGCGTATCTGGAGGTGGGACGCCGGCAGGGGTGGATTCGCGACGATGTCGACGCGCGCATTGCCGGCCGGTCCGTGGTGTCGTGTGTGCTGATGGCGACGTTTCCGATGCTGGTCGGCGACGGCGCTGAAGTCGACCCCGAGCAGGTCGCGCGGGCGTGCGCGGCGTTTCTGCTCGGTGGGCTGCGCCGCGTTCTACCGGGCACCTGAACGCCATCGCGCGATATCACGTCCCATCGCGGTGGCGGGTTCGGTACCCAGGCCCCATTCCGAGGCGATGTCGCGCCAGCGGCCCCGCGCCTCGAGTGTGCCCAGCAGAGCGCACACGCTCATCTCGGTCCGGCGCGAGAACGCGTGCGCGCTGCGCATTTGCTGCTTGAAGATGCCCGACCGGAATTCAGACTGGGGCAGCATCGCCTGCGACAGTGACTTGTAGGCGACCTTGTCGGTGACCTGAACCAGTCCCGGGGTGAGATACCAACTGGCGACGGTCTGCATGTAGCTCAATGCCATGTCCGGTGGCATCGCCTCGGCGTCGACGATGAATCCCGCCGTGCGGGCGAGTCGGTGCGCAGTCTCGGCATCGCCGCGCATGACCGCGGCGAGCACCGACCGCTCGAGATCGACCTCGTTCCGGTCCATCTGGATGTACAGGCCGAAATCGACGAAACCGACCCGGTGGTCGGGCAGGCACAGAATGTTGCCTGGGTGCGGGTCGGCGCAGAATTCGCCGCTGGTGTAGATGTTCGCGCAATAGAAACGGAAGACCGCCTCGCCGATGTGGTCGCGCAGCGTCTGATCGATGTCATCGAGGTGGTGCAACTGGGTGCCGTCCAGGTACTCGGTCACCAAGATGCGCTCGGTGCACAACTCGTTGATCGGCTCGGGGATCACGAATACCGGGTGATCGCGATGAGCCTCGTAGACAGCGCGGTGGTTGGCCAGTTCCAAGCCGTAGTCGAGTTCTGCCGTGATCTGCCGGCTGACCTCGGCTACCACTGCGTTCAGTCCCCGGACCGGATATGCGTTTGCCCGTAGGCGAACCAGCAAGGCCAGGTTCTTCAGATCGGCGCGGACCGCACTACGCGCCCAGGGATATTGGACTTTGACGGCCACCTGACGTCCATCAGTCAGTATTGCGCGGTAGACCTGCCCCAGCGACGCCGTCGCCACCGGTTCAGGTTCGATGGTGTGTACCCGGTCGCGCAGTGCACCCCACTCGGTGTCCATCAACCGAAACATCACGGCGTTGTCGACGGCAGGGGCACGGCTGAACAACGGTGACAGCCGGCGGGAGAATTCGTCCCGACTTTGCGCCGAACTGAGGCCGAAGTTGAGCAGAGAAAGGAGCTGCCCGAGCTTCATCGCCGCGCCCTTCATGGTGCCGAGGGTGTCGGCGAGATCATCGGCCAAGCGCAGCATCTGTTCGTCGCGGGCCTGAGCCTTCTGCGCCTCGGACAAGAAGGGCTGGCGAATGGCGCTCGTTGTCCGGCGCGCCGCAAGCCGCGCGGCAACCTGCCCGACGCGAGCGCCGCGCGCCGCTCGATCGGTGGGTTGATCACCGGGTGTCATTGGAGGCCCCGCCTAGACATCGATGGATACGACGTCGAGTCGAATCCCTGGTAGTTGGTCTACTGGCCGCTCACCCCGGTTGGCAAGGGGACTCGTGGACCCGAGCAGGACCTCGCGGACGCCCGGTGGCAATGTGAGAAGCGCAATGGTCACCTCACGCACAAACTCGTTGCGGGCGAGCCGCAGCCAGTTCAATTCGCGTTCGAGGGCACGTGTGTAGGCCGAGTCGCCGCCGTTGAGGTACTCGGCGCGTACCCCGAAGAACTCGGCAAGCAGATGCACGGTTGCCGGTGACGGGCGGGTACGCACGCCGCTGCGCAGCTGTGACAGGTAAGGATCTGACAGGTCGTCGCCGCGACGAGCCAGCGCCTGGGTCACTTCGCTATTTCGGTACGGACCCCGCCCGGGTGGATAGCTGGCGGTGAAAAGACTGTTGAGCCGATCGGCAAACGCCGCTGTGTCCACCGCGGACTTCTGCGGACGTGTCTTGTTGTTCATGTCGTTCCCCCAATGTTGATGCAAGTTCTGACGCACTGAGCAGCTGCCTGAACTGAGTGCCTGGCGATGGCCGCTTGGGGGAGCGTTCTACGGGGCGTTGGCAGACTAGCAATATTCGCTACTTCGCCCCCCGTGATTCGACCAGCCCACCGGAGCGAATTTCGCTGAGAGTGATCATGAATGTGGGGTTGACACGTCAGTCCGATATATGCGACTCTCGCTGCGTAACGCGAAGTTTGGTCGACTTGGGGGAGTGACTGCCGGTCTTCGCAAGGGGAGGGGTGAGTTGGATGGTGGACCGTGGGGTGTTCACCACAGTGTCTAGCCCCTGGTCATGTGTTTGCTGTGATTGATCATGGCGACGCGCAGAGTTGACATGACCTGTTGCTGATTCGTCAGGGCCTCGCCGATTTCGTGGCATCGGGCCTGAAAAGCACATTGCAACCGGGGAACAGCTGCCGTGTCGGTGGCCACAAGGGGGTTTGGCTGTGGGGGCGACAACTAACAGATTGCTATGTGAGGCCGAGATTGCGCCTGACGGCAGCGTGGTGGTGATTGAAGACGTTGGCGCCAACGGTCTTTCGGGTGTCTACGTGCATCAGGATGTCGACGCCGATGGTGGTACCGCCCGCGCGCTGTGGGTGCACACGATGGATATCCACGAGTGCGACCTCGCCGGCAAGTTGGTGCGGGTAAGGGTGTACTCGGGCTCGGACAGTCGTGGGCTCGGCGTGCCGGCGTTCGACGGGCAGCTCGACATCGCCAGTGGGGTCATGGCCTTGGGGGATCGCCATAATCGCACTCGTCAATTGCTGTTCGGTACACCGAAAATCGTCCGGGTCAGCGTTTTTCTCGGCAGCGAGATCGAGACCATTCAGTTCGGCGATTCCGAGAGTCGTTATCCCGTGTCGGGTACAGGTGAAGTCAATGTGCTGCTGCATGGCGAAACCGGGTTCGTTCATGCGCTCGGATACCCGATGCCGCGGTGGAGCTGGCTTCAACGATTGCGCCGTCGAGGTCGCGACAGGACCCCGCGGACACACGTAGAGGGTCCGCCGGTGCCGACCCGCTGTGCCGGCGAAGAACCAGAGCCGGCCTGGCGTGGCGTCGCCCTGTGAACGGAGCTGGAGCCGAAGTCGGTCGCGGCATGCCAGTGCTGAATCGCAGTCGCGCGTACCCGCCACGCTTCGCCGCATTGCCGTTGAATTCTGCTGCAGTGCAACCAGTTCCGGCGGTACGTCCGCTCTACTGGTGGGCGCGGGCATTGCAGCAGCAAGGCTGTCTACTCCAGGCGGTGTCCTACAGCCCGAGCGACCCAGCGGCGGTGGTGACTGTGCGGCTGCCATCTCGCCGCGTGGTGCACGTCCGCTGCACTGGCGACGACCTGGCCGAGTCGACTGATCTGCCAAGTGTGCTCGCTGCGGCCATATGCCAGCTCAACAGTGGCGATTGGGCCGACGACACCAACCGTATGCTCGCGCTGTTGCAGAACCTGCGTCTGTTGATTCAGCCCCAGCCTGCGGCCCGAAACTCGGCGCACATTTCGGGCTTGATCAGCCAACCAGCCCGCCCGGTTCGGGTGGCGTACTGGTGGGCCGAGGCGCTGCAGGCCCGCGGCTGGCGCTTGTCAGCGCTGGGGGAGCCGATGGCGCGGAGCGGCTTCATTGCCGAAATCCCGGAAGGGCCGGGCCGATCCGTGTTGGCGATCTACCCGCGGGATATCCCTGACGACGGGACAGAGGCGAGCGCACTGGCGAATTCTCTGCAGCGACTCACTTTCGAGCAGCGGCGATACCTCGCACGGCTGATTTCTCATGCGGGCTAAAACGGCTGCCGATCGCTACGGACCGCGGCTGTTCGAAGGTGGCAATCGGCCGAAAGGTCGTCTGTGCCGCCACATTACGGGCCACGTCAGCGCTTGTTGACGAAGCCGGCATCCACTGGCAGCGTCACGCCGGTGATGTAGCGTCCGGCGTCCGACACCAGCCAGGCCACCGTGTTGGCGATGTCCTCGGCTTCGAGGACCTGCACCGGCAACGCGTTCGTCATGTCGGGGCCGGCTTTGGTCTCGGCGGTCAACTGGCTCAACCACTTCCGGGTGAAGTCGTTGTCGATCATCGGGGTGTCCACCCCGGCCGGATGGATCGAGTTGACCCGGATGTTCTGCGAGGCGAGCAGATTCGCGTACACCCGCATCAGGCCGACCATGCCGTGCTTGGCAGCGGCGTAGCCCACCGACCCGGCCATCGGCGAGGCCAGCCCGACCAGACCCGCGACGGAACTGATCAGCACGATCGAGCCGCCGTTGCCGGCCTTGACCATGGGCCGCATGGCCACGTCGAGGGTGTGGAAGACGCCGGTCAGGTTGACGTCGATGACGTCCTGCCACGCGTCTTCACCCGCCATGGGTGCGATGCCCGCATTGGCGATGACGATGTCCAGCCGGCCGCCGAGCTCCTCGACGCCGGCCTTGAGCGCGGACTTGAGGGCGTCGCGGTCGCGGACGTCGGCCTGGCCGGCGACGATCCGGGCCCCGTTCTCCTCGACCAGCTTGACCGTCGCGGCCAGATCGTCGGGAGTGGCCATGGGGTAGGGGACCGACGCGATCTGGTCGCACAGGTCGACGGCGATGATGTCGGCACCCATCGACGACAGTTTCACCGCATGCGCACGGCCCTGGCCACGGGCCGCACCGGTGATGAAGGCAACCTTGCCGCTCAGCTCACCCACGGTCACTTACCCCGCAGCTGGCCCTTGGCCGGATCGCCGGCGACGACGGGAGCGAGCATCTTGATGTCGGGTGCGCCGTCGAGGTGCTCGCCGATGGCGCCGAACAGCTTGCCGATCGCCGGGGCGGTGCTGTGGGTCTTGATGGCGTCCGCGTCGGCCCACTGCTCGACGAAGACGAAGGTGCCGCCGTCGGCCTCGTGCAGCGAGTAGAGCTCACAGCCCGGTTCCGCGTGGACGGCGTCGACCGCCTCGACGCACGCGGCGCGGACCTGATCGACGGACTCGGGCTTGGCCTTCATGGTGGCGACGACAACGACGGGCATGAACGAACTCCTCGATAGATAGCTGAACTAGACAGGTGTCCACGTTAGCTCGGAGCTCTGGGCGGGTGTGACGTGGCTCCCACGGGTAGTTGACCAGCAGATATGCGGCCGAGCTCGTGACCTAAGCGTTACGTGTGTGGCAGATGGTGCAGATGGGGAGAATGCGACTAGGCTGGCAGCCATGGCGAGTAAGACCGCAACGAGCTCAGCTAACCGGGCAAAGGCCGGGTCGGCGAATCGTGGCGCAGCCGGTTCGGGGGCGCGTTCATCGAAGTCAGGCAGTGCAAAGTCGAGCCGGCCGGCACGTCCGCCGGCCCCGAAATCGCCCGCCCGTAAGCCGGCCCGCAAACCGGCACCCCATCCATCTCCGGTCGCTACCGCCGGTGCTGCAGTGGGTCGTGGCGCCCGCGCGGGCTGGTTGATGCTCGCGAAGGGCGCTGGAACCACCGCCCGCAGCGTCGGCCGCGCCCGGGAACTCGAGCCCGGACACCGCCGCGACGGCATCGCGCTGGCGCTGCTGGGCGTCGCGTTCTTGCTCGCGGCGAGCTCCTGGTTCGACGCGGCCCGGCCGGTCGGTGCGTGGATCGACTACGGCGTCCGCACGGTCATCGGATCCGCGGTCGTGGTGCTGCCGGTCCTGCTGCTGGCGCTGGCCGTCACGCTGATGCGGACCCATCCGAACCCCGACGCGCGCCCGCGGCTGATCCTCGGCGCCGCCATGATCGGGCTGCCGGTGCTGGGCCTGTGGCACGTCTGGGCCGGTGCGCCCACCGAGCCGGGGGAGCGCCGCGGCGCTGCCGGGTTCGCCGGCTTCGTCATCGGCGGGCCGCTGTCCGACGGGCTCACCGTCTGGATCGCCACCCCGTTGCTCATCATGGGCGTGCTGTTCGGCCTGTTGCTGGTCACCGGCACGACCATCCGGGAACTGCCGGACACGTTGCGCTACATGTTCTCCGGTCGCCTGCACGGCGACCACGACGACGAGTACGACGCTCCGGCCGGCTATGTCGACGATTTCGCCGATGACTTCGCCGACGGCTACTACGACGACCCGACCTATTCGCGGGACGAGCCCGAAGCCTGGCCCGGTTCGGACCAGACCACCGCGGCCATGACGCGGCCGCTGGGCCGCACGCCGATGGACAATTACCCGGTCGAGCCCGCGGCCGACGAGGCGCCGATCGTGCCCGAGCCGGCGGCCAAGCCGTCGCGCCGCCGCAAGGCCCAGAACGTCGCGGACCCGGTGCCCACCAAGGCCAAGGCTCTGGAACAGGCCGCCGACAAGAACAAGGACGACGGCCTGACGCTCGACCGCGTCATCGAGGGCGACTACACGCTGCCCCCGCTGGAGCTGCTGGCCGACGGCGACCCGCCGAAGCGGGTCGGCCGCGACAACGACCGCATCATGAACGCGATCACCGAAGTGATGCAGCAGTTCAAGATCGACGCCACCGTCGTCGGTTTCCAGCGCGGCCCGACCGTCACCCGGTACGAGATCGAACTCGGGCCCGGTGTGCGCGTCGAGCGGTTCACCCAGCTGCAGCGCAACCTCGCCTACGCGGTGGCCAACGAGCACATCCGCCTGTTGGCGCCGATCCCCGGCAAGTCCGCGGTCGGTGTCGAGGTCCCCAACAGCGACCGGGAGATGGTGCGGCTCAAGGACGTGCTGAACGCACCGTCCACCCGCAAGGATCACCACCCGATGGTGTTCGGCATCGGCAAGGACGTCGAAGGCCACTTCATCAGCTACAACCTGGCCAAGATGCCGCACCTGCTGGTGGCCGGCTCCACCGGTTCGGGTAAGTCGAGCTTCATCAACTCGATGCTGGTGTCGCTGCTGCAGCGGGCCACGCCGGACGAGGTCCGGATGATCCTGGTCGACCCGAAGATGGTGGAATTCCCGCCGTACCAAGGGATTCCGCACCTCATCACGCCCGTGATCATCGACCCGAAGAAGGCCGCCGCCGCGCTGGCCTGGCTGGTCGAGGAGATGGAGCAGCGCTACCAGGACATGAGCGCCAGCGGTGTCCGGCACATCGACGACTTCAACAAGAAGGTTCGCTCGGGCGAGATCACCGCGCCGCTGGGCAGCGAGCGGGTCTACAAGACCTACCCGTACATCCTGTGCGTCGTCGACGAGCTGGCCGACCTGATGATGCAGGCCCCGCGCGACGTCGAGGACGCGATCGTCCGCATCACCCAGAAGGCCCGCGCCGCGGGCATCCACCTGGTGCTGGCGACCCAGCAGCCGGTGGTCTCGGTGGTCACCGGTCTTATCAAGGCAAATGTGCCGTCCCGCATGGCATTCGGCGTGACCAACGCGACCAACTCGCGCGTCATCCTCGACCAGATCGGCGCCGAGAAGCTCACCGGTAAGGGTGACGCACTGTTCCAGCCGTCGGAAGCGCCCAAGCCCATCCGGGTGCAGGGCGCCTACGTCAGCGACGACGAAATCCAGGCCGTCGTCGCCTTCACCAAACAGCAGGCCCAGCCCGAGTTCATCGACGGCGTCACGGTCAAGACCGTCGAGAAGCGCGATATCGACAGTGACATCGGCGACGACATGGACGTCTTCCTGCAGGCCGTGGAACTGGTCGTGTCGAGCCAGTTCGGGTCGACCTCGATGCTGCAGCGCAAGCTGCGGGTCGGGTTCGCCAAGGCCGGCCGCCTCATGGACCTGATGGAGACGCGCGGCATCGTCGGACCGTCCGAGGGCTCCAAGGCCCGCGAGGTCCTGGTCAAGCCCGACGAACTGGCCGGCACCCTGATGCTGATCCAGGGCGGCTCCGATGCCAACGGATCGACGGGTGACGACCCCGGGTTCTGACCGGTGTTACGAGGATCACACCACTGCGGGCCGACGGTGCGGATAACACCGACGATTGGTGGCAGGCGGCGCCGACTGTGGGAGGCTGGTCTCCTAAGGAGGCTTTGCCGTGGTTGACATTTCGCCTGCCGAAGAGCTCGATGCAGAGTTCGAATCCGGTGGTCGCAGCTGGCCCGCGCTGACGGCGTTCACCGACTTGGGATTCCGGAAATCGACGGCGCAGCATGTGGTTCCGCTGTTGTACGGGCTCGTCATCGCCGGTGCGGTGGTCCTGTATCTGGCGGGCGCCGTGGTGGCGTTCGAGCTGTCTGCGTTGCTCGGCGTGTTCTGGCTGTTTCTTGCCGGCCCGGTCACCTGCGTGGCGATCGTGCTGGTGGCGCGGGTGGTCCTGGAGTCGCTGAGTTCGTTCATGGCGATGGGCCAGCAGGTCGACGAGCTCAACGAGCTGGTTCTGGAGATCGCCGAGCTGATGATCGGGGTGTCCGACAAGATCGACGTGATCCCGACGCTGCCGTCGTTCGGCCGTGGCGGGCGGTCCCGCCGGAGGGCCGCGATCATGGACATGCGGGACCGGATCGTCGCGCGCCGGGCCGCCTTGACCGACACCGCCGACTAGCGGCTGTTCAGCACGTCTCGTACCGGCGGCCGCCTCACAGCGTGACCAGCATCCGGGTGTTGCCCAGGGTGTTCGGCTTGACGTAGGACAGGTCCAGGAACTCCGCCACACCGGTGTCGTACGACCGGCACATCTCCTCGTACACCTCGGCGGTGACGGGCGTGCCCTCGATCTCCACGAAGCCGTGCTTGCTGAAGAAGTCGATCTCGAAGGTCAGCACGAAGACGCGCTGCAGCTCCAGCTCCCGGGCCACGTCGAGCAGCCGTGCCACCACCGCGTGCCCGACGCCCATGCCGCGCACCTTGGGGTGGGCCGCGACGGTGCGTACCTCGCCGAGGTCGGCCCACAGCACGTGCAATGCGCCACAGCCGACGATCTCGCCATCGAGGTCGGCCACCCAGAATTCCTGGACCGCCTCGTAGAGGGTCACCAGGTTCTTCTCGAGCAGGATCTTTCCCGCGTAGATGTCGACGAGGGCCTTGATACCGGGGACGTCGGACGTCCGGGCGCGGCGAACCACCAGCCCTGTGGTGGTGGGTTTCGGTGCGTCGCTCACACGTGGAGGGTATCGGCTGCGTATCGCCCGGTAGGTGACCGGATATCCTGTGTCGGTGACAGGCCAGTCAGATACCGATCCGCGCGCCTCGCGTGCCGGCGTGGCGAACATCGCCAATCTGCTGACCGGCCTGCGCATCGTGCTGGTGCCGGTGTTCCTGGCGGCCCTGTTCGCCGGCGATGGGCACGAAACCCGTTGGCGGATTGCGGCTTTCGTCGTGTTCGCGGTTGCCGTCATCACCGATCGGTTCGACGGCGAGATCGCCCGCAGCTTCGACATGGTCACCGAGTTCGGCAAGCTGGCCGACCCCATTGCGGACAAGGCCCTGATCGGGGCCGCGCTGATCGGGCTGTCGATGCTCGGCGACCTGCCCTGGTGGATCACGGTTGTGATCCTGACCCGTGAGCTTGCGGTGACACTGTTGCGCTTCGCGGTGATCCGGCGCGGCGTCATCCCCGCCAGCCGCGGCGGCAAGCTCAAGACGCTGGTGCAGGCGGTGGCGATCGGTTTGTTCGTCCTGCCACTGCATGCCTGGCCCGCCCCGTGGCTGACCGCTGCCTGGGTCTTCATGTGGGCCGCGGTGGTGCTGACCGTGCTGACGGGCATCGACTACGTCGTCTCCGCGTTTCGTCGCCCCTGAATCGCCGCATCGGGAACCAAAGCGGTGCGTCGCCGCGTTGGTGCCTACAAGACCGTGTAGAACGGGTGGTCCGGCCGGGCTGCGCGGCTGTTACTCAGGCTGAAGGGGAAACGCGATGACGACATTGTTGCGTGAGGTGATCGGCGACGTGCTGCGCCAGGCCCGTACCGGTCAGGGACGCACACTGCGCGAGGTGTCCGACGGTGCCCGGGTGAGCCTGGGCTACCTGTCCGAGGTGGAGCGGGGCCGCAAGGAACCGTCGAGCGAACTGCTCGGTGCCATCTGCGGTGCCCTGGAGGTGCCGCTGTCGCAGGTGCTGGCCGATGCCGCCGAGCAGATGCTGCACACCGAGCGCGCCGAGGTCGACCGCACGGTGGCCAACATCGACGTCGCGACCAAGGTTGTCATCCCGCAGCATCTCGCCATGGCCGTGGCCTGAGCGCTGTCGAACTCGCCGCGCCGCAATAGTGCATGCGGGCTGCGTCCGGCTGTCCATACCTACTAGGTTGGCTGTAGACGCGCTGCCACCTACGCGGCCGGCAACCTGATAACCGATCCCGAATCACGAACGACACGAAGGCGGACCGATCTCATGGCCAATCCCTTTGTCAAAGCCTGGAAGTACCTCATGGCGCTGTTCAGCTCCAAGGTCGACGAGTACGCCGACCCGAAGGTCCAGATTCAGCAGGCGATCGAAGAGGCCCAGCGCCAGCACCAGGGCCTGACGCAGCAGGCGGCCTCGGTCATCGGCAACCAGCGTCAGCTCGAGATGCGCCTGAACCGGCAGCTCGCCGACATCGAGAAGCTGCAGGCCAACGTCCGCCAGGCCCTGACCCTGGCCGACCAGGCCACTGGCGCCGGTGACGTCGCCAAGGCCACCGAGTACAACAACGCCGCCGAGGCCTTCGCGGCCCAGCTGGTGACCGCCGAGCAGAGCGTCGAGGACCTCAAGGCGCTGCACGACCAGTCGCTGCAGGCCGCCACCCAGGCCAAGAAGGCCGTCGAGCAGAACGCCATGGTGCTGCAGCAGAAGATCGCCGAGCGCACCAAGCTGCTGTCGCAGCTCGAGCAGGCCAAGATGCAGGAGCAGGTCAGCGCCTCGCTGCGCTCCATGACCGAGATCGCCGCGCCGGGCAACACCCCGAGCCTCGACGAGGTGCGCGACAAGATCGAGCGTCGCTACGCCAACGCCATGGGTTCGGCCGAGCTGGCTCAGAACTCGGTGCAGGGCCGCATGATGGAGGTCCAGCAGGCCAGCGTGCAGATGGCCGGGCATTCGCGCCTGGAGCAGATCCGTGCCTCGATGCAGGGCAACTCCCTGCCGTCCGGCGGTGCCGCAGCGCCTGCCACTCCCGCAGCTCCGGCAGCCAACCCGGCGCCGGAGAACCCGCTGTCGCAGTAAATTTCGAGATGTGAGGGGGCAGCGGTGAACGCCCAGTCGTCCGGCCGCCCAGGGGAGACCCGGGGCTGGCAGGCGGTCCTGCAACGCAGCATCGACACCGCTGCCGAATTGTCCGGCCTGGTGGCCCAGCGCCTCGGTGCGGCCGCCGACCCGCGCGCCAGGCTGCTGCGCAAGCGGCGCTGGGCGCTGCGGCTGGGCTGGCTGTTCGCCGGCGCCAGCGCCTTCTGGATCGGGTTGACGGCGCTGCTGGCCGCGTGGAGCACCCCGTTCTGGGTGCTGATCATCACCGGCCCCATCGCCGGTGGTGCCGCGTTCCTGGCCACCCTGTGCTTCCTGCGTTACCGATGGCTGCGCCGCGAACCGCTGCCGCCGGCGCGGACCTCGCGGCTGCTGCCGCCCAGGGGCTCGGCGGCGCGCCGTCCGATGGAGACGCTGGCGTCGGCCGAGCGCGGGTTGTACGCATTGCTGAGCGTCATCCAGCGGGGCCAGTTGCTGCCCGCCGCCGAGATCGCCGAAGTGACCGCCGCGGCCAACGTGTCGGCCGCGGCGCTGGCCGGTACGGCCGGGGAAGTGGTCGCGATGGAACGGGCGGCCGGTTCGGTGCCGCAGTCCCGCGGGCATCTGGCGCCGACCATCAAGTCCTACACCGCCCAGCTCGATGCGGGCGTGCGGCAGTACGCCGACATCGCCACCGCGGCAGCGCAATTGGTGTCAGCGGCGAACAGCGGTGCGGGGTCGGCGCGGTCGATGTCCGAGCAGCGTTACCGCAGTGAACTCGTCGCGGCGACCGACCGGCTCAGCGCCTGGGCGCAGGCCTTCGATGAACTCGGACGCCTGCGCCACGCCTGACGGTCAGATCGTGGTGGAGCTGCCGGAACCGTCATCGGACCGGCGGCCGTACCGTTCCTCGTAGGCCGCGTGAATGTGGGCGTTCTTCTGGCGCAGCGACTCTTCGAGCAGCTTCGGGTCGATGCCGTGCTTGACCAGCATGTGGCGGCGCCAGATCTTGTTCAGCGCGTGCGAGAAGTAGATCACCGGAATCAGGATGGGCACCGTCGCGCTGAGCCTGATGATCAGGTCCGAGCCGCCCGTGATGCCGAGCAGCTCGGGCAGGAACCAGATCGGGATCAGGATCAGGAACGCCGGGACGAACATGCGGATGACCACCCGCAGCGTCGCGCCCTGGCCGATGAGATCTTCGGTCACCCAGGCCCGCATCGAGTCGGGCAGCCGGCCGCCGTAGCTGTACTTGATGTACTGCCAGGCGCTGGGCTTCGGGCGATTCTCGTTGGCCATGGTGGCCGATTTTACCGGTGGCTACATAGTCGGCCGCAGGGCCGGGATGGCGGCGCCGAGCAGACCGCGCACCGTGGCCTTGACCATGTCGAACATGTCGAAGTAGTCGCGCCACAGCGTGATCCGGCCGTCGTGCACCTCGAACACGCCGCACACCCAGAACTGCAGGCGCACGGGCCCGATGACCAGTGCATCGGTGCGCTCGTTGAGCACGGTGGAACCCTCTCCGACGAGGCGGTGGAACTTCACCTCGAAACTGACCGGGCTCTTCTTCATGGGGCGGAACAGCTTCATGGCGCGGGCGCGGCCGCGGATGGTCGGCAGGCCGACGTTCTCGTAGACGAGGTTGTCGTCGAGCAGGCTGTCCGCCGTCTCCATGTCCTCGGCCTGCAGGGCGTAGAGGAACGTTTCGACGATCTCGGCATTGGTCTGGGTCACTGCCGGTGTGGTCTGTGTCATACGTCCACCGTAGCCGCGCGACGATCAAGCGGCGAGGGACGAGCCGCGTTGAGGAGTGCGGCCATCAGGCCCAGTGCGCCTGCCCGGCGGTGCCCAGGTGCTGGTGTGACAGGGTGACCCGATGCATGTCGCCGTGGTTGCCGGGCCTGATCCCGGCCATGCCTTTCCGGCGATCGCCCTGTGCCTTCGGTTTCAGGCGGCCGGCGACCGCCCGGTGCTGCTGACCGGCCGGCACTGGCTCGACACCGCCCGGGCGGCCGGCGTCGACGCTCGGGAACTGCTCGGGCTCGACCCCGAGCACGGCGACGACGACCTCGACTCGGGCGCCAAGATCCATGAGCGTGCCGCGCGGATGGCGGTGCTCAATGTGCCCCTGCTGCGTGAGCTGGCGCCCGATCTGGTGGTGTCGGATGTCATCACGGTGTGCGGCGGCATGGCCGCTGAATTGCTGGGCCTGCCGTGGGTCGAGCTGACTCCGCACCCGCTGTACCTGCCGTCGAAGGGGTTGCCGCCGTTGGGCAGTGGCCTGGCGCCGGGTGTCGGCCTGCGCGGCCGGCTGCGGGACGCGACGCTACGGTTCTTCACGTCGCGCTCGATCCGCGAGGGGGATCGGCAGCGATCCACGGCGCGCGTCGGAATCGGCTTGCCCGCAACCGATCCCGGGCCGGCGCGGCGGTTGATCGCGACTCTGCCCGAGCTCGAGCTGCCGCGACCGGATTGGCCGGCCGAAGCCGTCGTCGTAGGGCCGCTGCATTTCGAGCCGACGACAGCGGTGCTGGACGTACCGCCGGGCGCGGGCCCGGTTGTCGTCGTGGCGCCGTCGACGGCCACCACGGGGATGCAGGGTCTCGATGAGCTCGCGCTGGCGGCGCTGATCCCCGGACAGACCCTGCCCGACGGTGCTCGCGTCGTCGTCTCGCGGCTGCGCGGCGCCGACGCGCCGGTGCCTCCGTGGGCGGCGGTCGGGCTCGGCCGCCAGGACGAACTGCTGAAGCAGGCCGATGTGATGATCTGCGGCAGCGGCCACGGCATCGTGTCCAAGACGCTGCTGGCCGGGGTGCCGCTGGTGGTGGTGCCCGGTGGCGGAGACCAGTGGGAGATCGCCAATCGGATTGTGCGACAAGGCAGTGGCGAGCTGATCCGGCCGTTGACCGCGGAGTCGCTGGCGGCGACCGTCGGCCGGGTGCTGTCGACGCCGTCCTATCGGAAGGCGGCCGGGCGGGCTGGTGACAGCGGAGCGGACGTCGCCGACCCGGTGGCTGTGTGCCGTGCGGCGCTGGGCGTCGGCGCTGAGTAGGTTGGTGCGGTGCGACTGACCGAATTCACCCTGCTGATCGAAGACCAGTTCGGTACGGCGCGCGGTGCGGCGTTGGTGAACGACCACGTGCTGGCGGTCCTCGGTGGCCGCACCCCGGCTCAGGCGATCGAAGCCGGCGTCGACCCCCGCGATGTCTGGCGGGCCCTGTGCGCGGACTTCGACGTCCCGCGCGATCAGTGGTGAGCGGCGCTTTTTGGTCCCGCGGCACTGCTCGCGCTTCGGTGTTTGTTGGCCGACGACATGGTGTTCGCCGGGCCTGCCCCGATAGCGTCGCTGGTGAACCCCACGATGGAAGGACGACATCACACTGATGAGCGCCAGCATTGCCGTAGTCACCGGGGCCGGTCGGGGTATCGGCCTGGCCATCGCGAAAGCCCTTGCCGCCCAAGGGCACCGCGTCTTGATCACCGACGTCGACGGGGATGCCGCGCAGCGCGCCGCCGAGACCGTCGGGCGCGGGGCGTGGGGCGTGGCCCAGGACGTGCGGGACGTCGCGGGTCACCAGGGGATCGCGGCGCTCGCCGCCGAACAGGGCCGGATCGCGGTGTGGGTCAACAACGCCGGAGTACTGCACGCGGGCAACAGCTGGGAACAGCCCGCCGAGCACGTCGTCCAGACCCTCGACGTCAACGTCCGCGGGATGATGGCCGGCTGCATGGCGGCGGTCAATGCCATGGGTGCGCGCGGCGGCGTCATCCTCAACATCGCCTCGATCTCGGCGCTGACGCCGGTGCCCGGACTGGCGGTCTATGCCGCGAGCAAGGCCGCCGTGCTGTCGTACACCACCTCGTTGCAGGGCGAACTGCAGACCGCCGGCCTGCCGATCCGGGCCCGCGCGCTGTGCCCCGACGTGGTGAACACCGAGATGGTCACCGCCACGACCCACGATCCCGGAGCGGCCCTGCTGTTTTCGGGTCCCAAGCCGCTGGCCGCCGATGACGTGGCGGCCGCAGCCGTGGAGTTGATGGACTCCCACCAGATTTTCCGCGTGGTGCCGCGCTGGCGCGGCGTGATCGCGCGCAGTACCGACGTGGCGCCGGCCGCCGGCCTGCGCGCCCTGTCCCTGATGAGGACGTTGGGCCTGCGGCGCCAGCGTTCGCTGTGACTGCCGCCGACGGGCCGTCCTGGGTGTTGCCGGAAATCACTCGCCGCGCCCTCGGTCATTGATCGGCGTGTCTGCTTGCAGTCGAACACCTGTTCGCTAGTCTGATCCCAGTTCGCGGAACTTGTCGGTGGCCTCATCTAGCGTCACGGCCAACCGATCGGAAACCCGATCAACGGACATCCACGAGGACGGAGATCACCCATGGCAGCACAGGCCCCAGATCGCGAGAAGGCACTCGAACTCGCGCTGGCACAGATCGACAAGAACTTCGGCAAGGGCTCGGTGATGCGGCTGGGAGACGAGACCCGCCAACCGATTTCGGTCATCCCGACCGGGTCCATCGCACTGGATGTCGCCCTCGGCATCGGTGGTCTGCCGCGCGGCCGCGTCGTCGAGATCTACGGCCCGGAATCCTCGGGTAAGACCACGGTCGCCCTGCACGCGGTGGCCAACGCTCAGGCCGCCGGTGGCATCGCGGCGTTCATCGACGCCGAGCACGCGCTGGATCCCGACTACGCCCAGAAGCTCGGTGTGGACACCGACGCGCTGCTGGTCTCTCAGCCCGACACCGGTGAGCAGGCCCTGGAGATCGCCGACATGCTGGTGCGTTCCGGCGCCATCGACATCCTGGTCATCGACTCGGTTGCCGCACTGGTGCCGCGCGCCGAGATCGAGGGCGAGATGGGTGACAGCCACGTCGGTCTGCAGGCCCGCCTGATGAGCCAGGCGCTGCGCAAGATGACCGGCGCACTGAACAACTCCGGCACCACCGCCATCTTCATCAATCAGCTGCGCGAGAAGATCGGCGTGATGTTCGGTTCGCCCGAAACCACCACCGGTGGTAAGGCTTTGAAGTTCTACGCCTCGGTGCGTATCGATGTGCGCCGGATCGAGACGCTCAAGGACGGTACCGATGCGGTCGGTAACCGTACCCGGGCCAAGATCGTCAAGAACAAGGTCGCGCCGCCGTTCAAGCAGGCCGAATTCGACATCCTCTACGGCAAGGGCATCTCCAAGGAGGGCTCGCTCATCGACATGGGTGTCGAGCACGGCTTCATCCGTAAGTCCGGTTCGTGGTTCACCTACGACGGCGAACAGCTGGGGCAGGGCAAGGAGAACGCCCGCAACTACCTGCTGCAGAACCCGGATGCCGCCAACGAGATCGAGAAGAAGATCAAAGAGAAGCTCGGTATCGGTGCGGTGGTGACCGATGGTGCGGCCGATGACGTCCTTCCCGCCCCGGTCGACTTCTGAGGCGGAGCCGGCGCAGCCGCAGCGGCGTGAGGAGCAGGCGCGGGACGTGTGTCTGCGTCTGCTCACCACCCGGGCGCGCAGCCGGGCCGAACTCGAAACTCAGCTGACCAAGCGCGGCTTCGCCGAGGACATCAGCGCCCGAGTACTGGACCGGCTCACCGAGGTAGGTCTGGTCGACGACGCGGCATTCGCCGAGCAGTGGGTGCGCGAACGCCGCACCAACGCTGGAAAAGGCAAGCGCGCCTTGGCTTCTGAGTTGCGGACCAAGGGCATCGACGCCGACGTGATCGCCGAGACGCTCGACAGCGTCGACGCGGGAGAGTGGCGGGTGCGCGCCGAGGAACTCGTCGCCACCAAGTTGCGACGGGAAAGCCTCGACGACGAGCTGAAGGTGACTCGGCGGCTGGTCGCGATGCTGGCACGTCGCGGCTACAGCCAGGGCATGGCCTTCGATGTGGTGAACACCCAGCTCACGCAGGAGCGTCAGCGCCGCACGGTCTAGTCCTTCGACGAGCCCTTGGGCTCAGGGTGCTTGACCTTGGGTGGCGACAGCTTCGGCACCGAGAACTTCGGGATGGAGAACTTCGGCACCGAGAACTTGGGTGCCGAGAATTTCGGCGGCGAGAATTTCGGCGGCGAGAACTGGCCGACCGGCGGGTGGACGACGTTATCGGTCGTCGCGTCCGGAAGTTGCGTGGGCTGCTTGGGCGACTTCGGGGGCTTGGGCAGCTTCGGGATGAACGTCGAGACGATCGAATCCTGTTGCACTGTGGGCTTTTTCGGGGTCACTGGAGCCTTCGGGATGACCGGGGTGTCCGGGATGTCGACGGCGGCCGATGGCTTCGCGGCGATCATCATGACGGGCAGCGGGGTGTGCAGTGCGTTATGGGTGAACTGTTCCACCGACGTGATCACCGCCCGGGCGAAGTCCACCATCTGCTGCGTGACGTTGAGGCCGAATGCGGTGGTGTCGACCACGAATTGCTGACCAGGCCCCGTGTTGAACGGCGGGAACGCCGACAGTGTGGTCGCCCTGAACTGGAGCTGGAAGACCGCGATGTCCTGGGCGAACCCGATCAGATCGCGGCCGGCTTCGAACTCGATGTCGGCGACCGCGCTCAGCGCTTGTGCGGCGGCGGTCAGTGGCGGCGTGCCACTACCGATGGCCGCCACGAAACTTCCCGGCACCTGCGTCTGGCGTTGGAACAGTGCGGCGCCGGTGGTGATCCAATCGGCGAACAGCCCGACGTTGAACACCACCTGCTGGTTGAGCAGATCGAGCGGTAGCGGCAGCGGCTGCGCTGTCAGCGAGATGCCCGGTTCGGTCAGAACGGGCACCGACGGGATGGTGGCGTGCCCTGGTGCCGGCGCCATCGTGAGCACCAAACACGCGGTGCACAGTGCCGCGACGGTTTGGGTTGGAGCTGGAACTGCCGCAAACGCACGAACCGCGACACTCATGACGCCTCCCGGGATCGAGTGAACCTCCAACTAGGGACACGACGTGCGTACCCGCAGGGTTCACCGCGAGGCGAACCCTGCGGGCGGGTCGGTCCGGCGTCAGATCACGAAGCCGCCGTCGATGTTCCAGGTGACGCCCGTGACGAACCCCGACTCGGGGTGGGCCAGGTAGGCCACGGCGCTCGCGATGTCGCGAGGCTGTCCGTACTGGCCGACCGCGATGAGCGGGCGCAGCTCGTCGGCGAAGTCGCCGGTGTCGGGGTTCATGTCGGTGGCGACCGGCCCCGGCTGGATGGTGTTGACGGTGATGCCGCGGGGGCCGAGCTCGCGCACCAGGCCTCGCGTCAGCCCGGCGACCGCGGCCTTGGTGAGGGCATACACCGAGAAGCCGGCAGTCGGCACCCGGTCGGCATTCACGGAGCCAATGGTGATGATCCGGCCCCCGGCGCCCAGGTGCGGCACGGCGCGCTGTATGGCGGCGAACACGGCCTTCACATTGATCGCCAGCATCCGGTCGAAGTCCTCCAGCGGGAACGACTCGATCGGTGCTCCCTGCGCGACGCCGGCGTTGTTGACCAGGATGTCCAGTCCGCCGAGTCGCTCGACGGCTTCGTCCACCGCGGCGGCGACGGCGAGCGCGTCGGCGCTGTCGGCTTTGATGGCGGCCACCTTGGCGCCGGCCGCCTCGAGTTCGTCGACCAGGTCCTGTGCGGCATCAGGCGAGGATTGGTAGGTGAACGCGACTGCCGCGCCGTCCGCCGCGAGCCTGCGCACGGTCGCGGCGCCGATGCCGCGGGAACCGCCGGTGACCAGTGCGCGTCGCCCGGCGAGTGGGGCTTCCGAAGTGGTGCTCATGAGTTCTCCCCGTCGTGGAATGATTCTTTCGAACCGATCGGTTACTAAGTACGTTCAGCACAAGCCGCTACGGCCGGGTGGCATTCCGGACTGTGGCCCGGATCACATCAGGAGGGTTGATGGCGATCGGCAGACCGCGCACGTTCGACCCGGAGCGTGTCCTGGACACCGCGATGCGGTTGTTCTGGGAGCACGGCTATGACGGGGTGTCCATCAGCGATCTCACGGCGGCGACCGGTGTCAACCGCCGCAGCCTCTATGACGAATACGGTTCCAAGGCCGAGCTCTTCCGCGCCGCGGTGCGGCGCTACCAGGCAGGTCCCGCCAGCTACGTCGAACGCGCGCTGGCCCTGCCCACCGCGTGGGATACCGCGTATGCCATGGTGCACGGCGCTGTCGACGGGTCTTCCGGGGCGGCGGGTCCGCGCGGATGCCTGCTGGTGCAGAGCGCCCTGGCCGCAGGCGACGCGGCGGCCGAGTTGCACGCTGAGCTCGCCCAGCTGCGCGAAGACGGAATCGCTGAACTGGCCGAACGTTTCACGGCTGCCCAGCTGATGGGCGAACTGCCCGGGGCGGACGCGCAGCTGGTGGCGCGCTGGATCGTCGCCGTCAGTCAGGGCCTGGCGGTCCAGGCCAACGGCGGCGTCGAGGGCGACGAACTGCACGCGGTGGCCGATCAGGCGCTCCGCGCCTGGCCCGGAGCGCCTCACACCGGCGGGGTGCCCGGCGCATCCTCCTGAATGCCGGTGTTCACCGGCAGTGGGTCCGGGGTACGCCGCGACTGCCGCAGCCGCGCTTCCAGGCGGGTCGCCAGCGCCGACAGCGCGAAGTTGAGGCTGATCATCAGCACCGCGATCACGATCAGCGCGGGGATGTAATTGCTGTACGCCGAACCGATGTTCGTACCCTGGCGGACCATCTCGACGAACGTGATCTGATAGCCGATCGCGGTGTCCTTGAGCACCACCACCATCTGCGACACCAGCACCGGCAGCATCGACGTCACGGCCTGGGGAAGCAGGATCAGCCGCAACGTCTGACTGGGCCGCAGGCCCAGCGCCACGGCGGCCTCACGCTGCCCGCGGGGCAGCGCGTACACGCCGGCCCGCACGATCTCCGCGATGACCGCGCCGTTGTACAGCGTCAGTCCCGTGATCACGCCGGCCAGCGCCAGCTGACGCGATGGGAAGACGTCGTACAGCGCGAACAGGAAATACGCGAACAACATCATGATCAGCACCGGGACGGCCCGGAAGAACTCGACGAAGACCGAGCACACCCATCGCACCGCGCGGGCCTCCGACAACCGCCCCATGCCCAGTGCCAGACCCAGCACGAGCGCCAGCACGATCGACACCACCGCCGCCGTCAAGGTGCCGACGGCACCCGGCAGCACGTACGTCGTCCACAGGTTCGCGGTCAGGAACGGGTGCCACTTCGCTTCGGTCAGCTGGCCTTTGGACTCGAACTGCCACAGCACCCAGCCGGCCATCGCGATGATCAGCGCGACGATGAGGGCGGCGAACAGCAGGTTGCGCCGCTGCGCCCGCGGCCCCGGGGCGTCGTAGAGGACGGACGATGTACTCATTACCGCACCACCGCGTATCGCTTACCCAACCAACCGAACAACAGTCCCAACGGCAACGTCAGGACCACGAAACCAGCGGCGAAGATCGAGCCGACCGCCAGCAGCGCCGCGGTGTTCTCGATCATCTCCTTCATCAGCAGCGCCGCCTCGGCCACGCCGATGGCCGACGCGATCGTGGTGTTCTTCACCAAGGCGATCAGCACTGAACCCAGCGGGTTGATCACCGCGCGAAAAGCCTGCGGCAGCAGGATCAACCGCAGGTTCTGCCCGAAACTCAGCCCCAGCGAGCGGGCGGCCTCGGCCTGCCCCAGCGGCACGGTGTTGATGCCCGAGCGCAATGTCTCGCACACGAATGACGCGGTGTAGACCGTCAACCCGAGGGCCGCGAGCCGAAAGTTGCTGTCCACCACGGCCGTCGGCGAATGGGAATCGACCAACGTGACCCGCAGGGTGTTCCCGATACCGAACGAACAGAACAGGATGATCAGCGTCAGTGGGGTGTTGCGGACCACGTTGACGTACGTCGTGCCCAGCCAGCGCAGCACCGGCACCGGCGACAGGCGCATCGCGGCCAGCACGGTGCCCAGGATCAGCGCGCCGACCGCGGCGAGCAGCGTCAGCTGGATCGTGGTCCAGAACGCCTTCAGGATCTTGCCGCCGTAGGTGCCCCACAGATCGACGCGCTTCGCCCCGCCGGCGCCATAGATGTTGGTGTCCAACGGGGGCGGTGGCGGCGCGGACAGTCCGGCCGGGCCCAGATTGCGGTCGAACGCGGCCTGCCACTCACCGGACTTCTGCATCTTCTCGATGGCGTCGTTGATCTTCTGGCGTAATTCCTTGTCGCCCTTGAGCAATCCGATGCCGTACTTCTCGACCGAGAAGGGCTTGCCGATCAGCTTGAACGCAGCCGGGGTCTGGGCGGCGTACCCGGCCAGGATCACCTCGTCGGTGCTGAGCGCATCGATGGCCCCGGTCTTCACGGCCTCCAGGCAGGCCGAGTAGGTGTCGTACTGCTGCAGCTGCACGCCCGGGTACTTGTCCTTGATGCGTTGCGCCGGAGTCGAACCCGACACCGAGCAGAGCTTCTTGTGGTTCTGCAGTGATTCGACGCTGGTGATCTCGTTGTTGTCGGCGCGCACCAGCAGGCTCTGCCCGGTGACCAGGTACGGACCGGCGAACGACACCTTCTGCTTGCGGGCGTCGGTGATGGAGTACGTCGCGGCGATGAAGTCGACCTGGTGGTTCTGGATCAGGTTCTCGCGCTGACCCGACGGGGCTTCTTTCCACTCGATGTCGTCGGGCTTGTAGCCGAGCTGCCCGGCCACGTAGGTCGCGACGTCGATGTCGAAGCCGGCCAAGGTGCCGTCGGGCTTCTTCGCGGCCAGACCGGGCTGGTCGAACTTGGTGCCGATGGTGATCTTCTTGCTGCTGGCGCCGCAGGCGCTCAGGGTCAGCAGCGCCAGGATCAGGACGGTGACGGCGGCGAGACGGCGGTATCCCCGTGTCACCGAACTCTGCCGAATCGATCGTTCCACGATCAGTGGTCCAGGATCTTGCCCAGGAAGTCCCGGGCCCGGTTGGACTTTGGTGCGGTGAAGAACTCGTCGGGCTCGGCGTCCTCGACGATGGTGCCGTCGGCCATGAACACCACCCGGTTCGACGCCCGGCGGGCGAAGCCCATCTCGTGTGTGACCACGATCATGGTCATGCCCTCGGTCGCCAGGGACGTCATCACCGACAGCACTTCGTTGACCATCTCGGGGTCCAGCGCGCTGGTGGGTTCGTCGAACAGCATGACCTTCGGGCCCATGGCCAGAGACCGGGCGATCGCGACGCGCTGCTGCTGCCCACCCGACAACTGCGCCGGGTACTTGTCGGCCTGGTTGGCCACCCCGACGCGCTCCAGCAGTTCCAGCCCCTTCGTCCGGGCCTCGTCCTTCGCCTTGCCGCGGACCTTCATCGGCGCCAGGGTGACGTTGTCGAGAATTGTCTTGTGCGCGAACAGGTTGAACGACTGGAACACCATGCCGACCTCGGACCGCAGCGTCGCGAGCTTGCGGCCCTCTTCGGGCAGTAGGTCTCCGTCGATGTGGATCGTGCCCGAGTCGATCGTCTCCAGCCGGTTGATGGTGCGGCACAAGGTCGACTTGCCCGAACCTGACGGTCCGAGCAGCACGACCACTTGGCCACGAGGGACTTCGAGATTGATGTCCTTCAGCACATGCAGTGCACCGAAGTGCTTGTTGACCCCCTTGACCGAGATCATCGGGGTGGCAGGTGTCGTCTCGCCGGTGACCATGCTCACAGACCCTACCCAGGTAAGCGGCGGACCGTGGTCTGTCACAGAAACCCGGAAACCCCTCGGCAAATTTGGTATAAACCGCGCCGCCCGTACGATTGGCAGGTGATTTCGACAGCGACTCCGGACGTGGAAGCTGACGCCACGGAGTCCGCTACGGGTTCCGGCGCGGGGCGCACCTATCAGGTCCGCACCTACGGGTGCCAGATGAACGTCCACGACTCCGAACGGCTCGCCGGCCTGCTGGAAGACGCCGGCTACCGGCGCGCCGACGACGGCGACGACGCCGACGTCGTGGTCTTCAACACCTGCGCGGTCCGGGAGAACGCCGACAACAAGCTCTACGGCAACATCAGCCACCTGGCGCCGCGCAAGCAGAGCGACCCGAACATGCAGATCGCGGTCGGCGGCTGCCTGGCGCAGAAGGACCGCGACACGGTGCTGAGCAAGGCGCCGTGGGTCGACGTGGTGTTCGGTACGCACAACATCGGCTCGCTGCCGGTGCTGCTGGAACGCGCCCGGCACAACCGCGAAGCTCAGGTGGAGATCGTCGAGGCGCTCCAGGAGTTTCCGTCGGCGCTGCCCGCGACGCGCGAATCATCTTATGCGGCTTGGGTTTCCATCTCCGTGGGCTGCAACAACACCTGTACGTTCTGCATCGTGCCGTCGCTGCGCGGCAAGGAGGTCGACCGGCGTCCCGGCGACATCCTCGCCGAGGTGCAGTCCCTGGTGGACCAGGGTGTCCTGGAGATCACGCTGCTGGGCCAGAACGTCAACGCCTACGGCGTCTCGTTTGCTTCGGATGAGCGCTTGCGTGAAGACCCGGAGGCCTGGACCGACATCGAACGGGACCGCGGCGCGTTCGCCAAACTGCTGCGTGCCTGCGGCGACATCGAGGGCCTGGAGCGGGTCCGGTTCACCTCGCCGCACCCCGCCGAGTTCACCGACGACGTCATCGAGGCCATGGCGGCCACCCCGAACGTCTGCCCGACGCTGCACATGCCGCTGCAGTCGGGCTCGGATCGCATCCTCAAGGCGATGCGCCGCTCCTACCGCGCCGAGAAGTACCTCGGCATCATCGAGCGCGTGCGCGCGGCGATCCCGTACGCGGCCATCACCACCGACATCATCGTCGGATTCCCGGGGGAGACCGAAGAAGACTTCCAGGCCACCCTCGACGTCGTCGAACGCGCCCGCTTCTCCAGCGCCTTCACGTTCCAGTACTCCAAGCGGCCCGGCACGCCGGCCGCCGAGCTGCCTGACCAACTGCCCAAAGAGGTTGTCTCCGAACGTTATATGCGGCTCATCGAGCTTCAGGAGCGCATCTCGTGGGAGGAGAACCTGGCGCAGGTCGGCCGGGAGGTCGAGCTGCTGGTGGCCACCGGCGAAGGCCGCAAAGATTCCGCCACCGAGAGAATGTCGGGCCGCGCCCGCGACGGCCGGCTGGTGCACTTCACCCCGGGCGACGCCGACATCCGGCCCGGCGACATCGTCACCACGACCGTCACCGGTGCCGCGCCGCACCACCTGATCGCCGATGCGCCGATCGCCGGCCACCGCCGCACCCGCGCGGGCGACGCGCACGCCGCGGGCCGCAAACCCACCACCGGCGTCGGGCTGGGCATGCCGCAGATCGGCGCGCCCCCCGTCACGCCCGTAGAGCAGGGATGTTCACGATGAACGACACCAAGCCCAACGGCACCAACGGCGAGTTCGAGGAGTTCAAAGACGACATCGACGCCGCCGAGCAGCGCATCGCCCGCGAAATCGATCCCGGCGGCCGCGCCATGGTCGTGGCGATCTGCGTCTTCGTGATCCTGCTGTCGTTCGTGCTGCCGCACACCGGCGGCGTCAAGGGATTCGACGTCTTGCTCGGCGATCAGGTCGCTCTCGACGCGAAGATTCTGCTGCCGTCGCGGGTGTTCGTCTGGCTGATCCTGGTGTTCAGCGTCGGTTTCTCGATGCTGGCGCTGCTGACCCGGCGCTGGGGCCTGGCCTGGATCGCGCTGGCCGGTTCCGCCGTGTCGTGTTTCCTCGGCATGCTCGCCATCTGGTCGCGCAACACCGTCGTGCACCCGTACCCGGGACCCGGTTTCGGGCTCTACCTCGCGTGGATCGCCGTCATCCTGCTGACGTTCCACTGGGCACGCGTGGTGTGGTCACGCACCGCGGTGCAGCTGGCCGCCGAGGCACAGCGCCGCGACGCGACCGTCGAGCAGCAGAAGCGCGGGCTGCTCGACGGCCCGGACTCACCTACTTCTTGATCGCCGCTGAGGCGGCGTCGGCCCACTCACGCCACTGCGCCGCACTGGCCCGCGCCTTCTCGGCATCTTTGGCCTTGCCCGCGGCCTCGGCCTTCTCGGCCTGACGCTCGAACTGCTCGGCCCGCTCGCGGAACTGGTCGGCCCGGGCCTGCGCCTCGGGGTCGGTCCAGTTGCTCTCCGCGGCATCGCGGATCTTCTTCTCGACGACCCGCAACCGGCGCTCCAGCTCCGCGGTGCGGTCGCGCGATGCCTTGCCGATGGCGTCCCACTTGTCGCCGATGGCCCGGAATGCCGCACGTGCCGCGTCGACATCGCTGATGTCGATCTTCTCGGCCTCGACCAGCAGCTCGGCCTTGGCATCGGCGTTGGCGTTGAACTCGGCGTCCTTCTCGGCGTTGATCGCGTTGCGGGCGCTGAAGAACGTGTCCTGCGCAGCCTTGAACCGCTTCCACAGCGCGTCGTCGACGTCCTTGGCGGCGCGGCCCGCGGCCTTCCACTCCGTCAGCAGATCGCGGAACGTCGAGGCGGTGGCACCCCAGTCCGTGGAGCCGGACAGTGCCTCGGCGCGCTCACACAGCGCCTCCTTGGCCTGCCGCACGCCGACCCGCTCCCGATCCAGCTCGGCGAAGTGCGAGCCCCGGCGGCGGTTGAACGCCTCGCGGGCCGCCGAGTAGCGCTTCCACAGCGCGTCGTCGACCTTGCGGTCCAGGCCGGTGATGGTGCGCCACTCGTCGAGGATCGCCCGCAGCCGATCACCGCTGGCCTTCCACTGGGTGGAGTTGGCGCCGATGTCCTCGGCCTCGGCGGCCAGGGTTTCCTTGCGGGCGGTCTGGGTGGCCCGGAGCTCGTCGCGCTTGGCCCGCTCCTCCTGCGCGCTGGCGCCGGCCTGCTCGACGACGGCGGTCAGCCGGGCGGTCAGGGCATCGACATCGCCCAGCACCGCGGCGGTCGGGACGGATTCGAGCAGCGTCGCGGCGGCGGCCTTGATCTTGCGGGCGTCGCCGCTACCGCTGCCGAGCCGGTGCTCCAGCAGCGCGACCTCGGTGCTCAGATCGTCGTACCGGCGGCCGAAGTGGACGTACGCGGCTTCGGCGTCGCCGGCCTGCCACGAGGCGATGTTGCGCTCGCCGGCGGCAGTGATCAGCCACACCGTGCCGTCGTCGTCGACGCGGCCGAACCGGTGCGGATCGCAGGTGGGCGGCGCGGCGGCGGCAGGCGCCGGGGGATGGTTGGGGCTCGGGCTGGGCCGGGGACCGGGGCGCGGCGGACCGGGCCGAGGAGTCGGTTTGGGGGTGTTGCCGGGTTCGGTGGTGGTCATATTCGTGCTCCTCATGCCCGCGCGCAGGGTGACCCACGCTTCTGCCGCGCGACGCGGCGCCGTCATCTGGTACTCGCACGCTATTCAAACAGGTCGACGCGCCGTCTGCGCAGGCGTTTGCCGGACTCGTTAGCGTGGACGCGTGCGTAGCGCCGGCCTGACACATATCGCGATCGTCCCGTCGGCTCCCGTTTTGGTGCCTGAGCTGGCCTCCGACGCCGCCGTCGAACTGGCCGGCCTGACGGCCGCGGTGCGGTCTGCCGCGCAGATCCTGCCGTCACGTTGGGTGGCGGTCGGCGTCGGCCCGCAGGACGCTCGCGTGCCCGCTGACGCGGTCGGCACCTTCGCCGGATACGGCGCCGACGTCCGGGTGACGCTCGCACCCGACGCGTCCGGCGAGCCGCGGCCACTGCCGTTGTGCGCGCTGATCGCCGGCTGGCTGCGGGGGAGCGTCAGCCCGGCAGCATCGGTCGACGTGCGGGTGCTCGCCGACGACCTGGCGCCCGAGGCCGCGCTGCAGCGCGGCCGCGAGCTGCGTGAGGAGTTGGACGCCGCGACCGATCCGGTGGGGGTGCTGGTGGTCGCCGATGGCGCGAACACCCTGACCGCCGCGGCGCCCGGCGGTTTCGACCCCGATTCGGTTGCGCGCCAAGCACACTGGGACGACGCACTGGCCACGGGCGATGTGGCCGCGATCGCCGGGCTGTCGGGCGTGCTGGGCCGGGTGGCGTATCAGGCGCTCGCCGGGCTGGCCGGAGCGGACCCGAAGGCGACCGAGCTGTACCGCGGCGCGCCGTACGGCGTCGGCTACTTCGTCGGCACCTGGGTGCCCGCGTGAGGCCCATCGCGGTCGTCGGACCCACCGGCACCGGCAAGTCGGCCTTGGCGCTGGATCTGGCCGAACAGTTGGGCGGCGAGATCGTGAACGCCGACGCCATGCAGCTCTACCGGGGCATGGACATCGGCACCGCCAAGCTGACGGTGCCCGAGCGGCGCGGCATCGTCCATCACCAGCTCGACGTGCTCGAGGTCACCGACATCGCGACCGTCGCGAACTACCAGGCGGCCGCGGCGGCCGACATCGAGGCCATTGCCGCGTGCGGCGCCGTCCCGGTGATCGTCGGCGGGTCGATGATGTACATCCAGTCGCTGCTCGACGAGTGGTCGTTCCCGGCGACCGACCCGACGGTGCGGGCCCGGTGGGAGGACCGGCTGGCCGAGATCGGTGTCACGGCCCTGCACGGCGAGCTCGCGCGGGTCGATCCCGACGCCGCCGCGTCGATCCTGAACACCGACGGCCGGCGGATCGTGCGGGCATTGGAGGTCGTCGAAATCACCGGCCGGCCCTTCGCGGCGTCGGCGCCGCAGATCGGCGCCCCGCGCTGGGACACCCTCATCGTCGGATTGGATTGGGACACAGAGATTCTCGACGACCGGCTGCAGCGCCGCACCGACCTGATGTTCGCCTCCGGGCTCGTCGACGAGGTGGTGGCCCTACAGGCCCGCGGCCTGCGCGACGGGGTGACGGCGGCCCGGGCCCTCGGCTACGCGCAGGTGCTCACCGCGCTGGACGCCGGCGGCGACGAGGCCGCGATGGCCGAGGCGCAGGAGCGGACGTTCATCGGCACGCGCCGCTATGTCCGCCGGCAGCGGTCCTGGTTCCGCCGCGATCACCGCATCACCTGGCTGGCGGGCGACGCGGACGGGAACGCGGCCGAAGTCGCGCGGATCTGGCGCCACGTACGCTGAGGGTGTGCGGTTTTCCAAAGGGCATGGCACCCAGAACGACTTTGTGGTCCTGCCCGACATAGAGGCACAGCTGCCGATCACTTCCGCCATTGTCGCCGCGCTGTGTGACCGGCGCCGCGGACTGGGGGCCGACGGCCTGCTGCGCGTGACGAAGGCCGGGGCGGCGCAGAACGCCGGCGTGTTCGACCAGCTTCCCGACGGGGTCGCCGCCGACGACTGGTACATGGACTACCGCAACGCCGACGGCTCCATCGCGCAGATGTGCGGCAACGGCGTCCGCGTCTTCGCGCATTACCTGCGGGCGTCCGGGCTGGAGCACCGCAACGAATTCGTCGTCGGCTCGCTGGCCGGGCCGCGGCCGGTGGTGCTGCACGCCGCCGACGCGGTCAACGCCGAGGTCACCGTCGAGATGGGCAAGGCCCGTTCGTTCGGCCACGGCAAGGCGGTCGTCGCCGGACGAACCTTCGATGGCCTGGCCGTCGACGTCGGCAACCCGCACCTGGCCTGCGTCGACCCGTCGCTGAACGTGGCCGGCCTGAACGCGCTGGATGTCGCGGCCCCGGTGTCCTTCGACGCCGAGCAGTTCCCCGAGGGCGTCAACGTCGAGATCCTGACCGCGCCGGTCGAGGGCTTGGTGGCGATGCGGGTGCACGAGCGGGGGGTCGGCGAAACCCGTTCCTGCGGAACCGGAACCGTGGCCGCGACGCTCGCGGCGCTGAACCACACCGGCGCCGACACCGGCAGTCTGCGGGTGGTGATTCCCGGTGGCGAGGTCAGCGTGACCATCACCGAGAGCACCAGTTTCCTGCGCGGGCCGTCGGTGTTGTTGGCGCACGGTGAACTGGCCGCCGAGTGGTGGCATGAGAATGAAGGAAATTCAGATGCGGCCCGCTGACTTTGCGGGCACCATCGATAACTACTTATGACTTATCCTTTTGATCCCGACAACACCCCCAGCGTCGGTGAACTGGCGCTCGAAGATCGTGCGGCACTGCGCCGCGTCGCCGGCCTGTCGACCGAACTGGCCGACATCTCCGAAGTCGAATACCGCCAGCTGCGCCTCGAACGCGTGGTGCTGGTCGGCGTGTGGACCGACGGGACGTCGGCCGACGCGGACAACAGCCTGGCCGAGTTGGCCGCCCTCGCCGAGACGGCGGGCTCCGAGGTGCTCGAGGGCCTGATCCAGCGCCGCGACAAACCGGACGCCTCGACCTACATCGGCTCCGGGAAAGCCCTGGAGCTGCGCGAGACCGTGCTCGCCACTGGCGCCGATACCGTCATCTGCGACGGTGAACTGAGCCCCGCCCAGCTGAACTCGCTGGAGAAGGTGGTGAAGGTCAAGGTCATCGACCGCACCGCGCTGATCCTCGATATCTTCGCCCAGCACGCCACCAGCCGTGAGGGCAAGGCTCAGGTGTCGCTGGCCCAGATGGAGTACATGCTGCCGCGGCTGCGTGGTTGGGGTGAGTCGATGTCCCGGCAGGCCGGTGGTCGCGCCGGTGGTGCCGGCGGCGGTGTGGGTACCCGTGGCCCGGGTGAAACCAAGATCGAGACCGACCGGCGACGGATCCGCGAGCGCATGTCGAAGCTGCGCCGCGAGATCAAGGACATGAAGAAGATTCGCGACACCCAGCGGCACAGCCGCCGGGCCAGCGACACCCCGTCGGTCGCGATCGTCGGCTACACCAACGCCGGCAAATCCAGCCTGCTCAACGCGCTCACCGGCGCCGGGGTGCTGGTGCAGAACGCCCTGTTCGCCACCCTCGAACCCACCACGCGCCGTGGCCAGTTGGACGACGGCCGGCCCTTCACCCTGACCGACACCGTCGGGTTCGTGCGGCACCTGCCGACCCAGCTGGTCGAGGCGTTCCGCTCGACGCTGGAGGAGGTCGTCGACGCGGACCTGCTGGTGCACGTCGTCGACGGCGCCGACGCCGATCCGCTGGCGCAGATCAACGCGGTGCGCAAGGTGGTGGGCGAGGTGGTGGCCGAGTACGACGTCGCGGCACCGCGAGAGTTGTTGGTGGTCAACAAGATCGACGCCGCCGGCGATCTGGCGTTGGCCCATCTTCGGCGGGCCCTGCCGGATGCGGTGTTCGTCTCGGCCCACACCGGTGAGGGTCTGGACCGGCTGCGGCTGCGCATGTGCGAACTGGTCGAGCCGACCGACGCCGCCGTCGACGTGACCATTCCCTACGACCGGGGCGACCTCGTTGCCCGCGTCCACGCGGAAGGCCGCGTCGAGGCCACCGAGCACACCGCCGACGGCACCCGGATCAAAGGCTGGGTACCGATGGCGCTGGCCGCCAGCCTCGGCGAGTTCGTCACCGCCTGAGTCAGGCGGCAGCCTTCGCCGGCTTGTCGGCCTTCTCGGCGGCCGGCTTCGCGGGCTTGGGCGCCTTGGGGGTCTGGGCCTTCTTGTCCTTCTTCGGCTTCTTGGCCTTGTCGGTCGCCGTGGTCTGACCGTCCTTGGCCGGGCCGCCCTTGGTGGTCGAATCGGTGCCGGGCTTCGGATCCTGCTTCGGGTCGGTGGTGTCGGTGGTCTTCGGGTCGGTGACCTTGGTGTCCGGGGTCTTGGTGTCCGGGGTCTTGGTGTCCGGGGTCTTGGTGTCGGGTGTCTTGACATCCGGAGTCTTGGTATCGGCGTCTTTGGCGTCGGCGCCCTTCGGATCCGTCGTGTCCGTCGTCGACAGCTTCGGGGCCGTCACGAGCGCGAGCTTGGCGTCACCGGTCGGGGTGGCGGACACCGCCTTCGGCGTGCTCGACCCGTTCCGGGCCGCGACCGTCGCCGGGGCCGGCACGGGCGTCGCGGCGATCGGCAACTGCACCTTGCCGCCGGTGATGTCGCTGACCGCGGCCTTGACGCCCTCGCCCGCCGCGTTGATCAGGTCCACCGTCAGCGTGACCGGGTTGATCAGCGGGATCAACCGGAACGGCGCCGGGACGCCGGGGCTCAGGCTGCGGTCGTAGCCGGTGTCGATGAGTACCCGCAGCACCGGGGCGACCAGATCGACGATCGGCTTGATGATGAAGCTGGTGTGGGTGAAGCCGCCGAATTCCAGGAACGGCCGGACGATCGGCAGGGTCTTGGTCGGGATGGTGATGTAGGTGGTGTCGCCGTACACGGTCTGGTTCTTCGGGTCGGTGAGGGCCGCGTTCAGCTCGGCGGGCGTGTATTCGAGGTCGGGAATCTCGCCGACGTCGCTGTTGGCGTTCGGCGCCAGGTAGGTGCCGTGGGTGTACCAGAATCCGGCGATGGCGTTGAGGTCGGCGAGCAGGTTGATCGGGTACAGCGGGAAGTCGGAGACGCCGTCGTACTCGAACGCGATGTCGGTGGTCTTGATGCCGGTATTGGTGGGTGCGGGCAGGCCGAACGTCACATCCAGGATCGGCACCGTGCCGAGGAAGGCCAGCCGCTCGAACAGCCCACCGTTGGGCCGGTTGGTGTTGCCGATCATGACGAACGACAGCGCGTCCTTCTGGGCCTGGGTCAGGCCGCCCAGGGTGGCCTTCTCGCGGCTGACGATGTTGCCGCCCTGCGAGTAGCCGAAGATGATGACGGGGTTTGCCGGCGTCGCGGTGGGCAATGCGGCGGTCAGGGCGGCGTCCAGATTGGCGATGCCCTCACCAGTCGATACGTTCCATTTGGCGCCGGACAGGCCACCCCAGCCGGGCAACGGAATCGGCCAGAACTGGGCCGGGTAGTCGATACCGGTCAGCGTGCAGCTCGGCTGCGTGCACAACGGGTTGAACGGCGCGATGTAGTAGTTGTCCGCGTTCTCCTTGTAGCCCGCCACGATGTTGGCGTTGGGTGTGCCGGTGCCCGGGACGATCAGCGCGGTCGCGGCGAGCGTGAACGCGGCCGTCACCATCGACACCACGCCAAGCAGAACCGTGCTCAGCACCGTCAGCATCACGGCCACCGCTGCGGGGATGGTGCGTCCGAAAGTGCGCATCCTCGCCCCCTTTCGGACGTCGCCGACCCCGATAATCGGCTCCTGTTTCGCATCGTCGCACTGCGACCGGACCGGTACCCGGCGTTTGCCGAAAATTTGTCGGGTGTGTCGATTTTTGCGTGCTCGGTGCTCCGATGGTGGTGGGTGAAATCACACCATCGCGATACCTCTTGTGGGGCAAGGTCTTTCGATCCCGGGACGGCCGAATGGGGTGCGGTGGTCAGCGATACGCCCTGTTCGGCACTAAGCTTTGACCAACATCAGCTGCGCATCCATGCAGGACACGCCCGCTGATCACGTCGTGGAACGGCTGAGAGCCTTCAGTTCCCTCTGCACCAGCATTTCTCGCGGCGACCGATACTGCCGCCGGCATTGTCGACCTACCGTGCCGGAAAGGCTGTCTTTATCCATGTCTGAAGAACAATCGTCGTCGTTCGCTGAACTCGGCGTCCCCGAGGCGCTCGTCGCCTCCCTCGCCGGCCGCGGCATCGCCGCGCCGTTCCCGATCCAGGTCAGCACCCTGCCCGACACTTTGGCCGGCCGGGACGTCCTCGGCCGCGGCCGTACGGGCAGTGGCAAGACCCTGGCCTTCTCCATTCCGCTGGTGTCCCGGCTGAGCGGCGTCTCGCGGCGTCCGTCGCGTCCCACCGGTCTGGTGCTGGCCCCGACCCGCGAGCTGGCCTCCCAGATCGCCGCGACTGTCGAGCCGCTGGCCAGCGCCTTCGGGCTGAAGGTGACCACCATTTTCGGTGGCGTCTCGCAGAACCGCCAGGTCGACGCGTTGCGCGGCGGCGTCGACATCGTCATCGCGTGCCCGGGCCGCCTCGAAGATCTCATGAAGCAGAAGCTGGTCACCTTGGACGCCGTCCAGGTCACCGTCCTGGACGAGGCCGACCACATGGCCGACCTGGGCTTCCTGCCCGGCGTCACCCGCATTCTGGCGGCGACCCCGTCCGGTGGGCAGCGCATGCTGTTCTCCGCGACCCTGGACAACGGCGTCGACAAGCTGGTGCGCCGCTTCCTGTCCAACCCGATCACCCACTCGGTCGACGAGATCGACGCGCCGCCGCCGGCCATGACCCACCACGTGTTCCACGTCTCGGGTGCCGCGGAGAAGAACGCTCTGGTGCAGCGGCTGGCGTCCGGCACCGGCCGGCGCATCCTGTTCATGCGTACCAAGCACCAGGCCCGCAAGCTGGCCCGGCAGCTCACCGAGGCCGGTGTGCCGTCGGTCGACCTGCACGGCAACCTGTCCCAGCCGGCGCGTGACCGCAACCTCGCAGCGTTCAGCGCTGGAGAGGCGCGGGTGCTCGTCGCCACCGACATCGCGGCCCGCGGCGTGCACGTCGACGAGGTCGAGCTCGTCGTCCACGTCGACCCGCCGGCCGAGCACAAGGCCTACCTGCACCGCTCGGGACGTACCGCCCGCGCCGGCAGCGCCGGTGACGTCGTCACCGTCGTCCTGCCGGAGCAGCGCAAGGACGCCCAGCAGCTGCTGCGCAAGGCCGGCATCACGGCCCGGCCGCAGGAAGTCGTGGCTGATTCGGCGCCGGTGCAGGCTCTGGTCGGCGAGATCGCGCCGTACCGCGCGCCGGCACCCAAGGAAGCTCCCGCGCCCCGCGGCGGCAACCGGCCGGCCAAGACCGCGACCGCGGGTCAGGCGCAGCGTCGCCGCCGCAGTTCGGGCGGTCTGCAGGCCCCCGGGCGCGCCCAGTCGCAGTCGGGTCGTACCCAGTCGGGACGGTCGCAGTCGGGTCGTTCGCAGTCGGGACGTTCGCAGTCGCGCTAGCCGCACCTACCCAGCCACACCCGGCGGCGCGCCGGGTGTGGTCCCCCTCACAACCAACCGCCCGGTTGGGATAAGTTGTTGCCAAACTTATCCAGTACCGGAGGTCTCGCATGGGTGTCATCAAGTACGACCGCACGTTGTTCGAACCCGAGCACGAACTGTTCCGGGAGTCGTACCGCGCGTTCCTTGACCGGCACGCCGAGCCCTACCGCGAGGAATGGGAGAAGGCCAAGATCGTCGACCGCGAGGTCTGGCGCGAGGCCGGTAAGCAGGGCTTTCTCGGCATGGCAGTGCCGGAGGAGTACGGCGGCGGTGGCAACCCGGACTTCCGCTACAACGTCATCGTCAGCGAAGAAACCGCGGCGGGACGGCACAGCGGTCTGGGTTTCACGCTGCAGAACGACGTCATCGCGCCGTACCTGCTGGAGTTGGCCAACGAAGAGCAGAAGCAGCGCTGGTTGCCCGGGTTCTGCACCGGCGAACTGATCTGTGCCATCGCCATGACCGAGCCGGGCACCGGCAGTGACCTGCAGGGCATCAAGACCCGCGCCGTCAAAGACGGCGATCACTACGTGCTCAACGGCTCGAAGACGTTCATCACCAACGGTATTCACGCCGACCTCGTGATCGTGGTGGCCTGCACCGACCCCGACAAGGGCGCGCAGGGCTTCAGCCTGCTGATGGTCGAGCGCGGCATGGCGGGTTTCGAACGCGGCCGTCATCTCGACAAGATCGGCCTCGACGCGCAGGACACCGCGGAATTGTCGTTCACCGACGTCAGAGTTCCGGTCGAGAACCTGCTCGGGGCGGAGGGCATGGGATTCGTCTATCTGATGCAGAACCTGCCTCAGGAGCGCATTTCCATCGCGGTGATGGCGGCCGCCGCCATGGAGGCCGTGCTGGAATCGACATTGCAATACGCCAAGGAGCGTAAAGCGTTCGGCAAGCCGATCGGCAGCTTCCAGAACAGTCGATTCGTGTTGGCCGTACTGGCGACCGAGGCCACTGCGGTGCGAATCATGGTCGACGAGTTCATTCGCCTGCATCTCGATCGAAAGCTCACAATCGACCAGGCGGCGATGGCCAAATGGTATTCGACGGAGGCGCAGGTCCGCCTGGTCGACCGATGCCTGCAGCTGCACGGCGGCTACGGCTATATGCGTGAATATCCCATTGCGCGGGCATTCCTGGACTCGCGGATCCAGACCATCTACGGCGGCACCACCGAGATCATGAAGGAGATCATCGGCCGCGGATTGGGCGTTTAACGAATTGTCGATGCGAATTTATTCGCATATCGAACCGCGACACACTAGGCAGATAACGCCGGATATCCCGCACGATGGGCATGAACTGAAGCAAAGTTGACAGAATCTCTCGATCACGAGAGTTTGTCTGACGGAATTTGTATCCGGAGTTTTGCCAACCGCGGGAGGAATTCGATGACCGGGCTGCGAACCCGTGGCGGATGGGCTGGTGTCGGTGCCCTTTCCGTCGCGGTGGCATTGCTCATGGCTCCGACGGCGATCGCGACACCGGAAAGCGACGCCGCAGACACGGCGATATCCCACACGTGGGATGCCGCGGGCGGTGACACAGGTGAGCTGGGCGCCAAAGACGGTGACGTCTACCAGGTCGGCGCAGGCTATGCGCAGAACTTCGCGGGCGGAAAGATCTATTTCACCGAGGGCACCGGCGCCCATCTGATTTACGGCGCAATTCTCGACAAGTATCAGGCGCTCGGCGGCGCCGCGGACAGCGATCTCGGTTTCCCGACCATCGACGAGGGCGCGGGGAAGGCCACCGACAGCCGGAACAGCACGTTCAGTGCGGCCGACAAGCCGGTCATCTTCTGGACGCCCGACAACGGCGCCTGGGTGGTTCGCGGTGCGATCAACGTCGCCTGGGACAAGCTCGGCGGATCGGCGGGAACCCTCGGCGTGCCCACCGCCGACGAGTCCTGGCAGGGCGACGTCGTCTCGCAGCCCTTCACCGGCGGTGAGGTGAGTTGGAACGCCAAGACCAAGGCGTTCACCACCACGCCCGCTGACCTGGCAGGCCAGCTGACCGGGGTGGACGTGCCGGGTGATGCGACGTCGGCCATCGCCGCGGCGCGCCGGGCGGCCGGCGGGCCGCAGGGTCCCCTCGGCGACGAGCAGGGTGCCCAGTACAAGGTCGGTGACGGGGTGGCGCAGAACTTCGCCGGCGGCACCATCTTCTATTCGCCGGCCACCGGTGCCCACGCGGTCACCGGCGACGTGCTGGCCAAGTACCGCGCGGCCGGTGGGCCGCAGGGCGACCTCGGATTCCCGGCGAGCAACGAGACCGACGGCGGCGTATCGCCGAAGAGCCGGATCGCGACGTTCGCCGCCGCGGACAACCCGACGATCTTCTGGACGCCCGACCACGGCGCCTTCGTCGTCCGCGGCGCTGTGAACGCCGCGTGGGACAAGCTGGGCGGTGCGGCCGGCAAGCTCGGCGCGCCGACCGCCGACCAAACCGTCAGCGGCGACGTCGTCAGCCAGAAGTTCACGGGCGGCTCGATCTCGTGGAACAAGTCCAGCCGGTCGTTCAGCACTGAACCGGCGGAGCTGGCGTCGCAGTTGAGCGGTCTACAGGTGCCCAGCGCCGACGTGCCGGGCGGCGTGAGCGCGCAGTCCGAGCAGCCCGGCAAGTGGTACCAGTTCCACTGGTGGTGGCTGCTGGCGATCATCCCGCTGTTGCTGGTGGTGGTCGGCATCGTCATCGCGACGCTGCTGCGGCGTCGGCGTCGCGCCGGTCAGGAAGCCTTCGACGAGCAAGACGCGTACGACTACGACGACCACGAGTTCGGCGACGGGGAGTACGGCGACCCGCAGTACGCGGACGGCGGTGTCGACAGCGAGTACGCCCCGGCCGACGAGGGGGAGTACGCCGACGAATTCGCGGCCGAGGACCAGCAGTTCGACAATCCGCACGGCGGCCCGGCCTTCCAGAGCAACCCGGATGTCATCGACACCGCGCCGACGGTGTACCCCGATTTCACGGCTGAGCAGCCTGCGGACGAGGTGTCCGAGGGCGAGCCCGAGACCGCTGCAGAGGCAGAGGTCGCCGAAGAGGTCGAGACCCCCGAAGACGTGCCGGCTGACGAGGTCCACGAGGTGGCGGAGCCTGAGGCGCACGGCGACGACGAGCCCGCCGACGAGCCCACGGTCTCGGTGCAGCTTCCGGACGCATTGCGTCGTGGTGGCGCGGCGGCGGGCCTGACGGCGGCCGGGCTGGCGGGCTTCGCGGGCCTTCGGCCTCGGAACCCCGGCGACCGCGTGTGGGCTGCGCCGGCTGCCGAAGAGCAAGCCGACGAGCCCGAGGAACAGGTACTCGAACCTGAGCCGGCAGACGAACCTTTGGCCGAGCCGTCCGCGGACGACACGCTTACCGACGACAGGGCTGCGGAGGACGCCGCGGCGGCCGGTCCGGCCAGTGGCCGGCACCATGCGCTGGGGGCGGAAGAGCCCGAGACCGCGCAGATGTCGTTCCGCGTCGCGACCGGTGCGGAGCCGCCCGACGGTTATGGCATCAAGGCCAACACCAAGTCAGGTCTGTACTGGGTGCCGGGCTCTCCCGGATACGACGAAGCCGACGTCGAAATCTGGTTCGCCAGTGAGGAATTCGCGGTCACCAACGGATTCGTCCGAGGCTGACGGCACCGACGGCTGAGCCCCGCTGCGAGCGACTGCAGCGGGGCTCACCTATAGGTCTGGCAGGCGTCAGATCTTGCGGATGACGGTCACGACCTTGCCGAGGACGACCGCGTCGTTGCCCGGGATCGGATCGAACGCCGGGTTGTGCGGCATCAGCCACACCTGGCCCTTGGTGCGCTTGAAGGTCTTCACGGTGGCTTCGCCGTCGATCATCGCCGCCACGATGTCGCCGTTGTCGGCCACGTTCTGCTGCCGCACGACGACCCAGTCGCCATCGCAGATCGCGGCATCGATCATGGACTCGCCGACCACCTTCAGCAGGAACAACGAGCCTTCGCCCACGAGTTCACGGGGCAGCGGGAAGACGTCTTCGACGGCCTCTTCGGCGAGGATCGGACCGCCGGCCGCGATCCGGCCGAGCACCGGGACGAAGGTCGGTTCGGGCAGCGCGTCCGAACCGGCGACATCGGTGGTGACGGTGGCGCCGTTCGTCTCGTCGGTGCCCCGGACATCCACGGCGCGCGGGCGGTTCGGGTCGCGCCGGAGATAGCCCTTCTTCTCCAGCGTGCGCAGTTGGTGAGCCACCGAGGAAGTGGAGGTCAGGCCGACCGCGTCGCCGATCTCCCGGATGCTGGGCGGGTAGCCGCGCGTGGTCACCGAGGTGCGGATGACGTCGAGGATGGTCCGTTGACGTTCGGTGAGGCTGCTGGACCGTCCGCCTGGCTGGGCGTCCGGGGTTTCGGTGCTGTCGCTCATAGGGACGAATCTAGCCCAGTGCACACGATTCATCAAACATGTGTTCGAGATCGGGTCGGTCGGCGTGTCGCGCCCGAGATCTGGTCGTGACGTGGCGAAAGCGGGGCCGAAGTAGCGGAACGCAACTTGTCGGTGGGTGGTCGTATCGTTCGCAACAGTTCGATCACATGTTCTACCGTTCGAACGTTTGGGCGATATAGTCGAACATACGAGCTATCGAACCTATGTACGAACTCCCGAGAGGAACCGACATGACCACCATCACCCGCGAATACCCGACCGACGTCGTCGTCCGTGCCGTGCCTCGGCGCGCAGATGTGAATCGGCACCGCCAGGCCCGGCTGCGGCCGGCCGGTTCCCGTCCCTCGGGTGCGGCGTTCCGGCACCGCGGTACCGGCGTGCTGACCTCCCGCGCCTCGCATCGGAGCAACCCGATCACCCCGCTGACCACGGTGATCCTGGCCCTGGTCGCGGCGGGGATCACGGTGTGGCTGGGCCTGGTGGCGCAGTTCGGGGAGGCTGTCCAGCCGACCGCATCGACGGCATCGGTGCCCGCGCAGCTCGCCGTGGTCCGGGTGCAGACCGGTGAGTCGATTCAGCAGGTCGCCCGGCGGGTGGCTCCCGACGCGCCCGTCAGTGCCGTCGTCGACCGCATCAAGGAACTGAACAAGCTGCCCTCGGTCGCCCTGGACGCCGGGCAGACGCTGATCGCCCCGGTCGGCTGAGGTCAGCCCGTGCGCACCCTGATCGGCACGGCGCCCGGCCGCGCCCGAGCGGCACGGGTAGGCTCGAGACCGTTCGAAACGGTCGATTGTCGGTGCGGCGAAGGAGCGGTGATGCACTGTCCGTTCTGCCGGCATCCGAACTCGCGTGTGGTCGATTCACGAGAAGCTGATGAAGGGCAGGCGATTCGGCGTCGCCGGTCATGCCCGGAATGCGGTCGCCGGTTCACCACGGTCGAGACCGCCGTGGTCGCGGTGGTCAAACGAAGCGGCGTCACCGAGCCGTTCAGCCGGGACAAGGTGATCAAGGGTGTGCGGCGCGCCTGCCAGGGTCGGCAGGTCGACGACGATGCCCTGAACCAACTGGCGCAGAAGGTCGAAGATGCGGTGCGGGCCACCGGATCTCCCGAAGTGCCGAGCCACGAGGTCGGATTGGCGATCCTCGGTCCTCTGCGTGACCTCGATGAGGTCGCCTATCTACGGTTCGCGTCGGTGTACCGCTCGTTCTCGTCCGCCGAGGACTTCGAGCGCGAAATCGAGGCGCTGCGCGCACACCGCGGCGTGACGTCGCCGGGCTGACGGCAGCTAGGTCGCGCTGCGTTCGTCGGTCTCCAGTGCGTCGAACACCGCGGCTTTCATGTCGAACGAGGCATCCATCGTCTTTGTTGTGACGCCGGCCTGCAGCAGGCCGCGCAGGGCATCGCGGTCGTAGACCGACGGCGCGGTCGTGTCGATGAAATTCTCGACGAGCTCCACGAATCGATCGGGGTCGTCATGAAATGGGAAATGTCCCGAGTTGTCGAAGAACTCCAGCCGGGAACCCGGCATCGCGGCGTGCGCCAGTTCTCCGTGGGCGGCCGGGATGACAGCGTCGTGCGTGCCCCAAACCAATTGCACCGGAATGGCTTCGGTCAAATAACATCGGTCCAACATCGTGACCACCTGGCCGCGCCAGTCGACGACCGCGCGCAGGGTCCGACCGAAGGCCGATGAGGCCCGGGGTTCGGGCAGATCGTTGAGAATCCGCAGCATGTTCGGTAGATCGTGACCCAGTCCGGTCGACCCGAGTACCGCGCCGCCGAGACGCCCGGCGAGCTGAAGCGCGGGCAGTACCAACGGAATTCGCAACAACGCCAGGGCCTCGGTACCCAACGGCATCGACGCGACCCGCAGTGCGATGTTCACGTCGCGGGTGACACCGCCGGCACCCACCAGCACCAGACGATCGATCAGTTGCGGGAATTGGTAGGCGAATTGCATGGCCACGCCGCCGCCCAGCGAATGCCCGATGACCGTCACCCGTTCGATGTCCAGCACGCTGAGCAGGTCCCGCATGCCGTTGGCGTACGCCGCCACCGAGTAGTCGGCGCGCGGTTTGTCCGACTGGCCGTGTCCCAGCAGATCCGGGGCGATGACGGTGAACCGCTGGGCCAGGCGCTTCTGCACGGTTTCCCACGTGGTGGAGTTGTCGCCGATCCCGTGGATCAGCAGGATCGCCGGGCCGGAGCCTGCCACCCGAAATGCCCGTCGGTAGCCGTGGATGGTGCGGAATTCCAGGCGGGGTGTCACGTCACGCACAGAATGCAGGGTGGGCTTTCCGTCGGGCATCGTCGCTCCTTCCCATCGTGTCGGCGGGCCGACCGCGTGGGTCAGTCGCCGGCGGTGCCGTCGTCGCCGGGGCGGGGATCGGTGAAACCGTCACCCGACTGTTCGGCGAGGAACTGTTCGAACTGGGCGCCGAGCTCGTCGCCGCTGGGTAGTTCCTCGTCACGTGCCAGCAACGACCGATTCTCCTGAGCAGCGACGAACGAATCGTACTGTTGTTCCAGTGCACTGACCACTTGAGCGACTTCTGAGCTGGCCTCCACCTGCTCGCTGATCTTGGTGTACACCTCGGCGCCCGCCTCCGACAGCGCATGCAGCGGAATCTGCAGCGACGCGATCCGGGACACCTCACCCAGCAGAGCTTCGGCGGCCGGCGGATACGCGGTCTGCGCCAGGTAGTGCGGCACATGCACGGTGAAACCCAAAGCCTCATGGCCGTGCTGAATCATCCTGTACTCCAACAGGTTCGACACACTGGCCGGAACCTGCACCTCGCCCACCCACGGCGTGTGTTCGGCGATGAGCTCCTTGTTGCCCGCGTGAGCGGTCATGGTGACGGGCCGGGTGTGCGGGACCGCCATCGGGATGGCGCCCAGCCCGATGACCTGGCGGACACCGAGCCGTTCGGACAGCAGCCGCACCGCCGTGATGAAACGCTCCCAGCGCAGGTCCGGCTCCATGCCGGCGAGCAGCAGGAACGGCGTCCCGGCGGTGTCGTGCAGCGCGTACAGGTTCAGCTCGGGGTCGTCGTACTTGGTGAAGTGGTCGGTGGTGAACGTCATGAGCGGGCGGCGCGACCGGTAGTCCAGCAGTTCGTCGATGGCGAACGAGGCGACCAGCTCGGTGTCGAGCGTGTTCTTCAGGTGCTCGGCGGCCAGCCGGATGGCGTGGCCCGCGTCGGAGAAGCCTTCGAGGGCGTGCACCATCACCGGTCCGCGGCCGTCGGCGGCGGACAGTTGGGGTGCGGGAAACTCCAGCTCATACATGCCGCTCTGCTCGGGCTGGTACTGCTGGCCCTGGCGGTCGTCGGGCCGCTGGCCGCCCGCGTCGGGCGCGTTCCCGTCGTGCTCGCTCACCTTCACACTCCTTGCCGTACTGCGTGCCACACCGCGCTGGATGTGTCTCCTTACAAGTGTCGCGCATTCTCGCGTTGTTCCCGGTGCCGCCCCGCAGTTCGCCATGGTGCACCAGGTGCTGCTCTGACAGTTGGTATCGGGCAAGATCGGTCAGATGTTGGGCACCCGGCTGGTCGTGAGCGCATTCGTCGCGCTGCTGGCCACTGCGTGCAGCCCACCCACGATCAAGGCCGACCCTCGTACCGGTGACGTCGGTGCGGTCGCCGCGGGTTCGGCCGCTGTCCCAGGGCCCCGCCCGGACCCGCGCGTCGGTGCGGTGTTCCTGGGGAGCGATTCGGTGCACACGTGTAGCGGCGCGGTGCTCGATTCGCTGGCCGGGAATCTGATCATCACCGCAGCACACTGCCTGGATGCGTCGTTCGACGCGACGTTCGCGCCCGGTTACCGCAGCGGCGTCCCCGGGGACTTCTGGCACATCGACGCGGTGTACCTCGACCCGCGCTGGGTCCGACGCCAGGACCCGGCCGCGGACTTCGCGATCGCCCGGGTCAGCCACGGCGGTGCGGCCACGACCGACACGTTGGAACATGCCGCTGGTGGCGGCTTCGTGCTCGGCGCGGCGCCGGGGCCGGACGTTCCGATCACGGTGACGGGATACCCGCTCGGTGACGGCGGCGCGCAGGTCAGTTGCAGTGGGCCGACGTCGCGTCCGGACCGCGGGTTCCCGGCGGTGCGCTGCCCCGGGTTGGTCGACGGCACGAGCGGCTCGCCGTGGGTGTCGGCGGCAGAGATCAGGGGAGTGGTCGGCGGCCTGCAGGGCGGTGGCTGCAGCGGCAACGAGCTGTCGTACTCGTCGCCGTTCGACGTGCAGATCCAGGTGCTGTATCAGCGCGCCCAGGAGGGTGGCCCCGCAGACCGGGCCACCGGCGCCCCCGACGACGGCTGCAGCACCTAAGTCTTGAACTGATTCAGTGCCCGCAGTTTGTTCATCACGTCGAGGGCGGCGACCTTGTAGGCCTCGGAGAAGGTCGGGTAGTTGAAGACCGCGTCGACCAGGTACTCCACGGTGCCGCCGCAGCCCATCACGGCCTGGCCGATGTGGACCAGTTCGGTGGCGTTGGAACCGAAGATGTGCACGCCGAGCAGGGTGAGATCCTCGGTCGACACCAGCAGTTTGAGCATCCCGTACGAGTCGCCGGCGATCTGCCCGCGGGCCAGTTCCCGGTAGCGCGACACCCCGACCTCGTAGGGGACCGAGCCGTCGGTGAGATCGACCTCGGTGGCGCCGACGTATGACACCTCGGGAATGGAGTAGATGCCGATCGGCTGCAGCTCGGTCATGCCCTTACACGGTTCGCCGAAGGCGTGGTAGGCCGCCAGCCGGCCCTGGTCCATCGAGGTCGCGGCCAGCGCGGGGAAGCCGATGACGTCACCGACGGCGTAGATGTGGTCGACCTTGGTCTGGTAGTTGTCGTCGACGAAAATCCTTCCGCGGCTGTCGATCTCGAGGCCGGCCTGTTCGACGTCGAGGTGCTCGGTCTGCCCCTGCCGGCCGGCCGAATACATCACTGTCTCGGCGGGGATCTGCTTCCCGCTGGCGAGCGTGGTCAAGGTACCCGCGGGACCCACGTCCACCGCGGTCACCTCTTCGCCGAACCGGAACGTCACGGCAAGGTCGCGCAGGTGGAACTTGAGGGACTCGATGATCTCGGAATCGCAGAAGTCCAGCATCGTCGGACGCTTCTCGATCACGGTGACCTTGGTGCCGAGCGCGGCGAACATGGACGCGTACTCGATGCCGATGACTCCGGCGCCGACCACCACCATCGATTGCGGCAGGCTTTTGAGGTCCAGGATTCCGTCGGAGTCCAGGACACGCTCTTCGTCGAACTTCACCCCGGCCGGGCGTACGGGCTTGGTACCGGTCGCGATGACGACGTATCGCGCGGTGATGGTGACGTTCTCGTCGCGGCTGGGGTCCTCGATGACCAGGGTGTGCGCATCGAGGAATCGGCCGTGCCCTTCGAACAGCTCGACCCCGTTGCGCAGCAGCTGGTTGCGGACCACGTCTTGTTCCCGGCCGATGACGTGGGTGGTCCGGCGCAGCAGATCGGCGGGGGTGATCCGCTCCTTCACGCGGTAGCTGGACCCGTACAGTTCGCGCTGGCTCATCCCGGTCAGATAGACGACTGCCTCGCGCAGCGTCTTGGACGGGATGGTCCCGGTATTCACGCAAACCCCGCCGAGCATGCGCCCGCGCTCGATCACTGCGACGGATTTTCCCAGCTTGGCGGCGGCGATGGCGGCCTTCTGCCCACCCGGGCCGGATCCGATGACGACGAGGTCGAACTCCTGCGTGGAACCCATGACAGCCAGGTTGGCACGGTGCGGGCGATCACGCAGCCCGATCGTCGGCGAACTTTGCGGAAACACCTCGGTCGGCGCCGGTTATCCACAGATCCGAGTTCATCCACAGACCCGTCCGCCCGGCCGCATCGACCGGCGATTCCTGACGGCCCGCCCTGCGACCTTCTGGGCATGACAACTTTCAGCTCATTCGATTTCCAACTGAACCGGCCCGGCGCCCTGATCGCGGCGGTGCCCGCCGTCCTGGGGTTTGCGCCGGAGAAGTCGCTGGTGCTCGTCACCATCATCGGTGGTGAGATGGGTGCGGTCCTGCGCGTGGACCTGTCCGAAGGATTCTTCAGCGCGCTGCCCGACGCCCTCGGACATCTGTCCGACATGGCCGCCGCGGCGGACGCCGACGCGGCCATCGCGGTGATCGTCGATGAACAGAGCGTCGACTGCCCGATGTGCGCGGACCTGTACCGCGACGTGAGCCACGAACTCGGCGAAGCGTTGTCCGATCACGGCATCGAGCTGTTCGCGGTGCACGTGGTCGACCGCGTGGCGGCCGGCGGCCGCTGGCACTGCGCTGACGGTTGCGGGAACGCCGGCGTCGTCGAGGATCCCGAGTCGTCTCCGGTCACCATGGCCGCGGTGCTCGACGGCCGGCGCCTCTACGCCCGGCGCGCGGACCTCGTCGAGGTCGTCGCCGTCGCCGATGCACGGCGCGCCGAGGCGTTGCGGCCGGTGATCGAAAAGCGGGCTGCCGCAGTCGATTACCGCGGCCGCCCCGATGCCGAGGTGCGCGCCGACGTCGAGCATGCGGTGGCCTGCGCCACCGGTTCGCCGGAGGGGACGCCATTGCCCGACGACGATGCGGTGCGCCTGGCCTGTGCGGTGGCGGACTCGCGGGTGCGGGACACGCTGTACGCGTTGGCGGTCGGCGAGCACGCCGCCGCGGCCGAGTCGGTGTGGGCGTCGCTGACCCGCACCCTGCCCGCACCGTGGCGCGTGGAGGCGCTGGTACTGCTGGCGTTCAGTGCCTATGCCCGCGGTGACGGACCGCTTGCCGGGGTGGCACTGCAGGCGGCACTGGAGGTCGACAGCGCGCACCGGATGGCCGGCATGCTCGACTCGGCGCTACAGGCCGGCATGCGCCCGGACCGCATCCGTGAACTCGCGCTCACGGGGTACAAACTGGCGGAGCGCCTCGGCGTGCAGATGCCGCCGCGCAGCATCTTCGGCAGATCGGCGTGAGCGGTTCGCGGCGGGCGGAGCGACGGGGGAGTCGGTCCTCAGACCTTCTCGACCCGGACCGCGTGGGCCATGTGGTGCGGCAACTCGACCTGCTCGTGTCCGGGGATGACGATCATGACGCTGCCATGCTCGGTGGCCTGCACCGTGACACGCGCGTTCGGCACGACGCCGGCGTCTTTGAGCCGGGCGATCAGCTCGATGTCGCCCTGGACGTGTTCGGTCAGCTGGCGCACCCGCACCGCGACCGGGAATCCGGTGGGCAGTTCGGTGAGCCGGACCAGGCTGACGTCGGTGTCGCCGGACGGGATGACGCCGAGCTCGGCGAGACCCGGGATCGGGTTGCCGAACGGGGAGGTGGTCGGGTTGTCGAGCACCTGGACCAGCCGGCGTTCGACGTCCTCGCTCATGACGTGCTCCCAGCGGCATGCCTCGGCGTGGACTTCCTCCCACGGCAGGCCGATGACGTCGACCAGCAGCCGTTCGGCGAGCCGGTGCTTGCGCATCACCGACACCGCCAGCGAGCGGCCCTTGTCGGTAAGTTCCAGGTGGCGATCACCGGCGACGTGCAGCAGTCCGTCGCGCTCCATCCGCGACACCGTCTGGCTGACGGTGGGGCCGCTCTGCTCGAGTCGTTCGGCAATGCGCGCACGCAGCGGCACCACGCCCTCTTCTTCGAGGTCGTAGATCGTCCGCAGGTACATCTCGGTGGTATCGATCAGATCGTTCATGCCAAATCCTCCAGGGCCTCCGCCGGTGCTCAGCTTACCGGTTTGGCCGGGTCAACAGGCATCCACCACGGCCGACCGACCGTGTGATTCCTGCGGCGACCGCCAGCGGGCGGACCGGCCACCAAAAACGGTGCCCGCCGGGTTATCCGGCGGGCACCAGGGGGTGTGCAGTTGTGGGTGTGGTCCGATCAGCTGGCGTAGGCCCGCAGCCGCTCAGCGCGCTCACCGTTGCGGAGCTTCGACATGACTTCGCGCTCGATCTGCCGGACCCGCTCACGGGACAGGCCGAACAGCTTGCCGATCTGATCCAGGGTGCGGGGCTGGCCGTCGTCCAGGCCGAACCGCAGCCGGATCACCTGCTGCTCACGCTCGTCCAAGGTGGCGAGCACGTGCCGGATGTCGGTGTGCAGCAGCTCGGAGATGACGGCGTTCTCGGCCGACATCGCCTCCGAGTCCTCGATGAAGTCGCCGAGCGGCGCTTCCTCGTCGGTGCCGACCGGCATGTCCAGGCTCACCGGATCGCGGCTGTGCTCCAGCAGGTCGTTGATCTTCTCGACGGGGATACCGGACTCTTCGGCCAGTTCCTCGTCGGTGGCCTCACGACCCAGGTTCTGATGCATCTCACGCTTGATCCGTGCGAGCTTGTTGACCTGCTCGACCAGGTGGACGGGGAGCCGGATGGTCCGGCTCTGGTCGGCCATGCCGCGGGTGATCGCCTGGCGAATCCACCAGGTGGCGTACGTCGAGAACTTGAAGCCCTTGGCGTAGTCGAACTTCTCCATCGCCCGGATCAGGCCGAGGTTGCCTTCCTGGATCAGGTCCAGCAGCGGCATGCCGCGGCCGGTGTAGCGCTTGGCCAGCGAGACCACGAGGCGCAGGTTGGCTTCGAGCAGGTGCCGGCGCGCGGCCTCGCCGTCGCGGACGATGACCGCCAGGTCACGCTTGCGGTTGTCGCCGAGTCGCTTCTTGGTCTCCAGCAGGTGGGCTGCGTAGAGGCCTGCCTCGATGCGCTTGGCCAGTTCCACCTCGTCCTCGGCGTTGAGCAGAGCGGTCTTACCGATGCCGTTCAGGTACACGCGCACCAGGTCCGCGGCGGGACTCTGGGCGTCAAGGTCGGAATCGATACGGCGTGTGGTGGCTTTTGCCATTTGCGGCCTCCTGCTCGTGCTCAGCTCTCGAACTGTCACTTGCTTCAACGCCGAAGCGGTAGGAGAAGTTCCCGAGGCCGTCTCCGCTCATGGCCTTTGACCTGCGGTTTTTCCGCTTCGACCTGAGAATGTCCTTAGAAAGGAGAAAGAAGGAAACTCAGGTATGCGTCAGGGCTCGATATCGCCGTCGATGACCGGGTGCCGGTCCTCGATGGCGGGGCGCTCAGCGGTCGGGAACATGGGTGCCCGCCGGGCGGCGTCGTAGCGGCGCGGCTCCTGGGCACTGCGCGGCGGCCGGTCATTGGCGATGAGCACCGCGATCCAGGGCAGGGGGATGGATGCGATGAGGATGGCCAGCGAGATCAGGCCGTTGTGCCAGATGCTGTAGGCCCAGGCGGCTAGCAACAGCGCCGGCACGCGGAACGACATGATGGTGAGATAGCGGCGGACGCGTGCGCGGTGCTGCTCCTCGTAGGCGGGTGCTGCGCGAGTGATGAGGACCGGCCGACCGTCGTCGTCGAAACTCAGCTCAGGGCCGTGTTTCATCCTTCTACTGTCCCACATCTGGCTCAGTGCCGCCGCGACCGGTTCGCCTGAAGTGCCACAATGAATCCATGCAGACCGACACCCTCGAACGTACCGATTCCGATGAACAGGTCGACGACGGTACGGACGACGACCGACCTAAGCACTTCCACTACGTCAAGAAGGACAAGATCGCCGAGAGCGCGGTCATGGGCACCCATGTCGTCGCGCTGTGCGGCGAGGTGTTCCCGGTGACCAAGTCACCGAAGCCGGGTTCGCCGGTGTGCCCGGATTGCAAGCGCATCTACGAACAGATGAAGAAATAGCCGTAGCCGGTCAGGCCGGCGGCTCGGCCTGCTCTACGGGCTGATCGTTGGTGAGGGTCTCGGCCTTCTCCTCGAGCCATTCGCGCAGGCGCCGGGCATGGGTGTCCGGCGCCGGCCACTCTTCTTCGATCGAGGCGTTGAGTTCGGCGCCCAGCATGATCGCGAAGCCGAGTGCGAACGCGAACAGCAGGAAGGCGATGGGTGTGGCGAGCGCGCCGTAGGTGTAGCCGGTCTCGGTGATCCAGGTCAGATAGAACCGCAGTCCCACCGTCGCCACCACGAAGACCACGGTGGCCAGCACCGCGCCGAACAGCAGCCGATGGGTCGGCAGCGGTTTGGGCAGCGACACCCGGTAGAGCACCGTCACGGCCAGCACGATGCCAAGCAGCAGCACCGGCCAGTATCCGTACTTCATTGCGTTGGACCAGGTCTCGGGGATGTGCTGGGCGATTTTCATCGGCCCGATGGCGACCACCGGGGCGGTCGCGATCACGAACAGCAGCATCACCAGATACAGCCCGAGGGCATAGAACCGCTGCCGCACCGGATGGCGCAGCGGCGTCTGGTCGTGGGCCTCGACAACCGCGTCGACGAACGCCGAGATCGCCGACGAGCCCGCCCACAGCGAGATGACGAACCCTAGGGACACCACCTCGCCGCGGGCGCCGACCGCGATGTCGCGAACGGTCGGCTGGATGATCTCGTTGATCACGTTCGGCGAGAAGAAGTTCTTCGCCGTCCCGATCAGCTGTTCCTGGATCATCGGCAGCGTCTCGGGACCGAACAACGGCGCCACGTACGCCAAGCTGCCCAACATGCCCAACAACAAGGGCGGTAGGGACAGCGCCGACCAGAACGCCGCCTGCGCCGACTCCGAGAAGATCGAGTCGTCCCAGCTTTTCGCCAGCGCACGTCGGATAACCCGTAACACGTGATGACGTGTCGGCTTGATCGGCGGCGTCTGGTCGTTCATGACCAGACCAGCATTACCGAAGAGACCCCATCAGGACCGTATTTGAGTTGACCGGCGGGTCACTCAGTCCTCGCTGCTGATCTCCAGCACAGCGGCCAACTCGACCAACTTGGATTCGTGCTCGTTGGCGTGGTGTTGGCAGAACAGAAGCTCCATGCCGGACGGCAGGGTAGCGCGAACGCGGGCGGCAGCGCCGCACCGGTCACAGCGGTCGGCCCGTGTCAGTGTCGGGCCGGTCAGAGTTGCGTTCATGGCTCCTCCTTCTGCTCGTCGCCGCCTGGGCGCTTTGCCGGTTACACATCTCTACTCTCTCAGACGATTTGGATTCCAGCGTTGTTCCCCGAGTGTTCACGGGTGTGTCGTGTCTCACCTATCGTCTGAGTTGCAGGCGCGGCAGGCTGGCCGGATGATCCCGTCGCCCGCCGTCCTGGTCCATCTATGTAGTGAAACGGATTGGGCGGGTGCTCAGTTCGATGGCGAGCTGCGGCCGCCGTCGCTCGACGAGGTCGGGTTCGTCCACCTGTCGGCGCCCGAGCAGGTGCACCTGCCGGCCAACCGGCTCTACCGCGGCCAGTCCGATCTGATCCTGCTGGTGTGTGATCCCGGACTGCTGGGGTCGCCGGTTCGCTGGGAGCCCGGGGTGCCGACGGATCCGGAGTCGATGCTCTTCCCGCACCTGTACGGACCGCTCCCCGCTGCGGCGGTGACCCGCACTGTGCCCTACCGGCCCGGCGGCGACGGGGGCTTTGCAGCCCTGCCGGCAAATTTTCCGACGGATGGTTTTGGTTAACGGCAAATGAACGACAGTGTGAGAAATCTGTCCACTGATCGGGAATGTGGCCTGAATCACGGTCACGGGATTGGCACGATCGCGCGCGTAAATATCCCCGAGACGGTGAGGACATGATCAACCACACAAATTCTGAAGTCGCGACCGGCAAGCGCCGTCGCGCACGGAGACTGAAGGGACTCGGCATCGCTCTGACGGCCAGTGCCCTTCTGGTCATGTCGGCGCTGCCGGCATGGGCGGCCGAGAACATGACCATCACGTTCATTCGGCACGGTCAGTCGACAGCGAATGCGGAGAACCGCATCGATACGCAGGTTCCGGGTCCGGTGTTGACCGCTGACGGTCAGCAGCAGGCCAAGGACATCGCGGCCAAACTCGGTGACCGGAACTTCGACGCCATCTACGCCTCGGACATGGTCCGGACGCAGCTGACGGCGACACCGATGTCGCAGTACCTGGGTCTGCCGATCCAGGTGTTGCCGGGTGTGCACGAGATCGAAGCCGGCATGTTCGAGAACGGACAGGAGCGCGGCGCGGCCGGCCTGGGCTACATCTCGTTCCCGCTGGCCTGGTCGGGTCTGAAGATCAACGTGGATCCGGTGACCCACGCGGTCAGCTTCGGATACCTCGATCCGGCGAACCCGAACTACACCGACCCGTCTCGGACCATTCCGGGTGGAGCGGCCCAGCCGGTGAGCCTGAACGGCAACGACTTCGATGCTCGGGTCGATGCCTCTCTGGAGCAGATCTACAACAACGGCGATCGCAACGCGGCGGTGTTCGCGCACGGCGGCACCATCATGTTCTGGACGTTGATGAACGCCAAGAATCTGTCACCGGAGCAGAAGCTCAACCTGTTCGCGACGGCGCCGTTGGGCAACACCGGTGTTGTGGTGGTCGAGGGCAACCCGACCGACGGCTACAACCTGGTGGAGTGGAACGGCATCAAGATCGCGGGCATGCAGAAGGGTCCGATCGAGAACGTGCTGACCCAGGTCCGCACGCTGTCTCGTCAGCTCGGAGGCGTGGTTCAGGATGTCGCGACGGCGTTCAAGACCGGTGACGTGGGTCAGATCCTCAACGCGATCAACCGCGGTGCGGCCGACGCGCTGTTCTCGACGACCAAGTTCGTCCGCGCCATCAACGCACAGGTCATCGGCGGCGTCACCAACGCCATCGACAACCTGAAGGAGCGCCTGACCCCGCCGGCGGCTCCTGCTCCGGCAGGCGCTCAGACCACGAGCCCGACTTCGGGTGCGGCGGTTTCGCCGGCTGCGTTCAAGGCTCCGGCTCCGGTTGCCGCCAAGACCGCGGCTGCGGCTGCCGCCGGCGACTCGCCGGCCAAGGTTGCCGACGTTCCGGCGTCGACCAACAAGGCCGACGAGCCCAAGGCTGACGCAGACGCCACCAAGGCTGATGACGGCAAGGCTGACGCCGACGCCGCCAAGGCCGATGGTCAGGCCAAGGCTGACGCTGCCAAGGCCAAGGCTGACGCCAAGAAGGCTGCGGCTGAGGAGAAGAAGGCCGCTGCCAAGGCCAAGTCCGACGCCAAGAAGGCTGCGGCTGAGGAGAAGAAGGCTGCCGCCAAGGCCAAGGCCGAGGAGAAGAAGGCTGCTGCTGAGGCCAAGAAGGCCGAAGCCAAGGCCAAGGCAGAATCTGCCAAGGCCGGCGCTGGCACTGGCGCTGGAAGCACCGACTGACGGTTACCGTCGAGCGATCGGCCCCCTGCTCCGCGGAGCAGGGGGCCGACTTGCGTCAGCTCTCCGTTCGCGTGGAGAGCAGCAGGTCTCGGGTGATCTCCAGATGCCCGACGTGCTGCGCGATGTCGTGCAGGATGTGCAGCAGCGTCCACTCCGGGCTGGCCGTGGCCAGCACCGCGGCGCGCGTGGTGCCGCCGCGTATCCCGTCGGCCAGCGAGCGGTCCCGGATTCCTTCGGTGACGGCCACCTCGACCCAGCCGGGCAGGCGCTGCTGCAGCGCCGTCAGCCGTTCCAGCAGCTCGTCGACCCGTCCGGTGGCGGTGAACTCGCTGTCGCGGTCCCGCGGGATCCGTTGTCCGGCAATGAAAGAGCCCGCCCAGTAGTCGACCACCCCGATGCAGTGGTTGACGATGGCATAGCAGCTGTTCGCGCCGGGCAGGTCCGGCCGGCGATTGGCGAGGTCGTCACCGAGCGCGGTGAGGACGTCAGCCATCGCTGCGAAGCACTCGGACGAGACGTCCAGCATCGCTTGGCCTAGTGGATGCTCCGAGGTTGGCATGCGCGAAAGCCTTTCACATGCAGGGTTTTCCCCGCCTCAGGTTTTTGGGCAGTGGGGGAGCCTGACCTCTGGTCAGTAATCTGACGCAAGCGTAAAATTTGACGGTTCGTATCCAATCGACCCCGACGCCGGAGGCTTTCATGCACACCAAAACTGTTCTGGCTGTTGCCGCTGCGGCGCTGTTGGTCGCGCCCGTCGGTCCGATGCCTCTCGCGCAAGCGGCACAAAGCTCAACCGATACAACGACGTTCAGTCCACAGCCGACGGTCGTCGCGCAACCGATGAACTGTCGCGGCGAAACAGGCGACCACGGTTGCGGCGCAGGCTGGATTTGGAACGGGTACCGCTGCGTGCCCTGCTGAACTTCGCCGAGCAGACGAAAACTGCCCCGAAACCAGAAGTTTCGGGGCAGCTGTTCGATCTGGGGGACTAGTCCAGGTAGTCGCGCAGGACCTGCGAGCGCGACGGGTGGCGCAGCTTGCTCATGGTCTTGGACTCGATCTGGCGGATGCGCTCGCGGGTCACGCCGTAGACCTGGCCGATCTCGTCCAGCGTGCGCGGCTGGCCGTCGGTGAGGCCGAAGCGCAGCCGGACGACGCCGGCCTCGCGCTCGGACAGGGTCTCGAGCACCGACTGCAGCTGATCCTGCAGCAGCGTGAACGACACGGCGTCCACGGCCACCACGGCTTCGCTGTCCTCGATGAAGTCACCGAGCTGGCTGTCGCCCTCGTCGCCGATGGTCTGGTCCAGCGAGATGGGCTCACGCGCATACTGCTGGATCTCCAGCACCTTCTCCGGCGTGATGTCCATTTCCTTGGCCAGCTCTTCGGGCGTGGGTTCGCGACCCAGGTCCTGCAGCAGCTCACGCTGGATGCGGCCGAGCTTGTTGATGACCTCGACCATGTGCACCGGGATACGGATGGTGCGGGCCTGGTCGGCCATGGCGCGGGTGATGGCCTGACGGATCCACCAGGTCGCGTACGTCGAGAACTTGTAGCCCTTGGTGTAGTCGAACTTCTCGACCGCGCGGATCAGGCCCAGGTTGCCTTCCTGGATCAGGTCCAGGAACGCCATGCCGCGGCCGGTGTAGCGCTTGGCCAGCGACACCACCAGACGCAGGTTGGCTTCCAGCAGGTGGTTCTTGGCGCGGTCGCCGTCGCGGCAGATCCACTGCATGTCGCGACGCTGCGCGGCGGGCAGCTTCTCGCCCTTCTCCAGCAGCTCGGACATCAGCTGGGTGGCGTACAGGCCGGCCTCGATGCGCTTGGCGAGCTCGACCTCCTCCTCGGCGTTGAGCAGCGCGACCTTGCCGATCTGCTTGAGGTACGCACGCACGGAGTCGGCGGAGGCGGTGAGCTCGGCGTCCTTGCGGGCCTGCCGCAGCGCCTCGGACTCTTCCTCGTCCCAGACGAAGTCGCCGGAAGCCTTGTCCTTCTCGGACGGCTCCGCGGTGTCGTCGGACTCGTCGCCTTCGGCGGCCTTGGGAGCGGCCTTGGCGCCCTCCGCGGTGGCTTCACCCTCGGCGTCACCTTCTGCGGCTTCGTCCTCGTCGTCGGCCTCGAGGTCGTCGTCGAGTTCCAGGTCGGCCTCGTCGACGTCGATCTCATCGGGTTCGACGGCGAGGTCGTCGACGTCGGTCACGTCGTCGGTGCCGACGCCGTCTTCCGGCTTGGTCGAATCGGCGGCCTTGCGCGGGCCGCGCTTGGCGGGAGCCTTCGCGGCGGCCTTCTTCGCGGGAGCCTTCGCAGCACGCTTGGCCGGCGCAGCCTTGGCGGCGGCCTTCTTAGCGGGGGCTTTGGTGGTGCGCTTCACCGGCTCGTCGGCTGTCTCGCTGGTTTTGGTCGCTACCACGGCCACCCTTTCGGTCTTTCGTACATCGGTGGCGTGGGCGTGCGCCACCGAAAAGCGTCGGCTGTCGAATATTGGCGTCGATCTTCGATCGGATGTTCGCCGCTATCCGTTCAGGCGGCCGCCGTTGACCATTGTAACGACATAGTGCCCAGAAGCCGTATCAGCGGCAGGCTCGGAGCGTTGGAGGGCCGCTAGTGGTGATGCAGAGCGCCGTCGGCGGCCATCGCGGCGCCGACGATGCCGGCCGAATTCTGCAGCGTCGCGGCGACCACGGGCGTGCGGTTCTTCAGCAGCGGCACCCACTTGTCGGCCTTCTTGCTGATCCCGCCGCCGACGATGAAAAGGTCTGGCCAGATCGCGTTCTCGACCGCTACCAGCACCTTCGTGACCTCCTCGGTCCAGCGCTCGTACGACCAGTCCTTGCGTTCCTTGACCGACGACGCGGCCCGGTGCTCGGCTTCCTTGCCGCCGACCTCGATGTGCCCGAACTCGGTGTTGGGCAACAGCACACCGTCGTAGATCACTGCCGAGCCGATGCCGGTGCCGAACGTCAGCAACACGACCAGCCCGCTCACCTCGCGTCCCGCGCCGAACTTCTCCTCGGCCAGCCCGGCGGCGTCCGCGTCGTTGAGCACGGTCACGTCCTGGCCGTTCAACCGCGATGCGAACATGTCCCGCACGTTGGTGCCGATCCAGCTGCTGTCGACATTGGCCGCGGTGCGCACGATGCCCTCGGTCACCACGCCCGGGTAGGTCACGCCCAGCGGTCCGGTCCAGCCGAACTCGGCCACGACCGCGGCGACGGTTTCGGAGACGGCTTCGGGAGTGGCCGGCTGCGGGGTGGGGAGCCGGAAGCGCTCGCCGATCAGCTGCCCGGTGTCGAGGTCGACGATGCCGCCCTTGACGCCACTGCCGCCGACGTCGATACCCAGCGCTCGATGCTGCGAGCCGTCAGTCGGTCCGGTGGGCGTCTCGGTCATCAGCACTCCTTGGAGGGGGTGGGCAAGAGGGCGCGACCCACACCCTAACCGCGTGTGCTGCGATAGGTGTCATGACCGCACGCGAACCCGAAAGTGGCACCGCACCTGCTGCGCTGCGAGCGCTCGCCGAGCAGTTGGTGACCGAGGCCGCCGGCTTCGTCCGCAGGCGGCGCACCGAGGTTTTCGCCGGTGCCCCGCAGGGCGACGGCGCGGTGCGCACCAAGAGCAGTCCGACCGATCCGGTGACCGTGGTGGACACCGAGACCGAGCGGCTGCTGCGGGAGCGCCTGGCGGCGTTGCGGCCGGACGACGCGATCCTGGGCGAGGAGGAAGGCGGCGCGGCGCAGGCTCCGGCGGGCGTGCCGGTGTGGGTGCTCGATCCCATCGACGGCACCGTGAACTTCATGTACGGGCTGGGCGCCTATGCGGTGTCCGTCGGCGTGCAGATCGACGGCGTGTCGGTGGCTGGTGCGGTGGCCAACGCGGCCACCGGCGAGGTGTTCTCCGCCGCGCGCGGTCACGGGTCCGTGGTGATCCGGGACGGGGTGTCAACGGCTCTGCGCTGCAACGTCATCGACGAACTGCCCATGGCGCTGGTGGCGACCGGGTTCGCCTACGAGCGCGAGCGTCGGCGCCGTCAGGCCGGTGCGGTGGCCGAGCTGCTGGCCGAGGTGCGGGACATCCGACGTGTCGGGTCGTGCGCCCTGGACCTGTGCATGGTCGCCGCCGGACAGCTCGACGCGTACTTCGAATCCGGTGTGCACGTGTGGGATTGGGCTGCCGCAGCCCTGATCGCCGAGGAGGCGGGCGCGGTGGTGCGGCTGCCCGCGCCCGGTGCGGAAGACGACGACCTCGTCGTCGCAGCGGCACCCGGGGTGTCCGCGGCGCTGGCGGGTCAGCTGGCGCGCGTCGGCTACTGCTAGCCGGTCCCGGCTAGCAGGTCCCGCTGTGGATCTTCGGCAGCAGCGAGGTGTCGGCGGGCTGGGTCGCGTCCGGCTTCAGGCTGGCCAGCATGGCTTCGATGTCGTCGCTGTGGGCGAGCTCGTTGAACTCGGTGCCGATCGCCAGGTCGACGGAGTCGTCGGGTCGCTGGTCCTGGAACAGCTGGGTGCAGGGCGCGACCAGCCACAGCGCGGCGGCGGCGGACTTGCCGGCCGGGCCGAACCGGATCTGGCCCTGGCATTCCATGCGGGTGCTGGCGTACACGGGGTCGTTGCTCGCCGCCGGCTGAGCGAACCCGAGGTCGCGCAGCTCGCCGGCGACCTCGCTGGCCTGGCCGCCCTGGCCGCTGGCGTTGAGCACCTTGATCTTGGTGTCGGCGAGCTTGGCCGGCACCACGTTGACCATCGAGGACTGCGAGACCTCGTCGCCGAGCTTCGGCTGGTTCGGCTCGCTCGGCGCCGGTGGGGGATTGCAGGTGATCGCCTGGTGGATTTCGGCGGGCTGGTTGGCGACCACGAGCCAGGCGATCAGCGTCGCGACGGCCAGCACTGCGAACAGCACCGCACCGGGCACGTAGTTGCGGCGGCGGAACGGCCGACCGTGCTTGTCGAAGGCTGTGCCCTCGGTGATTTGAGCGACCACATGTGCACTGTAGATGCCCCGCAGCCAGCGTGATTACGAACCATCCCTGGCGCATGTGATGCAAATCACATATAATCGGCGCGCTTTCTGGGCACGAATCATTTGGTAGAAGCGTTCGACGCTGGTACAAAGCTCTGCTGCAAGGTAACGGAGGGGATGACCATGGCTACCGATTACGACGCCCCGCGGCGTTCAGAGACTGATGAGGTTTCCGAGGACTCTCTGGAGGAGCTCAAAGCACGACGCAACGAGGCACAGTCCGCCGTCGTCGACGTCGACGAAACCGACTCGGCTGAAAACTTCGAGTTGCCCGGCGCTGACCTGTCGGGCGAGGAACTCTCGGTCCGAGTGGTGCCCAAGCAGGCCGATGAGTTCACCTGCTCGAGCTGCTTCCTGGTGCAACACCGCAGCCGTCTCGCCAGCGAGAAGAACGGCGTGATGATCTGCACTGACTGCGCCGCCTAGGGATTCACACTCAGGACGGCGAATGGCCGGTCCACACCCGCAGCTGAATCAGTTGCGAGCGTGGACCGGCCATTCGCCGTCTTGCGGGCCGGTCAGCGGCCCTGCAGTGCCGCCAGCACCCGGTCCGGATGACGTGTGCTCACCAGCCAGTACGGCGTGGGGTCATCCGGATCGTCGAGGACGACGAGGATCAGCGGCCCGACCCAGGCGCGGTGTACGACGTACGCGGCGGGGTCCAGCTGCCGGCCCAGGGCCGCCGACTTCGCCGAACGCGGCACCTCGGCCGACCGGGAGATGACATTCGTGGGGATGTGCGCCGGGCCGACCCACAGCTCGGTCTCGGCGTCCGGTCCGGTTCCGGTGCCCACCACGCGCAGCTCGATGCGCCCCATCCACACCAGCGTCGCAGCGGCGACCGGGAGCAGCACGGCGAACGGCGCCCACGTCGGCACCCCCGACACGCCTTGCACCACTTCCAGCGCGATCAGGGCCGCCAGCCCGAAACCCGGTAACCACCACCACAAAGGCACCGTCAACCGCTCTCGGTAGCGGACCGTTTGGGTGGCTGCTCGCGTGTCTGACACGCGGCCAAGGGTAGTCTGTGGCACCGTGCCCACCTCTCTGGCGGTAGTTCGTCTGGACCGGGATCTGCCGATGCCGGCCCGGGCTCACGACGGCGATGCCGGCGTCGATCTGTTCAGCGCAATCGACCTCGAACTGGCCCCCGGCCAGCGCGAGTTGGTGCCGACGGGGATCGCCGTCGCCATTCCGCACGGCATGGTCGGCCTGGTCCACCCGCGCTCGGGATTGGCTATCCGCGTTGGGCTTTCGATCGTCAACGCGCCTGGCACCGTCGATGCCGGGTATCGCGGCGAGATCAAGGTGGCGCTGATCAACCTCGACCCCAGTGAGCCCATCACCGTCCAGCGCGGCGACCGGATCGCTCAGCTGCTGGTGCAGCGGGTCGAGCTGCCCGAGCTGGTCGAGGTCACGTCGTTCGACGAGGCCGGACTGGCTGACACCTCACGTGGCGCGGGCGGCCACGGTTCCTCCGGCGGACATGCGAGTTTGTGATGGCATTCGAATTCAACTCCGAAGAAGACGGCCCCTTCGACATCGAGGACTTCGACGACCCGGCCGACGCCGAGGCGGCCCGCTTGGATCTGGGTGGCGTGCTGGTCCCGGTGCCCGACGGTTCGCAGCTCAACGTCGAGGTCAATGAGCAGGGCGTGCCGAATGCCGTCTGGATCATGACGCCCAACGGCCGGTTCTCCGTCGCGGCGTACGCGGCGCCGAAGACCGGTGGCCTGTGGCGCGAGATCGCCGCCGAGCTGGCGGAGTCGCTCCGGGGCGACAACGCGCAGGCGCGGATCGAAGACGGACCCTGGGGCCGCGAGGTCGTGGGCCTGCCGGTGCCGCAGCCCGGCCAGGGGCAGGTCGTGATGCGCTTCATCGGGGCCGACGGCTACCGGTGGATGGTGCGTTGCGTCGTCGTCGGCTCCGAGGAGACCATCGACGCCATCGCCGACGAGGCCCGAACCTCGTTGGCGGACACCGTGGTTCGCCGCGGTGATACCCCGCTGGCAGTCCGCAGCCCGCTGCCGGTGCAGCTGTCCGAGCCGCTGCTGGAGCAGCTGCGCGCGGCGGCCGCTCAGATGGCGCAGCAGCAGATGGAGCAGGCTCAGCAGGCGCTCGAGCAGCTGCAGCAGCACATGCAACAGCAGCCGGAAGGTGAACCGGACGCCCGCCGCAGCGAGCAGGGCTCGGCCATGCAGCAGCTGCGCACCCAGCAGATGGGCACCATCACAGGAGGCTGACGGCCTCCCGCAGCGCGGCCACGCAGGCGTCGCCCAGCACCGTCGGCTCTACACCCATCGCTTCGAGGGTGACGGTCCGCAGCGCGGCCCTGGGGGCGGCCACGGCCCATTCCGCGGCGACCGCAACGGGGTGGACGGCGTCGTCCACGGCCCCGGCCACGCCCATCGGCACCTGTAGCTCAGCGAGTTGTGCACGCGTCGGCCCGCCGTAACCCGCCGCCTCTTCCATCGCGTCCGGCAGCCCCGGCCATTGCGCTGTCCATGACCGTGTCAGTTCGTCCGCGAGCCAGGCCGGGCTGCCCGCGCGCATGCCGGCGACGGCCGCATCCAGCCCGATCTCGCGCAGCTGCTGCGCGGAGTAGCGGGCGGCTTGTGCGGCGGGCGCGCCGTCGGATTCGCCGGTCCAGGCGGGCAGTGCGGCCAGGACGGCAATGCACCGGTCGGGGTGGTTCAGCGCCCAGCTCGTCGCCACCGCAGCGCCCAGTGACACCCCGCCGACCATGATCGGGCCCTGCTGCGCGGCGGCGTCGAGCGCTTCGAGGTAGCCGGCGATCAGGCCACCCGGCAGCGGTCGCGGCGCGACCACCACGGCACCTGCTTCGAGCAGGGCGCCACCGAACGCCCGGCGGATGTAGTCGTCGTCAGATCCCGTGCCGGGCAGCAGTACCGCGGTCATCCCTTGCAAGTTGGCCGTCATCCCTCGATGGTGCCCGGCGGTGGAAATGGCGCTCGCAAGGGGGTCGCGCCGGAAGTGCGGTCCAGTGAGCGGGATAACGAAGATATATCCCGCGCCGAAATGGCGAATCGGAACCAAGAGGTCTAGCGTGACGTTGGTTAGATAGCGGGTCCACGGTGGATTCGCAGCAAGTCTCAGGAGAGACCATGGCTACGGCGGAAGGCTATTTGCGCCGGCTCACCCGGCGGCTTACCGAGGACCTCGAACAGAGTGATGTCCAGGAGCTGAACGACGAGGCCCTCAACACCGGCGCCATGCGGGCGGTGGACTGTACGCGCGGACAAGAAGTGACGATGGTCGGCACGCTGCGGTGTGTCGAGACCAACGGCAAGGGCTGTTCTGGTGGTGTACGGGCCGAGCTGTTCGACGGCACCGACACGGTCACGCTGGTCTGGTTGGGACAGCGGCGCATCCCTGGCATCGAGTCCGGGCGGACCCTGCGGGTGCACGGACGGCTGGGCAAATTGGACAGCGGGGCCAAGGCGATCTACAACCCGCATTACGAGATTCAGAAGTGACTTTCCCCGACAAGGGGACCGCGGACAGCGAGCAGGCCGAAGCCGACGTCGAGATTATCGCTGAGGCCCAGGAGGACGACCGCGACGCCAAGCTGACGGCGCACGTCCTACTGGAGCAGATGGGCGGCGTCAGTGGCCTCATCTATTCGTCCCTGCCGGTTCTCGTCTTCGTCCCGATCTCCAGCTTCTTCGGGCTGACTGCCGCGATCTATTCAGCGCTCGGTGTCGCCGGTCTGGTCCTGGTGTGGCGGCTGGCGCGCCGCGAATCGGTGCAGCCCGCGGTGTCGGGCTTCATCGGCGTGGGGATCAGCGCGTTGATCGCCTACTTGATCGGCGCCTCGAAAGGCTATTTCCTGCTTGGCATCTGGTCGTCGCTGATCTACGCCGGGGTGTTCGCCATCTCGATCGTGATCCGCCGCCCACTGGTCGGGTACGGCTGGAGCTGGGTCACCGGGCATGACCGCAGCTGGCGTGACATCCGGCGTGCGGTGCTCGCGTTCGACATCGCGACCGCGGTCTGGGTGCTGGTGTTCGCGGCGCGGTTCCTGGTCCAGAACCACCTGTACGGGCAGGACCAGACCGGCCTGCTCGGCGTGGCGCGGATCGCCATGGGCTGGCCGCTCACCGCGGTCGCCGCGCTGGCGTCCTACCTGGCCATCCGGACGGCCCAGAAGGCCCTCCGGGACGCCGAGCATCACGTCACCGAGGACTAGCTCGGATTCAGCACCTGGTTGCGCAGCTCCTGCTCGACCTCGGCGACCGCGACGAACAGCAGTTCGTCCCCGCCTTCGAGAGGCTCGTCGGACTCGGGCACGATGACGCGCGGGCCGCGCAGGATGGTCACCAACGTCGCGTCGCGCGGCAGCTGCAGCCGCTTGACCGCCTTGCCGCCCCACGGTGTGTCGTCGGGCAGCGTGATCTCGACCAGGTTGGCCTGGCCCTTACGGAAACTCATCAGGCGGACCAGGTCGCCCACCGACACCGCTTCTTCGACCAGTGACGCCAGCATGCGCGGCGTGGACACCGCGACGTCGACGCCCCAGCTGTCGTCGAACAGCCACTCGTTGCGCGGGTCGTTGACCCGGGCCACGACGCGGGGGACCGCGAACTCGGTCTTGGCGAGCAGGCTGACCACGACGTTGGCCTTGTCGTCGCCGGTGGCGGCGATGACGACGTCGAACTCGTGCAGTTTGACGGACTCGAGCAGCGACAGCTCGCACGCGTCACCCAGACGCCACTGCGCGGCGGGGACGGCGTCGACGTCGATGTGATCCGGATTGCGCTCCAGCAGCGTCACCTCGTGGTGATCGACCAGTTCCCGCGCGATGGAGCGGCCGACGGCGCCGGCGCCCGCGATTGCGACCTTCATGTGCGCTCCCTAGTGGCTTTCGACGTCGTCGCCGGGCGGCAGTGAGGCGATGGCGATGGCTTCGGCGACGCGGCCGGACACCGCGGCCATGTACACCTGATCGCCGGCCTGGATGACGGTCTTGGCGTCCGGCAGCACACCGCTGCCGAACCGGATGAGGAAGGCGACACGGCCACCGGTCGCGGCTTCCAGCGCGGTGACGCGGAAGCCGACCCACTCCTCGTGCAGGGACAGTTCGGTGACGCCGACGTTGCCCGACGGATCGCGCCACTTGGTGGTCTCGGTCTCGCGGGTGAGCAGATTCAGCAACCGGTCGGTGGTCCACGGCACCGTCGCGATGGTCGGGATGCCGAGCCGCTCGTACACCGCCGCGCGCTTGGCGTCGTAGATGCGCGCGACGACGCGCTGCACGCCGAAGGTCTCGCGCGCGACCCGCGCAGAGATGATGTTCGAGTTGTCGCCGGACGACACGGCGGCGAACGCGCCGGCCTCTTCGATACCGGCCCGCTCCAGCACGTCGCGGTCAAAACCCATGCCCAGCACGCGTTCTCCCGGAAATTCCGGGGACAGCCGATGGAAGGCCGTCTTATCTCGGTCGATCACGGCGACCTCGTGGCCGATGCGGGCCAACCCGTCTGCCAGCGATGCGCCAACCCGGCCGCAGCCCATCACGACTACTCGCACCAGCCGATCCTTTCTGGGCCAGGAACCGGCCCCGAAGCGAATTTCATGCCTCAGCTCGCCTCCGAACGCTACAACCCGAGCCCCGGGGGCTTACCCTTGGCTCTCGTGTCCAAGCTTTCGACCGCTACGCGACGGTTGGTGATCGGCCGACCCTTCCGAAGCGACAAGCTCGCCCACACGTTGCTGCCCAAACGTATCGCTCTTCCGGTGTTCGCGTCGGATGCGTTGTCGTCCGTCGCCTACGCGCCGGAGGAAATCTTCCTGGTGCTGTCGGTTGCCGGTCTGTCGGCCTATTCGATGGCGCCGTGGATCGGTCTCGCGGTCGCCGCGGTCATGCTCATCGTGATCGCCAGTTATCGGCAGAACGTGCACGCGTATCCATCCGGTGGCGGCGACTACGAGGTGGTGACGACCAACCTCGGGCATACCGCCGGACTGACGGTGGCCAGCGCGCTGTTGGTCGACTACGTACTGACGGTCGCGGTGTCGACGGCATCGGCGATGTCCAATATCGGGTCGGCCGTGCCGTTCATCGCCCAGAACAAGGTGCTGTTCTCGGTACTGGCGATCCTGATCCTGGCGTCGCTGAACCTGCGCGGCATCCGGGAGTCCGGTACCGCGTTCGCGATTCCGACCTACGCCTTCATGATCGGCATGTACCTGATGTTGGCGTGGGGCTTCGTCCAGATCTTCGTGCTGGGCCACCCGCTGCGGGCCGAGTCGGCCGGCTTCAGCATCAAGTCCGAGCACGGCGACGTGCTGGGTTTCGCGATGGTGTTCCTGGTGGCCCGAGCGTTCTCGTCGGGCTGTGCCGCCCTGACGGGTGTGGAAGCGATCAGCAACGGCGTCCCCGCCTTCCAGAAGCCCAAGTCGCGCAACGCCGCAACCACACTGCTGCTGCTCGGGGCCATCGCGGTGTCGTTGTTCATGGGCATCATCGTGCTGGCGAAGCAGATCGGCCTGAAGATGGCCGACAGCGTCGACCAGTTGGTGGGCGCGCCCGAGGGCTATCACCAGAAGACCGTGATCACGCAGCTGGCCGAGGCGGTGTTCCAGGGCTTCCCGGTGGGCCTCTACCTGATCGCGGGCGTGACGGGTCTGATCCTGGTCCTGGCCGCCAACACCGCCTTCAACGGTTTCCCGGTGCTTGGTTCGATCCTGGCCCAGGACCGCTACCTGCCGCGGCAGCTGCACACCCGCGGTGACCGGCTGGCGTTCTCCAACGGCATCCTGTTCCTCGCGTTCGCCGCCATCGCGTTCGTGGTGGCGTTCAACGCCGAGGTCACCGCACTGATCCAGCTGTACATCGTCGGCGTGTTCGTGTCGTTCACCCTCAGCCAGATCGGCATGGTGCGGCACTGGAACCGGCTGCTGAGCACCGAGACCGACGGCTCCGAGCGGCGCCGCATGCAGCGCGCGCGGATCGTCAACACCATCGGCTTCCTCTGCACGGGCGCGGTGCTGCTGGTGGTCATCGTGACGAAGTTCATGGCCGGCGCCTGGATCGCGATCCTGGCCATGAGCCTGCTGTTCGTCTTGATGAAGGCGATCCACAAGCACTACGACACCGTCGCCAAGGAACTGCGTGCCCAGTCGGGGCCGGACGAGGACGTGGTGCTGCCCAGCCGCAACCACGCCGTGGTGCTGGTGTCCAATCTGCACCTGCCGACGCTGCGGGCCCTGGCCTACGCCAGGGCGACCCGCCCGGACGTGCTGGAGGCCATCACCGTCAGCGTCGACGACGCCGAGACGCGCGAGCTGGTGCACAAATGGGAGGACAGTGACGTGTCCGTCCCGCTGAAGGTCATCGCCTCGCCGTACCGCGAAATCACCAGGCCCATCCTCGATTACGTCAAGCGCATCACGGCCGAGTCGAAGCGCACCGTCGTGACGGTGTTCATCCCGGAGTACGTGGTGGGCCACTGGTGGGAGCACATCCTGCACAATCAGAGCGCGCTGCGGCTCAAGGGCCGCCTGCTGTTCATTCCCAACGTGATGGTGACTTCCGTTCCGTGGCAGCTGACTTCGTCGGAGCGCGTGAAGGTGACCATGACTCCGGGTTCGGCGCCGGGCGACACGAGACGGGGCATCATCGAATGACCGGCATCATTGAATGACTGAGGTAACAGTGACCGTTGGCCCGCCGGCCAACGGTGGCAGCTGCGTGGCGCGGCACGACGGCCGCGTGATCTTCGTCCGGCACGCGCTGCCGGGTGAGGTGGTGCGCGCGGAGGTGACCTCCGAACGCGGGTCGTACTGGCACGCCGATGTGCTCGAGGTACTCGAGGCGTCTCCCGACCGGGTGGATTCGTTGTGCGCGATCGCCGGGGCGCAGGGATCCGGTTGCTGCGACCTGGCTTTCGTCGATCCGGCCGCGGCGCGTCGGCTCAAGGGCGAGGTCGTGGCCAATCAGCTGGCCCGGCTCGGCGGCCACGAGGCCGGTGACCTCGTCGCGGCGGAAGTCGGCACCGTCGGCGCGACCGGGTGGCGCACCCGGGTGCGGCTGGAGGTCGGCGCGGACGGCCGGGCCGGATTCCACCGGTACCACAGCGACGAGCTGGTGACCGACCTGTCATGCGCGCAGGTGCCGGCCGGGATGCTGGACGAGCTGCCGCTGCAACCGCCCGGTGCGCACCTGCACGTGGTGCTCGACGACGCCGGGCAGCGGCACGTCGTGCGGTCCGGTCCGCGCGGCGGCAAGAAGAGCAAGGCCGGCATGACCGAAGTGGTCTCGGGCGAGTACGAAGCCGTGCAGCGCGTCGGGGATCAGGAATGGCTCGTCCCGGTCACGGCCTTCTGGCAGTCCCACCGCGACGCCGCCACCACCTACAGCGCGCTGGTCGCCGAATGGGCCGAGCTGTCCGAAGGACAGACGGCGTGGGATTTGTACGGCGGCGCAGGCGTTTTCGCCGCGGCGCTGGCCGGTTCGGTGGGGGAGTCGGGCCGGGTGCTGACGGTGGACACCTCACGCGGATCGGCGCGCGCAGCCCGGGCCGCGCTGGGAGATCTGGGTTGCGTCGAGGTGGTGACCGATTCGGTGCGCCGCGCGCTCGGCACGCAGCGGGTCGCGGCCGACGTCGCCGTGCTGGACCCGCCGCGCACCGGCGCCGGGCACGAGGTGATCGATCAGCTGGCCGCGGCCGGGGTGCCGCGGGTGATCCACATCGGTTGTGAGGCAGCCTCTTTCGCGCGCGATATCGGCCTGTACCGCGGACACGGCTACCAGGTGACGAACCTGCGCGTCTTCGATTCGTTCCCGTTGACTCACCATGTCGAGTGTGTGGCCCTTTTGACCCGCGAGCAGACGTAAAACTGTCACTTTGCCAAGTGAAATGGGCAGTTTTGCGTCTGCTCGCGAGTGCCGATGTGCTAAGCGTCAGCTGGATTGCTGGCGCCAACGCTCGAGCAGGGCGGGGATCTCGGCCAGCAGGAATGCGTAGAAATCGCGCATCTGAGTGAGTCGTTGGCGGGCCAGGCTGTCAGCGGAGGTGGAGGCGATGCCAGTGTCAGCGGCCGCCTGCATCGCCGAAATCGTGACGTTCTGGCCCGTGAACAGCACCGCCCAGGCGTCGTCGCGCAACCGATAGTGATCGCGACGGCTGCCGGGTACCGGGAACCGCTCGGCCAGCCCGACCGAGGTCAGCATCTTCAGTGCACCTGAGATTGCGCCCGAGCTGGCCTGCAACTGTTCGCCGAGGTCGGCGCTGGTCATCGCGGCGTGTTCGGTGAACAGCAGCGTCGCCAGAACCCTGGCTGTCATGCGTTGCAACCCAAGGTTGGTCAAGACCAGGGCCAGCTGCTCGGCGACGTCTTGAAGGTCCTTGTCCGGTGCCACGGAACTCCTTGCCAGATATGAAGTTTCAATATTCTCTGAAAGTTCAGTATAGATTGAACTGAGAACATTGTTGAGCATGTGGCTCGAAGGGGACGGCGTACATGGCGGAGACAGCAGCGGCCGAGGTCATCCGCGTCCGCGGGCTTACCTATGCCTATCCGAAGGCGGACCACCCCGCCGTGCGTGGCATGGATTTCACCGTTGGCGAAGGGGAGATCTTCGGATTTCTCGGGCCGAGTGGGGCCGGGAAATCCACCACCCAGAAGCTGCTCATCGGGCTCCTGCGTGGGCACGGGGGCGAAGCGACGGTGTGGGGCAGGGACCCGCTGGACTGGGGACCGGACTATTACGAGCGTATCGGGGTCTCGTTCGAACTGCCGAACCATTATCAGAAGCTGACCGGCCTGGAGAATCTGCGGTTCTTTGCCTCGCTGTACACGGGACCGACCGCTGATCCCATGGAGCTGCTCGACGCCGTAGGACTCGCCGACGACGCAGGAACGCGGGTCGGTCGATACTCCAAGGGCATGCAGATGCGGCTCACGTTCGCACGAGCGCTTCTCAATGATCCGGAGCTGCTGTTTCTCGACGAACCGACATCCGGGCTCGACCCCGTCAACGCCCGCAAGGTGCGCGATATCGTCATGCGGCTGAAGGCGCAGGGTCGCACGGTGTTCCTCACCACGCACAACATGGCGACCGCTGACGAATTGTGTGACCGGGTGGCATTCGTGGTCGATGGCCGCATCGTGGCGATGGACACGCCGGCGGAACTGAAGATCGCGCGGAGTCGACGGTCGGTGCGGGTGGAGTTCCGCGGCGACAACGGACTGTTGGAATCTGCGGACTTCGGCCTGGACGGGCTCGCCGACGATCCCGGATTTCACGCGGTGCTACGGGACCGGCAGGTTGCGACCATTCACAGTCGCGAGGCGAGTCTTGACGACGTCTTCGTCGAAGTCACCGGAAGGCAGCTGCTGTGAAGCGCTTTCGCAGTGCCGTGCGCCTCGAGTTGTTGCTCCAGATCAGGCAGCGATTCCTGTACGCAGCGGTCTTCTCCGGACTGATCTGGCTGGCCGTGCTGCTCCCGATGCCCGCGACGCTGCGTCCCGTCGCCGAGCCCTACGTGTTGTTGGGGGACACCTCGATCATCGGGTTCTTCTTTGTCGCCGGCACCGTGTTCTTCGAGAAGCAGGAGCGGACCATCGGCGCGGTGCTTTCCACCCCGCTGCGATTCCACGAGTATCTGTCGGCCAAACTGATTGTGCTGCTAGCGGTTTCGTTGTTCGTGGCCATCACAGTCACCGTCATCGTGCATGGTCTCGGCCGCCTTTCGGTCGAGCTGCTCGTGGGCGTGGTGCTCGGTACGCTCCTCATGCTGCTCGTCGGGTTCACGAGCTCGCTGCCGTTCGCCTCGGTCAGTGACTGGTTTCTCGCTGCAACTGTCCCGCTCGCGGTGCTGAACCTGCCGATCCTGCACTATTCGGGACTCTGGCCGAATCCGGTGCTGTACCTGCTTCCCACCCAGGGGCCGCTGATGCTGTTCGGGGCGGCGTTCGGGCAGGCAGAGCTCGCGCCGTGGCAGGTTGGCTACGCGGTCGGATATCCGGTGGTGTGCATCGCGGCCCTCTTCTGGGCGGCACGGGCGCTCTTCGATCGCTACGTCGTCTCGAAATCGGGTGGCATGTGATGGCCCCCCGTAACGCGACGGTTCGTGCGCTGATTGCGTTCGGCCGCAACGATCTTCGTGGTGCCTACCGAGATCCGCTGCTGGTGATGATCGTCTTCGCCCCGGTGATCTGGACCACCGGTGTCGCGGTGCTGACACCGCGGGTGACTGCGATGTTGTTGCACCGCAACGGTTTCGATCTCATCCCGTACTACCCGCTGATTCTCACGGCCTTCCTGCTGCTCACCAGCATCATCATTGCCGGCGCGCTCGCGGCCTTCCTCGTTCTCGACGAAGTCGACGCCGGGACCTTGACCGTGTTGCGGGTGACTCCCGTGCGGTTGTCGACGTTCTTCGGCTACCGCGCATTCACGGTGATGGTGGTGACTACCGTGTACGTCATCGTGACGCTCTCTCTGAGCGGAATTCTGGAGCCAGGTCTGCTTCCGGCGCTGATCCCGATCGGCGTGTTGGCCGGGATGTCGGCGGTGGTCACGCTGCTGCTGATTCTGGCCATGGCTGGGAACAAGATTCAGGGCCTGGCCGCGGTGCGCGGGTTGGGGATGCTGATTGCGGGCCTGCCGTGCCTGCCGTGGTTCATCGACTCGGACTGGGGCCTGCTGGCCGGGGTGCTGCCGCCGTTCTGGGCAGCGAAGGCATTCTGGGTGGCCAGTTCTCACGGAGTGTGGTGGCCGTACGTCGTCGGTGGCGCCGCATACAACGTCGCGCTCGCCTGGCCGCTGTTCCGCAGATTCCTGTCGCGGAACGCAAGCAGCCAGTGAATTGCGATGGGCCGGCCGGCCCGCGAGGGCCCAGGCGGTAAGTTTGCGGTCAGGTGTGCCGGGAAGCCTGGTCGGCGCCGTTCAACGCTGCCCAGGAGACTCGTGATGATCAACCGCAATGAGGGGCCGCGCCGGCGTCTGCTGACCCGCGCCACCTGGCCCGAGACGCAGCGGTTTGCGGAGATTCTGCGCAAGGAGACCGTCGGCGGCATCCTGCTGTTGCTCGCTGCCGGTGTCGCCCTGGTGTGGGCGAATTCGCCTGCCGCGCAGAGTTATCACGCACTGTCCGAGTTCGCGGTCGGTCCGCAGTCCTGGCATCTGCGGCTCAGCCTGTCGGCCTGGGCGGCCGACGGGCTGTTGGCGATCTTCTTCTTCGTGGTCGGTGTCGAACTCAAACGCGAATTCGTCGCCGGCGACCTGCGTGACCCGGCACGTGCCGCGCTGCCCATCGCCGCGGCCGTCGGCGGCATGCTGGCGCCCGCCGGGATCTTCGTCGGCCTGAACCTGTGGCTGGGGCACCCGGAGAATCTGGACGGCTGGGCGGTGCCGATCGCCACGGACATCGCCTTCGCGTTGGCGGTGCTTGCTGTCATATCGACGCACCTGCCCACCGCGCTACGCACGTTCCTGCTGACGCTCGCGGTGGTCGACGACCTGCTGGCCATCATCGTCATCGCCTGCTTCTACACCGACCACCTCAACCCGGCCGCGTTGGCGCTGGCCGTCATTCCCGGCGGGCTGTTCGTCGCAGCCGTGCAGCGCGGCATCCGGCACTGGTGGCTGCTGCTGCCGCTGGCCGCGGCGACCTGGGCGCTGGTGCACGCGAGCGGCATCCACGCCACGGTGGCCGGGGTGCTGCTCGGTTTCGGGGTGCCAGTCCTGGGCCGACACGCGTCGGCCGAGGCGTTCGAGCACGCGCTGCGGCCGTTGTCCGCCGGGGTGGCGGTGCCGGTGTTCGCGTTCTTCGCCGCGGGGGTGAGCGTCGGCGGTTGGCCCGGTCTGACGGACGCGATCACCCATCCGGTGACCGCCGGCGTCCTCCTGGGGCTGGTGTTCGGCAAAGCCATCGGTGTGTTCAGCACCACATTCCTGCTGGCGCGGTTCACCGGTGCCGAGCTCGACGAGGGACTCGGCTGGCTCGACGTCGCCGGGGTGGCGCTGCTGGCCGGGATCGGTTTCACCGTCTCACTGCTGATCGGCGAGCTGGCGTTCGGCGCCGGTACCGCCGCCGGCGCAGACGCCAAGATCGGCGTGCTCGCGGGTTCGGTGATCGCCGGGATGCTGGCGGCACTGGTGCTGCTGTCCCGCAATGCCGCCTATCGCCGCATTCACGAACGTGAGACCGCCGACGACGACGGCGACGGTGTGCCGGACATCTATCAGCCTTGACCGGCTGTACCCGTGGTGCGTGCGTAGACTGTCGGAATGCTTGAACAGGTCCGCGGCCCCGCTGATCTGGCGCACCTATCGCAGCCACAGTTGACCGAACTCGCCGCCGAAATCCGGGAGTTCCTGGTCCACAAGGTTGCCGCCACCGGCGGGCATCTCGGCCCCAACTTGGGTGTCGTGGAGCTGACGCTTGCGCTGCACCGGGTCTTCGACTCGCCGCACGATCCGATCATCTTCGACACCGGCCACCAGGCCTACGTGCACAAGATGCTGACTGGCCGGTGCCCCGACTTCGAGACGTTGCGCATGAAGGGCGGCCTGTCCGGCTATCCGTCGCGCGCCGAGAGCGAACACGACTGGGTCGAGTCCAGCCACGCCAGCACCGCGCTGTCCTACGCCGACGGGCTGGCCAAGGCCTTCGAACTGTCCGGCTACCGCAACCGGCACGTCGTCGCCGTCGTCGGTGACGGTGCGCTCACCGGCGGCATGTGCTGGGAGGCGCTGAACAACATCGCCGCCGCGAACCGGCCCATCGTCATCGTCGTCAACGACAACGGCCGCAGCTACGCGCCGACCATCGGCGGCCTGGCCGACCACTTCGCGGCGCTGCGCCTGCAGCCCGCTTACGAGAAGGCTCTGGAGCGGGGCAAGAACGCGCTGCGCGGCATGCCCGTCCTCGGCGAGTTCTGTTACCAGTGCGTGCACAGCATCAAGGCCGGCATCAAGGACGCGCTGGCACCGCAGGCACTGTTCACCGATCTGGGGCTCAAGTACGTCGGGCCCATCGACGGTCATGACGAGCACGCCGTCGAGGCCGCATTGCGGCACGCCCGCGGGTTCAACGCGCCGGTGATAGTGCACGTCGTCACCCGCAAGGGCATGGGTTATGCGCACGCGGAGAACGACGAAGCCGAGCAGATGCACTCGACCGGCATCATCGACCCGCACACCGGGCGGTCCACCGCTGAGTCGGTGCTCGGCTGGACGTCGGTGTTCTCCGAGGAGCTGATCAAGCAGGCCACCAAGCAGCGCGACATCGTCGCGATCACTGCGGCCATGCCAGGACCGACGGGCCTGGCAGCATTCCGGCAACGTTTCCCGGACCGATTCTTCGACGTCGGTATTGCCGAGCAGCATGCGATGACGTCGGCCGCGGGTCTGGCGATGGGCGGTATGCACCCCGTCGTCGCCATCTACTCGACGTTCCTGAACCGGGCGTTCGACCAGATCATGATGGACGTGGCGCTGCACAAGTTGCCCGTCACCATGGTGCTCGACCGTGCGGGCGTCACCGGCAACGACGGCGCCAGCCACAACGGCGTGTGGGACATGTCGATGCTCGGCATCGTGCCCGGCATGCAGGTTGCGGCACCGCGTGACGCCGCTCGTCTGCGTGAGGAACTCGGCGAGGCCCTGGCGGTCGACGATGGCCCGACCGCTGTTCGGTTCCCGAAAGGCGCTGTCGGCGACGACATTCCGGCGGTGCGCCGCCAGCATGGCGTCGACATCCTGACCGAGCCCGCGGACGGCCTGTCCGACGACGTGCTGCTGGTCGCGGTCGGCGCGTTCGCGCGCATGGCGCTGGTGGTGGCCGACCGGCTGCGCAAGCAGGGCATCGGTGTGACCGTCGTCGACCCCCGCTGGGTGCTGCCGGTCCCGGCGGCCATCGCCGATCTGGCCAAGGCCCACAAACTCGTCGTCACGCTCGAGGACAACGGCGTCGCCGGCGGCATCGGTTCCGCGGTGTCGGCATCGTTGCGCCGCGCCGAGATCGACGTGCCGTGCCGCGACGTCGGCGTGCCCCAGGAGTTCCAGGAGCACGCCACCCGCAGCGAGGTCTTGACGTCGATCGGCCTGACCGATCAGGACGTCGCCCGCCAGGTCACAGGCTGGGTCGCCGCCCTCGGCAGCTCCGTCGACATCTCGTCTCAGTAAACCCCCCACTCGCGAGCGTGCGTGTCTGCACACGCAATTGCGGTGTGTCGCGGGCATTTTGGGGCCACTCGCGGGCGTTGAGGGGGACGTGGTTCATCGAGCCGGACTGCACGGCGATCTTGGGCTCGATTTTCCGCCGCCAGGTCAGGCTCGCGGCGACCTCGACCTACACGTGGAGGGCGATCGCTTTGCCGATCGGGACCAATGCCCAGGCGACAGCGACGCCGGCGGGAATGCCGATCAATGGAGTCCATCGTCGACGCGCAGCCAACGCTGCGGTCACCACGGCGGCGACGAGGCCCGCAATCAGACAAATCCATGGAATCGCGATCAGGAAATTCTGACCGCGCGCGGACAGCTTGCACACCCAGTCGGTGCTGCCGTCGTGGCAGCCGTCGGTAGCCATCGCCAGCGGGAGCATCAGGAGGAATGCGACGCCGAAACCTGCAACTCCTAGGACGCCCACGATTCCCCCGAACCAGGCCCACTGCCGCGAAAGCCCTGGGCGAGTTGGCGTGTCGCAGACTGGCTGTTCGGGCTCATTGGTCATTCGAAATGGTGCTTTCTCTGCAACTCATCGCTCATCACGGCGGGATCAGACGCCGACGGCGCTAGTCCCCGTCCTCGCGATCGACCTTGCCCCTGATCTCCGCGTATGCCGCGGCAAGAGCGGTGATCTTGTCCACCGACGACGACGGCGCCTCCGACGGCGCTGCCTCGATGCCGTACAGCTTGGCGGCCATGCGGCTGCGGACGTCGTCGCGCTTTTCGGCGAGCTGCGCCCGCGCGCGATCATCGCGCAGCGACTGGTCGATTTCCTCGGCCTTGTCGGCACACATCCGCAGATCGCTGACCCGGTGCCGGGACCGGGCATCCAGTTGCCGTGCCTTCGTCCGGGCGTCGTCCAGCATCGCTCGGTCGTCTGACCCTGGGTCGGCGAGGTCGCTGAGCTCTTTGATCAGACCGTTGAGTTCTATTGTGGCTCGGCAATTTTCGCGGATCGCCGTCAGGTCGCTGGTGAAGTCGAGGTCGTTGCCGAGCCAGCCGCCGGTTGCGGCTTCCGAACGCTCGATCCGATCAATGGCTGCCTGCGCGCCGTCGAGCATCGCGACACCGTCGCCCCCGAACTCTTCGGCAAGCCGGGCGTGKTCGGTTTCTTGTGGTGACAGTTCGCGCATGGTCGGAGCGCCGGCCCGACCGCCGATCACGATGTGCGTGATCAACAACCCGATGGCCGCGATGCCAAGGGCGGGCACGAGTGCGATGCCCTCCGTCGCGATGCCGACCGCGATCACGACGACGCAAGACACCAGCCAGGCCTTGGTCATCACAGAGCCACGAGATGGCCGGCCCGGCAATTTCCGGTCGGCAGAAGAGGTGAAGGCCGCCCCGAATGCGGCGCCTCCGACAACCATGACGACGGCGAGGATGACTGTCACGACCACGAGCGGTAGGAGGAGCCGAATCATCCCGATGTCCTTCTCTGATTGATGCTGTCAATCGTAGTTCGGCGGGCCAACTTGCCTCGTTGACGCGGTGCTGGGGCGTCACCATCCCCGCACGCCTAGGCTCAACCCATGCATGCCGAACTCGAAGCCTGGAAGTCCGCCGGCCAGTATTTCGACTATCTCGGATTCGACATCTTCTACCGTCAAGACGGCCTGGAGCTCGGCACTGGTCCGGTGCTGCTGCTCATCCACGGCTACCCGTTCAATTCCTGGGACTGGTCGCTGATCTGGCCGACGCTGATCGACAAGTTCACGGTGATCGCGCCGGACATGATCGGCATGGGCTTCTCCGCCAAGCCGTCCGCTTACCAGTACTCGGTGCACGACCACGCCGATATGCACGAGGCGCTACTGGCTCACCTCGGCGTGCAGACCGCCCACATCCTGGCCCATGACATCGGGGACTCGGTGTGCCAGGAGCTGCTGGCCCGCAACCGGTTCGGCGATCAGTCGTACGGCAGCCTGAACATCGAATCGATCACCTGGCTCAACGGCGGACTGTTCGTCGAGTCGTACACCCCGCGGCTGCTGCAGAAGGCGTTGTCGCGAACTCCGTTGGGCGACATCATCAGTCCGTTGCAGGGCACCCCGTTGTCGAGGCGGCTGGCCGACCCGACCATCAACGAGATGTTCGGCGTCAACACGAAACCGTCGAAGGAACTGATGGACAAGTTCCACGAAATCCTCGACTACAACGACGGCAAGAAGGTCATGCACCAGGTCGGACGCTTCATCAACGATCGCTACACCTACCGCAACCGCTGGGTGCGTGCCATGCGTGAGACGACGATCCCGATGCGGCTGATCGACGGCCCGTCCGACCCGAACTCCGGTGCCCACATGGCCAAGCGCTACCGCGTGGTCATCCCGAACCCTGACGTGGTGATGCTGGCCGACGACATCGCGCACTGGCCGCAGATCGAGGCACCCGAGGCGGTACTCAAGCACTTCCTGGAGTTCGTCACCCCGATGCTGTGGCGGCCGATCGACCACCGTTGACCCGGCGTCCAGGGCGACGACACGCACTTTGCACGCGCACGTAAGAGCCAACTGGTTCACTTGCGACATGCGCGTCCACCGCCCGGATCTGGTGGCGCTGCTCGCTGTCCTGTTGATCAGTGCGTGCGACGCGGGCACGCTGACCGTCACGTCGATCGTGTTCGACGGCGAGGCGCACACGATCGACACCGGCAAGGTGGTCTGCACCCGGCAACTCGCCGGCGGCGGCTTGGTCATCCTGGCCCAGGGCAAGACGGGTCAGCTGGTTCGGATCCAGCTCACCCAGGTCGGCCGCGTCGTCGTGCAGAAGGTGGGCTTGCGCGACGGCGACGTGACGGGTTTCATCGCCGACCCGCAAGAGGTCACCGGAATCAAAGTCGACGACACCTACACCGTCAGCGGGCGGATGCCGCCGAATCCGGGTGAGTCCCAATGGCATACGTTCAAAATCCAGACCACCTGCCCCGGCTACCAGGACGCGCATCCGCATGACACCGTCCCGGCGATCGGTGCCCCGTGATTGGTTGAGCCTGCGCCAGGGGTGCGACCTTGTCGGACTTTTGCGCCCGAGATACAGGATCAATGGCAGGACGGCGTGGGACCGCGTTCATCCTGAGCCAGCGGCGCAATCTACTCGGACTTTTGCGCCCTGGATACAGCGCGAACGCACACCTAACCCAACGCAGTAGCCAAGACCGGGCCACAGAGCTCGCGCTGCCACGGCCGCGCGCCGGCCGCGGCCAGGAACTCCTCGACCGCAGCAGGGACGTCAGTCACGGGCTGCCAATCCCAGCACAGCCGCCGCACGGTCTCCGGCGTCACCAAGTTCTCGGAAGGCACCGAAACCTTTTCGGACAGTTCGGAGAGCCCGCCGCGGCAGGCTTCCAGCCGCTCGAACGCCTCGGGTTTGCGACGCGACCACCGGGCCGGTGGCGGCAGCCCGTTGTTCGGCTCCGAAGCCGGGGGATCGGCCTCGCGGGCCCGGGCCAGCGCGTCGAGCCACACCTGTGCACTGCGCTTCTGCCGCGAGCCACCGAAAATCGGTAGCGCCGTGAGCTTTTCGATGGTGTCGGGATTGGCGACGGCGGCCGAGATGATCGCCGAGTCGGGCAGGATGCGGCCGGGCGCGATATCGCGCCGCTGCGCGATCAAGTCGCGGGTCTGCCACAGCTCGCGCACCGCGGCCAGCGCCTGGCCGTTGCGGACCTTGTGGATGCCCGACGTCCGCCGCCACCGGTCGCGCCGGGTCGGGCTGGGTTCGACGGTCCGCATGTGCTCGAATTCCTGTGCGGCCCATCCGGTCTTGCCCTGCGACTCCAGCTCCGCAGCCACTGCGGCGCGCAACTCCAGCAGCACCTCGACGTCCAGCGCTGCGTAGTTCAGCCAGTCCGCGGGCAACGGGCGCTTGGACCAGTCGGCGGCGCCGTGGCCCTTCTTCAAGCCCAGACCAAGAAGCCGCTGCACCATGGCCGCCAGGTTGACTCGGTCATAGCCGGCCAGCCGGCCGCCCAATTCGGTGTCGTACAGCGACGGCGGCGTCATGCCCAGCTCGGCCAGGCATGGCAGATCCTGGTCGGCCGCGTGCAGAATCCACTCGTCGGAATTCACGACCTCGGCCACCGGCGCCAGCGCCTTCAGTGGGTCGATGCCGTGGCTGACGGGGTCGATCAGCACCGTGCCCGCACCGGCGCGGCGAATCTGGATCAGGTAGGCCCGGTTGGAATACCGGAAGCCAGAAGCGCGCTCGGCGTCGATGGCGAACGCGCCGTGCCCGGACGCCAAAAGTTCGCCGGCCCGGGCGATGTCGCTCGCATAGATGGCAACAGCGGGCACACCGTCGGCGGGCGCCAGCAGGGGAGTGACGTCGGGATCGTCGGCAACTTCGTCGGCGACGGTCCCGTCAGGATCAGGTTCAGTCATGCGGTCACGCGCGCGTGCGCGAACCCAGATCGGTCACGCCGGCAGGCGGCAAGCCGGCGGCGTGTTCGAGCACCTCGCAGAAAGCCTGCACGTGCGGTCCCAGCTCCAGTGACGTCGCGGTCCACGACGCGCGCAGCTCGAGCTGGTGGGCCCGCGGCGGGCCGGAGATGTCGCCGTAGCGCACCGACGTCGTCGCGGTGACGGTGCCGCCCAATGCGGTGACGCCGTCGGCGTGCGACTCGAGCGCATCGACCAGCCAGCTCCACGCCACCTCGGGCAGCAACGGGTCGACGGCTTCGGTGGAGTCCAGGTCGGCCTGGATGTAGGCAACGAGACGCATGGTGCCGTCCCATGCTTCAGCGCCTTCGGGATCGTGCAGCAGGATCAGACGTCCGAAGGCATCGCCCTCCGAGCTCTCCGGGACGACGGAGGCGTCAGGATGACGTACCTCTGCGCCCAGCGCGTAGCTGAAGGGAGCCAGCCGCTGCGGCGGACGGATCGGGCCGAGTTCGATCTCCTGGCGCACGGTGGCGGCGTTCATTGCCGCAACAGCAGTGCGGAACTGGGCCGGCTCGGCGGAGGTCACATTCTGGGACGCTAGCCCGATCCGGCCGGTCGCGTAAGCAGGCGCGCCGATAGCCCGACATTTGGCTGCACGACAGGGTATAAGCGATCGATCCGGGCATGGCAGCATTAGCAGTGATGAGCACCCGTCGTGAACTGCCGCAATCGCCCTATCTGGCTGCCGCCAACGGCCGCACCCCGGACCGGACCCCGGTGTGGATGATGCGGCAGGCCGGCCGGTCCCTGCCCGAGTACCGCGCCCTGCGCGCCACCCACACCATGCTCTCGGCGTGTTTCAACCCCGAGCTGGTCTGCGAGATCACCATGCAGCCGGTGCGCCGTCACGGCGTCGACGCCGCCATCTTGTTCTCGGACATCGTGGTGCCGCTCAAGGCCGCCGGGATCGATCTGGACATCGTGCCGGACGTCGGCCCGGTGATCGCCAACCCGATCCGCACCCCGGACGACGTCGAGGGCATCAAGCCGCTCGAACCGCATCAGGTGGCGCCGGTCGCGGAGGCCATCGGTCTGCTCACCAAGGAACTGGGTGACGTGCCGCTGATCGGTTTCGCGGGCGCACCGTTCACGCTGGCCTCGTACCTCGTGGAGGGCGGTCCGAGCCGCAACCACGAGAAGACCAAGGCCATGATGCTCGGCGAATCCGCGACGTGGCACGACCTGATGGAGAAGCTGACCGACCTCACCATCGAGTTCCTGCGCGCGCAGCTGACCGCCGGCGTCGACGCTATCCAGCTGTTCGACTCCTGGGCCGGCACCCTGTCACTTGCCGACTACCGGGACTACGTGTTCCCGCACAGCTCCCGCATCTTCGCCTCGCTGAAAGACGAAGGCGTCCCGATGACGCACTTCGGCGTCGGCACCGCCGAGCTGCTGGGTGCCATGGGCGAGGCCGGGGCGACGGTCGTCGGCGTCGACTGGCGCACGAACCTCGTCGATGCCGCGGGCCGGGTCGGCCCGGGCAAGGCGCTGCAGGGCAACCTCGATCCGGTCGTGCTGCTGGCCGGCTGGCGCGTGGTCGACGACGCCGTCCGCCAGGTCGTCGCGGACGGGCGCCGGGCCGTGGAGGCTGGTGCCGCCGGGCACATCTTCAACCTGGGTCACGGCGTGCTGCCGTCGACCGATCCCGGTGTGGTCACCGAAGCGGTGGCGCTGGCCCACTCGCTGTGAGTCTGTAGATGAGCAAGACGTATTGCGTTGTCGGCGGCGGCATTTCGGGTCTGGTCGCGGCGTACCGGCTGCGCCAGGCCGATCCGGCGGCACGCATCACCGTCTTCGATCCGGCGGACCGGCTGGGCGGTGTGCTCCGCACCGAACGGCTCGCCGGCCAGTCCATGGACGTCGGCGCCGAGGCCTTCGTGGCCCGCCGGCCCGAGGTCACGTCACTGCTGCAAGAACTGGGCCTGCGGCAGATCGGTACCACGGGTGTCCGCCCGCTGATCTGCAGCGGCGGCCGCCTGCACCCGATGCCCGACGGCACCATGCAGGGCATCCCCGGGCCGGGCGCCAACCTGCGTGGGCTGGTCGACGACGCGACGCTGGCCCAGATCGCGAGCGAGCCGACCCGGCCGCTGCACTGGCAGCTCGACGCCGACCCGAACGTCGCGCAACTGGTCGGTGATCGGTTCGGCACCCAGGTGGTGACCCGGTCCGTCGACCCGCTGTTGGCCGGCGTCTACGCCGGTTCGGCCAAGACCATCGGCATCCGCTCAGCCATCCCGGCACTGGCCGCCGCGCTGGATCGCGGTGCCCCGAGCCTGACCGCCGCCGTCGCCTCGGTGCTGTCGGCGGCCCCACAGACAAGCACGACGAGCCCTTCGGTCTTCGGTGCCGTCGACGGCGGCTACACCGTCCTGGTCGACGAACTGGTGCGGCGCACCGGTGCCCAGTGGGCACAGGTCGCCGTCGAAGGGCTGACCCCGGTCGGCCGCGCCTGGCAACTGCGCGACGACGAAGGCAAGTACTGGTCGGCCGACGCGGTGGTGCTGGCGCTGCCGGCACCACGAGTGGCCAAGCTGCTCGCCGACATCGCGCCGGGCAGTGCGGCGATGGCCCGGTTGATCCCGGTCGCTTCGGCAGCGGTCGTCGCCCTGGCGCTACCCGGTGGGACGCCGTTGCCGCAGCAGTCGGGGGTCCTGATGGCCGCGGGAGAATCGTTGCACGCCAAGGCGATCACCCTCACGTCGCGCAAGTGGGGCCGCGGCGGCAACGTCGAGTTGCTGCGGCTGTCGTTCGGCCGGTTCGGTGACGACCTCGCGCGCAACGTCGGCGACGACCGGCTGTTGGCGTGGTCGCTGGAGGACCTGCGGACGCTGTTCGGCATCACCGCCGAGCCGGTGGATTACCTGGTGCAGCGCTGGATCGACGCCATGCCGCAGTACGGTCCCGGCCACCTCGAACTGGTCGACGAGTTGCGGGCCGGACTGCCCGCGGGGCTGGCCGTCGCGGGTGGGTATCTGGATGGGATCGGGGTGCCGGCGTGCGTCGCGTCGGGAATCCGGGCGGCCCATGAGGTGGTCGGCGGCGGCCTTCCGCGATAAGGCACGATAGAGCCATGGCCAAGCTCGACTACGACGCCCTCAATGCGGTGACCAGGTACATGATGATCTCGGTCTTCGCCGTGCAGCCGGATGAGCTGCCCGCGGACGAGAAGTCGCGGGCCGCCATCGCCGCGGACACCGCCGCGTACCTCAAGAAGCGCGAGGACGCGGGTGTCGTGGTCCGCGGGCTCTACGACGTCGCCGGCTTCCGGGCCGACGCCGACTTCATGATGTGGACCCACGCCGAGCGCGTCGAGGACCTGCAGGCCACCTACACCGGCTTCCGTCGCACCGCGCTCGGCGCCGCCACCGAACCGGTGTGGAGCGTCGTCGCGCTGCACCGTCCGGCCGAGTTCAACAAGAGCCACCTGCCGGCGTTCATCGCGGGCGAAGACCCGGGCGACTACGTCTGCGTCTACCCGTTCGTGCGGTCGCTGGACTGGTACCTGCTGGCCGACGAGGACCGCCGCCGGATGCTCGTCGAGCACGGCATGGCCGGCCGCGAATACCCCGACGTGCGCGCCAACACCGTCCCGGCGTTCGCGCTCGGCGACTACGAGTGGATCCTGGCCTTCGAAGGTCCGGACCTGGCCCGCATCGTCGAGCTGATGTGGAAGCTGCGCTACACCGACGCGCGCCGCCACGTCCGCGAGGAGACCCCGTTCTTCACCGGCCCGCGGGTCGGCATCGAGCAGTTGGTCGCCAACCTGCCGTAGGGCTCAGCCGACTGCGGTGCCGAACAACAGCCCCAGCAGGTAGGTCACCGCGGCGGCGCCGTAGCCGATCATCAACTGGCGCAACGCCCGTCGTAGCGGCGGTCCGCCGGAGAGCAGGCCGACGACCATTCCCGTGGTGAGCAGCGCCAGCCCGACCAGCAGGGCGGACACGACGACGGCCGTGACGCCGGTGAGCCCGAACAGGTAGGGCAGCACGGGGATCAGCGCCCCGGAAGCGAAGAACATGAAGCTGGACGCGGCTGCCTGCAGCCCGGTGCCGACGGCTTCGTGCTTCTCGGTCGACACCTCGCCCAGTGGCGAGTCGGCCAGTGCGCCCGCACGCAGGCTCGCGAACACGTCGGAGGCGCGGTCTGCGGCCGCTTCCGGGCTCATCCCGCGGGCGCGGTACACCAGCTCCAATTCGTTGGCGTCGACGTCGAGCGCGCGCACCGCGGTGCCGGCCGTGGCGCTGGGTGTCGAGGCCTCCAGCAGTTCGAGCTGGGAGTTGACGGAGACGTACTCGCCGGCGCCCATGGACAGCGCACCCGCGATCAACCCGGCCAGCCCGGTGGCCAGGATCGTGGCGCTCGACACGCCGGTGGCGCCGATACCCAGCACCAGCGCCAGATTGCTGACCAGCCCGTCGTTGGCGCCGAACACCGCGGCGCGGAAGCTGCCGGACAGCTGGTCGCGGCCGCGGCTGGCGAGGGCGCGGACGACCTCCATGTGGATGCGTTCGTCGGCGGCCATGGTGGGTGTGGCGTCGACGTCGGTGTCGTACTCCGAGCGTGCTTCGGCCCGTTGCGCCAGGGCCAGCGTGAACACCGATCCGAGGTGACGGGCCAGGAACCCGAGGGCCCGGGTCCGCAGATCGGGCCGGTGGGGTTTGCCGACCTGATCGCCGAGCAGTGTCAGCCAGTGCTTCTCGTGTCGGCCTTCCGCGGTGGCCAGCTCCAGCAGGATGTCGCGTTCGGCGCCCTCACGGCGCTGCGCCAGATCCCTATAGACGGCAGCCTCGGCACGTTCGTTGGCCAGGTGCTGTCGCCACCGACGCAACTGCGCGTCGGTGGGCTGCGCGACCACGTGTCAGCTCTCGGCCGGGACCAGGCGAAGCGAGATCGAGTTGATGCAGTAGCGCTGGTCGGTCGGCGTGGGGTAGCCCTCGCCCTCGAAGACGTGCCCGAGGTGGCTGTGGCAGTTGGCGCACAGGACCTCGACGCGCCGCATGCCGAGGGTGTTGTCGGCCCGCAGGATCACTGCGTCCGAGTCGGCCGGGTCGAAGAACGACGGCCAGCCGCAATGGGATTCGAACTTCTCGGTGCTGCGGAACAGCTCGGCACCGCAGGCCCGGCATTGGTAGACGCCCTCGGTCTTGGTGTCGGTGTATTCGCCGACGAACGGGCGTTCCGTCCCGGCTTCACGCAGGACGTGGAATTCCTCGGCCGACAGCTTCTCGCGCCACTGGGAGTCGGAGAGTTCAACCTTCGGCGGCGGGATGCTCATGCGCTCACGCTACCCGCGGCTGGCGCGGTGGGCTCGGACTTGCGCTCGGATTCCGTCAGCCACAACGGGTCGATGCCCTGCTCCAGCCGGCCGTCCTTCTTGGCGTCGAGGTAGCGGAAGTACAGCACGCAGAACACCACGACCAGCATCAGCGACCAGCCGTAGGTGATCTTGATGTATTCGAGGAACCGGCCGGTGGTCGGCCAGCGCCACATGAGCCAGCGGTCCATGGTGAGGAAGCCGTACACCGCGAGCCAGGCCGGCCAGCTGCGGATCGTCGAGCGCGGCAGCACGACCGTCATCAGGAACGGGAACAGCATCATCGAGTAGTAGCCCTGCGCCAGCGACAGCACCAGCCACGAGGCGATCAGCAGGACGCCCGACGACGTCAGCATCCAGAACAGCTGGTCGCGCTCGCGGTAGTAGCGGTACAGCAGCCACAGGCTGGCCGCGGCCAGCAGCACGAAGGCGACGCGCAGCGCCATGATCAGCCACATGGGCAGCCCGTAGTAGATGCCGTTGCCCAGCAACGAACTGTTGAAGTAGTCGCGGGTCTGGAAGATGTACGGCACGGTGTTGCGCACGAAGCCCATGGGGTCCGCCGACAGCGGCCAGGCCACCGCGTTGAAGACGACAGGCACCGCGAACGCGGCGACCAGCGCCCGCCACTGCCGGTTGAGCAGCGGCAGCAGTAGTAGGACGCCCAGCAGCGGCTTGAGCACCAGCGTCAGGCCGATCGCGGCTCCGGCCAGCCACTCGTGGTTCTTCTTGCCGTCCAGCAGCCAGGTGAAGAACAACACCTCGGCCAGCAGGATGCAGCCGTTCACGTTGGTGAAAACCAAAGTGTTGGTGACCGATTCGGTGCAGTACATGGCCAGCAGCAGAGCGGGCAACGCCACCGACGTCAGCGAGAACTTGAACAGCCGTACCAGAAGGCAGGCGGCGATGATGATCGCCACGGAGTTGATCGCGACGAACCAGAACCGCGACGCGAACTCCGGCAGAAAGCCGAACGGCGACAGCAGCAGCGTGCCGCCGGGCGGGTACAGGTAGTGCGGGTCGACGTAGTTGAAGTGCTCGTTGTAGATGGCCCAGTGCCGCCGGAAGTTCGACACCGCGCGGTACACCGGACCGAAGTCGTCGGTGATGTAGCCGTTGGTCGTCAGCACGTAGCTGCGGTGGATGATCGACACGATCGCGATGGGCCACAGTGCATTGCGAACGATATCCGCGGTGCTCTGCGGGCCGGTGCGGGGACCGAAGACGCTCAGGAGCGAGAGAGGGCGCGTCACCACCGAACCCTATAACGGGGCGTCGGACCGCCTGGTTAGGCCGGGCAGAACGTGTCGGTCTCCGGCAGCTTGCCGGTGTTCAGGTACGCCTGCACCGGCGGCAGGGCGCATCCCGTGTAGACGATGGTGCCGTGGCCGGTGCCCTGCCACATCACGCGACGGCTGTTGTTGCCCGCGTTGATCGCCATGGCCGCGACAGCCGCGACGCCGTCGCCGCCGACGATCGCGTCGTTGTGGGTGCCCAGCAACAGGATCGGCACCTTCAGGTCCTTGGGGGGCGCGGGCGCGGGGCTGCTGGGCCAGCTCAGGCACGGTGCCAGGCTGAGCGCCCCGACGGCGCCGAACTGCGGGTACTTCTTGGGCCAGGCCACCAGCAGCTCGCGGACGCGGTCCGGCGTGGGCCGGTTGATGGAGTCGTCGCATCGGTTGACGAACTGACCGTCGGACTGGCGCGTCTCCTCGGCCGTCGTGCTGAGTGCGTTGAGCGCGGTTGCGTCGCCGCTGCGGGCGGCGGCCAGCGCACCGGCGAGGGACAGTGTGTTGGCCAGTCCGTCGCCGCGCGGGTAGCCCAGCGCGGTGGTGATGGACTCGACCAGCCCGGCCGTCGAGGCGCCGCCGGCACCGCGTCCGGCGCGTGCGTCGGCCAGCATGCCGTCGATGGCGCCCTTGGGATCCGGGCCGAGCGGGCAGTTGTTGGCCACGCACTGTGCGGCGAATGCGTCGAGCGCCGCCTGCTGGCCCTTGATCCGCTGTTCGGCGGTGGCTTCCGCCGAGATGCCCAGCGGCAAGGGGGAGTCCAGTACCAGCCGGGCGACCTTGGTGGGATGCGACGCCGCGTAGGCGAGGGCGACCTGGGCACCGTTGCCGATGCCGAGGACGGCCAGCGCGGGCACGTCCCAGGTGCTGCGCAGCCGCTCCAGGTCCTCGGCCGAGTGCGCGTTGTCGTAGGCCGACTCACCCGGCGCGATGCTGTCGGTGCAGTCGGTGGTGGCCGAGGTGGCGACCTTCGCCAGGTTGGCAACCTGGTCGTCACCCGACAGGAACTGGGCCTGGTCCAGCAGGTCCTGGCGGTCATTGGAGGACACACAGCTCAGCGGTCCGGACATGCCCATGCCGCGGCGGTCGACGGCCACGACCGGACGCGTCTTGAGCAGGTCGACGCCGCCGCGCTGCAGCCACACCGGCAGCTGATGCGAGGTGGGGATGTCCGATCCGGTGGTCATGACGATCGGTCCGGCGTCGGCCGGTGTACTGGCCAGGCGGGCGCGCACCACACCGATGCTGACGGTCCCGGAGGAGCCGCCCAGGGAGTCGAGGTCGGCGTCGTAGTCGGAGCAGTCCAGGATGACGCCGGGCACGGCGGGCACTGTCGCATCACCGAACACCCGCGACGTGCACTCGTGCCACGTCAGGTCCTTCTTGGGCACCGAGATCGCGGGTGGGCCTTCAGGTGCCTTGGAGGTGGTGGCGGCGCCCTGCGGGCGGGCACCCGAGTCGGTGACGTACCGGGGGTTGGCGGCCAGCAGCGGAGCGCATCCCGCCACGACCGTCGACAGCACCACGGTCGACAGGCTCAGGGCCGGGAGCAGGTGGCGGCGACGCATGGCCACCACAGTAGCGATGCCCGCAGGCTGCACCCGTCAGCGGACGTAGCGCGTGTACAGGTAGCCGGCCGTGTCGGTGAGCACGTGGCTGCGGCGCAGCCGGGTGTGCGCCTCGCCGGGGCCGGACGCGATCCGCCGGGCCTGCCCGCCGACCAGGATCGGGGCGATGGTCACGCACATCTCGTCGATCAGGTCGTCCTCGATCAACATGTTCAGCAGTGACGGGCCGCCTTCGGTCAGCACCCGAAGGAGCCCGCGTTCGGCGAAGATGCGCAGGACGGCGTGCGGGTCGACGCGGTCGGGCGCGGCGCCCGAGGCGTCGATGACCTCGGCGAGGCCCGTGAACCGGTGGTAGGTGTCGTCGATGCTGTCGCGGCTGGTGAGCAGCAGCGGCGGCACTTCGGTGCGGGTGAACAGCTTGGCGTCGTGCGGAATGTCGGCGCTGTGGGTGATCACCGCGATCGGCGGCACCTCGGCCTGGCCGCGCAGCTGGCGGGCCTGCCGTTGCGCAGCGGACATCTGCGCGCCGGAGTAGTTCTCGATGCGGACCGTGGCTGCACCGACCAGAATGACGTCGGCGTGCTGGCGCATGAGGCCGAACAGCGCCCGGTCACCGGGACCGGCCAGGCCACCGGAACTGCCGTCGTCGGTGGCCCCGCCGTCGAGGCTGGTGATCATGTTGGCCCGCACCCACGGCCGGTCCAGCTGATCGGGGTATGAGTAGAGCGGCGTCAGCAGCGATTCGTCGTTGGTGGCGGAGTCGGTCAGGAAGGCAGCGCCGACCGCACTGAGCTCTGTGAGCTGCGTCGCAGCGTCGGGATCGGACACGTGAATCATTCCAGCACGCCGCTAAGGTGCCTTCATGCCTGGGGCCAGCGAAGTCGCGCACCTGACCGATCGCCATCCGACCGTGACGCCGGAAAGACTGATCGCAGAGCTGGTTCCGCCACCCACCTTCGCCGACGTCAGCTACGACTCGTACCGGCCCGATCCGAATGAGCCGTCGCAGACCGCGGCGGTGGTTTCGGCGCGCAAATTCTGCGAGGACGCGACGCGTCAGCGCGCGGGCAAGAAGAAACTGTTCGGCAAGCGGGAGGCGCTGCCCGGCGTCGGGATGTACCTCGACGGCGGTTTCGGTGTCGGCAAGACCCACCTCCTGGCGTCGACCTACTACACGCTGGCCGGGGCCAACGCCGGCCCAGCCGCGTTCGCCACGTTCGGTGAGCTGACCCAGCTGGCCGGCGTCTTCGGCTTCACCGAGTGCATCGACCTGCTGTCCGAATATGTGGTGGTCTGCATCGACGAGTTCGAGCTCGACGATCCCGGCAACACCACGCTGATCTCCCGGCTGCTGTCGGCTTTGGTGGAGCGCGGCGTGTCGATCGCCGCGACGTCGAACACGCTGCCCGAACAGCTCGGTGAGGGCCGCTTCGCCGCCCAGGATTTCCTGCGGGAAATCAACACGCTGTCAAGCATTTTCACCACGGTCCGGGTCGAAGGCCCCGACTACCGGCAGCGCGCCCTGCCGTCGGCTCCGGTGCCGCCGTCCGACGACGAGGTGCGGTCCTGGGCACTCGGCGTCGAAGACGCCACCCTCGACGAGTTCGACGCCTTGTGCGCGCACCTGGCGACCATGCACCCGTCGCGCTATCACGCGTTGATCGAAGGCGTGCAACGGGTTTTCATCACCGGCGTGCACATGGTGTACGACCAGGCCGTCGCGCTGCGGCTGGTGTCGCTGATCGACCGGCTCTACGACGCGGGCATCCCCGTGGTCGCGTCGGGGGAGAAGATGAACACCGTCTTCAGTGAAGAGATGCTCGCCGGTGGCTTCCGCAAGAAGTACCTGCGTGCCACGTCGCGCCTGCTCGCGCTGACCCACGAGGGCACCCAGCTCCACGCCTAGTGGCTACAGAGAGCGCACCAGGACGTAGTCGCTCTCGATCCGCCCGCCGAGCTGAAAGGTCTTGGTGCCGCTGATCTCGAACCCGTGCTTGCGGTAAAACCGTTGGGCACGTTGGTTTTCCTGATTGACGCCGAGCCACACGCAGCGGGCGCCCAGGTCCCGGGCGAACCCGACCGACGCATCCATGAGCGTCGCGGCAACCTTGCCGCCGTGCACGTCGGGCAGCACGTAGCACTTGGACAGTTCGACGGCCGGCCGTGCCGGCACGGCGCGCTGCACCTCGGCGTCGTCGGCCACGCCACGAATGAGCATGGTGTAGCCCAGGATTCGGGCTTCGTCGTGGGCGACGAACACGGCGCGCTCGGGATCGCGCAGGTACGAGTCGAAGCGATCGGCGGACAGGTTGCCGGCGATGAAGGCGGCGATGTCGTCCGGCGCCGACGACGGCGGGCAGGCCAGCGGGAACGTGGCGGCGGCCACGTCAGCGAGTTCGGGGACATCCGCGGCCTGCGCGGGCCGCACCTGAACCGTCATCGGAATCTCCTTGCCGCAGACACAAAACTGCCCCTGTCCTAGGGGGCAGGGGCAGTTTATGTCGGATCGACGGCGGCTCAGGGGATCGGTGTGCCCGGCTGCCAGAGATTCCACTGCGCGAGGTGCGTGCCGGTGGCCGGGTTGAGCATGACCACATTGCTGACCAGACCGCGGTAGACGTCCCAGTAGACGACGCCGTCGACGGTGGACCCGGCGGGCGCGCTCAGCAGCTTGAGCTCCAGCGCATTGGGGTCGTCGGTGTGCTTGGACACGTAGGCGTCGGCGAAGGGGGTGACGCCGGTGAAGGTGGCGCCGGATGCCATCCAGTAGGGGTTCGGTGTCGAGATGACGTGGACCGTGACGTCGGACTTCCACGGCCCACCCTGATTACGCCACCGTGGGGTGCCGTTCCAGGTCCAGCCCGGCGGTTCGTCAGACGGGAGCACGTTGTGCACGGTCACGTCGGCGACCAGGCCCTTGTAGTTCACCCGCAAGGTATCGCCGACGTTGCCGATGGTCGTCTCGGCCGCCGCCGACGGCGCCAGCGTGGCGGCCAGCAGGGTCAACGCACCGAGCAAACCCGCCAACCATCGGTAGGTCCTGTTGCCGCTCACGCCCGTGCTCATCGCGTCCTCTCCGTAATGACTGCCTCGCATGATGGCATACCGCCATCACGGCCTCGTCCGAATGGAGTAGATCTGGCCACTTCGTCGAGGTCAGTGGGTCGATTTGTCCCTGTCAGTGGACACTCACGCCGGCCCGGCCTGTTCTCCGGCTGCCTGCCCGGCGGCGACGAAGTCGGCGAGCATCTTCTCGAGCTCGGTTTCGAGGTGGCCCTTGTCGACGCCGAGACGGTGCAGCGGTCCGTCGGCGTCCTCGGATTCGAGCAGCGCCAGCAGGATGTGTTCGGTCCCGATGTAGTTGTGTCCCAACCGAAGTGCTTCGCGGAAGGTCAGTTCCAGCACCTTCTTGGCGGCGCCGTCGAACGGGATCAGCGCCTTGGGTTCGGCGGTGCCGACGGCAACGGCTGCGGCCGTGCGGATCTGGTCGGCGGTGATGCCCTGGTTGGCCAGCAGGACCATGGCCAGTGATCCCGGATCGGTGAGCAGTCCGAGCAATAGGTGGTCTGGGGTGATCTCGGTGCTGCGGGACGTATGCGCGGCCTGCTGGGCTTCGACGACGACGGTGCGGGCGCGCGGGGTGAACCGGCTGAACCCGTCCTTGGGATCCATGGTGTCGAGCCGGGGTTCCTTGGGTACGAAGCGCTTCTGCGCCGCCTGCTTGGTGACGCCCATGCTGCTGCCGATGTCGGTCCACGACGCGCCCGAGCGCCGGGCCTGGTCGACGAAATGGCCGATGAGGTGGTCGGCGATGTCGCCGAGGTGTTCGGCGGCCAGCATCGCATCGGTGAGTTGATCGAGCGGTTCGGTGTGCACCTTCTTGATCGCCACGATCAGGTCATCTAGGCGGATGGTGCCGGCAATCGGATTGGGGGTCGACGTATGCGCGGATTCGGACATGCGTCAACCATAGGTTGACGATGGGAAGTCGTCAACCGGTAGTTGACGAAAATTACGAGTGGCGCAGGGTGTCCCAGTCGTGCTCGGTTTCCAGTTGCTCGATGGCCTTCGCGGTGCGCTCTTTCAGTACCAGGGTCACGGTCAAGGCGAGCAGGCCGCCCACCAGCAGGGCCACCCAGGAGAACCGGGCCAGCCACTTCTCGGCGGCCACGCCCAGGTAGTAGACGACGGCCGTGGTGCCGCACGCCCACACGATTCCGCCGGCCGCGTTGGCGGCCAGGAAGCGCGTGTAGTGCATCTTGAGAGCACCTGCCAGCGGCCCGGCGAAGATGCGCAGCAGTGCGACGAAGCGGCCGAAGAACACGGCCCAGACGCCCCAGCGGCTGAAGAGCCGGCGGGCGAGTGCGACGTGGCCGGGACCGAAATGTTTGGGGAACCGGCGGCCGAGACGTTCGAACAGTGACATGCCGAAGCGTCGGCCGATGCTGTATCCGATCGAGTCGCCGATGATGGCGCCGGCGGCGGCCGAGAGCCCGACGCCCACCGGGTCGATGTCGAGAGTGTGCCGCGATGACATGACCGCGGCCGTGACGAGAATGATCTCGCCCGGCAGCGGGATGCCCAGACTTTCGAGCCCGATCACGAGCCCGACCACGAGGTACACCGCCAGCGGTGGGATCGATTGCAGCAGCGCGTCGACGTCCATGCCGCTAAGGATGCACTACTACGGCGCAGGTGTCGGCGCAGGCGGTGCCGGTGCGGGAGCCGGGGCGGGAGCACCGCCGCCTCCGCCGAGGGTGCCGAGAATCGCGATCGCGGCGCGGGCCTGCGGGGAGATGTTCGGACCGGGTCCGGGGGAGTCCGGGGCGGCATCGGTGACGTGCCACGGCTGGCAGCCGCTGGTCTTGAACGCCTTGTCGGTGGCATCGATGAGCACGACCTGCGGCTTGGCGGTCATGGCGCTGTCGATGACGTTGTTCTTGGCGTGCGGGTCTGCGTTGTTCATCCGACGCCAGTAGCAGCGTTTGTCGCCGACGGGTCCGGCGGTGGCGTAGGTGCCGGGTGCGATGTCCTTGCCGACGATGAACAGTCCGTCACCGTCGATGCTGGTCTTCGGGCCTCCGGCGTTCGGCGCGGCAGGGCCCGGAGGGGTCGGCGTGGGGTCGGCCACGGCGACGGCCGTCGATGCGCCCCAGCTCACCACGGCCAGTGCCGCGGCGGCGGCGATCGACGTCTTTGAGCTCATGAGGTCAAAGTTTAGCTCTTCTAGCTATGTGCATGGGGCGATGAGTGGCCAAGAAAACAGCGAAGGGGGGGGGGGGGGGGGGGGGGTGTTGTGGTTGTAGTAGGTGCCCGCGGTGCCGGCGGCCTGGTTGTAGTAGGTGCCGGCCTGGCCCAGGGCCTGCTCGTTCGCCGTGCCGAACTGGCCGACGGCCTGGTTGAGCTGGGTGCCGAACTGGCCGATCTGCTGGATCGGGTTCGGCGGCGGGGTCGGGGCGGCCGAGGCGGCGCCGGCACCGGCGAGCGCGACGATCGCGGCGCCTCCGGCGAGCGCGATCGATCCTGCGATGCGACGAGTAGTGATGTTAGCCATGATGAGGGTCCCTCCTGGAGCGAAACTCGCTTACAGCAAACATTTGTAGTCCACATTCCCGCCTTGCGCAACCATATGAGCGAACTTCTTGAAAATGTTCACTTTGCGATTTTGGATTTGCTGTGGACTAAGAGGGTCATCGTCGACGTGTCGACGGGTGGGGCGGGTGTGGTGTCGCGGCCGGATCGTGGGCCGAACTGCAGGAACTCGTTGGCAAGGCGTTGAGCAGTGCTGATGTCTGTCTCGTTGGACCTTTTGAGTGGGCAGCGCGCCCACCGGGAACGAGGCTGAGAACATTACGTCAACCAAATTAGCTGCACGGCGGGTCGATTTCGCCGCATAGCTATTGAATGAGGCGCATCGGTCTACTACATCGACGAATAGCAGTAAAGCGTTACGCGCTGGGCAATGGCTATCCGAGCGTGTTCACTGGCGCCGCGCCTTCGCGACTGCGCGGTGGTATTGGGATGCCCTGGTGGAGGGGCTTTCAAACGGGTAGGCTATGACTGATTGACCAAAGGAGTCATAGCTATGGCGGTGGCGTTTACCGCGGACGAGAAGGACGGCATTGCCCGTGTTCTGGTCGAGACGGCCGAGCAGTTGTTCGCCACCCAGGGCCTGAAGAAGACGTCGTTGGACGAGCTCGTGCAGGCGGCGGGGATCAGCAAGGGCAGCTTCTACGTGTTCTTCGACTCGAAGGAGTCGCTGTATCTCGAAGTGATGCTGCGGCGTGCGCCTCTGGTGGCCTCGGGGCTGAGCGAAGCGCTGAGCCGTCCGGTCGACGAGGAGAACCTGATCGGCCTCATGCGTGCCATGACCGATGTGCTCGTCGACGATCCGTTCTATCGGCGGCTGCTGATGCGCGCCGACGAGCTGACGGCGGTCACCCGTCGCGTCGGGCCCGAACAGCTCGCCCGGGTCGTGCCGCAGGTCGTCAGCCCGGTGCTCGATTACCTCACGGCCGGGCAGCGGGCCGGCGTCCTGGTCGACGACATCGCGCCGACGGCCCTGCTGGGCGTCATGCGGTCTGTCGGGCTGGTGGTGATGAGCCGTGACCGGTTCGGCGCCGAATACGACGACGTGCTCGATGCGACCATCCGCACTCTGGCAAGGGGGATGCTCCGATGAAGCTGCTGGACAAGTACGCCAGCGCCGCCGGCATGAGCGACGAGGCCTGGCGCCGTCACGCCAACCCGTGGAGCGTATGGACCCGATTCGCCGCCATCCCGCTGATGATGCTGGCCATCTGGAGTCGCATTTGGGTCGGGTGGTGGGCGCTGGCGCCGATCGGCGTCGTCATCCTGTGGCTGTGGTGGAATCCGCACGCGTTCGCCCCCGTCGACAAACCCGTTGCCTGGTCGTCCCGTGGCATCTACGGCGAGCGGCTGTGGCTGCAGGACCGCTCGCGTATGCCGGCGGGTTTCGCTGTGGCGCAAAGGATTTGGATCGTCGGCGCCCTGGTCGGTGCAGGGCTGCTGGTGTGGGGACTCGCCGCGCTGCTCATCTGGCCGACGGTGTTCGGCGCCGTGCTCGTCGTCTACGGGCAGCTGTGGCGCATCGACCGGCTCGGCATCTTCTATGACGAGGTGACCGCCGGCCAGTGACCGGACTCTTATCTCGTTTTTGGTCGCGCACGGGGGAGTGCTGCGCGAGAATAATCCGATGCGCGAGTTCAGCGAAGAGCGAGCGATCGGCCAAGTCGTGGCACGCCTGACGACCCGATACCCGTCACTCGATCCCGACCGGATCGCCGCCGCAGTTCGACACGCGCACGAGGGTTTCGCGTCGAGCGCGGTGCGGGATTTCGTGCCCCTCCTGGTGGAGCGACACGTCCGCGAGGAACTCGATCAAGGCCTGCGAGCCGCCGCGGTCTGAGCCGTATTCCTGCGGGCTCTGATCAGCCTTCGCAAGCGATGCCGTCGCCGTCGCGGTCCTGGGACGCCTTGTAGTCGGGATCGCCCTGAGGGATGTTGTACCGGCCGTCGGCGTGGGCTGCCGAACAGTTCTTGTAGCCGGATGCCTGGGCGGCGGGGGCGATGGCGACCCCGGCAGATGTGATCAGGGCAGCAACGATCAACGCACGCAACATTTCGACCTCGGAGAGTTAGCTCGGATCGGCAATATGCCGATATTGCGAGCTGGACGCTACTGCTGTCACTGCTGGTCTGTATGCGAATTGAGAAAAACGCAGCGCATCGGTACGAATATATTGTGGATTGCTGGATTCGGTAACCCGTCCACCTGTGCCGCCGCGAAACAAAAGAAAGGCCCGGTTCGAAAACCGGGCCTGTCGTGAAGCGCTGGTGCGCGATACTGGGATTGAACCAGTGACCTCTTCCGTGTCAGGGAAGCGCTCTCCCGCTGAGCTAATCGCGCCGGGTTGAAAACTTGTGGAGGTGGAGACGGGAATCGAACCCGTGTGCACGGCTTTGCAGGCCGTTGCCTCACCACTCGGCCACTCCACCACTGGGGCTGATGCCTTCGCACCTTCGAGCGGATGACGGGATTCGAACCCGCGACCCTCACCTTGGCAAGGTGATGCGCTACCAACTGCGCTACATCCGCGTTTCGCTTCGGTTGAACTTTGTTCGTCCGTTGCGATGCAAGACATTAGTGCACGAATGCGAGCAGACACAAATCGCGTGAAAACCGCTGGTAAACAGGCCGGTTCGGGGAGCTGACCGAGTCATGGCCGGTGTTTCAGGCGTTGCGTCCTGTGACTCCTGAGGCGGTGCGGTGGCGGGTTCGGGTGACCCAGGTGGGTGCGGTCGGACGCCGCGGGGCGCGATTCCCGTTCGGGTCACGGGACGTGTTAGTGTCTGTCGTCGCACCGATTCGGTCGGTGAGATTCCCCGGTCTCGTAGCTCAGGGGGAGAGCGTCCGCCTCACACGCGGAAGGTCACTGGTTCGATCCCAGTCGGGACCACCACACAAACCCGCACGGTGACACTCATTCATCGTCGGGCAAGACGATTTCCCAACGGCCGAACAGCCGTAGGTCCAGGCTCGCGGCCAGCTTGTTCGAGGCGACATTGTCCAGCTGGCACCGGTACTGCGGCTCGTATCCTTCGGTGAGAGCGTAGCGAAACATCCCACGCACCAACGTCTTTGCGTGCCCTCGGCCCCGCGCGGCGCTGGTGGTGAGCACGCCGAGATCGGCCAACGGATGCTCGTCGTCCCACGGATACATGCTGCCGATGCTGACCAGCTGTCCATGTTCGTCGAACGCGCCGAACACGGCCCAGTGATCGAGCTCGACGTATGCACCGTCCCAGTCTTCCTCGGACACAGTCGCTTTGAATGCCGCAAACATCTCGGCGTCCTTGTCGGTGAGCCGGCGGATGTTGATGGATTCCGTGTCGCCGAGGACGTCGTCGGCCATCGAATCTGAGAGATAAAACACATTGTCGGCGCCGTTCAGTACGACGCCTTGGGTGGCGAGCGCGGCGCGGATGTCGGCCACTGTCGGATTGCTGAGTGTGGCAATGCTTTTGGTCAGTGAATCGGCAATGGCCGGGGTGATGGCGATCGAGAAGCGGTCGTCTTCGGCGGTCCACAGGATGGCGGCGCGTTCGTTGTCGTCGAGCTCGGGGTTGACGGTGATCGTGGCATGTCCGTTGCTGTGCAACGGTTTCCCGCTGAATGCAGCGGCCCAGTAGTCGGTGATGACCGGTGCGAATTCGGGCATGACAGAACTCCTGGAGCGCTAGAAGCATGGGGTGGGCAGGTCGCATCTTTCTGCGGCTCCACTCGATCGGCAACGCATTTTCTCGAGCCCCACCACTCGGCTGCTACCTTAATGAACATAGTTTTCATTATCGTTAGCGGTCGGAGGGGATGCGTGATGGCAATGCCGGTGTGGATGGCGTCGCCGCCGGAGGTGCATTCGGCCTTGCTCAGTAGCGGTCCAGGCCCGGGTCCATTGCTCGCCGCCGCAGCCGAATGGTCTTTGCTTGGCGCGACTTACGAGGCGGTTGCCGAGGAACTTCGAGCAGTCCTCGCCGCAACGAACGCCGGCTCGTGGCAGGGACCGAGTGCGGAGATGTACGTGGCCGCACACGTCCCGTACTTGGCGTGGCTGACTCAGAGCGGCCTCGAAAGCAATGCCCGCGCGGTCCAACACGAGGCCATTGCCGGCGCGTACAGCGCCGCTCTGGCCACGATGCCCACTCTTGTCGAATTGGCTGCCAACCATGCCACGCAGGCCGCGCTGGTGGCCACGAACTTCTTTGGTATCAACACAATTCCCATTGCGGTCACCGAGGCCGACTACGTCCGCATGTGGGTGCAGGCTGCCACCGCAATGGCGACCTACGAAGCCGTGTCGGACGGTGCGATGACGTCCGCGCCGCACTCCACGCCCGCGCCATCGATCGTGGAGCACGACGATCACGACCATGACCACGACCATGACCACGATCACGGCCATGATCACGACCATGGCCACGGCGATCTAGACCCGACCCACTGGGAGTGGTGGCTGGACGTGGGCGCCGAGATGGGCGAGCATCTCGAACTGCTCTGGAACAACTTGCTGACCGATCCGGCTGCGCTGCTGACCAACCTGCCGCTGGTGTTGGCGGACGTGACCTTCCATGCCTCCCAATTGGCTTCGGTACTCGGTCAGTTCGCGCCGGCCCTGATCCAGCCGGCATTGGGGCTGGCGATCGCCAACCTCGGCTGGGTGGCCGGGTTCGCGGGGCTGGCCGGAATCCAGGTGTCCCCGGAGGCTGTTGGTGCGGAGCCGCCTCCTGCCTCGCAGGAACCGTCCACGCCGGTCGCCACGTCGGCCCCCGCGCCCAGTCCGTCGTCGCCGTCGGCCTCGGCCACCGCTCCGGCAAGTGCCCCCGCGTCGACGGCGGCCGGTAGCGTGTCGGCACCCGCACCCACGCCCACATCACCGCCGCCCATCGGCGACCCGGGTTTCCCGTACGCGGTCGGTGACGGTGCCGGCGTCGGCGCAACCACATGGCTTCAGCGTCAGGCGCGCGCTGACGCCGGCGCGTCGTCGCGAGTGTCCACGACCGCTCAGGCAGCATCCAGCGCGGCGGCTGCGGCACGGCAGGCACGCCGCCGGCGCGGTCGGAGCAAGCAAGAAGGCCGCGCAGTCGAATACATGGACCTGGACGTCACTCCCGAATGGGACTCGGGCCCAGATCCCGACGACGACGCGTCTGCCGCGCGGGCCTCGAACCACGGCGCGGGCCCGATGGGGTTCACCGGCGCCGTGTCCAGATCGGGTGCGACGCCCGCGGGATTGACGGCGTTGGCCCCTGATCAATTCAGCGACGGCGCGCGTACGCCCATGCTTCCGGGCACCTGGAACCCCGACACCGAAAACTGACGATCAGGCCGGAAGTCAGCCACCGCGCAGCCGTTCCGTATGGATTGTGTCCCAACGGATTTCTACAGAGAACCGCTAGGCCGACTCGTCCTTCTCGGCCTTGTCGGCCGCGGACAACGCATTCAACTGATTCTGCAGCAGCTGCATCGACGTCCGCGCGTAGATCATCTGGCTGGTGATCGCCATCTGGGCGCGCCCGCGGCCCAGGAACGTGACGAACCAGGTGAACAGCGTCGTCACCCGGTTCTTGTAGCCGACCAGATAGACCAGGTGCAGCACCAGCCACGACAGCCAGGCGAGCACGCCGGCGAATTCGAGCTTCTTCTTGGTCAACGGAATCGGTACCTGCGCGACGGCATCGAACCGCGACACGGTCGCCATGCTGCCCTTGTCCCAGTACTTGAAAGGCTCACGGTTGGCGGGGTCGTCCTGGCCTGCCAGGTGCTGCTTGATGATGCCGGCGGCGTAGGCGGCGCCCTGGATCGCGCCCTGCGCCATGCCTGGCACGCCCTGGACGGCCATCAGATCGCCGACGACGAACACGTTCGGGTGTCCCTTGACGGTGAGGTCGGGTTCGACCATGACGCGGCCCGCACGGTCGGTCTGGGTGCCGTCGGACTGCTCGGCGATGAGCTTGCCCAGTGGGCTCGCCTGCACACCGGCCGACCAGACCTTGCAGGCGCAGTCGATACGACGCTCGGTGCCGTCCTTGTCCTTGACGGTGATGCCCTTGTAGTCGACATCGCTGACCATCGCGTTGAGCTGGATCTCGACGCCGAGCTTCTCCAGGCGTTTCTGCGCCTTGGCGCCGAGCTTGGCGCCCATCGGCGGCAGCACCGCAGGTGCCGCGTCCAGCAGGATCACCCGGCAGTCCTGTGGCTTGATGCTGCGGAACGCCCCGGCCAGGGTGCGTTCGGCCAGCTCGGCGATCTGCCCGGCCAGTTCGACGCCGGTCGGGCCGGCGCCGACGACGACGAAGGTCAGCCGGCGATCCCGCTCTGCCGGGTCGGTGACCACTTCGGCGGCCTCGAACGCGCCCAGGATGCGGCCGCGTAGCTCGAGGGCGTCGTCGATGGTCTTCATGCCCGGTGCGAACGTCGCGAAATGGTCGTTGCCGAAGTAGGACTGCTGGGCGCCGGCGGCGACGATCAGGCTGTCGAATGGGGTGACGGTCTCCTGCGACATGAGCTTGGAGGTGACGGTCTGCGCCTCCAGGTCGATGTGTTCGACCTCGCCGAGGCGGACGGTGACGTTCTTCTGCTTGCGCAGCACCAATCGTGTCGTCGGCGCGATCTCGCCTTCCGACAGGATGCCGGTGGCGACTTGGTACAGCAGCGGCTGGAAGAGATGGGTGGTCGTGCGCGAGATCAAGGTGACGTCGACGTCGGCGCGCTTGAGGGCCTTGGCGGCCTGTAGGCCACCGAATCCCGATCCGATGACGACGACGCGGTGACGCTGGGACGCGAGGGTCATGTTGCTCCTTCGGGGCACAACCGTGAGGACCGAACGACAGGGCAAACATACTGGCAATCGCTCCGCCGTGGGTGACAACTGACGTCCGGACGTCAGCGCCCTGCTGCTGGCAGCTCGATTCCCATCTGCTGCAATGCTTTTCGCATGGAGCTGTCGCCGCGTTCCAGGTAGCCGCTCAGCTGATCGAGTGCCGCGTCCGCGGTGCCCGGCGTCATCATCATGCAAACGCGGGCGAACGAGCGGAAGTTGTCGATGCTGTCCTGCAACGATGAATTGACGTCCTGGTCGGGGGTCGGCAGGTTCTTGCCGAGATCGTCCAAAGTCCGTTGCAGCTTCGTGCAGTCCCGCGACATGGCGACGAAGTCGTGCGCGGTCATCGCTTCGCCGACGGTGCCGAGCGTGCCACCCAGGCTGGATACCGCGTTGGTGATGGGGCGCTGCCAGGTGAGCTCGGCTGGCGCGCCGGCCTGCCCCGACACGGTTTGCGTGCAGGCACTGAGCAGCGCACCTGCCACTGCCAGTGCCGCGACTCGACGCATACGGCCAGCGTAGGCGACCTCGTGGTCGCGTGAGAGCCTGGCTGAATGAGGCGCACAGTGATCTGCAGCGCGTTGGCGCTGGTCATCGCGGCGGCCGCGGCGTGCGGATCGCCTGACGGGGAGTCGCGTCAGACGCTGAAGGTATGCAGCACCGGTGACTACCGCCCGTTCACCTACCGCGACGCCGACGGCCAGTGGAGCGGCATGGACATCGATCTGGTCCGGGATTTCGCCCGGAGTACCGGTGCCGATCTGGATTTGTTGCCGACCACCTGGCCGACGCTCATGGCCGACCTTGGCCAGAAATGCGACCTGGCGGTCGGTGGCATCACCGTCACCGCCGAGCGGGCTGCGAGGGCGCTGTTCTCGGACCCGTATCTGCGCGATGGCAAGGCCGCCGTCGTGCGGTGCACCGATGCCGCGAAATACCGTTCCCTGGCCGATATCGACCGCGGGGGAGTCCGGGTGGTCGTCAATCCCGGTGGCACCAACGAACAATTCGACCGGGCCAACCTGCACCACGCGACCATCGTCGGCTACCCCGACAACAACACCATTTTCGATCAGGTCATCGACGGCAAGGCCGACGTCATGATCACCGACGGCAGCGAAATCCGTTGGCAGGTCACGCAACATCCGCAACTGTGCGGGGTGTCGACCGACCGGCCATTCACGGACGCACAGAAGGCCTACTTGATGCCCAAGGATGCGACGGCGCTGCAGCGGCGAATCAACCAGTGGCTCAGCGCCATTCAAGGCAATGGCAGCTACGCAGCCGTCAGCCGCACGTGGCTGGGCGCGGATATCGGGCCGAAGTGAAGGTCTAACGCAGCGCGCCGTTGATGACGGGCTTGTCGATGACGCCCATCTCCACACCCCATTTGGTGGCGATCTGCCGATATTCGCCGGTCTGCATCAGATGCTTCAGCGCCGCTTGCAGTGCGGACGCAAGAGACGAGCCCTTGGGCACGGGCCACCCGTAGGGCTGCGCGTCGACGATCCCGCCGGCCGCCTCGAGCTTGCCTCCGCTGAGTTTGATCGCGTAGCCGGTGACGGGCGAGTCGGCGGCCATCGCGTCGACGGTGCCGGCCAGCAGGGCCGCGGTGACGCCGTCCTGGCCGGCGATGGGGACGATCTCGATCGGCGCGACCCCGGCCGCTACACACGCTGCGCTGCGGGCCGGCAGATGGTCGGTCTCCTCGACGGAGCCCAGGTGCACACCCACGCGAAGTCCACACGCCGCGTTGGGGTCCACGCTCGATCCGGCCCGCCGCGCCCACAGCACACCGGCTTTGAAGTACGTCACGAAATCGGCTGACTTCTCCCGTTGTTTCGTGTCGGTGGTCGACGATGCCCCGACCGAGATGATGCCGTCGCGGACCGAGGCCACGATCTTGGAGATGCCGATCTCCCGGAACTCCGGCTCGAGCCCCAGCACGCGGCTCACCGCCGTTATCAGGTCGACGTCGAATCCGGTGAACTTGCCGTCCGGGCCTTTGAATTCGTTTGGCGCATAAGGAATGTTGACCCCGACCACCAGCCGGCCGGAATCCTTGAGATCGGCAGGCACCTTGGCGGCGATCGACGGGACCGAGCCCGACGGCCCGACCTCGTACTGCCGGGACCAGTAGAGCCAGGCTGTTCCGGCTCCGGCGGCCAACACGATGACCGCGCCGACGGCGACGACGACCCGCCGGGTGCGGCGCTTCGGTTCGGCGGTCTGCACTGCATGGCGTCCAGATCCCGTTCGCGGGCCAGTCCGGCCCATTCGGCCCGAGACACGGCCTTGGGCGCTCAGCGCGGCGCGGGCGTCCGCGGCGAGTTCACCGGCGTGCTGATAGCGCTTGCCGGGCTTCTTGGCCATTCCTTCGGCGATCACGTCGTCGAACGCGGCGAGGCGGCGATCGACGTCGGACGGCTTCGGCGCGGGAGCGCTGATGTGCCCGGCGATCTGGTGCTCGAGGCTGTCCGCCGGATACGGCCGCTTGCCGGTGAGGCATTCGTACAGCACGCAGGTCAGCGCGTAGATGTCCGAGCGCGGGTCCGCCTGGCCGCCCTCGAACCGCTCGGGCGCCATGTAGGCCAGCGTGCCGAGAGTGCTTCCGGCCGTGGTCAATCCGTGCTCGCCGGCGGTGCGGGCGAGGCCGAAGTCGATCAGGTAGGCGAAGTTGTGGTCGGTCACCAGGATGTTGGACGGCTTGATGTCGCGGTGGATCAGCCCCGTCGCATGCGCCGCGTCGAGGGCCGCGGCGATCTGCTCGATGACCCCGACGGAGAACTCGGGGCTCGGACGGTGTTCGGTGTCGGCCAGGATCTCGGCCAGGGTGCGGCCTTCGATGAGCCGCATGTCCAGGTAGAGCTGATTGTCGATCTCGCCGAAACCGTGAATGGGGACGACGTGCGGCTCGTTCAGACCGGCAGCGGCCTGGGACTCGCGCTTGAACCGTTCCTGGAACACGGGGTCCTTGGCGAGGTGCGGCGGCAGTACCTTGAGCGCCACGGTGCGCTGGGTGTTGGTGTCGTAGGCGACGTACACCTCGCCCATGCCGCCGCGGCCTATCAGTTCGCGCAGCTCGTACTGCCCGAATCGTGTCGGCTCCACGCAGCACTCCTTGGCCGTGTCAGTGTCGTGTGAAAGCTACAACACGTGGTCAGCGGTGTCTGAGTGAATGACGCTCACGTGTCTGGCCGGTGTCGCCGAGTTCCAGGCCAGGGTCGGCAGTTCGCCTTGGCTGATCTGGGTGACCTGGGTGGCGCTGTCGAAGTAGATGTGCTCGTCGATGATCGGCCCTGGAGCGCTTCGCCGATGGGCGGCAGACTGTCGAACCGATCGAAATTCATTCCAAGCCAATCCAATTCGATGGTCACCGCGTCGTCGGAAACGTGGAACCGGGTGTCGTCGTGGACATGATTTCGCTGAACTTCGAACACCAGAACCCTTGCTGTTCGAACAGGTGTTCGATAGAATGAGGTATGGGGATCACGGGAGAACTCACCACCAGCCTCAACATCATCCGAGGGGCGCATGTCCCCGACGAGATGGCCGGGGGTGACGCCCTGGCGGTGATGCGGCTGCTGGTGGCGTTGCGGAATGTGGTTGATCATCTGGCGGCCGCGGTGGCGGGGGCGCTGGATCGGTGTGGGGTGGCGGCCGCGCAGGGTCGGACGCCGCGTGAGCTGTTGATCGGTCTGGGGTGTGCACCGTCGGTGGCTGAGCGGTTGGTGCGTGTTGGTGGTGCGTTGCCGTTGCTGCCGACCTTGGTGGCGCATGCTGCTGATGGGGCGATTTCTGGTGAGCATGTCGATGCGGTCGTGAAGGGCATCAATCACATTCGGGCACGGTCGCCAGGGCCTGTTGATGAGGCGGCCCGGTTTGAACAGGTCACCGATCTGCTGGGGCAGTTCTTCTCAGGGGCCACTCCGGCCCAGATCGGTGACCGGGCCCGCCGGCTGGGGAATCGGGTGGCCGCGGCCGAGGGTGGTGTGCCCGCGGCCGAGGACCGGTCGATCAACACCGTCGACCATCGCGTGACCAGTGACGGCCGGTTGCAGATCCGCGCGGACCTGGATGCCGAGGTCGGTGCCAAGTACGTGGCGGCGATGGAGGAGTTGTCGCCGCCGCGACCCGAACCCGACGGCAGCCCGGATGTGCGGTCGGCGGGGCGGCGGCGTGCTGATGCGTTGGAGGCGGTGTTGGATATCGCCGCCCGCGGTGGTGACGTCGCCAGCGCGCCGCGCACACAACTACTGCTGACGGTGCCCGCGGACACCCCGGACCTGGCCGAGTTGGAGTTCATGGGGCCGATCACCGCCTTGACCCTGGACCGGCTGACCTGCGACACCACAGTCACCACGGTGCTGGTGGACGGCGAGCACGTGCCCCTCGACATGGGGCGGGAGAAGCGCCTGTTCCCGGCCCACCTACGTAAAGCGCTGTATCTGCGTGATCAGTGCTGCATCAAATGCGGCGCACCACCGGGACGCACCCATGCGCACCACATCGTGCATTGGAGCCACCACGGCGAAACCAGCTTGGGCAATGGCTGTCTGCTGTGCCCGGTTTGCCACGCCAACATTCATCACGACGGCTGGGACGTGGTCATGGGCCTGGACAAGCATCCGTGGCTGATCCCGCCGGCCAGCGTCGACCCGCACCGGCGAGCCATTCCCGCCTATAACCGGCGCACCATGCGCCTGGATGTGGCCGCCTGACACCCGACCTGCTGTTTGACAACTGAACAGTGTTGGGGCCGAACGGCAAATCGCTCAGACGGCGCGCAGATAGCGCTGGGTGATCACCCGCTGTGCCACTCGTGCGGCAGGCGAGCCGAGGCGGCTCCACCAGGTGGCGGGCCGTGAAAACGCGCTGATCTCGGCATACACCTTGTCGGTCGTCGGGTCGTGGCGCACGCAGAACAGCTCCTCGCCGGACTCCGGGTGGCCTGGCAGTGTCCCGTACGCGAACCCGCGCCGGTCGGGTTCGTCGACGACGTACACCACGCGGCAGGGGACCCGCATCGGCCCGAGACGGCCCAGCATGTCGGTTCCGGGAGCTGCGGTCACCGTCGTCGCGTCGACCCGCATGCCCACGCCCCGCTGCATGCCCCAGCGCAGCACCGCGTCGGCCGCCGCGTCGAATCGTGCTCGGCCCGTGCCGATCTGGGCCGCCACACGCACGTGGTGGTAGCCGTCGGGCAGCTCTCCGGCCGTCGCGCCGACGTCGGGGTAGGTGAACGCCAGCCCGGCCAGGTCGCTCAGTCTCATGGGGCCACCTTGCCACCGTGGTAAGAGAAGCAGGTGGATAAGCATGCCGGTGGTGGGTTCAACCCGCCCAAACCCACCACCCAGGGCGGCCCGGACTACGGCCGGTTCGTCGAATCGGTCCGCATGGTCAGCGACCATGCGCGTGGCGCCGACGCACCCGACGACGTCATCGCCCAGGCGGCGAACCTCATCGAGCAGGCCAACGCGCTCCTGGCGCCCTACCGCGCCGACGAATGGCACTCACCGTCGGGCCGTCGCCTCGACCTGCCCAATCGGGGCAACATCCTGAACGTGCCGTCGAACCTCAAGGTCACCGACGACGGCCGGATTGCCGGTCCCGTGCGGTTCCGGCGCTTCCACCTGGGCCGCAACGGGGCCGCGCACGGCGGGGCCATCGGGCTGCTGTTCGACTCGGTGCTGGGGCACGCCGCCTACCGGCTCACGGACAGCCCGTTCCAGCGCACCGCCTACCTGCACATCAACTACCGGCAGATCGTTCCGGTCGAGCGGGACCTGCAGGCGACGGCGACCCTGGAACGTGTCGAAGGCCGCAAGATCTTCATCACCGGCGCGCTGCTGGACGGCGCCACCGTCCTCGCCGACGCCGAGGCCCTCTTCGTCAAGCTCAAGCCGGGTCAGCCCTGAGGTGGCGCTGGGCCGCGAAGCGATGACCGGTGCCGATAGCATGGTCGCGATCGTCACCTAACCCGTAGGAGTGTCTCGATGACCGCCGTCGCCAGCCCCGCACCAGCAGCCCCGATCCGGGTCGCTGCCGGGACTACCGCCGGCGCCGCGGTCCGCGAGGCCGGGCTCCCGCAGCGCGGCGAGGTCGACGCCATCGTGGTGGTCAAGGACGCCGACGGCCGCCTGCGCGACCTGTCCTGGACCCCGGACGTCGACGTCGAGGTCATCCCGGTGGCCGCCAACACCGAGGACGGCCGCAGCGTCATCCGCCACTCATGCGCCCACGTGCTGGCCCAGGCCGTCCAGGATCTGTTCCCCGACGCCAAGCTCGGCATCGGCCCGCCGATCACCGACGGCTTCTACTACGACTTCGATGTCGCCGAGCCGTTCACGCCCGAAGATCTGGCCAAGCTCGAGAAGCGCATGCAAAAGATCGTCAAGGACGGTCAGCTGTTCGACCGGCGGGTGTACGAGTCCAAGGACCAGGCCCGCGAAGAGCTGGCCAAGGAGCCGTACAAGCTCGAACTCGTCGACGACAAGTCCGGCGACGCCGACATCATGGAGGTCGGCGGCGACGAGCTGACGGCCTACGACAACCTCAATCCCCGTACCCGCGAACGGGTTTGGGGCGACCTGTGCCGCGGCCCGCACATCCCGACCACGAAGCACATCCCGGCGTTCAAGCTCACCCGCAGCAGCGCCGCGTACTGGCGCGGCGACCAGAAGAACGCCAGCCTGCAGCGCGTCTACGGCACCGCGTGGGAGTCGCAGGAGGCGCTCGACAAGCACCTCGAACTGATCGAGGAAGCGCTGCGCCGCGACCACCGCAAGCTGGGCGTGGAGCTGGACCTGTTCAGCTTCCCCGACGAGCTGGGCTCGGGTCTGCCGGTGTTCCATCCCAAGGGCGGCATCATCCGGCGTGAGCTGGAGGACTACTCGCGGCGCAAGCACCAAGAGGCCGGCTACGAGTTCGTCAACACCCCGCACATCACCAAAGAGCAGCTGTACATCACCTCCGGGCACCTGGAGTGGTACGCCGACGGCATGTACCCGCCGATGCACATCGACGCGGAGTTCAACGAGGACGGCACGCTGCGCAAGCCGGGGCAGAACTACTACCTCAAGCCCATGAACTGCCCCATGCACCACCTGATCTTCCGGTCGCGGGGGCGGTCGTACCGCGAGCTGCCGCTGCGGCTCTTCGAGTTCGGCAGCGTGTACCGGTACGAGAAGTCGGGCGTCGTCCACGGCCTGACCCGCGTGCGCGGTATGACGCAGGACGACGCGCACATCTACGTCACCCGCGAGCAGATGCGCGACGAGCTGACCACGCTGTTGCAGTTCGTGCTGGATCTCCTCAGCGACTACGGCCTCGACGACTACTACCTGGAGCTGTCCACCAAGGACCCGGACAAGTACGTCGGCTCCGACGAGCTCTGGGATGAGGCCACCGAGACCCTCCGCGAGGTGGCCGAGGCCTCCGGCCTGGACCTGGTGCCGGACCCGGGCGGCGCCGCGTTCTACGGCCCCAAGATCTCCGTCCAGGTCAAGGATGCGCTGGGCCGAAGCTGGCAGATGTCGACCATCCAGCTGGACTTCAACATGCCCGACCGGTTCGAGCTGGAGTACACCGCGGCCGACGGCAGCCGTCAGCGCCCGGTGCTGATCCACCGCGCCCTGTTCGGCTCCATCGAGCGGTTCTTCGGTGTGCTCACCGAGCACTATGCCGGCGCGTTCCCGGCCTGGCTGGCCCCCGTGCAGGTCGTCGGTATCCCGGTTGCCGACGCGCACCTGGACTACCTGTATGACGTTGCGGCGCAACTGAAGTCGCGCGGCGTGCGGGTCGAGGTCGACGGCAGCGACGACCGGATGGCCAAGAAGATCGTCAACCACACCAACCAGAAGGTGCCGTTCATGTTGCTCGCGGGCGACAAGGACATCGAGTCCGGTGCGGTGTCGTTCCGTTTCGGCGACCGCACCCAGGTCAACGGCGTCCCGGTGGCCGAGGCCATCGAGATCCTCACGGGGTGGATCGGCCGCCGCGAAAACGCCATCCCGACAGCCGAATTGGTGAACGAAGCGCGGGGCGCGCAGGCGTGACCGAGGATCGGAGCATCGTGGACCGGGGGGTCGGTGACGTGGACCATCTGCAGCGGCTGTGGACGCCGCACCGGATGAGCTACATCGTCGACGCTCCGATGAAGGGCGGTGAGGGCACGTCGGCCGGCTCGAAGCAGCCGTTCATCGACATCCCCACCATGTCCGACGAGGAAGGCCTGATCGTCGCGCGCGGCGAGCAGGTCTACGCGGTGCTCAACCTGTACCCGTACAACCCGGGGCACCTCATGGTGGTGCCCTACCGGAAGGTGTCCGAGCTCGAAGACCTCACCGAGGCCGAGAGCAGCGAGCTGATGGCGTTCACCCAGAAGGCGATTCGGGTGATGAAGTCCATCTCCAACCCGCATGCCTTCAACGTCGGCCTCAACCTGGGCACCTCCGCCGGCGGCTCGCTCGCCGATCACCTGCACATGCACGTGGTGCCGCGCTGGGGCGGCGACGCCAACTTCATCACCGTCATCGGCGGCACCAAGGTGATCCCGCAGCTGCTGCGTGACACCCGCAAGCTGCTGGCCGACGAGTGGGCGGCGCAGGACGGGAAAGCCACCCGGGGCGAGCGCAGCGACGGGAAAGCCACCCAGCCGTGAGCGACTTCTACCTGCTGACCCGCGCGGCCTACACCAAGCTGAGCCGCCCGCTGGCCCGGGGAGCGCTGCGCATCGGGCTGACGCCGGATGCCGTCACCGTCATCGGTACCACCGCATCGGTCGTCGGCGCGCTGACACTGTTCCCGACCGGACACCTCTGGTACGGCGCCGTGACGGTCTGGTTCTTCGTGCTGGCCGACATGCTCGATGGCGCCATGGCGCGCGAACGCGGCTACGGCACGCGCCTCGGCGCCGTGCTCGACGCGACGTGCGACCGCATCGGTGACGGCGCGGTGTTCTGCGGCCTGCTGTGGTGGATCGCGTTCGAGATGCACGACAAGCCGCTGGTCATCGCCACGTTGATCTGCCTGGTCACCTCGCAGGTCATCTCGTACATCAAGGCCCGCGCCGAGGCCAGCGGACTGAACGCCGACGGCGGCTTCATCGAACGCCCGGAGCGGCTGATCATCGTCCTGGTGGGCGCCGGGTTCTCGGACCTGCCGATCCATCCGCTGCCACTGGCGCTGCCCATCGCGATGTGGGTGCTCGCCGTCGCCAGCGTCATCACGCTGGGGCAGCGCGTCGCCTCGGTGCGCCGCTCGCCGGGCGCCGATGCGCCACTCCCGTCGAGCTCGCCCACCAAGGAGCAGCCATGAGCGTTCCCACCGGCGGTGTTCCGTCCTTCGGGGGCTTCGACGTCCCGATGGGCGAGCAGATCAAGGACCTCGGCTACGCAGCCGGGTGGGGCCTGATCCGGACGATGCCGGAGTTCGCCGCCCGCAACATGTTCGACGCGGGTGCGCTGTACGCGGCGCGCGGCGGCGGCCCCGAGCAGCTACGCAAGAATCTGGCCCGGGTGCTGGGCGTCCGGCCGGCCAAGGTGCCCGGCCGCATGATCCGTGCCTCGCTCGCGTCGTACGGCCGGTACTGGCGGGAGGCGTTCCGGCTGCCGTCGATGAACCAGCGCACCCTCGGTGAGAAGCTGCGGCACTGCCTGGTCGGGACTGAGCACATTGCCCGGGGGCTCGAAAACGGTAAGGGCGTCATCCTGGCGGTGCCGCACAGTGGCAACTGGGACATGGCCGGTGTCTCGGTGGTGCACCAGTACGGGAAGTTCACCACGGTTGCCGAGCGGCTGAAACCCGAGTCGCTGTACAACCGTTTCGTCGAGTACCGCGAATCGCTGGGATTCGAGATTCTGCCGCTGACCGGGGGCGTGCGTCCGCCGTTCGAGGTGCTCACCGAACGGCTGCAGGAGGGCCGCGTCGTCTGCCTCATGGCCGATCGTGACCTGTCCCGAAATGGCGTGCAGGTCAACCTCTTCGGCGAGCCGACCCGGCTGCCGGCGGGTCCGGCCAAGCTCGCCGTGACGACGGGTGCGACGCTGCTGACGGTGCAGTGCTGGAACAAACCCAACGACTGGCAGTTCGACGTCTCGTCGCCGCTCGACACGTCCAGCGGCGACGTCGCTGCCATCACTCAGGACCTGGCCACGCGCTTTGAGGCAGGCATCGCCGCGCACCCCACCGACTGGCACATGCTGCAACCGCAGTGGTTGGCCGACTTGTCCGAGGAACGTCGGGCCCGGTTGGCCGGGAACGACTGATGCGCATCGGCATGGTGTGCCCGTACTCGTTCGACGTACCGGGTGGCGTTCAGGCACACGTGCTGCAGCTGGCCGAGGTGATGCGCGGCTACGGCCACGAGGTCAGCGTGCTGGCACCGTCGTCGGCGGAGACGCACGCCGACCTGCCCGACTACGTCGTCTCCGGCGGCAAGGCCGTGCCCATCCCGTACAACGGGTCCGTGGCGCGGCTGCGGTTCGGCCCCGCGACACGCCGGATGGTCAAGCGCTGGATCATCGACGGCGAGTTCGACGTGCTGCACCTGCACGAGCCCAACGCGCCGAGCCTGTCACTGCTGGCGCTGATGGTGGCCAGCGGACCGATCGTCGCGACGTTCCACACCTCGACCACGAAATCGTTGACGCTCAACGTCTTTCAGGGGATTCTGCGGCCCTGGAACGAGAAGATCATGGGCCGCATCGCGGTGTCCGATCTGGCGCGGCGCTGGCAGATGGAGGCCCTCGGCTCGGACGCCGTGGAGATTCCCAACGGCGTCGACGTGTCGGCGTTCGACCACGCCCCGCTGCTGCCCGGCTATCCGCGGCCCGGCCGCACCGTGCTGTTCCTCGGCCGGTTCGACGAGCCGCGCAAGGGCATGCAGGTGCTCGTCGGTGCGCTGCCCAAACTGGTGGCTGCCTGCCCGGACGTCGAGGTGCTGATCGTCGGCCGCGGCGACGAGGACGCGCTCAAGGAGACCGTCGGCGAGCACGCGGGGCACCTGAGGTTCCTCGGCCTGGTCGACGACGCCGAGAAGGCGTCGGCCATGCGTAGCGCCGATGTCTACTGCGCCCCGAACACCGGCGGCGAGAGTTTCGGCATCGTGCTGGTCGAGGCCATGGCCGCGGGCACCCCCGTGGTGGCCAGCGATCTGGATGCCTTCCGGCGCGTGCTCGATCAGGGCGAGGCGGGCCGACTGGTACCTGTCGACGACGCCGAGGCGCTCGGCGATGCGCTGGTCGAGATGTTGTCGAACGACGCGGCCCGCCGCCGATACGCCGAGGCAGCCACCCAGGCGGTGCGCCGCTACGACTGGTCGGTGGTCGCGCAGCAGATCATGCTGGTCTACGAGACGGTGGCCGGGTCGGGGACGAAGGTCCGGGTGGAGGCCTGATGAGCGCTTGCGCGAAGAAGAAATGACCGGCGTGCACTGGTTCCTTTGGATCGCGCTGGTCTGGCTGGCGCTGACGGTCCTGATCACCGTGGTCTGGGCATATCAGACCGCGCACCGGCTGGACCGGCTGCACGTGCGCTACGACCTGTCGTGGCAGGCCCTGGACGGGGCGCTGGCGCGGCGGGCGGTGGTGGCCCGGGCTGTCGCCGTCGATGCGTACGGGTCCCGCCCGGCCGGACGCCGGCTGGCAGGGCTCGCGGCCGACGCAGAACTGGCACCCCGGGCGGCCCGCGAGGCCGCCGAGAACGAACTGTCGGCGGCCCTGGCGCAGGTCGATCCGGCGTCCATCCCCGTGTCGTTGGTCGCCGAGCTCGCTGACGCCGAGGCCCGCGTGTTGCTGGCCCGCCGCTTCCACAACGACGCTGTCCGTGACACCCTGGCGCTGCGCGAGCGAACCCTGGTGCGCTGGCTGCATCTGGGCGGAACCGCCGCCATGCCAACGTATTTCGAGATCGTCGAACGGGCCTCGCGGCACGAGGCCGGCGCCGGTCGACGCACGTCGGCCCGGGTGGTGCTGCTGGACCAGGACGGGCAGGTCCTGCTGTTCTGCGGCAGCGACCCGGCCGCCGACCCGCTGATGGCGCCGCGGTGGTGGTTCACCGTCGGGGGAGCGGTCGAACCGGACGAGTCGCTGCCCGACGCCGCCGCCCGGGAGATCGCCGAGGAGACCGGACTGAAGGTCGACCCGGCCGACCTGACCGGCCCGGTGTGGCGTCGCGAGGCGGTGTTCGAGTTCAACGGATCTGTGATCCGCAGCGAGGAGTTCTTCTTCGTGTACCGCACCTCACGCTTCGAACCGGTGACCAGTGGCCACACCACGGTGGAACGGCAGTCGATCCACGCTCATCGCTGGTGCGACGCGGCGGTCATCGCTCGGCTGGCCGCAGATGGTGAGATTGTCTATCCATTGCAGCTCGGTGAATACCTTTCGCTCGCAGGCGAATTGGCGGACGGCAAGCGCGAATTGGGACTGGCGGGCCCGGAGCCTCAGCCGATCCGATGACGTCGGGTGACCTGCGCGGATAACCGATTTGGACCGGCCACTAGACTTGGCGTGTACCAAATTCTTGAGGGAGATTGCAGTGGATACCGCAGCGGATAACAGCGGTCAGACGGGCACAGCCCGGGTCAAGCGCGGCATGGCCGAGATGCTGAAGGGCGGCGTCATCATGGACGTCGTCACACCCGAGCAGGCACGTATCGCCGAAGGCTCAGGCGCCGTAGCCGTCATGGCGCTCGAGCGCGTACCCGCCGATATCCGCGCGCAGGGCGGCGTCTCGCGGATGAGCGATCCGGACATGATCGAGGGCATCATCGACGCCGTCACCATCCCGGTGATGGCGAAGGCCCGCATCGGCCACTTCGTCGAGGCGCAGATTCTGCAGAGCCTCGGGGTGGACTACATCGACGAGTCCGAGGTGCTGACCCCGGCCGACTACACCCACCACATCGACAAGTGGAAGTTCACCGTGCCGTTCGTGTGCGGCGCCACCAACCTGGGTGAGGCGCTGCGCCGCATCAACGAGGGCGCGGCCATGATCCGTTCCAAGGGTGAGGCCGGCACCGGTGACGTCTCGAACGCCACCACGCACATGCGCAAGATCGGCGGCGAAATCCGTCGGCTGTCGTCGCTGTCGGAGGACGAACTGTACGTTGCCGCAAAGGAATTGCAGGCGCCGTACGAGCTGGTGGTCGAGGTCGCGCGGGCCGGCAAGCTGCCCGTGACGATGTTCACCGCCGGTGGCATCGCCACCCCGGCCGACGCCGCGATGATGATGCAGCTGGGCGCCGAGGGCGTGTTCGTCGGCTCGGGCATCTTCAAGTCCGGCGACCCGGCGGCCCGCGCCGCGGCCATCGTCAAGGCGACGACGTTCTACGACGACCCCGACACGCTGGCCAAGGTGTCGCGCGGTCTGGGCGAGGCCATGGTCGGCATCAACGTGGAGGATGTGCCGGAGCCGCATCGGCTCGCCGAGCGGGGCTGGTAAAACCAACACGTGGCAATCGAGCAGATACTCGACCTCGAGCAACTCGAGGTCAACATCTATCGCGGCAGTGTCTTCAGCCCGGAATCGGGTTTCCTGCAGCGCACTTTCGGTGGCCACGTAGCCGGTCAGTCGTTGGTGTCCGCGGTGCGCACCGTGGAACCGAAGTACCAGGTGCACTCGCTGCACGGGTACTTCCTGCGTCCCGGTGACGCCCGCGCACCGACGGTGTACATGGTGGAGCGCATTCGCGACGGTGGGTCGTTCTGTACCCGCCGCGTGAGTGCCATCCAGCACGGCGAGACCATTTTCTCGATGTCGGCGTCCTTCCAGACCGATCAGTCCGGCATCGAGCATCAGGACGTCATGCCGGTGCCGCCGCCGCCCGATCTGTCGAAGGGCTTCCGGTCCGCCGGCGCGTTCGACGACGCCGGGTTCGCCCAGTTCGCCGAGTGGGACGTGCGCATCGTGCCGCGCGACCAGGTGGCCCGGGTGCCCGGCAAGGCGTCGCAGCAGCAGGTCTGGTTCCGGCACCGCGACCCGCTGCCCGACGACCATGTCCTGCACATCTGCGCCCTGGCCTACATGAGCGACCTGACCCTGCTGGGTTCGGCGCAGGTGAATCATCTTGAGGCACGCAAACATATGAACATCGCTTCGCTGGACCACGCCATGTGGTTCATGCGGCCGTTCCGGGCCGACGAATGGCTGCTGTACGACCAGTCGTCGCCGTCGGCGTGCGGCGGCCGTGCGCTGACCCAGGGCAAGATTTTCAACCAGTACGGCGAGATGGTGGCCGCTGTGATGCAGGAGGGGCTGACTCGCTACCAGCGTGGTTTCGTCCCACCGGCCGAGTGAGCCCGCACGTCGGTGTCCTGGCCTTGCAGGGGGACACCCGAGAGCATCTGGCTGCCCTGCGTGACGCAGGTGCCGAGGTGTCCACGGTCCGCCGCCTCACGGAGCTGAATGCGGTTGACGCCCTGGTGATTCCGGGCGGCGAATCCACCGCGATGAGTCATCTGCTGCGCGAGCTGGAACTGCTGGAGCCGTTGCGCGCCCGGCTGGCGGCGGGCATGCCCTGCTACGGGTCCTGCGCCGGAATGATCCTGCTGGCCACCGAGATCAACGACGCGGGCGTGCCGGGGCGCGAGGCCCTGCCGCTGCGTGGGATCGATATGACGGTGCGGCGCAACGCTTTCGGCCGTCAGGTCGATTCCTTCGAAGGCGACCTCGACTTCGTCGGGCTGGACGATCCGGTGCACGCGGTGTTCATCCGGGCGCCGTGGGTCGAGCGCGTAGGCCCCGACGTCGAGGTGCTGGCCCGCGCGGCCGGCCATCCCGTCGCGGTCCGTCAGGGCCGCATGCTGGCCACGTCGTTCCATCCCGAGGTCACCGGCGACCGCCGCATCCACAAGCTCTTCGTCGACTCCCTGTAGCGCGATTTTGTGCACGATTTTCCGCGCCCACCGCGGATTTTCGTGCACAGATCACGCCAGCCAGACGCGCAGCCGGTCGTAGATCCGTTCGTCGTTGAGCAGGGTGAAATGGTTCGCCTCCGGTAGGTGCAGGCGGTTGTCGCGCGCAAATCCCATGTCGCGCTTCTTGCTTCGGCCTTGCGCGCTGCGCACCTGCACCAGTCCGTCGCCGAGCACCCAGCCGATCGGGTTGGCCGGCGTGCGGGCGAGGGTCGCGCTCACGCAGTAGTAGTCGACCCCGTCGAGCAGCGGGACGTCGGTTTGCGCCTCGGCGCGCAGGGCATCGGCATCCCGGTCGCGCCAGTCGCGTTCGTCGAGGGAGCCGAACCGCAGGTCGCGGATCCCGGTGCTGCGCCGCCGCAACAGGCTGCCGAACGGTCGGGTCTCGGGCAGCGCGCTGAGCGCCGCCGACCCGAAATGCGCGACCTTCTCCAGCGGGGCGCCGGTATGCGGGGTGCCGAGCGTGACGACGGTGCGCACCCGCTCCACCCACGACCGGTCGGGCACCGCGCAGGCCGACCGGATCACCAGGCCGCCCATCGAGTGGCCGACCAGCGAGATCGTCGTCACCGGGACCGGCCACGCGGCCACCAGTTGGTCCAGCAGTTCGGCGAGCAGCCGGCCGTTGTCAGAGATGTGCAGCCCGGTGTTGTAGCGGATTTCGACACCGGTGATGCCGATGTCGGCCCCGAGCCGCTGGCTGTACGTCGGCCGCTTGCCGAGCGCCCAGAACGCCTCGGTCTCGATCAAACCGTGGAGAAACACCACGATGTCGCCTGTCGCGGCGGGATAGGCAGCCCGCAGGCTGTCGGGCTCGAGAGCCACCGGCCGGCCCTCGACGCGCACCGACATGGTGGTCGCCAGGACAGAGCCCTGCTCGTGGAGCTTGTCGCCGATGAACCCTTGCAGCGCGCCGAGCACCCGGGCGCCACCGGCGTGATCTGACAGCTTGCCGGCGGCCTGTCCGTGGACTGCCTTGCCGGCGATGGGCGCGGCGGTCGTCATCGTGTGACTGATGGTGGAGTAGACGCCGTCGGTGATGGCGTCGTAGACGATCTTCACGGGCTTGGCGGCCGGGCCGACGCCGAAGCCCACCAGCCGGAACACCCGCTCGGAGATGGCGCGCTGGATCTTGTGGATGCCATCGACGGCGGTGCCCAGCTCATTGAGGCCGAGCTCGGCGAGGGCGCCGGCTTCGCTGGCAGTGGGGTCGTCCATGCGGTGAGTGTACGAGTGTTCACTGGATATGCTGGCGATGAATCTGCTGATTGTGAGCAGATTCATCTAGTGCGGGGCTATCCCCAAGTCATAGCGGTGGCTCGCCGGCTTCACAGCTCGGCCATAGCTGGAGCTGCCTTAATGGTCGGGTGAGTACGACATCCGCTGCCGTTCTGGACGCCCCGACGGACGAGCCGCAGACCCCGGCGCCGCGTCGCTGGAGTCTCGCCACCAAGACCGGTGAGCGCTCGGCGCTGGCCCTGCTCCTGATCGTCACCGCGATCGGCTACCTGTGGAACATCACCGTCAACGGCATGGGCAACCAGTTCTACGCCGCCGCGGTGTGGGCCGGTTCGCGGAACTGGGAGGCGCTGCTGTTCGGGTCCATCGACCCGAACAACGTCATCACCGTCGACAAGCCGCCGCTGTCGCAGTGGGTGATGGCCCTGTCCGGCCAGATCTTCGGCTTCAGCAGCGCGAGCATGCTGATCCCCGAGGCGCTGATGGCGGTCGGCTCGGTCTGGCTGCTCTACGCCGCGGTACGACGGATCAGTGGTCCGGCCGCCGGCCTGCTCGCCGGCGCGGTTCTCGCCCTGACCCCGGTGTCCGCGATGATGTTCCGCTTCAACAATCCGGACGCGGCCATGGTGCTGCTGATGACGCTGGCCGCCTACTTCACCGTCCGGGCGTTGAACGACAAGGGCGCCAAATGGATGGCGCTGGCCGGTGTCGCACTCGGGTTCGCGTTCCTGGCCAAGATGCTCGAAGGCGTGATGGTGGCGCCGGCCCTCGGTCTGACCTACCTGATCGCCGCGCCGGTCGCGCTGCGCAGCCGGCTGTGGCACCTGCTGGGTGCGTTGGGCGCGCTGCTCGTCTCCGCCGGCTGGTTTGTGGTGCTGACGATCCAGTGGCCTGCGTCGTCGCGCCCGTACATGGCGGGCTCGACCGACAACAGCTTCATGAATCTGGTGTTGGGCTACAACGGCTTTGGTCGCGTGCTCGGCAAGAACCACATGGGCAAGACCGACCCCGACAAGCCGTCGACCGTGCACACGCTCACCGGTGAGCACGCCGGGCATGCCGCCGGCGAGGCGATGAAAACGGCAGGGCACCACGGCGGCTTCGGCGATCAGACCCAGGGCCTGCCGCGATTGTTCACCGGCGAGTTCGGCTTCGAGATCGGCTGGCTGGTGCCGGCCGCGCTACTGGCCACCGTGCTGGTGCTGATCTCTCGCGGGCGGGCGCCCCGCACCGATCGGGTCCGCGCCGGCGCCATCCTGTTCGGCGGCTGGCTGGTGAGCGTCGGCCTGGTGCTGAGCTTCATGAAGACCAACGTGCACCCGTACTACTGCCTCGCGCTGGCTCCGGCGATGGCCGCGATGTTCGCGATCTTCGTCATCGAGTTCTGGCGCCGCCGGGATTCCCTGTTCCACCGGATCGGTTTGACGACAGTCCTTTTGGCCAGCGGGGTGTGGGGTTTCGTGATCCTGGGCCGTAACGCCGACTGGTTGCCCGCATTGCGCTGGGTGCTCCTGGTCGCCGCCATTGTCGGCGCCGCGGCACTCGTGTGGGCCGGTGCCGGGGACAACCGCAAGCGCTTCGCGACGCTGGCGCTGGGTCTCGCGATGTTCGGCGCGGCCGGGGGATCGGTGGCCTACTCGCTTGCGACCTTCGGTCAGCCGCATCTCGGTGGCGGCCCGTCCGTCGGCCCGGCGGACAAGGACGACAAGGGACACGGCGGCTTCGGCCAGCGTGACGACAACCCCCAACTGAACGCGCTGCTCAAGGCCACCACGACGAAGTGGTCCGCCGCGATCGACCGGTCGTCGCCGGCTGCCGGTCTGGAGCTCGACACCCGCACGCCCGTCATCGCGATCGGCGGGTTCGGCGGCAGCGACCCGGCGCCGACGCTGCAGCAATTCCAGTCCTACGTGGCCGATCACGAAGTGGCGTACTACATCGTGTCCGACGCCAAGGGGCACTGGGGTGCCGACGCGCACAGTGACATCGCCGACTGGGTGAGCGCCAACTTCGCGCCGCTGAAGGTCGGTTCCGACACCGTCTACAACCTGACGCAACCGGTCAAGAAATAGCCTCCGATTCTGCGATCGACCAGGCCGGTCAGGGCGCGTCACCCGTCCACGTAAACTGGTCAGCTGACGTTTGATCAGAAAGAGGGCGGACACGCATGAGCGGCCATTCCAAGTGGGCGACAACCAAGCACCAGAAGGCCGTAAAGGACGCGCGCCGAGGTAAAGAGTTCGCCAAGCTGATCAAGAACATCGAGGTCGCGGCGCGCACCGGCGGTGGTGACCCCGGTGGCAACCCGACGCTGTACGACGCCATCCAGAAGGCCAAGAAGACCTCGGTCCCGAACGACAACATCGAGCGCGCGCGCAAGCGCGGTGCCGGCGAAGAAGCCGGTGGCGCCGACTGGCAGACCATCATGTACGAGGGCTACGGCCCCAACGGTGTCGCGGTGCTGATCGAGTGCCTGAGCGACAACCGCAACCGCGCCGCCGGTGAGGTCCGCGTCGCCATGACCCGCAACGGCGGCAACATGGCCGACCCCGGTTCGGTGTCCTACCTGTTCTCCCGCAAGGGCATCATCACCCTGGAGAAGAACGGCCAGACCGAGGACGACGTGCTGATGGCCGTCCTGGACGCCGGTGCCGAAGAGGTCAACGACCTTGGTGAGGCGTTCGAAGTGATCTGCGAGCCGACCGACCTGGTCGCCGTGCGCACCGCACTGCAGGACGCCGGCATCGACTACGACTCGGCCGAGTCCGGTTTCCAGCCGTCGGTGTCGGTCACGGTCGACATCGAGGGCGCCCGCAAGGTGTTCAAACTGGTCGACGCCCTCGAGGACAGTGACGACGTGCAGAACGTCTACACCAACGTCGACATCCCCGACGACGTCGCCGCGCAGCTCGACGAGGAGTAGTCGGCTTCGGCATGCCGGTAGTCAAGGACCCCGACGGGACGCAGTGGCGCGTGCGTCGGCGCTGGTGGCCGTACTCGGACGCGCTCGACGCGCTCGACTTCGCGTTGCTGGATTGGTTGGCAGTCGCGCTGGTGTTGCCGTTCCTGTTGGTCTGGCCGTTCTGGCTGCTGGCCAAGCTGTTCGGGGCACGCTGGTCGATCATCGTCGAACGCGAGGGCGTCCAGGCGGACCGTGAACTGGTCCGCTGGTGGGGAGCGTCCGAAGCGCGCATCGCCGAGCTGGCTCAGGAGATTCAGCGGGGCTCGCGGTCCGGCTACTTCCAGATCTGAGCGTGTCCCTGGCGCGTCCTGTCGCCGCTGCCCGCTAAGCTATCGAACAGCTGTTCGGGATCTAGTGAGGAGTAGGCGTGCGGGTGATGGGCGTCGACCCCGGTCTGACGCGCTGTGGCCTCTCGATGGTCGAGGGAGGCACAGGGCGCAAGGTCACCGCGCTCGATGTCGACGTGGTGCGTACCCCGTCCGACGTCGAGTTGCACCGCCGGCTGCTGACCATCAGCGACACCGTCGAGCACTGGATGGACACGCATCGTCCCGACGTCATCGCCATCGAGCGGGTGTTCGCCAACCAGAACGCGAACACCGCGATGGGCACCGCGCAGGCCGGCGGCGTCATCGCGCTGGCGGCGGCGCGGCGGGGGATCGACGTGCATTTCCACACGCCCAGTGAGGTGAAGGCCGCAGTCACCGGCAACGGTCGCGCGGACAAGGCTCAGGTCACCACCATGGTCACCAAAATTCTTGGGCTGCAACAGAAACCAACTCCGGCCGACGCCGCCGACGCCCTGGCTCTGGCCATCTGCCACTGCTGGCGGGCGCCCATGATCGCCCGGATGGCCGAGGCGGAGGCCAAGGCGGCCGAATTCAAGAAGCAGTACGCAGCGAAGGTGAAGGCGGCGCGCGCATGATCGCATCGGTCCGTGGCGAGGTCATCGACATCGCACTCGATCACGCGGTGATCGAGGCAGCCGGCGTCGGCTACAAGATCATGGCCACCCCGTCGACCCTGTCCACCCTGCGCCGCGGCGCCGAGTCCCGACTGATCACCGCGATGATCGTGCGCGAGGATTCCCAGACGCTGTACGGCTTCGCCGACTCCGACGCCCGGGACCTGTTCAACGTCCTGCTCGGGGTGTCCGGCGTCGGTCCGAAGATCGCGCTGGCGACGTTGGCGGTCTATGACGCCCCGACGTTGCGGCAGGCCCTGGCCGATGGTGACGTCACGGCGCTGACCCGGGTGCCCGGCATCGGCAAGCGCGGCGCCGAGCGCATGGTCCTGGAACTGCGCGACAAGATCGGCGCGACGGCAGGTGCCGGCGTCGGTGTTGCCGGCGGGCATTCCATTCGCGGTCCCGTCGTGGAAGCCCTTATCGGACTTGGCTTTCCGGCCAAGCAGGCCGAAGAGGCCACCGACAAGGTGCTGGCCAACGATCCCGAGGCCAACACCGCGACCGCGTTGCGGTCGGCCCTGTCGATGTTGGGTAAGAAGTGAGCCGGTTCGAGGACGACGGCGTCGAACCCGACGAGCGGGACGTCTCACCCGCGCTGACCGTCGGTGAAGGCGACGTCGACGCCAGCCTGCGGCCCAAGTCGCTGCGCGAGTTCATCGGCCAGCCCCGGGTCCGGGAACAGCTGCAACTGGTCCTCGAAGGCGCCAAGAACCGCGGCGGCACACCCGACCACATCCTGCTGTCCGGCCCGCCCGGTCTCGGCAAGACGTCGCTGGCCATGATCATCGCCGCCGAGCTGAGTACCTCGCTGCGCGTCACCTCGGGCCCCGCCCTGGAACGTGCCGGTGACCTGGCCGCCATGCTCAGCAACCTGGTCGAGGGCGACGTCCTGTTCATCGACGAGATTCACCGCATCGCCCGGCCCGCCGAGGAGATGCTGTACCTCGCCATGGAGGACTTCCGGGTCGACGTGGTGGTCGGCAAGGGCCCGGGGGCGACGTCGATTCCGCTGGAGGTCGCGCCGTTCACCCTGGTCGGCGCGACGACCCGGTCGGGCGCGTTGACCGGCCCGCTGCGCGACCGGTTCGGTTTCACCGCGCACATGGACTTCTACGAACCGCCCGAACTGGAGCGCGTGCTGGCCCGTTCGGCCGGCATCCTCGGTATCGAGCTCGGTGTGGAGGCCGGCGCCGAGGTGGCCCGGCGGTCCCGAGGCACGCCCCGTATCGCCAACCGGCTGCTGCGCCGGGTCCGTGACTACGCCGAGGTCCGCGCGGACGGCGTCATCACCCGCGACGTCGCCAAGGCGGCGCTGGCGGTGTATGACGTCGACGAGCTCGGCCTGGATCGGCTGGATCGCGCCGTATTGACCGCTCTGACAAAGAGTTTCGGGGGCGGGCCGGTCGGTGTCTCGACGTTGGCGGTCGCGGTCGGGGAGGAGGCCACCACCGTCGAGGAGGTGTGCGAGCCGTTCCTGGTGCGGGCGGGGATGATCGCGCGGACTCCACGGGGGCGCGTGGCGACCCCGCAGGCATGGACGCATCTGGGCCTGCAACCGCCGATAAACGGATTTGGGCAGTCCGGGCTGTTTGAATAGGACCCATGCTGACTGCAGGGTTGATCGTTGCCGGCCTGGCCGCGCTGTTGCACGTGTACATCTTCGTGATGGAGTCGCTCACCTGGACTTCACCGCGGACCAGGGCCACCTTCGGCCTCACTGAGCAGCAGGCGGTGGACACCAAGGAGCTGGCCTTCAACCAGGGGTTCTACAACCTGTTCCTGGCCATCGTCACCGCCGTCGGGATCGCGGCAATCATCATGGGGTGCAAGGGAATCGGCCTGGCGCTGATCTTCGCGGGCATCGGGTCCATGGCCGCCGCGGCGCTGGTGCTGCTGCTGTCGTCCCCGGACAAGGCGCGGGCGGCCATCACCCAGGGCACCTTGCCGGTGCTCGGCATCGCGGCGTTGCTGATCGGATCCCTGGGGTGATCCACCGCTGCGCGACCGTCGTTGTTGCCGTCGTGCTGGCGTTCACCGGTGGCGGCACGTCTGCCGCGGATCCCGGTCCTGACCCGGTGCAACTCGCCGACGGCCTGGTCGCCGACGAACAGGCCGTGCGCGATCCGGCGACGCCGGAACCCGCACTGATCGCCGCTGCGCACCGGCAACAGACGGCGTACCGCGAGATCGCCCGGCATCCGGAGTGGGATGCGGTCATCGCCCCGCGCATCCCGCCGACGCTGGCCGCGGCCTACGACCGCAACGTCGACGCCGGCCGCCAGCTGTTCGGCATGACACCGCCGCGCGACGCCATCCCGCCGTGGACCATTCAGCCGCCGGCGCCCGCCGACGAACTGCTCGGCTACTACCGCGACGCCGAGGCGGCCTCCGGGGTCGACTGGACCTACCTCGCGGCGATCAACCTGATCGAGTCGCGGTTCGGCCGGATCAACGGCGACAGTACGGCCGGGGCGCAGGGCCCCATGCAGTTCCTGCCGTCGACGTTCGCCGCGTACGGCTCCGGCGACATCCGCGCACCCCGTGATTCGATCCTGGCGGCCGGTCGCTACCTGGCCGCCAACGGTTTCGCCGCCGACCACGACCGCGCCGTGCACCACTACAACCATTCCGGCGCCTATGTCCGCGCGGTCAACGATTACGCGGCGGTGCTGGCCGCCGATCCCGCCGCGTTCGCCGGCTACTACCAATGGCAGGTCTACTTCCGCACCACGTCGGGCGACGTGCTGCTGCCCGTCGGATACCCCGCCACGCGCTAGGCGCCTGCCGTTTCGGCGGGTCAGCGATTGCGCCGGTTGCGGGCACTGACGTCCGTGATGGCACACTGGTCAGTACCGCGGCACGGCGATCGGCTGGTCCGGCTCGCCTGCCTGTTCACAGACTCAACAGAACGAAAGATTTTCGCTGTCATGGATTTGGTTGTCTTTCTGCCGCTGCTCCTGGTCATGGGTGCGTTCATGTTCTTCGCATCGCGGCGTCAGCGGAAGCAGATGCAGGCCACCATCGACCTGCACAACTCGCTGAATGTCGGCGACCGCGTGCACACCACCTCCGGTCTGCTGGGCACCATCGCCCGGATCGACGACGACAACGTGGATCTGGAGATCGCCCCCGGCGTCGTCACCACCTGGATGAAGCTGGCCGTGCGCGACCGCATCGAGGCCACTGAGGACTCGGCTGAGGACTCCGAAGAATTGACTGCGGCGTCGGCCGAAGAGGGCGCGCCGAAGACCGAAGGCTGACATTCCCGCACCAGCACGTACCCTTTGCGGGGCTGACCGTACCGATCTCAAGGAGACCCTAGAACCGTGGCATCGTCTTCGGCGCCGGTGCACCCATACCGCTATTTGTCGTTCTTCCTGGCGCTGCTCGTCGGTGCCTACCTACTGGTGTTTCTCACCGGCGACAAGCAGGCCAAGCCCAAGCTGGGCATCGACCTGCAGGGCGGTACCCGGGTCACCCTGACAGCACGTACCCCTGACGGCTCGACACCCACCCGCGAGGCGCTGATCCAGGCCCAGGAGATCATCGGCTCCCGGGTGAACGGTCTCGGTGTCTCCGGCTCTGAGGTCGTGATCGACGGTTCGAACCTGATCATCACCGTGCCCGGCCAGGACGGCAGCGAGGCCCGCAACCTGGGCCAGACCGCGCGGCTGTACATCCGGCCCGTCGTGCACGTCATCCCGGCTCAGGGCGCGCAGCCCGCGAAGCCCGCCGCGCCGGCTCCCGGCGCACCTGGCGCTCCCGGAGCTCCTGGTCTGCCTCCGGGCATCCTGCCGATGCCCGGTGGTCCCGGCGGCGGCGGTATGCCGCCGCTGATCGCCCCGGCCGAGCCCGAGGCCCCGGTCACCCAGCCGACGCCGGGCGTGCCCGCGCACCCGGCATCCACCGCTCCGGCGCCCGCGCCGGCCCCGCAGCCGCGGCCGTTCCCCGAGGAGCCGACCCCGGCACCGTCGGACAGCCCGACTGCTCCGGCGCCCGCGCCCGCAGAACCCGGCGCGCCCGCGCCTGGCGCTCCGGCCGCACCCGCTCCTGGTGCTCCGGCTCCGGGTGCCCCCGCCCCTGGTGCTCCGGCACCGGGCGCGCCCGATGCGCACGGCCCCAAGGCCGAGTTGGCTCAGCGCATCGCCGATGAGAAGGCCCTGCGTCAGAGCACGCAGCCGCAGATCCAGCTGCTCGCGCTGCAGTTCCAGGCCACCCGTTGCGACCAGCAGGACGTGCTGGCCGGCAACGACGACCCGAACCTGCCGCTCGTGACCTGCTCCAAGGACCACAAAGAGGTCTACCTGCTGGACAAGTCGATCATCAGCGGCGACGAGATCAAGGACGCGTCGTCGGGCCTGAATCAGCAGCAGGGCGAGTACGTCGTCGACGTCACGTTCAAGGAGAAGGCCGCCGACGTCTGGGCCACCTTCACCGCCGCCAACATCGGCACCCAGACCGCCTTCGTTCTCGACTCCCAGGTGGTCAGCGCCCCGGCCATCCAGGAAGCGATCCCGGGTGGACGCACGCAGATCACCGGCCACTTCAACGCCACCACGGCGAAGGACCTGGCCAACGTGCTGAAGTACGGCTCGCTGCCGCTGTCGTTCGAGTCGTCCGAGGCTGAGACGGTGTCGGCCACCCTGGGTCTGACGTCGTTGCGCGCCGGGCTCTGGGCCGGTCTGATCGGCCTCGGTCTGGTGCTGCTGTACTCGCTGGCCTACTACCGGGTCCTCGGAGTCCTGACCGCGCTGTCGCTGGTCGCGTCGGGCGCCATGGTGTTCGCGATCCTGGTGCTCCTGGGCAGGTACATCAACTACACGCTGGACCTGGCCGGTATCGCCGGTCTGATCATCGGTATCGGTACGACCGCCGACTCGTTCGTGGTGTTCTTCGAACGCATCAAGGACGAGATCCGGGAAGGCCGCAGCTTCCGCTCGGCGGTGCCGCGCGGTTGGGCCCGGGCCCGCAAGACGATTCTGTCCGGCAACGCGGTGACCTTCCTGGCCGCCCTGGTGCTGTACGTCCTGGCCGTCGGCCAGGTGAAGGGCTTCGCGTTCACCTTGGGCCTGACCACGATCCTCGACGTCGTGGTGGTGTTCCTGGTGACCTGGCCGCTGGTCTTCCTGGCATCAAAGTCGGCCACCCTGGCCAAGCCTTCGTACAACGGCCTCGGCGCCGTGCAGCAGATTGCGCGCGAACGGCGAGCGGCCAGCCTGACGGGACGGGGGTAACACCGATATGTCGAAGCATTCAGCAGATGACACCGAGTTGGAGCTGACCGAATCGGCTGCGGCCGAAGAGGATTCGGCCACCGAGGTCGCGGAAACCACTGCCTCGGAGCCGGACGGCAACCTGCCGCACCACAGCTTCTTCGTCCGGCTCTACACCGGTACCGGCGCCTTCGAGGTGATCGGCAAGCGCCGCATGTGGTACGCGATCAGCGCGCTGATCATGCTCATCGCGATCGCCAGCATCGGTATCCGTGGATTCAACTTCGGTATCGACTTCGAGGGCGGTACCAAGGTCGCCATGCCCGTCGCGGGTGTCAGTGCCACTGCCACCCCGCAGGGCGTCGAGGACGTCTTCAGCAAGACCCTCGGCCACGCGCCGGAGTCGGTCGTGCGGGTCGGTAACGGCGACTCGGCCACCCTGCAGATCCGCACCTCGACGCTGTCGACCGCGGACACCGAGAAGCTGCGCAACGCGCTGTTCGATGCGTTCCAGCCGAAGGGCGAGGACGGCAAGGCCTCCAAGAACGTGATCAGCGACTCCGCGGTCTCGTCGACCTGGGGTGATCAGATCACCAAGAAGGCGTTGATCGCGCTGGTGGTGTTCGTCGTCATCGTCGCCATCTACATCACCATTCGCTATGAGCGGTACATGGCGTTGGCGGCATTGGCCTCACTGGCGTTCGACCTGGTCAGTACGGCGGGTGTGTACTCGCTCGTCGGGTTCGAGGTCACGCCGGCCACGGTGATCGGCCTGTTGACGATTCTGGGCTTCTCGCTGTACGACACCGTCATCGTGTTCGACAAGGTCGAGGAGAACACCCACGGCTTCGAGCACACCACTCGACGGACCTTCGCCGAGCAGGCCAACCTGGCGGTCAACCAGACCTTCATGCGGTCCATCAACACCAGCCTCATCTCGGCGCTGCCGATCATCTCGCTGATGGTGGTCGCGGTGTGGCTGCTGGGCGTGGGCACGCTCAAGGACCTGGCGCTCGTTCAGCTGGTCGGTGTCATCGTCGGCACCTACTCGTCGATCTTCTTCGCGACTCCGCTGCTGGTGTCGATGCGCGAGCGCACCGACCTGGTCAAGAACCACACCCGCCGCGTGCTCAACCGCCGCAAGTCGTCGACCGAGCGCGGCACTTCCGGTGGCGACGAGGTGACGGTCGGTGTGGTGGACGCACCGGCCAAGCCGGCGCCGGGGGCCAAGCCCTTGCGGCCTACCGGTAAGCCGTCGGGTAAGCGAAACAGCCGGGGCTAGCCCACCATGCCTGTGCGGTTCCGCGCATTGGCCGGTGCGGTGATGTTGGTGGCCGGTTTCGGCCTAACCGGTTGTGACAGTTCGGCTGACGCCGTCGACTACATCGTCGACGGCGCTCTGCCCACCTACAACACCGCGTCGGTCGTCGGCGCGGCATCCGGTGCGCCGCAGGCCTTTTCGCGGGTGCAGACAGGCTTCAACTTTCGCGGGCCCGACGGGCAGGTGGTCGCCGACCGTGACTTCGGCACCGTCTCTGTCGTCGGCCGCGCCCCGCTGACCCTCGACTACAAGATCAACGACAGTGCCGTGTACTCCGACGGCAAGCCCGTCACCTGCGACGACATGGTGCTGGCCTGGGCCGCGCAGTCGGGGCAGTTCCCGGCGTTCGACGCGGCCAGCCGTGCTGGATACGCCGATCTCGCCGCCGTCGACTGCACCCCGGGCCAGAAGCGGGCTCGCGCCGTCTTCGTCCGTGACCGCGCGGTCACGGACTACGGGCAGTTGTTCGCAGCGACGTCGATGCTGCCGGCGCACGTGCTGGACGACGCATTGGGCCTCGGCGACGGCGGAGTGGCGAAGGCGCTGCAAACGGGCGACGGACCGACCATCGACAAGATCGCCGAGGCATGGAACACCACCTGGGATCTGAAACCCGATGCGGACCTCAAACGGTTCCCGTCGGCCGGCCCGTACAAGCTGGCGTCGGTGGCCAAGGACGGCTCGATCACCTTGGCGGCCAACGACAAATGGTGGGGCGCCAAGCCCGTGATCGGCAAGATCACGGTGTCACCGCGCGGCGCCGACCTGGCGAGCCGGATCAAGTCGGGCAAGGCCGAGATCGTCGACGTCGCCGCCGGCGTGATCGGCAAGGACGATGTGCCGGCGAGTTACACCCGCAAGGACAGTGCCTCCGATGACATCCAGCAGTTGATCTTCGCGGCGCAGGGCGTGCTGGCCGATCCCGGTGCACGCCGCGCCGTCGCGCTCTGCACGCCGCGGGACGCCATCGCCGCCGCGGTCGGGGTGCCGGTCAGCAACGCCCGGCTGAACACCGCGTCTGACGATTCCCTCGCGGTGGCCGAAAACGTGGATGCGAGTGGACAATTCGCCGCCGCCGACGTGGACGGCGCGCGCACTGCCGTCAACGGCCAGCCGCTGACGGTGCGGATGGGCTATCGCGGCCCGGATGCCCGGCTGGCGTCGGTGGTCGCCGCGATCACCAAGTCGTGCGGCGCTGCCGGCATCACGGTGCAGGAGGTGGCGTCGCCGACGATGGGCGCACAAAGCCTGCGCGCCAACGACATTGACGTGCTGCTGTCCGGTGGCGGGGGAGCCGCGGGTAGCGGGTCCAGTGGTTCGTCGGTGGTGGATTCGTACGCCTTGCACAGCGGCAACGGCAACAACCTGTCGGGATATGCCAACGAGCGGGTCGACGGCGTCATCGCCGCCCTGGCGATCACCACCGATCCCAAGGAGCAGGCGCGCCTGCTCGGCGAAGGGGCGACGGTGCTGTGGGGCGACGTGCCGACCCTGCCGCTGTACCGCCAGCAGCGGACCCTGCTGGTGACGAACGACATGACGTTGGTGCGCGCCAACCCCACGCGGTGGGGTGCCGGCTGGAACATGGACCGTTGGGGGAGCAAATGAGTGACCTGAATACCCTCTTCGCCGAACTGGTCCGTGAGGTGCCGGATTTCCCGGAGCCCGGTATCCAGTTCAAGGATCTGACGCCGCTGCTGGCCGACGGTCGCGGACTGGCGGCCGTGACGGCAGCGCTGGCCGAGGTGGCCGACGGCGTGGACCTGGTCGCCGGTATCGACGCCCGCGGCTTCCTGCTGGGCGCGGCGGTCGCGACGCGGTTGGGTACCGGTGTCCTTGCGGTCCGCAAGGGCGGGAAGTTGCCGCCGCCGGTGCACAGCCAGGCCTATGCGCTGGAGTACGGCACCGCCACGCTGGAGATTCCCGCCGACGGGATCGATCTGACCGGCCGGCGCGTTGTCGTCATAGACGACGTGCTCGCCACCGGTGGCACGGTTGCTGCGACGGTCCGTCTGCTCCAGGCGGCAGGTGCGACGGTGACCGCCGCGGCGGTCGTGCTGGAGCTGAATGGCTTGGGTGGACGTGCTGTATTGGAACCGCTGCCGGTCACCAGCCTGTACGTAGTCTGAGGGGCTATTCTCGACAAACCAGGTGTAGGAGGTGTGCGGCGTTGGCTGACGACAAGGTGACGCAGGTTCAATCGGCGCCGCCCGAGTCGACGCCGGGGATGTCACTGGAAACGGCCAAGGGCACGGTCAGTGCATCTCGCCGCGTCCGCGCCCGGCTCGCCCGCCGGATGACCGCTCAGCGCAGCCTGGTCAACCCGGTCCTCGAGCCGTTGGTCGCGGTGCATCGGGAGTTCTACCCGAAGGCCGACCTGGCGATCCTGCAGCGTGCCTACGAGATTGCCGAGGAGCGGCACGCGCCGCAGCTGCGCAAGTCCGGCGACCCGTACATCACCCATCCGCTGGCCGTGGCCAACATCCTGGCCGAACTCGGCATGGACACCACGACGCTGGTCGCCGCGTTGCTGCACGACACCGTCGAGGACACCGGATATACCCTGGAGGCGCTGACCGCCGAGTTCGGCACCGAGGTCGGTCACCTGGTCGACGGCGTCACCAAGCTGGACAAGGTGGTGCTCGGTTCGGCGGCCGAGGCCGAGACCATCCGCAAGATGATCATCGCCATGGCCCGCGATCCGCGCGTGCTGGTGATCAAGGTCGCCGACCGGCTGCACAACATGCGGACCATGCGGTTCCTGCCGCCGGAGAAGCAGGCCCGCAAGGCCCGCGAGACGCTGGAAGTCATTGCGCCGCTTGCTCATCGGCTCGGTATGGCGACCGTCAAGTGGGAGCTGGAGGATCTGTCCTTCGCGATCCTGCACCCCAAGCGCTACGAGGAGATCGTGCGGCTCGTCGCCGACCGGGCGCCGTCGCGTGACACCTATCTGGCCAAAGTGCGCGCCGAGATCGCCAATTCGCTGCTGTCGATGAAGATCAACGCGACGGTCGAGGGCCGGCCCAAGCACTACTGGTCCATCTACCAGAAGATGATCGTCAAGGGCCGCGACTTCGACGACATCCACGACCTGGTCGGTGTGCGCATCCTCTGCGACGAGATCCGGGACTGTTACGCCGCGGTCGGTGTCGTGCATTCGCTGTGGCAGCCGATGGCAGGGCGGTTCAAGGACTACATCGCGCAGCCGCGGTTCGGCGTCTATCAGTCGTTGCACACGACGGTCGTCGGCCCGGAGGGCAAGCCGCTGGAGGTGCAGATCCGCACCACCGACATGCACCGCACCGCGGAGTACGGCATCGCGGCGCACTGGCGGTACAAGGAAGCCAAGGGCCGCAACGGGTTACCGGCGGGTGGCCATGCCACCGAAATCGACGACATGGCGTGGATGCGCCAGCTGCTCGACTGGCAGCGAGAAGCAGCGGACCCGGGCGAGTTCCTGGAGTCGCTGCGTTACGACCTTGCCGTGCAAGAGATTTTCGTGTTCACCCCCAAGGGTGACGTGATCACGCTGCCGGCTGGTTCCACGCCCGTCGACTTCGCCTACGCGGTGCACACCGAGGTCGGGCACCGCTGCATCGGCGCCCGGGTCAACGGGCGCCTGGTGGCGCTCGAACGCAAGCTCGAAAACGGCGAAGTGGTCGAGGTTTTCACCTCCAAGGCGCAGAACGCCGGCCCGTCGCGGGACTGGCAGACGTTCGTGGTGTCACCGCGGGCGAAGGCCAAGATCCGGCAGTGGTTCGCCAAGGAACGTCGCGAAGAGGCGCTGGAGACCGGCAAAGACGCCATTGCCCGTGAAGTGCGCCGCAGCGGAATGCCGTTGCAGCGGTTGATGAACGCCGAACTGATGGCCACACTGGCCCGCGAGCTGCGCTACGCAGATGTCTCGGCGCTGTACACCGCAGTCGGTGAAGGACACGTCTCGGCCCGGCACGTTGTGCAGAGGCTGGTGGCCACGCTCGGTGGTGACGACGAAGCCGCCGACGAGATCGCCGAACGGTCGACGCCGGCCACCATGCCGGTGCGGCGCCGCACGAATGACGATGTGGGCGTGGCAGTTCCGGGCGCGCCCGGCGTGCTGTGCAAACTTGCGAAGTGCTGCACGCCGGTGCCCGGCGACAACATCATGGGCTTCGTGACCCGTGGCGGTGGCGTCAGCGTGCACCGGACCGACTGCACCAACGCCACGTCGCTGCAGGAGCAGGCCGAGCGCATCATCGACGTGAAGTGGGCACCGTCGCCGTCGTCGGTGTTCCTGGTAGCCATCCAGGTCGAGGCGTTGGACCGCCACCGCTTGTTGTCCGACGTCACGCGGGTGCTGGCCGACGAGAAGGTCAATATCCTGTCGGCGTCTGTGACCACCTCCAACGATCGAGTTGCGATCAGCCGCTTCACTTTTGAAATGGGCGATCCGAAGCACCTCGGTCACGTGCTGAACGTGGTGCGTAACGTCGAGGGCGTGTACGACGTCTACCGCGTGACTTCGGCCGCGTAGCGGGCTTTTTCGCTGTTGCTCGCGATTTGAGCAAACCCGTACTCGGCGCTGCGCAAGATTGGTGCAGGACTGCGGTCTGCGGTGCGGGTAATCTCAGATGCGGGACTGTCCAGAAGTGGGGGTGGACGCGTTGAGCGGTGAATTGAAGGTCGATCTTGAGACCATGTCGTGGTCGGCGGCTTCGGTGCCGCCCGCGGAGGGGGCGAACATCCCCGCTAAGGCCGATCCAGTCAGCCTGATGCTTTCCTCCTACCTGCCGGGATTGGTCGACGGTGCGAATGAGAAGGTCGCGGCGGCGACGGCCAACGATCACGCGTTTGCGGGCAAGGTCTCGTCTGCTCGGGGTGCATACCAGAGCGGGGACGACGCCGGCGCGCAGGCGATCCAAAAGGCCGACGGGAATCTGAATCCGGCTTCCGGCGCAGGCAAATCGGGCGGCGGCGCTGACGGCGGCATGGGCCAGTTCGGCCAGATGATGGGCATGGCGATGCAGGCCTTCCAGGCCCCCGCGCAGGCGATGCAGGCGCTGGGTTCGGTGCCGCAGACCGCGATGCAGGCCGCCCAGCAGATCGGGCAGCAGGTCCAACAGCTGGCTGGCCAGGCCGGCAAGGATGGCGGCAAGCCGGGCGAGGGTGGCGCTGGTGCAACAGGAGCGGGTGGGGCCGGTGGTCCGCAGGCCAAGCCGGAGGACCGCAAACCGGGCGAGGAAAAGGCCCGCGAGGACAAGCAGGACGAGAAGGCCGAGGAAAAGAAGGACCGCGAGGCCGACAAGAAGCACGCCGCGGCCGGACCGACCAGCGGCCCCACCGCACCGGTGCCGCCGTCCGCACCTGCGCCCCGGTCGGGGCGGCACGCCGCAAATCCTGCAGTTGATGTGTAATTTTCGGTCTTGACTGTTTTGCGTTGTGAGTTTCTGAGGGAGGGCGATCTGTGACGCAACCGCCGACGTGGGGTGCGCCCCCGCCGCAACAGCCGGGTGGCTGGCCGGGCCAGCCTCTGCCAGGTCAGCCTGGTCCGGGTGGGCAGTGGGGCCCGCAGCAGCCGTGGCCGGCTCCGGTTCCGCCGAAGAAGAGCGGCGCCGCTAAGTGGGCTATCGGAGCGGTGTCATTGGTCGCGGTGATCGCAGTGACGGCCACGGTTGCCGTGTCGTGCACCAAGAACAGCGGCGACAGCAACGGCGGTGGCGGAGGCGGCACCAAGACTTCGGCCGCTCCGTCGGACGTCGCGAGCGCCAACGACACCGGTCCGGTTGGGATCATCACAGAGGACCCGTCGTGTGCGCCCTGGCATCCGATACAGGTAATGCTCGCTGGCGTCGAAGACAACGGTTGGGGCAAGCGAGACTCTTCACTCCCGTCGTCGGCGTGGACGGTAGAGGTGCGGGCGCAGTACGAGGCTGTGGCTAAAGCGATGCGGAAAGCCGCAGATCAGGCTGTGCCCCTCTCGAAGATGACCACTCATCGCGTGATGCGTGAACTGTATGGACAGTTCATTGCATTTGGTCGCGCATACGCGGACAAGATTTTAAATGTCGCGACATATACGCCCATTGATGACAAATTGGCTCAAGCTGTATCAAGTGCGGGAAGCGCCATTGCCTATGTATGTGATGCCATTTCTTCGGGTTCTGCAGCCGCTAGAGCGCCGATGGCATCAGTATTAGCTGCCCCGAATTCCGTCGCTCCAATCGGTGATTTGGCGAATCCTCAGCGGATATTTGGAACTCCTGATGTCGTTTGTTCTGATTTGACACCGACGCTTAATCAATTGCTATCGAATACCGCCTTTAAGAACTGGGCGAATACGGACCCAAAGGTTCCGGTGAGTGATTGGACGCCTGAACAGCAGTCGCTTAATGATGCGGTCGCGCCAGTCATGACATCCACAGCGGACGCTCTGGAGAAGCTCGCGCAGCGAAGTACGAACCCTATCGTTCAGGATTTCATCATGCTGGGTGTTCAATACCGCCGAACTTACGTTCAGGCAATGCCGACATATCAACCAAGCGATTCAAGTATTTACCTCGCAGGCCAGATATCACCTTTGGTAGTGGTGGCTGCTTGTGGAGCCGTTTCCGGATGAGTGATTCGAAGAACTGCCGAATTTCCGATCACCCACAGAGCATCGATTGGGTGGGCACCGCAGCGCAAGATTGCCTCGGTGGATGCGGTGAAATGGTGGTGATTCATGGCGATTGAGCGGTATCACCCAGGTGATTTCGGTCCGAAGACGGTCGAGGGTCCTGCATTTCCGGACGTTGATGAGAATGCACTGAACGATATGGCCGTGCGACTCATGTCTTTGGGGGATCGCCTCGACGGTGAGGTGATTCCGCACCACGCCCACCAGCGGATGCAGTTGGCAGACTGGGAAGGTGAGGCCGGTCGGCTTGCGGAGGCGGCGGCCAAAGGCGTTCTTGGTTCGTATGGTGACGCGTGCGAGGCTGTTTATGCGGCGGCCCGGAAGGTGTTTCGCGCTGAATCTGCAGTGGTTCAAACCAAGAATGCGGTGAATCAGACCGCGGAGACCACTGAGCATCTCTGCCAGATATTCGCGAAGGCGGCCCTTCAGATGCTCGCGGCTGGTTGCGTCGCTGCACAGTCAGGGGATGCGGCAGCGGCCAATACGTTCTTCAACTCGGCCGTAACGTTCATGAAGTCGATCCAAGCGTTGACTGCTGCGGGTCTCGCCGAAAACACTCGCGCGGTCGCGGCGTGTGCCACCGGGTTGGCGCAGGATTTGGGAGTCCCGCCTGGCACTCCTGGCGCGAAAGGTGAGATGCCGCCTCCGCCTCCGCGGAATTCTGGCGATCCCAGTAGTTTGCCGGTTGGGCAATTACCAGGGAAGTTGCCGGGCGGTGGTGGCGGTCAGGGGGCTACCGGGACCGAAATAGTGCAGCAGCAGAATCCTGCGTCGAATCAGTCGAATTCCAGCGGTTCGGGTGCTGGTCAGGGCGCTACCGGGACTGAAATAAAGCAGCAGAACGATCCCGTTCCAAATCAACCGCATTCCAGCGGTTCGGGTGCTGGTCAGGGGGCTACTGGGACTGAAATAAAGCAGCAGGGCAACCAGATACCCGCACCCCAATCCGGGGACGGTGCGCAAGCTGCATCAGGCGCGCCTCCCCCAGGTGGGTCAGCACCTTCCGTCGTTGGCGGCAACCCGGCGGTGGGGTCACCGGGTTCGCGTTCACCGTCGCCCGGAACGACGTCGACCAGTGCGACCTCTGCGTCGTCTGCTTCCAGTTCAGCCTCCGGCAGCCCGTCAGGATCCCCGACAGGCCAGGGGCCAGGGCAAGGCACTGGACAGCAAGCCGGACAGCAAGGTCAGGGCCAGCAGACGCCGAAGAACCCGTTCGGCCAGCTGCCGACGCAACCACTTGCAGCGGCCGCGAACGCCGTTCCTCTCGCGGCTCCCGAGCAAGCGACGCAGACAGGCGCGGGGTCAGGCACTCCGGCCGCCACTGGTGGTGCAGCTACCGGCACCAGCGGCGCAGGTTCGGCACCCGTGTCACAAGCGTCGGCCAGTACCGCAGCCGCTCCGACAGGCACGCCGGCCGGCGCGGCGCCGGCTGCGCCGCTGGGTCCGGCTCCGACGCCGTCCCCGGCCGCACCCGTCGCTCAGCCGGGTGCGGGTGCCGGCGGTCCGGGTGGCCCAGGTGTCGCGCCGATGTCGGCAAACCAGCAGCAGAACGCCGCTGCGGCGGCGCCGATCCCGGTGACGGCGGCGCGGGCCGAGCGCGACGCGATGGCGGCCGCAGCGCGGGCCGGTTTGGTGCGCAAGTCGGCGGGCGACGCGGATGTGCAGTTCGCCGAGCGGATCGCTGCGGCATTGCACGCTCCGCCGTCGATCCCGCCAATGGCGTGGAACTTCGTGTGGGCGGTCGGCGTGACGACCAATGGAGAGATCATCGCCGCGAATTCCTATGGGGTGTCGTTCATTCCGGACGGGATGTGCCTTCCGTCGCAGGTCATCTTTGTCAGCGCCGACGAGAATGTCCCGGCGGGTCAGCGCGGCCGCTGGGTTCGTGAGCCGTTTGTCGCGCTCCAGGCGTGGTGCACGTTCTACGAGAAGACGCTGAAGGTGGTCATCGGCACCGAGCAGGAAGTGCAGCCGTTTGCCGGTAGCCTGCAGACGAAAGTCATTCCGCCGGAGGATATTCCGACCGACGGACTGATGAAGGGCCGTACCCGTCTGGAGATCATCGCGCCCGAGGCGGCGGCGAAGCTCGCCGAATGGCCGGACGCGCAACTGCACGAAGCCCTGCCGCCGCAGCCTGTTCAGCTGGTACCGCCGGACCCGGCGGCCATCGGCAAGGCGTGGATGGAATCGATCCGGCCGTTGATGCAGACGACGGGCGAGACCTACCGGACGGCGCACCTGGAGAAGCTGGCCGCCTATGGCCGGCTGCAGGAGGCCGCAGCACTGTACCGCGCGTACACCGCGCCGTATGCGGCCGACCTGCGGGCAGCGATCACCGATTGGGTGTGGTGGCAACAGTTCTCGACGATTCAGGGCGACGCCCAGCTCGTGGAACTGGGCGCCTAGCCCTACATGCCCTTGGGCAGCATTGCCAGCTGGCGGCTCTGCACGACGACCTGACCGGTGGAGTCGAGGATGACGTGGTCTTCCTCGAACCAGGTCTCGCCGACCACCGTCGAGCTGGCCTGCACCCGCAGCCAGCCCGGTGCGGGCCGCCGGCGCACGTAGGTGGTGAGCTGCACGGTGGGGGTCCAACCGAAATGCCCCTGATTCATGGTGACCGGGGGAGTGATGTCGCCCGCCATCAGGGCGAACAGCAGAGCGGTGTCGGGATTGGCCTCGTCATCGGCGAAGGGCCGCAACCACATTCGGTTGACGGGGTCGCCCTCTTCGCCGGAGAGGAACGGTGTCGCTGCGTCCAGGAAGAATTCGCAGCCCTGCGCCACGTGCACCAGTTCGCCGACCACCTGGCCCGCGGTGACCCGCACCGCATCCGCCGGCGGTTCGACCGGTAGGTACGACACCGCCAGCGATTCCTGCAGACGCGGCGGCTTGGCGTCGAGCGGCCCGAGGGTCACCGCACAGCTGACCGCCGCGCGACCATCCTGCGACAGCTGCACGTCGACCAGGGCGACCTGGCGCCCGTGCTTGCGAACCGTCGTGGTCAGCTGCACCTCGCCGGGATCAGGCGCATTCAGGTAATTGGCTGACACGGCTACCGGAGCCAGTTCGGACTCGGAGCCGATGGCCCGCTGCGCGGCCGCGGCACACACCGCCATCATGCAGCCGCCGTGCACCTTCGGGCCGATGGTCCACACCGGGTCGATGGTGGCGGTGAAGATGCCATCGCCCACCGCGGTGACGGTGGTGAGGTCGGTGAACGGGCGCGCAGTCATTTCATCTCCAACGGTGACGTGGTGGTTGCTGATTCCGGAACAGGCAAAGATCGCTACCGATTGGCCCGAATCTCGATGTCACCTGCGGAAACGGTGGCAGCATTTGGATCATCGGTGACGATCACGCCAACCCGGTTTCCGGATTCGCGGTCGACGAAGCACAGCGGCCCCCGGCCGTTCTGCAGATATTTGTCGCCCCACTGGCTCATCGCGAGGTACACCGGCAGCAGATCTTCTCCGGCCGCGGTCAGTCGGTACTCGTCTCGGACGCGCTTGCCGGGCTCCTGATAGGGCACCCGGACCATCAGCTGCGCAGCTTCCAACTGCTTGAGAGCGCGGGACACCGCGGGCGCCGATGTTCCGATCCGGTCGACGAAGTCTTCGAATCGTGTTGTGCCGAAAAGGCTCTCGCGGACCGCGAGGAACACCGTCTTGGTGCTGAGCAAGTCCAGCAGCTTGGCCACCGAGCAGCCATCGCCGATCGTCCACTGGCGGTCGCGCAGTCGTTCTTCGAACTCCATCACACCCTCTTTTTGGATAACGCTTGCGTTACTCAGATATCCGTGCTTCCATCTTAGTAACGACATCGTTATTCAGCAAGGGAGAGTGGTTCACGTGGTCGCAGTGGCAGGCAAAGTGGTCGTGGTAACCGGCGGTCGGCGTGGTCTGGGAGCCGCCCTGGTGGACGAACTGCTGGCCAGGGGGGCGCGCAAGGTCTACTCGACCGGCCGGTCGTCGTTCACTGACGAACGACCGGAGGTGGTCCCCGTCGAACTCGAAGTGCGTTCGGAGGCGTCGGTCGCCGCGTTCGCGGACATCGCATCGGACGCCGAGATCGTGTTCAACAACGCCGGAATCCTGTTGCCCGGCTCGCTGCTGACCGGTGGTTTCGACGATATCGAGGCCACCTTCGACATCAACGTCTTCGGGCCGCTGCGCGTGGCTCGGGCCTTCGCGCCGATCCTGGCGGCCAATGGCGGCGGCGCCCTGGTCAACATGCACTCGGTGCTGTCGTGGGTCGCGGGTAGCGCGGCATACGGCGCCTCCAAGGCGGCGATCTGGTCGGTCACCAACTCGCTGCGTGGCGAGCTCGCCGGCCAAGGCACGCAGGTGGTTGGCGTTCACGCCGGATTGATCGAGACCGACATGGCCGCGGATATCCCCGGACCCAAGACCACCGCCGTCGACATCGCGACGCGCATCCTCGACGGCCTGGAATCCGGCGCGGTCGAGGTCTTGGCCGACGACGTCTCGGTGGGTGTCAAGTCAGCATTGTCGGGCCCGGTCGAGAACCTGACCTTCGCGATGGCAGTGTGAAAAGCCATGCCGCTGTGGACCATTCACCACACACCGGACTTCTTCACCGCCGAGGATAAGCGCGAGCTGGCGTCCCGGATCACTGATCACTACGAGAAGGCCGGGCTGCCGCGGTTCTACGTCGTCGTCATCTTCAATGAAACCCGTTCGGGCGACCTGTATGTCGGCGGTGAACAAACAGATGTCGCGCTGCGGGTGGTCATCGACCACATCGCCCGCCGCGCCGCAGACAAAGAGCACCGCAACCGGGTTGCGCACTGGATCAAGTCGATCCTGAGTCCGTACCTGGACGGTCGCGACAACCTGCACTGGGAGTTCCACGTCGACGAGACCAGCGAGGACCTCTGGATGATCAACGGATTGATTCCGCCGCCCATGGGCTCCGACGTTGAAAAGCGTTGGGTCGCAGAGAACGCGGTTTCTGCCTACTGATCACGTCAATGCTGCCGTAGGGGTTACGACCCCAACGGCAGCATTGCCATTTGTCGACTCTGCACGACCACCTGGCCGTTGGCGTCGAGGATGACGTGATCCTCTTCGAACCAGCTGTCGCCGACGACGGTCGAACTGGCCATGACGCGCAGCCAACCGGGTGCCGGCCGACGACGCAGGTAGGTGGTCAGCTGGACCGTCGGCGTCCACCCGAAATGCCCGCGGTTCATCGTGACCGGGGGTGTGATGTCACCGGCCATCAGCGCGAAGAGCAGGGCCGCATCCGGATCGGCTTCATCGGATGCGAAGGGACGCAACCATATCCGAGTGACGGGTTCGCCTTCGGCGCCGGTGAGGAACGGCGTCGCGGCGTCCAGACGCATGTCACAGCCCTGCGCTACGTGGACGACGTGGCCAAGGGGATGGTCGGGCGTGACCAGTACGGCGTCAGCGGGTGGCTCGGCCGGCATGGCCGTCGCGGCCAGTGGCACCTGATGGCGCGGCGGCTTGGTGTCGAGCTGCCCGAGCGTGACCGAACATGTCACGGCGACTCGGCCGCGTTGGGACAGCTCAACCTCGACGAGGTTCACCTGGCGGCCGCGTTTGCGGATCGTGGTGCTGAGCTGGACCTCTCCGGGGTCAGGTGCGCTGAGGTAGTTGGCGCTCAACGCAATCGGTGCCAGTTCGGCGGCGTCGGGGACGCTGCGTCGAGCGGCTGCGGCGCACACTGCCATCATGCAGCCGCCGTGCACCTTGGGGCCGATGGTCCATCTGGCGTCGATGTTGGCGGTGAACGTACCGGCATCGACGGCGGTGACAGTGATCAGGTCGGTGAAGGGGTGGGATGTCATGCCATCTCCAATTCCGGTGTTGTGGTAGCGGATTCAGCGGTGCGAGCGGGACGGGTGCGGACCTTCAGGGGCCACCAGAACCAGCGTCCGAGTAGCGCCGCGATCGACGGGGTGATCAGGGAGCGCACCACGAAGGTGTCGAACAACAGGCCGAGCCCGATCGTCGTGCCGATCTGGCCGACCGAGCGCAGGTCGCTCGCGATCATCGAGATCATGGTGAACGCGAACACCAGCCCGGCCGCGGTGACCACGCCGCCGGTGGCGCCGGTGGCACGAATCAGTCCGGTGCGCAGACCCGCGCCGATCTCCTCCTTGAAGCGCGACACCACCAGCAGGTTGTAGTCGGAACCGACGGCCAGCAGCACGATCACCGACATCGCGATCACCAGCCATTGCAACTCGATGCCCAGGAAGTACTGCCAGATCAGCACGGACAGGCCGAAGGACGCGGCGAGGGACAGCACCACGGTGCCGACGATCACGATCGCCGCGACCAGCGCCCGGGTGATCAGCAGCATCACCACGAAGATCAGGATGATGGCCGCGAGCGCCGCGATCAGCAGGTCGTAGTGCGCGCCCTGCTGGATGTCCTTGTAGGTGGCGGCGGTACCGCCCAGGTAGAACTTCGCACTGGCCAACGGCGTTCCCTTGACCGCTTCCTTGGCGGCCTGCAATTCGGCGTCGACGTGTGAAATGCCTTCCAGGGTGGCCGGATCCACATCATGGGTGACGATGAATCGCGCCGCCTCGCCGTCGGGGGACAGCATCAGCTGCATACCGCGCTGAAAATCGGGGCTGCTGAACGCCTCTGGCGGCAGATAGAACATGTCGTCGTTCTTCGCGTCGTCGAACGTCTGGCCCATGGCCGCGGCGGTGTCGGTCATGCGCTCCATCTGGGTGACCATGCCGTCGAAGGTGCTGCGCATCGTCTGCATCAGATCGCGGACGTCGGAGGACAGGCTGATCATCGGCGGCAGCTGCGCGGCGATCTGCGGTGTCACCGTGTCGAGCCTGCCCATCGCGTCGGACAGCGCCTTGGTGTTGTCGGCGAGCCGGTCGAAGCCATCGGTCGCGTCGAACACCGAGCGCATCGCATGGCAGATCGGAATGTCGAAGCAGTGCGGCTCCCAGTAGAAGTAGTTCCGCAGCGGCCGGAAGAAGTCGTCGAAATCGGCGATCTGGTTGCGCAATTCGGCGGTGGTGGCCGACATGTCCTGTGCCGCAACATCTCCAGCGTGCGTGGCGTCGGCCAGCTGCACGCTGAGCTCGTGCATGTGCCGCATGATGCCGATCATCGAGGTGAGGTGGTCGGTCATGGTCTGGATGTCGCCGAGCCGCGCCTTCATGAACTGCAGGTTTTCGTTCATCGAGACGGCCTGAGCACTGATCTGGAACGGCACCGAGCCGTGTTCCATCGGCGGCCCGAGGGGCCGGGTGATGCTCTGCACCCGCGCGATGCCCGGCACCCGGAAGATGTTCTTCGCGATCCGGTCCAGCACCAGCATGTCCCGGGAGTTCCGTAGGTCGTGGTCGGCTTCGACCATCAGCATGTCGGGGTTCATTCGCGCTGAGGTGAAGTGCTTTTCGGCAGCCGCGTAGCCGATGTTGGACGGCACGTCTTTCGGCACGTAGAAGCGGTTGTCGTAGTTGGTGCGGTAACCGGGCAGGGCCAGCACGCCGACCAGCGCGGCGGCGGTGGCCGCGACCAGGATGGGCCCGGGCCACCGGACCACGGCGGTGCCGACGCGGCGCCAGCCGCGGGTCTTGTTGGCGCGCTTGGGGTCCAGCAGGCCGAAGTGGGTGCTGACGACCATCACGGCGGGTGCGAATGTCAACGCCATCACAAGGATGACGATCATGGCGGTCGCGCAGGGCAGGGCAAGCGTGTTGAAGTAGTTCAGCCGGGTGAACAGCAGGCACATCATGGCGCCGGCGATGGTCAGCCCGGAGCCGAGGATGACGTGATAGACGCTGGAAAACGTTGAATAGTAAGCGGTTACCCGGTCCTCGCCGGCACTGCGCGCTTCGTGATACCGGCCGACCAAGAAGATCCAGTAGTCGGTGCCGGCGGCGATCGCCAGGGCGGTCAGCACGCTGACCGCGAACGTCGACAGGCTGATGGCGTGGATGTGACCCAGCACGGCGACCAGTCCGCGGGCCATGCTCATCTCGGTCAGCACGACCAGCAGGGCAATGAATGTCGTTGCGAGGGAGCGGTATACGACCAACAACATGACAGTGATGACGACGAGCGTCACCACGGTCATCTTGACCATGCTCTTGTCGCCGGCTTCGTTGGTATCGGCCACGAGGGCTGCCTGGCCGGTGACGAAGGCTCTCACGCCGGCCGGTGGATGACTGCGATCGACGATGTGCCGCACCGCGTCGACGGATTCGACGCCCTGCGTGGATCCCTGGTCGCCGCGCAGGTTGACCTGGACGTACGCCGCCTTGTGGTCTTCGCTCTCGGACCCCGCCGAGGTGATGCGGTCGCCCCAGAAGTCCTGCACATGCTCGATGTGGGTGGTGTCCCGCTGCAGCTGTTGGACCAGATCGCCGTAGTACTGCCGCGCTGTATCACCGAGCGTCTGGTCGGACTCGATGATGATCATCAGCACGCTGTCCGAGTCGAATTCGCCGAACTTGGTGCCGATGTGCTTGGTCGCGATCACCGACGGCGCATCCTGCGGGGAGAGCGACACGGCGTTGTTCGCGCCGACGACTTCGAGCTTGGGCACCAACAGATTGGTGGCCGCGGTGGCAGCCAGCCAGATCAGGATGATCGGCACCGACAGGATGCGGATCAGTCGGGGATAGCCGCCGCGGGTGTTTGTGTGCTGGCCGCTCATGCTGCTTTCACCAGGCAAAAGGTGGTCGCCGATGCGCCATCGGCGGCCTGGTGGTCGCGGAGTTCGCCATTGACCGTGATCCGACAGGTCAGCCGGTTGCTGTCACCCTGCGCGACGAGGTTGGCGAACACGCTCGGCACCGTCGTGGTCAGCGTCTTCGACCAGGGCAGTGAGGTGAAGCGCTCCTGCTGCGGCTGCGCCCGCTCATCGACGTAGCTGATCATCCCGGAGGTGCCCGACGGTCCGTCCACCTCGTACGTCACGTACTTCGGGATCGTGGAAACGATGTTGTCCGTGCGGGATTCGGCGGATTGCTGGCTGCCGAACACGCCGTGGAAGCGGTCGATGATGAAACCCCCGACCGTGACGACCGCGACAACGGTCAACAGCACCCAGCTGCGCCGCGCAGCCTTGAGCAACCAGTTCATGGAAAGCACCATACGACCGTATGTATACGCATGTATAGTTACGGTGCGGTGGCGACCGTCACACCTCGCCACCCGGCGGCGATTAGGGTGAAGGCATGGCAGGGTCGACACGGCAGCGAAATGTGCGAGGACAAGGCGCACTGCTGCGCGATGAAATCCTGGCCGCCGCGATCCGGGTGGTCGACGCGTCCGCGTCCACCAACGAGGTGTCGTTGCGCAGCATCGCGCGCGAAGCCGGCATCTCCAACATGTCGGTGTACGCGCATTTCGACAGCCGCGAGGACGTGCTGGCCGCCGTTGCGGAGTTGAGCTGGGACCAGGTGCGCCGGGACATCGCCGAGCAGGTGCCCGGCGGCAAGACGCGACGAGAGCGGCTGCTGCTCGGGTGCCGCGCGTATGTCGCCTTCGCCCAACGCTTTCCGTTGCGGTACGTCCTGATGGTCAAGGTCGACGAGATCACCCCGTCGGCGCGTCAGGCTCTCGAGGTGGTGACCCGCGGGCTGCTGGCTGCCGGCGGCATGGACCCTGACTCCGAGCCGGGACCCGACGCGCAGCGGGTGGCCGCGGCGCTGTCGGTGGCGCTGCACGGCGTGGCGATGCTGCACCGCACCGACACCCCGCATCTGTGGATGAGCGATTTCAGCACCTGCGAAATCATCCAGACCATGGTCGATGCGGCCATCCTGCAGCTCGAGCAGGCGGCGGCAACGCCGCGGGCCTAGCCTCGTCTACTTCTTCTTGGCCTCCCGCCAACCCCGTTCGAACGGCAGTCGCCAGGCGTTGGGCGCGATCAGTTGGTGAATGGCGTTGGGACCCCAGGTGCCGGGCTGGTAGTTCTTCACCGGCGGCGGATCCTCCAGCAGTGCAGCCGAATTCGCCCACAGCGACTCGATGCCTTCAGCGGTGGTGAACAGCGTGTGGTCGCCGCGCATGGCGTCCAGGATCAGCCGCTCGTAGGCCTCCAGCACCTGGTCGGCTCCGTCGGCCTCCCCGGCCGAGAACTGCATCGACAGCTTCTCCAGCTTCATGCCCGGACCAGGCCGCTTGCCGTAGAAGGACAGGGACACCTTCGAGTTGTCGGCGAGATCGAAGGTCAAATGGTCGGGTCCCTGGGAGCCGACGCCCGAGCCCGACGGGAACATGGTGCGCGGGGCCTCTTTGAACGCGATCGAGATGATGCGCATGCCCTCGGCCATCCTCTTGCCGGTGCGCAGGTAGATCGGCACACCGGCCCAGCGCCAGTTGTCGACGCGAACCTTCAGCGCGATGAACGTCTCGGTATCGGAATCCCTTGATACGCCGTCGAGTTCGCGGTAGCCGGTGAACTGGCCCCGGACCACGTCGGAGCATTTGATCGGCAGCATCGACCGGAAGACCTTGTTCTTCTCCTCGCTGATGGCCCGTGGCTCGAGCGCCGTCGGCGGCTCCATCACCACGAAGGCCATCACCTGAAGCAGGTGGGTCACCACCATGTCCTTGTAGGCGCCGGTGCTCTCATAGAAGTTCGCCCGCTGGTCCAGTCCGAGCATCTCCGGGATGTCGATCTGGATGTGGTCGATGAAATTGCGGTTCCAGATCGGCTCGAACAGGCCGTTGGCGAAGCGGAACGCCAGGATGTTCTGGGCGGCTTCCTTGCCCAGGAAGTGGTCGATCCGGAAGATCTGATCCTCGTCAAAAGTCTCGTGGACGAAGTCGTTCAGCTCGACCGCGCTGGCCAGGTCGGTACCGAACGGTTTCTCCATCACAACGCGCGAGTGCTCGACCAGTCCGGCCTCGTCGAGCGTCGCGATCACTGCGCGCGCGGCCTTCGGCGGCACCGAAAGGTAGTGCAGCCGGCGCACATTCGGGCCCAGCCGCTTTTCGGCCGCGGCCACCGCTGCCGCCAGTCCCGACGGTCCGGCGCCCTGCGGGACGTAGGTGAGCGTCGCGGCGAACCGTTCCCACTGCTCGGGTGTCAGGTGGTGGCTGCCGAATTCGTCGATCGCCGCCTTCGCCAGCTCGCGGAACTCGTCGATGGTCAGGTCCTCCAACGAGGTCCCGACGATCTGGATGTCAGGTGCCAGCTCGGACTGGTCCAAATAGGCCAGGCCGGGCAGCAGTTTGCGTTTGGCGAGATCTCCGGTCGCGCCGAACAGCACGATCACGTGGGGATCGACGGCGACATCGTCGCTGCGGTTGGGTCGTGAGCCGGGCGCCGGATACGAGATGGTCTGCGGTTTGGTGTTCGCCACGATGCGCATGATTCCACCGCGACGGGGTCCGCGCAGGACCTACAACGAAGAAGGCCCGGCCACCGTGATCGGTGACCGGGCCTCGACGCGAAGCTGTCAGTCCAGCTGGATGTACTTCACGTTGACCGGCTGCGCGGGCTTGCCGTCGCCGGCGCCGCCCTCGATGCCGTTCTGGGCGACCTTGTCCAGGGTGGCCAGGCCGGTGGCGTCGACGGTGCCGAACGCGGTGTAGCCCGGAGGCAGCTGCGAGTCCTGGTACACCAGGAAGAACTGGCTGCCGTTGGTGTTCGGTCCGGCGTTGGCCATCGCCAGCGTGCCGCGCGGGTAGACGACCGGCTGGGTCAGCGCGGGGCTGTCGGGCTGGTACTGGTTGGTCGGGTACTCGTTGGCGAACTGGTAGCCCGGGCCGCCCATGCCGGAGCCGGTCGGGTCACCGCACTGCAGGACGTCGAGGCCGCCCTTGGTCAGCCGGTGGCACGGGGTGTCGTTGAAGTAGCCCTGCTGCGCGAGGCTGACGAAGCTGTTCACCGTGCACGGGGCCTTGGCGTTGTCCAGCGTCAGCCCGAGGTTGCCCTGGCTGGTGCTCATGCTGGCCGTCACCGTGGCCGGGGTGGTCGGGATCTTGCCGGTGCGCGGCGGGTTGACCTTCTTGCTGGCCTGCTCCGACGACGCCGGGTACTGGCAGTTCTCGCCGAGGCCGGCGGGCGCCACGAATGGCGGCAGCTTGCCGTCGGCGGGCGGGTTCTGCGCCGGGGCCGTCGAGCTCTCGGTCGATGCCGAGGCCGTCGCCGACGAGGACTTGGAGTCCTTGTTGAGGTAGATGACGCCGCCGACGACGCCGCCGACAACTGCGAGCACCGCGACCACGGACGCGGCGATCGTGATGATGCGCTGCTTGCGGGCCTTCTCGGCCCGGCGCTCCAACTGGCGTTCCAGCTTGCGCTTGGCGGTTTCCCGCCGTTGTTCGTTCGTCGGCACCGCCGAAGCCCTCCTCGTCACGGTCGGGGTCACGTGCCCCGACGTATGGTCGGCACCGAGTGTGCCAGGTCACCCTGGATGCGGGGGCCGCGACCCGCGTGACCAGCCGTCAGTTGACGGACTTGAGCTGGTCCAGCAGCGCCTGCGGATCGGGATGCTGCAGCAGGGCGTCGCCGACATCGGTGCCGTTGAGCAGGACCGTCGGGGTCGAATTGATGCCCGAACTCTTGACGGCGTCGTTGACCATGTCGCGGTTCTTGCCGCTCGTGATGCAGTCGGCCACCGAATCGGGTGCGCCGGCCTTCTCGGCCTGCGCGACCAGCTCGTCGTCGGACGGGAACGTCGCGGCCGACTCGTCGGGCTGGCGCGCGAACAGCGCGGCATGGAACCGCTGGAAGGCGGCGGTGTCGGCGTCAGCGACGCAGTAGGCCGCCGCACCGGCACGGACCGAGTACGCCTTCACGTCACCACGGCCCAGGATCGACACCATGGTGTAGTCCACGGCGACCCGGCCGTCGGCGATCAGCTTGCTCATGGTCGGGCCGTAGACCTGCTCGAACCGAGCGCAGAACGGGCACAGGAAGTCCTCGTAGACCGTCAGCGTGGCCTTCGGCTCGGTGCTGCCGGGCTTGGTGGCGACATTCGGCGCGGCGAGGCGGATCGAGCGCAGCGGGGTCGGTCCGTGATCGGCAGAGGACGTCTCGGTGGCACCACCGACCGGCGTGTTCTCGTGGCGAAGCACGATGATGGCGGCGACACCGGCCGCGACCAGCGCAATGACGGCGATCACGGCGAACAGCACCCAGCCGGTGCGGGACTTCTTCGGCGGCGGAAAACCCGGAAATTGTTGTGGCACACCGTAGTACTGGGGTTGGTTGGGCTGCGGGGGTCCCCACGGTCCTGGCTGAGTCATGGAGGCAGTTTCCCACGTGGGAAACTGGTTGCCGTGTTGTTGACGGGGTTTCCGGCCGGGATGTTGCAGTGCAACTGCTACGTCCTTGCGGCGCGCGCCGGGTCGGACGCCATCATCGTCGACCCGGGCCAGCGGGCCATGGGCCGCATCCGCGAGATTCTGGATGAAAATCGGCTCACCCCGTCGGCGGTGCTGCTCACGCATGGTCACGTCGACCACATCTGGTCGGCGCAGAAGGTGGCGGACACCTATGGCTGCCCGGTGTACATCCACCCCGAGGACCGGTTCATGCTGACCGATCCGATCAAGGGGTTCGGTCCGCGGCTGGCCCAGCTGGCGTTCGGAGTGCTGTTCTCCGAACCCAAGCAGGTCGTCGAACTCGACCGGGACGGCGACAAGCTGGAGCTGGGCGGGATCACCGTCACGGTGGACCACACCCCGGGGCACACCCGGGGCTCCGTGGTGTTCCGCGTGAGTGATGGACCCGACGAGCTGGCATTCACCGGAGACACCTTGTTCAAGCAGTCGGTGGGCCGCACCGATCTCCCGGGCGGCAGCGGCCGGGACCTGCTGGACTCGATCGTGACAAAACTGTTGGTGCTCGACGACGACACCGTGGTACTACCTGGGCACGGCCCACAGACCACGATCGGCGCCGAACGCCGTACCAACCCATTCCTCGAAGGCTTATCAAGTTGAGCGATTTTCAGGCACCCAAGGGCGTCCCGGACTACCTGCCCCCGGACTCGGCGGAATTCGTCGCGGTGCGCGACGGCCTGCTGAACGTCGCGCGACTGGCCGGGTACGGCCACATCGAGCTGCCGGTGTTCGAGGACACCGCGCTGTTCGCCCGCGGTGTGGGTGAGTCCACCGATGTGGTGTCCAAGGAGATGTACACCTTCGCCGACCGCGGTGACCGCTCGGTCACGCTGCGCCCGGAAGGCACCGCCGGCGTCATGCGGGCCGTCATCGAGCACGGTCTGGACCGCGGCGCGCTGCCTGCCAAGTTGCGGTACTCCGGGCCGTTCTTCCGCTACGAGCGGCCGCAGGCCGGCCGCTACCGCCAGCTGCAGCAGGTGGGCGTGGAAGCCATCGGCATCGACGACCCGGCGCTGGACGCCGAGGTCATCGCGGTCGCCGACGCCGGCTTCCGCTCGCTGGGGCTCGACGGTTTCCGCCTGGAGATCACCTCGCTGGGTGACGACACCTGCCGCCCGCAGTACCGGAAGCTGTTGCAGGACTTCCTGTTCAAGTTGGACCTCGACGAGGACACCCGGCGCCGGGCCGAGATCAACCCACTGCGGGTGCTCGACGACAAGCGGCCGCACGTCAAGGAGATGACGGCCGACGCCCCGGTGATGCTCGATCACCTGTCGGAGGCCGCCAAGGAGCACTTCGACACCGTGCTGGCGCACCTGGACGCGCTGGGCGTGCCGTACGTGATCAACCCGCGCATGGTCCGCGGTCTGGATTACTACACCAAGACCACCTTCGAGTTCGTGCACGACGGCCTGGGCGCGCAGTCCGGGATCGGTGGCGGCGGCCGCTATGACGGGCTGATGAAGCAGCTGGGCGGGCAGGACCTGTCGGGCATCGGATTCGGGTTGGGTGTGGACCGCACGGTGCTGGCGCTCAAGGCCGAGGGCAAGACGGTCGCGTCGCCTGCGGCCGTTGACGTGTACGCCGTGCCGCTGGGTGCGCCGGCCAAGCTGGAACTGGCGAAGATCGTTGCGGCCCTGCGTGGTTCGGGTGTCCGTACCGACATGTGCTACGGCGACCGCGGCCTCAAGGGCGCGATGAAAGCGGCCGACCGTTCCGGCGCCAAGGTGGCCCTGGTTGCCGGTGACCGCGACATCGAGGCCGGTACCGTCGGCGTCAAGGATCTGTCGACCGGCGAGCAGGTCGACGTGCCCATCGCCGACGTCGTCACCCAGGTAGTGGCGCGCGTTTCTTCCTGACCGCTCGCGGGAGATGGGTCAGTGGGTCATGCGGCGCAGCATGCCGTCGCGCAGCGTCAGGGTGTGCAGCAGGATGGCACTGACGTGCGCGGCGACTGCGGCGACCAACAGGTAGGCCACCACCGAATGCGCCTGGCGCAGAATGCCGTACAGGTCGGCGTCGAAGGGCGCGATGTCGGGCAGTGTCAGGCTGCCGAAGACCCGGACCGGGGTGCCCGACGCCGACACCATCGCCCAGCCGACGAGCGGTTGCGCCAGCAGCATGGCGTACATCGCCAGCTCGGACCCGGCGATCAGTTTGCCCTCCAGTGGCCCCACCGTGTCGGGCCATTTCGGCGGCTTGTGCGTGAATCTGTTTGCCGCGCGGACGATCACGATGACCAGGATGCTGATACCCAGCGTCATGTGGACGGCGACCAGGGCGCCATGGGAGCCGATCTCGTTGGTCATCGTGAAGCCGATCAGCAGTGCGGCGAAGACCGCCACCGCGGTCAGCCAGTGCAACACCCGGGTGCGGATCGGGAAGCGGCCGGTCACGGGGTCACCTGAACGGCAGGAGCGGTTTTCGGCTCGGTGGTTCGCGCCCGGTACGAGCCCGCGTACACCGCCGACCGCGCACTGAGCAGTGGATCGTCGGACGGCTCGATGCCGTCGGGCAGGACCAGGGGATCGAAGTTGATGTCGCGGGCGTTGCCGGCGGCATCGGTCTGGGCTTCGGTGAGGGTCAGCACCCCGGCATCGATGACCTGCCGATCGGCCGGCCAGGGCAACGTCGGGTCGATCGGGTCGCCGTCCCGTCCGACGGTCAGCCGCAGATTCCACTGCAGCGGAGCCTTTTTCAACTGCAGGATCAGCGCGTCGAACAATGCATTGCGGTCGTCGGACTTCGGCGGCAGCGCGGTCTGCTGAGGGACGAACGACCAGCGGACCGGGGTGCGGGCGCCGGAGTGGTTCACCAGATAGAACGTATTCAGACCCCAGAACGTGCTGTCTGCGAAACCCGGTGTGGGCGGGCTCTTCTTGACCAGTGCCATCGCTGCCGCGGTCTCCGGATGCCGGCTGAGGAAGTCGGCCATTGCCTTCGGGTCTGGCTTACCGGTGTCGGCGACCGGCTTGGACGCCAGCAACCGGTCATAGAAGCCCTGCGGTGAATTATCAAGGAATACCGGGATATTCAGCATCGCCGTCCGCCATTGGCCGGTGCCGGGGAAGCCGATGGCCAGGCCGAGCCCGCGTGCCGCGCCAGGAGTGTCGGCGACCGTCGGGTTGCCGCCGGCCAGCGAGAACCGGCCCGCGACGGGCGCCTCACCCGGCCCGAAGACCGCGGCACGGGACAGGGCCGCCGCGTTGCCGTTGCTCATGAAATGGCCGACCACCGAGACGCCCTTGGCGTGGTTCTTCCGGAATCCGGGGTGATCGCCGAAGACCTTCTGGAAGCCGTCGAGGAACGTCTGGCGGGTCAGGGTGCCGGCGCGGCTGGTGTACGCGACCAGTCCGAGATCCACGGCGAGGAATGCGCCGACGGCGCCGAGCCCGGCCAGGGTCGAACGCCGGGTCAGGGGAGTGCCGCGCCAGGATGGGCCGTCCATGACCACCACTGGTACCACAAAGTCCTGTGGCAACATCTGCGAACGTGCGGGTACTGGTGCAACGGGTGACGTCGGCGCGGGTGACGGTCGACGGGCACACCGTCGGCGAGATCACCCCGAATCCTCAGGGCCTGGTGGCGCTCGTCGGTCTCACCCACACCGACGACGCTGCGGTGGTGCGCAAGATGGCCGACAAACTGTGGCGGCTGCGCATCCTCGACGGTGAACTCAGTGCCGCCGACGCGGGTGCCCCGATTCTGGTGGTCAGCCAGTTCACCCTGTACGCCGACACTGCCAAGGGCCGGCGGCCGTCGTGGAACGCCGCCGCTCCTGGACCGGTGGCCGAGCCGCTGGTGGACGAGTTCGCGGCGGCGCTGCGGGAACTGGGGGCAGTGGTCGCCACCGGGCAGTTCGGCGCGCACATGCATGTCGAACTGGTCAACGACGGCCCGGTGACGGTGCTGCTGGAACTGCAGGCGGGGTGATACGCCTGATGCAGGGTGTAACGGTCCGGTACGGTCAGTCGATATGACCGGCATGCGTAAAGCGACAGTCAAGCTCGGAGTGGTGTGTGGCGCGGCAGCGGTGGCAGCCGCTGGGCTGATGGCGCCTGTGGCGTCTGCGGCCCCGGCTGGTCACGAAGTCCGATACACGCTGTCGGTGGGTGGCCCGGCGACCTTCGACCTGCTCTACCTGGTCAACCAGCCGGCAAACAAGGCTGCGTACAACGCGGACGCCTACTCCTACCTGAAGCGTGAGACGGTCACTGTCGGACCGGACGCCCCGTGGGTGTTCACCACCACACTCGCCGACCCGCAGTGGGCCATCTTCACCGTCAGCAGCACCACGCACGGTGGCCAGGCTGCCCCTGATTCGACGTGCGATATCGCGGTCGACGGTCAGTCGGCGGCGCACCAGACCGCGCCGTACAACGTCCAGTGCCAGCTCGGCCAGTGGTAGTTCCCTAACCCACGAACACGTAGACCCAGGCCTGTCGGCCGGACCGTAGCGGCACCTGCACGCGCTGGTAGTCGTCGACCTCGTATTCGTCGGCGGCGACCAGTTCGGCATCGGTGATCTCGAACACGCTGCCGTCCACGGCGTCCTCCGGCGTACCCGACTTGAGGATCGGGTGCCGGTCGCTGCCGCTGGTCTCGACGACGTGCGGGTCGGTGATGTTGACCCAGTCCAGGCGGTAGCCGACGATGGCGTCGTCGGAGCCATCCAGCTCACGGCCGAACGTGGTCAGTTGGACGTCGCGCTGGCGCAGGGTCCCGTAGGAGAACAGCAGTTCGGCCACGCGCGTGACGGTACCGCTCAGGAACTGCGGCTCGCCCGCCGGAGGGACCTCGCTGACCGTTCGCTTCACAGTGGTCGCCGGCCTTCTCACAACCCGCCGCGACCGGCGACAAACGCGGGGTTGAGACCGTCGAATTCAGAGTGACGCAACCGCCGGATATTCGGGTGCGATCGGGTCCTCGTTCGATGCGGTGGTGACTACGTCGGTGATGGTGATGCCGAACACCCTTGCGCCGTACTCGCCGTGCCCGTAATCCCTGGTCATGTCGGGTATTTCGCATGGTGATCAACTCCTGTGGCTCACACGTACCCGCACCGGATTGTGGTGAAACGTTGTGCCAGAGGAGGTTTCCGATGGGCGCAGAACAGGTATGTGGATAGTGCCGGATTGTTCAAGGCGCTGCTTGCAAAGCGAGTGGTGTGACGGACATCGATCACACCGGACAACACAACACACAGGAGGAAATTCAGTGGGTGAGCACAAGAGTGGTCCCGAAGAGGGCATCAAGGGCGCCGTCGAGGGTGTCAAAGGCAAGCTGAAGGAAGCTGCCGGCAGTGTCATCGGCCGGGACGACCTGGTCCGTGAGGGACAGGCCCAGCAGGACAAGGCCGAGGCCGAACGCGACGCGGCCAAGCGAGAGGCGCAAGCCGAAGCGGCGCGCGCCGGCGCGAAGGCGGCTGAGAAGCGACAACAGCAGAATCAGTAGCTCGAATGGCTCGACCTCTCCCACGCCATGGGGGAGGTCGGGTCGTTTTGGTCGAAAGCTATTGTGCGCGGGCGTTATCGGTATGTCCTGAATGTCGCATTGCCAACGGCACCAGCACCCAGAACGTGATGAAGCCGGCCAGGGCGATGCCGCCGGCGACCCAGCCTGCCATGGGGTCCGCGACGGTGCCGAAGATCAGCACTGTCACGCCGGCCAGGGCTACGCCGAGCAGGAGCAGCCCGTAGAAGGCGCATCGATGCGCGGCGGCGACCAGCAGCGTCAGACGCCGTTGGCGAAACAGGATGCGGTGCATGCCAACTGGTGCCACCAGCAGAACGGTTGATGCCACCGAGAAGGCGACGGTCGTCAGGTACACGTTACGGCTCGTCGAATCCAGCGTCGTAAACCGTTGTTGGAACGGCAGGGTCAGCAGAAACCCGGTGAGCAGTTGCACGCCGGTCTGCGCCACCCTGAGCTCCTGCAGCAGGCTCGACCAGTTCCGGTCCAGACGTTCGATCTCGGTTTCGTCGCGGGCCATCCGATCCCATTGTTGATCGGACTGGTCGTCGTCATCGGCCGGTTCGACCGCTTCGACGTGCGCGTGGTCGGTCATCTGAACCCCTTTTCTCTCAGGGGGTTTCAAAGGTAAAGGTGAGCACGACGAATCCGGCGATCAACAACGCCCAGGCGGCCATGGGCACCACGATGCCGTAGCGGGCTCGTGCGGTGACGACCGACAACGCGACGGTTAGTACCGCGACGACGGGCGCGCCGTATTCGACCAGCCCGAACACGAACGGACTCGGACCCAGCTTGGCGCAGGTGCGTTCGGAACAGCCCGCGGTCGCGAGGACCTGGGCGTACTGATAAAGAACGATGAGGAAGGCGCCTGGCACGGTGAGGACGGCCAGTACCCAGTTGGTGATGGTGCGTCGCCGGTGTCCGGCTCGCTGTGCGTGTGCATCCTGTTGTGCGATCGCCCCGGCCTGAACCTCAGACATCGATACCTCCCGGGTAGTACGGCTGCCTTCGTCCTTCTTCGGCCTCTCTTCTGTGCGTCATGTACCCGGCGGATTGAGCGGTCAAACGCCGAGGTCAACATCGTCGCCGAGGGGAGCTCGGCGCTCACAGCGCGACTGCCACTGGTCGAGGCGAAACCTGATCGAGACGTCTTCGGGCACAACATCTCTCGGTGGGATAGAGGGCATCGCGGTCGGCAACTCGGACCGGCCGGGGCAGGCCCGGCAAACGCCCTCGCTATTTCGGACGTGGCGAGGATCGTGAATTGGTGCGGTGATCGTTATCGTCCGCGTTAGTTTGCCGTTGGCAACGCTGGGGTACTCACCCTCATGAGGCCATCCAGGCCGATGTAGGAGGAGCGATGTTGCGAGGAAGCGTTGGCGTCATAGTGCTGGTCTGGCTGCTGGTCGGTGTACTGGCCGCGTGGCAGCGTGACTACTTCCGCGGTGGCGATGCCAGCTGCGGAACGGCCGGCCGCATCGCCTTGACGGTGATCGCCGGACCGTTGAATTACGCCGGGGTCAACCCAAAGGTGGTCGATTGTCGTCTGCCCCAACCAAGTTCGATGCGGTAATTAAGAGATAAGGAAACGGTCATCATGATTGCTCTGGGAGTTGTCCTGCTCATCTTGGGCTTCGTCTTCAACATCTACCTTTTGTGGGTCTTGGGCATCGTGCTCGTCGTGGTAGGTGCGGTGTTCTGGATGCTCGGAGCCGCCGGCCATGCAGTCGGTGGCAGGCGTACCTGGTATTGACCTACTCGTTGAGGCTGACGGCAAAGGCTCGGGCTCAGGCCCGGGCCTTTGCCGTGAGTTCGCGTGCGGTGCCGGCCAATTCACTGGCGCGCTCACTTGCCTTGCGGTACGCGGACTCGGCCAGCGGAGCAGTTTTTTCTGCAGTTCTCTCCAACTTGTCGAGCGCGACGCCGGCGAGTTCACGTCCGTGCTCGAACCCGGTTTGCACGCTGTGACCGACCTTCTCGCTCAATTCCGGGACGCGGGACAGCGGGCCGTCATTACTGGAAGGCATTGCAGAGGAAAGTGTTTCGACCACCCGGTGTCCTGCCCGACGGCCGCGCCAGCCCAGTGACGGCTTTCCGGCGGTGTCCGCCGAGGCCAGGATCAGGCCGCCGACCAGGCTGACATCGGCCAGGAACGCACGACGCTTCTCGGCCTTTGCTTCGGGGTCGTCCTCGGTCCAGAACATGTGATTGCCGAGATTCGCGGGGATGACCGTCGCCGCGAGTACCGCTGAAGCGACTCGAGGTATGCGGCCTGTTGCCAGCAACAGTCCGCCGACGACCTGGGAAGCCGCGGTCACGCGCGCTACCGCAGCCGCGTTGGACGGAACGTTGCGGGCCACCGGGTCGGGCATGTCCCGGAGGCCGTCGAGCGTGGGACGCACGACCTCGGCACCTGAGTCGATGTTCAACAGGGTCTCGACGCCCTGCCCGATGAAGGCGGTTGCCAGTAGCGGGCGGGCGATCCTACGAATGATCATGGCGGTTGGATTCCCAGTCAGCACTGGGCCAAACATCGTCGGCCGACTCGTGTCAACATGTCACGCATCGCGTCCGAAGTCGTCTTCGTCGGCGTCGATTTCGATGTCTTCGATCTGGTCCAGCCAGTCATGTGGCGCGGCCTCCATCGGTGGGTTGTCGCTGCCGGTCACGGCGGCCTCGTCGTCGGGTACTTGTTCGAGTACGTCGCGCGACTGCTCGGCGGCGTCTGCATCAGGAACCGCGTCAGTGACCTTTTCTTCTCTCATGACATAGGGGATACCCGGCACGGACGCCAGAAAACACGCCGCGTGTTACGAGCCGAAGCCTGACGCGTCAACTGGTCGGCGGAGTGCGGGGTGCACCGGGACGCGCGTCGAGGTACTCCAGTTCACGGTGCCGCACCCGGCGATGCGTCATGGACAGCCACCAGCCGCCCACGAAGCCAAGGACCAGCGCGATGATCAGGGTGGTGCCGCCGATCATCGGTTGGCCGGTCGCGAAGAAGTACAAGCTGACCACGAGAACGACCACCGCCACGGCTACGGCCAAGAGGCCAGGAGCGTTCTGGCCGTCCTTGAACGACTCACCGGCGTGGGGCCGGGTGGTACGGACATGGTCGACTGGGTCTTTCATCAATGCCTCCTGGGGATGAGTCCTCAGTGTTGTAATGCCCGCTGCTGCGGTGTTCTACACCCGCTGACACTGGCCAGTTTGACCGGTGGTGCACCGGGTCCTCGGTGGGGACGCGATCTCATGATCGCGCCCCACATGCGCCTCGGCGTGCATCCGCTCAGTCGTGTGAGGATAGTGCAGATCGAAAGCCGTTCGCTCCGAACGGATTCGGGGCAGTTCGGTGAAGTCGTGCCGCAATCGGCTGGCCGGCGGCACACTCGACAGCCCACAGCAATCGCCTCGGGTACCCCAGCGCGCCGGCACTAAACGGCGGCAGAGCTGGGCTGTTACCTGGCATGCGGGGCGGACAATCCCTGGATCGCGTTAATATATTGCTCGGCTCCCTGCCACCCAACAACGATATGACTAAATCTAACGGCGAGATCGCCGACTCCGAATCCTGGGACGTCGCTGCCGTATTCAGCGGCGGCGACAGCCAGCATGTGGGTAGCTTTCAGTTTCTTCTTGCCGACCAGAGGTGGGTGTGGTCCGCGGCGGTCGCCCGAATGCACGGCTACGCGCTGGGGGAAGTGGAGCCCACCACCGAGTTGCTGCTGAGCCACAAGCATCCGGACGACCGCGCCAAAGTCGCCGAGATTCTCAAGCGGGTCCAGACCGGTGGCCTGTTCAGCAGCCGGCATCGCATCGTCGATGCAGAGGGGAAAATCCACTGGGTCGTCGTGGTCAGCGACCGGATGACCGACGATGCCGGCGAGACGATCGGTACCCACGGCTACTACATCGATGTCACGGCCGGTATCCAGTCCGATCTCACCGTGGCGATGGCCTCGGTGGTGGAATCGCGCGCTGTGATCGATCAGGCCAAGGGCATCCTCATGGCGGCCTACGGAATCGACGATGATCGCGCCTTCGAGATTCTGAAATGGCGTTCGCAGGCCACCCAGACGAAGCTCCGGACTGTCGCCACCCGGTTGCTGGAGGCGGTGATTCACGAGGGCCTGGCTCCCGAGACCGTCACCGCGATCGACCATCTGTTGCTCGTCGACGGTCCCGGTGATGACGATGATGACGAGGCTTGACAAGTAGTCGAACAATTGTTCGAATGTAGGTATGCGGTGGGACGGGCAGGCGGTGACGCGGGCCGAAGCGGACGGGGCCCTGCCGGGCCTGGAACGTCTCGGGTTGGTACGCAGCATCCGGGTGCCGAAGTTCGATGGCATCACGTTCCATGAGGTGCTCTGCAAGTCGGCGTTGAACAAGGTGCCGGAAGCGTCGAACCTGCCGTTCCGGTACACCGTCAACGCCTACCGCGGCTGCTCGCATGCCTGCCGGTACTGCTTCGCGCGGCCCACCCACGAGTACCTGGACTTCGACTCCGGAAATGACTTCGACCGTGAACTCGTGGTGAAGACGAACGTCGCAGAAGTGTTGCGGCGGGAGCTCTTTCGGAGGTCGTGGACGCGCGATGCGGTCGCGTTGGGCACCAACACCGATCCCTATCAGCGGGCCGAGGGGCGATATGCGCTGATGCCGGGAATCATTGCGGCGCTGGCTGATTCCGGGACCCCTTTCTCGATCCTGACCAAGGGCACGCTGTTGCGGCGCGACCTGCCGCTGATCGTCGATGCGGGAACGCGGGTCGGGGTCAGCGTCGCGGTGTCGCTGGCGATGTTGGACCCGGACCTGCACCGGTCGGTCGAGCCCGGAACGCCCACGCCCGCCGCGCGGCTGGAGCTGATTTCGGCGATCGCCGAGGCGGGCCTTGGCTGCCATGTGATGGTGGCGCCGGTGTTGCCGTACCTGACCGACTCGGAATCACATCTGGATGCGCTGTTGTCGCGGATCGCGGCGGCCGGTGCCACCGGCGTGACGGTGTTCGGGCTGCATCTGCGCGGCGCGACGCGCGGATGGTTCCTGGCATGGCTGGGCTCGGCATATCCGGAACTGCTGCCCAGATATCGCGAATTGTATGGGCGCGGTGCGTATCTCGGACCGGAGTACCGCGAACGGTTACGTACCCGAGTGGCACCGCTGGTTGCCCGGTACGGCCTCGGCGGCAGCGGACACAGACCTGACACCGTGCGTACCGCCCCGGCGGCAGKGGCCGCCGGGGCGGTGCAGCCTGCGTTGTTCTGACTCAGCCGACGTGGAGCACTGCGGCGCCCGAGATTCGACCAGCGGCCAGATCCCCCAGGGCGCGGTCCGCCTGATCCAACGGGTAGGTCGGGGTGGTGACCTGGATGCGATGGGCGCCGGCGAAGGCGAGAAATTCTCGGGCGTCGGCGCGGGTGTTCGATGCCACCGATCGCACCTGGCGTTCCTGGAACAGGTGCCGCTGGTAGTTCAGCACCGGAATATCACTGAGATGGATGCCGGCAATCGCCAGCGTGCCGCCGCGGTCCAAGGCCTCCAGCGCCGGCAACACCAGATCGCCCACGGGGGCGAACAGGATGGCGGCGTCCAGCTCGACCGGTGGCCGCGCCGTGGCGCCCTGGGCCGAGGCGGCACCGAGCTCGAGCGCCAGCTGTTGTGCGGCCTCACCGCGGGTCATGACGTGTACCTCGGCACCGCGGGTGAGCGCCACCTGGGCGGTGATGTGCGCACTTCCGCCGAAGCCGTAGATTCCGAGCCGGCCGCCGACGGGTAGGTCGGCGCGGAGCAGCGACCGGTAGCCGATGATGCCGGCGCACAGCAGCGGGGCGAGTTCGGCATCGGTGTATCCCGCGGGCAAGCGGTGGACGTAGTCGGCTGGCGCCGTGAGAAATTCGGCGTAACCACCATCGGCGTCCCAGCCGGTGTAGCGCGACTGTGGGCACAGGTTCTCCGCTCCGCGCAGGCAGAACCGGCAGCGTCCGCAGGTCTGCCTGAGCCAGGCCACGCCGACCCGATCACCGACGACGAGGTCGGTGTCCGTGTGTTCGGCTATCGCCACCACCTCGCCCACCACTTCGTGGCCAGGGGTGACCGACGGCCGGTGGACCGGCAGGTCGCCTTCGGCGATGTGGAGGTCGGTACGGCATACGCCGCACGCCCGCACGGCGATGAGCACTTCGTCGGCACCGGGTTCAGGGACTGCGGCGGTGCAGAATTCGAGCGGGCCGCGATCGATCGGCGCGGGCGTACGCACTCGCCATGCACGCATGGGCCCAGCCTACGTCGCCGTCATTCGAGCCGGACGTGAAAAACGTCCGCCAGTGGACGGCGCGGTGTCGGCGGTGGGACGTCGTCCAGCGCCGGCGCGTTTCCGATCCGTACCAGTACCTGCGGTAGGGGGTGCCCGGTGAGCTTGCTGATGATGTCGCGAGTGGCGGGGTGTTCGGTCACGTGGGTGAGGGTGCAACTGGCGAGCCCCGCGGCTGTGGCTTCGATCAGCACCGCCGACAACGTCTCCCCGCACGCCAGGATGTCCCGCGCGGTGTCGTCGAACGCCGAGATCACCACGATGGTGGCCTGGTCGTCCCCGGTATGTTGGCGCCGTTCCCGGTTGTGCGTGACGGGGAAGGTGCGTCCGACCTCGACCCGGTCGGATTCGGCGGCCGAAACCAGCGCGCTGTGCGGTATCCCGGTGGTTGCCCCGAAAGGTGCGGTCCACCACGCCAATTCGGCATGATACGCGGTGTCGTACATGCGCAGCGCCTCTGCGAGATGGGAGGCATTGGCCACCTCGCTACGTTGCTGCGGCGCAATCAGGTCGACGTGGGTGGGGCGGTCCTCGACGGCCAGCCGCAGCATCATCTCGAACGCCGACGGATCCTCCACCGGGTCGTAGGGCAGCCGGTCGGACCGCCGGACCGCAACTGCGTCAGCGTCCCGGCGCTGTGCCGCTGTGACGCCGGCAGACTGTCGGAACTCGATGTCCGCCAGGTGGTTCCGGTTGTTCGGGTTCGGAAAGCGGTCTACCAGGATGTCCCAGCCGCGTGCCGCCGCGACCACCCGCAGATGGTCGAGCGCGGCCCCGCAGCTCAGCAGCGCCTGTCGGCCGGAGCCATCGGTGTCCACCAGGTGATCGGGATCGAGGAACAGCCGTAAGGTCGTCGATTCCAGCACCCAGGTCCACGGCTGGCTGTTGTGGAATGACGGGGCGCGGCATGCCGAATGGACTGCGTCCTTGAGGTCCCGAAGTGCGATGGCGGTTTTCGTCATGAGCCCACACTGCCCGGCCGCGGGCCGGCTCAGACAGGGCCAGAAGTCATCATCTTTCCAACGCGCGCAGGCAGAACGCGTAGATGCGGTCGCTGCCGATCGGGGTGAGTTCGAGTCCTGGACCCAGCGCACGCAACCGGAGGGCGCCGAAGATGGTCTGCATGACCAGTGCCGCGGAGGTTTCGATATCCAGGCCCGGCCGGAAGGTGCCATCGGCGGTGCCGCGTTCGAGGATGTCGACGATGAGTGCGTGCAGCGGTGTCAGCACCCGGCCGTAGTCGTCGGGCATCGTCTCGGCCAGGCGATCGTGGTAGAAGGTCAGCCCGCGATTGATGCTGTCCTGCGTGCTGGACGCGGGCGGTACGCAGATGCGGTCGACCAGCGCGCGCAGCGCCGCCGCGGGCTCCAGCTCCGCTGCTTCGGCTTGCCATGTCGTGACGAACTCGGTCAGCATCGCGTCGATCAGCGCAAGTACCAACTCGTCCTTCGTGGCGAAGTGCTGATAGAAAGCCCGCAACGAGGTCTTCGAACGTTCCACGACCTGGAGCACGGTGAACTCCGTGCGGCCGGTCTCACCGAGGATGTCGAGCGCCGAGCGCATGAACTGTCTGGCGCGCGTCTCACCGTCGAAACTGTTGTTTGCCACTCCGGCGGTCGATTTCGCCATGGCGACTGAGGTTACCCGGTCAAATCTTGAGATATCCCTTGTCTGCCGGGATCTGCGCAGCCGTTACCAACGACGACGCGTCGCCGGCCAGCCACACCACGATGTCGGAGATCTGATCCGGCTTGATCAGCGAATCCGTCGGCAGGGCGCCGGGGGAGAAGCTGTGGATGTACTGCGGATGGTCCTGCAGGACCTGGTACATCGACACGTCCATGCCCATCGGGGTGTCGGTGCCGTACGGGTGAATCGAGTTCACCCGGATCCCGAACTCGCCCAGCTCGACGGCCAGCGAATTGATCATCCCCACGACCCCGAATTTGGTGGCGCAATAGTGTCCGCAGCCCGGGACCGCCTTGATCCCGGCGGCTGAGCTGGTGGCGATGATCGAGCCGCCGTTGCCGGCCTCGATCATCGCCGGCACCACGGCCCGGATGGTGTTCCACATTCCGGTCAGGTTGATGTCCAGGGTGTCCTGCCACTGCTGCTGGGAAATCTCCCAGAGGCGACCCCAGTTCAGCACGCCCGCGTTGGCGACGACGATGTCCAGCCGGCCGAACTGCTCGATGGTTTCCGCGACCACTCGCTGCTGGCCTTCGGCGTCCCGGACGTCGATTTCCTTGGCGTAGATCTTGCGGCCCTCGCCCTCAACGAGATTGACCGTCTCGACCAGGTCCGCCGGCGTCGCGGGCTCGTACCCGTTGGCCGCGGCCACGGGTGCGCAGGCGTCGATCGCGACGATGTCGGCTCCGGCTCGAGCCAGCCGGACGCAATGCGAACGACCCTGTCCCCGAGCGGCTCCGGTGACAAAGGCGACCTTGCCGGCCAATGGTTGATCGGTCATGCGCTGAGTTCCTCACTCATCGTGGTGGCCCGGACGTCGCTGAACTCGTAGTCCGTGAGCGGCGAGCGCCGCGCGAAAATCCTTGAGCCGGTGATTGTTTGCGGTCGGTAGTACGGCGTCTCGTGCTGGGAGTTGACGAAATAGGTGTTGAGTTCGGTAGCGCGGGTGTAGTACGTGTGGGCGGTGCGACCGCGCCGGTCCATCAGGGCGTTCCACTTGTGGAACGCGTCGTTGCTCACCGCGACGACCGGCGCGTCGTTCCGGCGGGCTTCGTCGATCAGCCGAACCGCATGGGCGGCCACGGTTTCGACCCAGTCCATCCAGGCGAAGCCGACGAACCCGAGCGGACCGACGATCTCCCACCTGTTCGGCAGCCGGGGGTGGGCGGTGCCGGCGTAGGCGTGCAGTCCGTGGGCGCGGTAGTACTCGGCGAGGTCGAATCCGTTTGTGCCCAGGATGGTTCCGGGTCGATAGGTTTCCGGGTCGGTCCACAGTTCGTAGCCGGTGGCGGTGACCAGCAGGTCTGCCGGATGGTCCACGCCGTCGACGGTGCGAACGCCGTCGCGGGTGATCCGCTCGATGGGAGTCGTGATCAGGTGCGTATCGGGATGGTTCAGCGCCGGCAGGAACGAGCTGGAGATCACCGGACGCTTTGCCATGATTCCGTAGCGGGGCAGCAGTGCTTTCCGCGTTGCCGGGTCTTGCACGGTGGTGCGCAGCAGCAGCCGATAGAGGTTGCGGCTGTTGCCGTCGTACAGGGGCATGAGCTTGGTCAGCACCTTGCGCGGCAGCCGGGAGAAGACGTGGATGATCGGTACGACCATCGTGGCGTCCATCAGCAGCCGGCCGAAGATGTTGATCGCGGTGACGAAGCCGGGCACCTTGAACAGCCGCCGCAGCCATGGCGGGATGTCGAAGTCGACCTTGGGTAGTACCCATGCCGGAGTGCGTTGATACACATCGAGATTCGCGGCGACCCCGGACAATGCGCCGGTGATCTGCACGCCGCTGGAGCCGGTGCCGATCACCGCGACCCGCTTGCCGCGGACGTCGTAGTCGTCGTCCCAGGCGTTGGGGCGCATGATGGTGCCCTCGAAGTCCTCGATGCCGTCGATGTCGATGACGTTCTTGGCATTGACATAGCCGCCGACCGAGCTGATCAGGAACCGTGCCGTCACGTCCGGCTGGTTGCGGATGGACAGCCGCCACAGGCCGGCGTCGTCGTCCCACTGCTGGCGCAGCACCTCGGAGGTGGCGCGCAGGTGCGGACGCAGCCCCAGCGTGTCGGCGGTGTCGCGGAGGTAGGCGTAGATCTCCGGCCCCGGCGCGAAGAACCGGCTCCAGTTGGGGTTGGGCGCGAACGACAGCTGGTACCACGGTGACGGGATGTCGACGGCGAGTCCGGGGTAGTGGTTGTCGCGCCAGGTGCCGCCGAAGTCGTCGCCGCGGTCGACGATGAGAAAGTCGTGAATACCTTTCTGCTGCAACAGGTGCGCGGCGGCGATGCCGCCGGGTCCTGCGCCGATGATGACCACTTCGTGGTCGGGTGTGGTCATTGAGTCTCTCCGGTGAGTCCGTTGATGATGTGGTCGGTGACGAAGCGCCGGATGGCGCGGGGATTGTCGAGGTTGACGCCGATGGGCGGCAGGAGTTCGAAGCTCAGCAGCACCCGGACGATCCACTCGCCGGCACGGGCCGGGTCGACGCCGGCACCGATTTCACCGTCGCGTTGCGCGGCCTTGACGCGCGGCTTCCAGAGTTCGACCGCACGCTTCATCAGGTCTTCGCCGATGTTGCGCAACAGCAGAACGACGATGCCCTCGTTGATGCCCTTCTGCGGTGCCGAGGGGGAGCTCTGCCGGTGGGCGCAGATCAGGACGGCGGCAGCGGCGACCTGGTCGGCCAGCGTGGACTGCTTGTCGATCTCGGTGGCCATGCCGTCGACGAACGCCGAGGCCAGGTGGTCCAGCGCGACGCCGATGGCGTGGTCACGACCGCCGAGCGCGTTGTATACCGTGCCGCGCGAGACGCCTGCGGCTTCGGCGACGGCGGTGAGGCTGAATTGCCTTGGGCCCAAACGATGAAGCGTCTCCGCGGTGGCTTCCAGTAGTGCCGGCGAGATGGTGCGCGGCGTCGGCGGCTTTGCGGGCATTTGCACACATTAACGAAATTTGTTCAAAGTGGTCAATGAATGGCGGAACTGATGTTTTTGGGGAGGTGTGCCCCTGGCCCCGGTTGGGCCGCGAGGCGTTTTGTTGAGTCGCTCAGCGTCTGCGGCCGTGTCTTCACCTGATCATCGTCACCGGGGTTCTGATTTATCCGCAGATGCCGATTCGCAATTGGCGCCTGCCGGAAAGTTCGAAAACGTCGAACCCTTGCTCTTCGAACGTATGTTCGATACAATCAGGTATGGGGATCACGGGAGAACTCACCGCCAGCCTTGACGCCCTCCGCGGCGTGCTCGTCCGCGCCGACATGGCCAGGGACGACACCCTGGCGGCGATGCGGCTGCTGTTGGCGTTGCGCAATGTGGTTGATCATCTGGCGGCGTTGGTCGCCGGAGTGCTGGATCGGTGTGGTGTTGCGTCGTCGCAGGGGCGGACGCCGCGGGAGCTGTTGATCGGTCTTGGGTGTGCACCGTCGGTGGCTGAGCGGTTGGTGCGTGTTGGTGGTGCGTTGCCGTCGCTGCCGACCTTGGTGGCGCATGCTGCTGATGGGGCGATTTCGGGTGAGCATGTCGATGCGGTCGTGAAGGGCATCAATCACATTCGGGCACGGTCGCCAGGTCCTGTCGATGAGGCGGCCCGGTTTGAACAGGTCACCGATCTGCTGGGGCAGTTCTTCTCAGGGGCCACTCCGGCCCAGATCGGTGACCGGGCCCGTCGGTTGGGGAATCGGGTGGCCGCTGCCGAGGGTGGTTTGCCCGCGGCCGAGGACCGCTCGATCAACACCGTGGACCATCGGGTGACCAGTGACGGACGGCTACAGATCCGCGCGGACCTGGATGCCGAGGTCGGCGCCAAGTACGTGGCGGCGATGGAGGAGTTGTCGGCGCCGCGGCCCGAACCGGACGGTAGCCCGGATGTGCGGTCGGCGGGGCGGCGGCGTGCTGATGCGTTGGAGGCGGTGTTGGATATCGCCGCCCGTGGTGGGGATGTGGCGTCGGCGCCGCGTACGCAGTTGTTGGTGACGGTGCCCGCGGACACCCCGGACCTGGCGGAGTTGGAGTTCACGGGGCCGATCACCGCCTTGACCCTGGACCGGCTAACCTGCGACAGCACAGTCACCACGGTGATCGTCGACGGCGAACAGGTGCCCCTCGATATGGGGCGGGAGAAACGCCTGTTCCCGGCCCACCTACGCAAAGCGCTGTATCTGCGTGATCAGTGCTGCATCAAATGTGGCGCACCTCCCGGGCGCACCCATGCTCATCACATCGTGCATTGGAGCCACCACGGCGAAACCAGCCTGAGCAACGGCTGCCTGCTCTGCCCGGCCTGTCGCGCCAACATCCATCACGACGGCTGGGACGTCGTCATGGGCATGGACAAGCATCCGTGGCTCATCCCACCGGCCACCGTCGACCCGCACCGGCGACCCGTCCCCGCTTATAACCGCCGCACGATGCGACTGGATGCGGCCGCCTGACACCCGACCTGCAGTTTGACAACTCAATAGTGTTGCCGGGCCGGGGCCGCGGATGTCAGAGCGTCGTCGGCCCGTGGCCTACCGGCACCGTCACGCGACCTAACCGAGTTCCTGTGCGTTGTACGTGTCGCACTGCTTGGGGTCGCCGGTCTGGTAACCGGTGGTGAACCACTTCTGTCGTTCGGCAGACGATCCGTGCGTCCACGACTCCGGGTTGACGCGGCCGGTGGCCTGCTTCTGGATGCGATCGTCACCGACCGATGAGGCGGCCGACAAGGCGTCGGCAATGTCCTTGTCGCTCAACGGCTGCAGAAACGGGACGCCCGTGCTCTTCTGCTTGACCGTCGAGGCGTAGTGCGCCCACACGCCCGCGTAGCAGTCGGCCTGCAGCTCGGTGCGGACGCTGTTGCCCTCGGCGCCCTTCGGCCCCCGCTGCGCCTTGCCGATGTCACCGAGCAGATTCTGGACGTGGTGGCCGAACTCGTGCGCCACCACGTACTCCTGCGCCAAAGGCCCGCCGCTGGAACCGAATTGGTCGACCAGGGTCTGGAAGAAGCTGGTGTCGAAATACGCCGTCTTGTCGCCGGGGCAGTAGAACGGGCCCACCGAGGTGTCGGCCGGACCGCACGCAGTGCTGACCTGACCGCGGAACAGCCGAATCTTCGGCGGCGTGTAGCCCTTCAGCAGCTGCGACCACACGCCGTCCACCGAGTTGCCCGTGGCCACGATGCGGCACTCCAGGTACTTGTTGGCGTCCGCGCCGGTCTTGCACTTGCTCAGGTCGTAAGCGCTGGATCCCTGGCTGGACTGGGGCGCCTGGTTCTGCTGGCCGAGAATCGAACTCGGATCCACCCCGAGGAACATGGCGACCACCACGATCACCAAGCCACCCATGCCGCCGCCGATCGCGATGCCACGACCGCCGAAACCGCCACCCCCGCTGGTCGACGTATTGCTCGTGTCGATCTGCATACCTTCGTTGAAGGTCATCACCGCTCCGTCCGGGCCTCGAATACGACTGGATGCCAGCTTTCCACACTAGGATTTCCAGTGTGGCCGTCCAGCCCGAAACCATTGACCGTTCGACCATCGTTCACACCGTGGCGGGCGCCCTCCGTGGCACCACCGAAGGCAACGTGCACGTCTGGCGTGGCGTCGGCTATGCCGAGCAGCCTGTCGGGCCGTTGCGGTTCCGCGCTCCGCAACCGCTGATCCCGTGGTCCGGCATTCGTGACGCCATCGACCACGGACCCATCCCGCCGCAGGGCAAGTCGTTCGTCGGCGGCGGGCGCGACGACCCCAAGATGCGGGACGAAGCCTGCCTGACCGTCACTGTGTGGTCACCCGATGTGACGGGCTCACTGCCGGTGATGGTGTGGATTCCCGGCGGCGCCTTCGTGTTCGGGGCCGGTCAGTTGCAGCTGTACAACGGATCCCGGCTGGCGGCCAACGGCGACGTGGTGGTCGTCAACGTCACCTACCGACTCGGCGTGTTCGGCGGTTTCGAACTCGGCGACCTCGGCCCGGGATTCGACGACAACCTGTGCCTGCGGGACCAGATCGCGGCACTGCAATGGGTGCGCGACAACATCGCCGCGTTCGGCGGCGACCCCGACCAGGTCACCGTCTTCGGCGAATCGGCCGGTGCGACATCAGTGCTGGCGCTACTGGCCAGTCCCGCCGCCGACGGACTGTTCGGCCGGGCCATCGCGCAGAGTCCGGCGCTGCCGCTGATAGCCGACCGCGAGACCCGGGCCCGCCAGGCCCATGAGTTCGTGCGCCGCCTGGACATCCCCGTCGACGAGATCGTCGGGCTACCGCAGCGTCAACTGCGCCGCGCCGCCGGACAGCTGCAGGGGGAGAGCGCGGCCAACAGTCCGAAGCTGGCCTACGGGCTGACCTACGGCGTCGACCTGCTACCTGCGCATCCGGTGTCGGCCGCGCAGGCCGGGGCCGTGGCGAAGGTGCCGCTGATCGTCGGCACCAACAGCCGCGAGGCGTCGATGTTCGCGTGGGGCAAGCCGCCGATGCTGCCCACCACCGTCCCGATGGTCGACGACTACTTCGCGCGCGTCGCACCGGACGCGAAAGAAGCTGTGCTGCAGGCCTATCCGAGCTATCCGCGGCGCCGGGCGCTGATCGGGATCGGCTCCGACGTCATGTTCGGCGCCCCGACGTGGGCCTTCTCGGATGCCTACAGTCAGCACGCGCCGACGCACGTCTACCGGTTCGACCACACCACGTGGACGCTGAAGGTGCTGGGTCTCGGCGCGACGCACGGCAGCGAGATCGTGCACATCCAGCACAGCTACGGCTCCTACATGGGCCGGATACTGCACCCGCTCGGCCGTCAGGTGCAGCCGTCGGTCGGCCGGCGGATGCAGCGGCTATGGCTGGACTTCGCGTCCCGCGAGCGGCTGGACTTCGCCACGAAGAGCGACAGCATGGCCGATTGGCCGGCCTACGACACCGACCGGCGGGCCACCAGGGTCATCGGCTCGATGCGCGACGAAACCATCGACGACCCGGACCAGGTGCGCCGGCAGGTCTGGGCAGGGCTCTACGCGCCGTAACGCTCGTCCCCGTAGCGCTCGTCACAGTAGCGGCGCAGGTTGTGCAGGAACCGCTGGAACAACCACGCCATCATCGGGCGCCCGGCCCGCATGCCCAGCTCACCGGCGAGGCCGCTGGGCTTCATGGCCATCACCCACGTCAGGTGGCAACCGTCCGGGGTTTCCTCGACCGTGTAGCCCTCGGCGAAGGCCGAGAGCATGTTGGAGGTGCTGGTGTTGAAGCGGAAAGCCATGTAGGAGAACGGCTCCCAGCCGATGAACTCCTCATCGCCGACGATATGACCGCGCATCGTCACCGTACGGGTGGTGCCCACGCCGTACGGTTTCGGGCTGGTCCACTCCACGTTGGTGATCAGGGTCGCCCAGCGCGGCCAGGACGTCTCATCGGAAAAGACCTCGAACAGCTGCTCCGGTTTGATCGCCAGCTCGACTTTGCTGACGAAGCGGAACGGTGCGCTGTCGATGAAGTCGACGCCGACGGGCTCGCACTGGTAGGTCTTCATGAGTAGACACCCTAGAGCAGGGTGTCTACTGGTTCACGGCGTCCAGACCATCAGGTCTTCCATGCCGTTGTTCATCGTCACCGTCGTAGGTGCGGCACCGGTGACGTCGAAGTGAATCTTCCCGGTCGACTGCCCGCCCTGCGGAATGGTTGCGCCGCTGATGTTGATCGGGCTGGCGACCATCCAGAGCACGCGGTAGCTGGCCCGGTTCGGCGCGACGGCGTTGAACTGCGAAACACCGGGGGTGACGGGGCCGCTCAGCGCGCGGACAGTGGCCGTGGCCTCCCACAGCTTTCCGGCGACCGGATAGCCCGGCATGACATCGGAGCTCGGCTTGAGGTCAGATACCTGCCAGCTCAGCTGGACCTGTCCGACGCTGTCGGTCATCTTCAAGGTGCTGCCGAGCTTGCCGACGAGCGGATAGCCGGCCGACGACGCGATCGGTGCACTGGCGATGCCGACCACCGAGAGAACCGCAACAGCTGTTCCGGTGAGCTTCACTTCTGCCTCCTCGACGCTATTTATTTGGCTGGTGTCAATTACGGATTACCACGCAACGGCGCTGATGGGAATAGGATCTGAGGCACGCGAAACCATCTATCGAGGCGCGTCTTTCGTAACCGTGCAGAGGCAGGGCGCGTACTGGCCGGTCTGCTGACGGCGTACCGCGGCAGACGCGATGTCCTCGTGCTCGGCCTGGCCCGCGGCGGGGTGCCCGTCGCGTCGGAGATCGCTGCCGCGCTGGATGCGCCGCTGGACGCCTGCGTCGTCCGGAAACTGGGCGTGCCCGGTCACGAGGAGTACGCCATGGGCGCGCTGGGCGGTGGTGGGCACATCGTCGTCAATCAGGATGTGGTTGGGCCGCTACAAATTTCGCAGCAGACGCTGTCCGAGGTCGCCGAAGCCGAGGGCCGCGAGTTGGTGCGGCGTGAAACCGACTACCGCCAGGGGCGGCCACCGCCCAACGTGAAGGGGCGGACCGTGATCCTCGTCGATGACGGCATGGCCACCGGCGCCAGCATGCGCGTGGCCGCCGAGGTGGTGCGGGAGAGCGGACCGCGGACGCTGGTGGTGGCGGTCCCGGTCGGCACCGAGTCGGCATGCCGGCAGCTGACCGGGATCGCGGACGACGTGGTCTGCGCCGACCTGCCGACGCCGTTCGCCGCAGTGGGGGAGTCCTACTGCGATTTCGACCAGGTCAGCGACGACGAGGTGCGCCGGCTGCTGCGTTAACCCGGTCCGTCACTCGCCGCGGCCAACAGTGGCACCAGCACGTCGCTGATCGGGGTGGCGATGCCGTGCGCGGCGCCCTTGCGTTGGATGACGCCGTTTCGGATGTCCCATTCCAGTGGGCGGCCGGCTTCGCGGTCGATCAGCATGGACGTCGCCATATCGGTGGGCGCCTGCTTGAGCGTGTCGGCGATCTCGTCGACCACGCTGTCGGGCAGTGTCGCGCCCTCGGCCCGCGCGACTGCCAGGCATTCGGCCAGATACCTGCGGGCCACTGCGGCGACGTCGTCGCGCCGGAACATCCCGGAGCGCCGGCCGGACAGCACCATGAAGCCCACCACGGCGTTGACCAACAACTTGCGCCACGCAGCGCTGAGGAAGTCCGGATCCAGTTCGATGTTGATCCCACTGCCGTCCATGGCCGCCGCCAGCCTCGTCGCGGCAAGGTCGTCGGGCAGCACCAGGCGCGGGGCCTGCAGCACCTTCACCCAGCCTTCGGGTTGGGTCTCCGCGGCAATCCAGATCGCCGCAGGTACGACGGCAGATTCGGGGCAGTAGGGGCGCAGCCTGTCAGCTTGTTCGACACCGTTCTGGAGCGCGCAGACGACAGTGTCCGGACCGCACAGCCGGGCCAGCCACGGCGCCGACGCGGCGTATTGGGTGTCCTTGACCGCCAGCAGCACCACATCGACCGGTCCGGCGACGGTATCGGGATCGGTGTGCACTGGGCCGGGCAGCACGATCGGCGCGCTGCCGTCCACCCGAACCTCGATGGCGCCGCGGGGCGTCCGCCCGCACAGCAGCACCTCGCGGCCCGCCGCGTACAGCAGTGCGGCGATCGTCGATCCGATGGCACCCGGTCCTACGAGGGCAAAGCTCACTGTCGCCAAATTACCGGTCGAGGCGCCCCTCTAGACTTAGCGCTCGAATTCAGACTTCTTGAGGAGATATTCGTGTTGCGCAGTCACGCCGCCGGTTCGTTGCGATCCACCGACGCCGGTCAGACGGTGACCCTGGCTGGATGGGTGGCGCGCCGGCGCGACCACGGCGGCGTCATCTTCATCGACCTGCGCGACGCGTCCGGGGTCTCCCAGGTGGTGTTCCGTGACGCCGCGGTGCTCGAGCAGGCGCACCGGCTGCGCGCCGAGTTCTGTGTTCTGGTCACCGGCATCGTCGAGGTGCGGCCCGACGGCAACGCCAACAAGGACATCGCGACGGGCGACATCGAGGTCAACGCGACGACGCTCGAGGTGCTGTCCGAAAGTGCCCCGCTGCCGTTCCAGCTCGACGAGACCCCAGGCGAGGAAGCCCGCCTGAAGTACCGTTACCTCGACCTGCGCCGCGAAGGCCCGGGCAACGCAATTCGGTTGCGCTCCAAGGTCAACGCGGCGGCCCGCGGTGTGCTGGACAAGCACGACTTCGTCGAGATCGAGACCCCGACGATGACCCGCTCGACCCCCGAAGGTGCCCGCGACTTCCTGGTGCCCGCCCGCCTGCAGCCCGGCTCGTTCTACGCGCTGCCGCAGAGCCCGCAGCTGTTCAAGCAGCTGCTCATGGTCGCCGGCATGGAGCGCTACTACCAGATCGCCCGCTGCTACCGCGACGAGGATTTCCGCGCCGACCGCCAGCCGGAGTTCACCCAGCTGGACCTCGAGATGAGCTTCGTCAACGCCGATGACGTGATGGGCGTGGCCGAAGAGGTGCTGGCGGCGCTGTGGCAGCTGATCGACGTCGACCTGCCGCTGCCGTTGCCGCGCATCAGCTACGAAGAGGCCATGCGCCGGTTCGGCTCGGACAAGCCGGACCTGCGCTTCGCCGTCGAGCTCGTCGAGTGCACCGACTACTTCAAGGACACCCCGTTCCGGGTGTTCCAGGCGCCGTACGTGGGTGCGGTCGTCATGCCGGGCGGTGCGTCGCAGCCGCGCCGCACGCTGGACGGCTGGCAGGAGTTCGCCAAGCAGCGCGGTCACAAGGGCCTGGCCTACGTGCTCGTGGGCGAGGACGGCGAGCTGGGTGGCCCGGTGGCCAAGAACCTCACCGACGCCGAGCGTGCCGGTCTGGCCGAGCAGGTCGGCGCGAAGGTCGGTGACTGCATCTTCTTCGCGGCCGGTCCGGCCAAGGGCGCCCGTGCCCTGCTGGGCGCGACGCGCATCGAGATCGCCAAGCGCCTCGACCTGATCGACCCCGACGCCTGGGCCTTCACCTGGGTGGTCGACTGGCCGCTGTTCGAATCCGCAGACGCGGCCACCGCATCGGGCGACGTCGCTGTCGGCTCCGGCGCGTGGACCGCCGTGCACCACGCGTTCACCGCGCCGCAGCCCGACTCGATCGGCACCTTCGACACCGACCCGGGCGCGGCCATGGCCGACGCCTACGACATCGTCTGCAACGGCAACGAGATCGGCGGCGGCTCGATCCGTATCCATCGCCGCGACGTCCAGGAGCGGGTGTTCGCGATGATGGGCATCGACGAAGCCGAGGCGCAGGACAAGTTCGGATTCCTGTTGGACGCCTTCACCTTTGGCGCACCGCCGCACGGCGGCCTGGCCTTCGGCTGGGACCGCATCACGGCGCTGCTGGCCGGGGTGGACTCGATCCGCGACGTCATCGCGTTCCCGAAGTCCGGCGGCGGCGTCGACCCGCTGACCGACGCCCCGGCGCCGATCACCGCGCAGCAGCGCAAGGAGTCGGGCATCGACTTCAAGCCTGAGGCCAAGAAGGCCGAGGCTCAGAAGGCCGAGGCTAAGTAGTCAGGAACCCCCGCAACGCCGCGGCCATCTGGGCGCGGATGGGGGCTCCGGACACGACGAGGTCGACCATCGTCGTCGACAGGTGCGTGTGGCCGCGGGCCTGGACGTGCTCGGTGGGCACACCCGCCGCGGCCAGTGCGGCGGCGTACGCGTTGCCTTCGTCGCGCAGCGGATCGAATTCGCAGGTCACCACCATTGCCGGTGGCAGGCCGGTGAGGTCGCCGCGCAGCGGGGCCCGTCGCGGATCGTCGGCGGGGCCGTCGTACAGCGCGGCGAACCACTGCATGAGTGGTGTGGTGAGTCCGTAGCCGTCGGCGTTCTCCACGTATGACGGGTAGGGCTGCGCGTCGGTCACCGGGGTGAGCAGCAGCTGCCCGCGGATGCGCGGGCCGCCATGGTCGCGGGCCCACTGGCACACCACCGCGGCGATGTTGCCGCCCGCGCTCCATCCGGCCACCGCCAACTGGTCGGGCAGGCCGCCGAGCGCGGCGGCCTGGTCGGCGACCCACCGCAGCGCGGCGATGCCGTCGTCGACGGCCGCGGGGAACGGATGTTCCGGCGCGTGCCGGTAATTCATCGAGATGACCAGCGCGTCGGTGCGGACGCACAGATCGCGGCACAGCGGGTCGTCGGACGTGGCGTCGCCCAGCACCCAGCCGCCGCCGTGGAAGTAGACGATCACCGGGTGCGGTCCGGGGCTCGCCGGCCGGTACAGCCGGTAGTCGAGTTCGCCTGCCGCCCCGGGAAATCCGCCGTCGAGGACCTCACCCACCTCCGGTCCCGGCGGCCGGGTGCTGTTCGCCTCGACCATCGCGGCCCGGGCCAGCTCGACCGGAAGTGATTCCAGTGGAGGCGGATTCATCGCCGCGACCATCTCCAGCACCAGCTGGACATCGGGCTGCAACCGCCTGACCACGCCGTCGTGGCATTGCGTACCGGCCGGCCCGGTCAGGTGGAAGCCCAGGTAGTCCTGGCCGACGACGTCGGCGCAGGCGGCGGCGTAGAAGTCGACACCCGCCGCGTAGGGCATGAAAACCCGCGGCTTGCCCGGGATGTTCGCGCCGACGTACCACGAATTCGCTTGCGGGAACATGGTGATGGCGCCGGCATCGGCGACGTGCTGCATCCAGCCGGCCTCGGCGGTCGGAGTCGCTTCGATGGTGTCGAAGCCGTGCGCACGCAGGTACGCCAATGTGTCGGCGACGAGCTCGACGTGCTGCTCGATGGACACCGCCATGTTGGACAGCACCGACGGACTACCGGGTCCGGTGATCAGGAACAGGTTCGGAAACCCTGCCGTGGTGAGGCCGAGGTAGGTCGACGGCCCTTGTGCCCATTTGGTTTTCAGTGCGAGTCCGTCGCGGCCGACGATGTCGATGGCCGCCACCGCGCCGGTGATGGCATCGAACCCGGTGGCGAGCACCAGCGCGTCGAAGTCGAAGGATTCGCCGACGGTCTCGACGCCGGTCTCGGTGACGCCGACAAGTGGCTGGGTCCGCAGGTCGACCAGGCGCACATGGGATTGGTTGAAGGTGGCGTAGTAGTCGGTGTCGAGGCAGAGGCGCTTTGCGCCCACCGGATAATCGTTGGGACACAACAGTTCTGCGGTGTGTGGATCGCGCACCGCGGCGCGGATTTTGCCCCGGACGAAGTCGGCGAACGACTCGTTGGCGGCCGGGTTGCTCATCAGGTCCGAGAACATGTTGAGCGTTTCCAGCAGCTCGCCGATCTGCCAGGCGCGTTCGTAGCGCTGCTCGCGGTAGGCCTCGGGCACCGCGAACGTCGGGATCAGCGTGCGCTCCTGCGGCACCCCGCCGAACGACGCGCGCGCGGCGGCGCGGTAGGCGGGTTCGTCGGCCAGTGCGGCCTGCTTCTCCGCCGACACCGGGCCGTTGTGCGCCGGGATGGAGAAACACGGCGTGCGCTGGAAGACCGTCAGCCGCGCGGCCTGCGCGGCGATCAGCGGAATCGACTGGATGCCCGACGATCCGGTGCCGATCACCCCGACCCGCTTGCCGGCGAAGTGGACGGGTTCGTGGGGCCAGCGGTTGGTGTAATACGTTTCGCCCGTGAAGGTTTCGATGCCCGCGATGTCGGGTTCCTTGGGGATCGACAGGCATCCGGTGGCCATCACGAGGTGACGGCAGGTGACGTCGTCGCCCTGGTCGGTTCGCACCCGCCAGGTGCCGTCGTCCCAATGGGCGCTGGTGACCTTGGTGCCCAGCGTGATGTCGCGACGCAGGTCGAACTTGTCGGCGACGTGATTGAGGTAGCGCAGGATTTCCGGCTGGGTCGCGTACTTCTCCGACCACTTCCAGTCCCGCTGCCAGTCCGGGTCGAAGCTGAACATGTAGTCGAGGCTGGGGATGTCGACCCGCGCGCCGGGGTACCGATTCCAGTACCAGGTGCCGCCGATGTCGTCGGCCGCCTCGAAGACGCGAACCGAGAAGCCGCGCTCGCGAAGTTCATGGATCAGGTACAAGCCGGCGAATCCGGCTCCGACCACGACGGCGTCGACTTCTGGCGTCATTGGCACCTCCGTCAAATATCAGACAAGTATCGCGGAGGAACGGGAACATTTGGGTCAGTTCACGAGGTTGGGTCAGTCATGACCGAATTCACGGACGCTGCGTCCTTCCACGCCTTCAATGCCGGCATCGTCGACGAGTTCCGCGCCAACGGCGGCAAGGTGGGTGGCCAGTTCGAGGGCGGCAACCTGCTGCTGTTGCACACCACCGGTGCCAAGTCGGGCCAGCCGCGGCTGTCGCCGCTGGCCTACCTGCCGGTCGACGGCAAGATCCTCATCGTCGGCTCGAAAGCTGGCGCCGACACCCATCCCGACTGGGTACACAACCTGCGCGCCAACCCCGGCGCCCGCATCGAGATCGGTACCGACGGGGCGAGCGAAGCGACGGGGAAGATAGAAACCTATGACGTCGTGGCCCGCGAACTGCCAGACGACGAGCGTGAGGCCACGTATCCGTTGATCACGGCCGTGGCCCCCGTCTTCGCCGACTACCAGGCGAAGACGTCACGCGTCATCCCACTGTTCGAGCTCGTTCGCGCCTGAGCGTCCTGGCCGCAGCCCCGGCAGGACAGGGGGACGGACTGCCGGGGCTGCGTCATTCAGGAGGTCTTACAACCGCTCGATGATGGTGGCGTTCGCCATGCCGCCGCCTTCGCACATCACCTGCAGGCCGTAGCGTCCGCCGCGTTGATCGAGGGCGTTGACCAGGGTGCTCATGATGCGGGCGCCGCTGGCGCCGAGCGGGTGGCCGATGGCGATGGCGCCGCCGTTGACGTTCGTCTTGGCCAAGTCGGCTCCGGTATCGGCAGCCCATGCCAGCACCACCGGCGCGAACGCCTCGTTCACCTCGAACAGGTCGATGTCCGACAGCGACAGCCCGGAGCGGGCCAGCACCTTCTCGGTGGCCGGGATGACGCCGGTGAGCATGTACAGCGGGTCGGAGCCGACCGCGGTCATGGTGTGGATGCGGGCCAGCGGCTGCAGGCCGTGGCTACGGGCGAAGGCGCCGCTGGTGATCATGACCGCCGCGCTGCCATCGGACAGCGGCGACGAGTTGCCCGGCGTGATCTCCCAACGGATTTGGGGGAAGCGCGCGGCGTAGGCGTCGCTGTAGAACGCCGGCCTCAGCCCGGACAGGGTTTCGACGGAGGTGCCCGGCCGGATGATCTCGTCGGCGGCCAGCCCCGCCACCGGCACGAGTTCGTTGTCGAACAATCCGTCCTTGGCAGCGCGGGCGGCCTTCTCGTGACTGGCGGCCGAGAACTCGTCCAACTGGGTGCGGGACAGGTTCCAGCGTGCGGCGATCAGTTCGGCGCTGATGCCTTGGGGGACAAGGCCGTCGGGGTAGCGCTCGGCCAGGCCGGCGCCGAACGGGTTGCTGCCCGGCAGGACTCCGGCGCCCATCGGGACGCGGGACATCGACTCGACGCCGGCGGCGATCACCGCATCGTACGAGCCGGCCAGCACGCCCTGCGCGGCAAACGAGATGGCCTGCTGCGAACTGCCGCACTGGCGGTCGACGGTGGTGCCGGGGACGCTCTCGGGGAAACCGGCTCCCAGCAAGGCGTTTCGGGCGATGTTGGCGGCCTGGTCACCGGCCTGCGTGACGGCACCCGCGATGACGTCGTCCACCAGGACCGGGTCGATGCCGGTACGTGCCACCACGGACCGCAGGCTGTGGGCCAGCAGGTCGGCGGGCAGGACGTCGTGCAGCGCGCCATTGGCCTTGCCCTTGCCGACCGGCGTGCGTACCGCGGCCACGATCACGGCGTCGCGGTCTGTGTAACCCGACATGAGAATCCTCCTGTAACTCCACGCTGAGTACTGCTTCCTATACTCAGATCTAACACCTGAGTATGGCAAGAGCAACCCAGCGGTAGAGTGATTCGCATGACAGCGCTACAGGGTGTCCTCGCCGAACGTGACAAGTGGTCGGCCGTCGGTCAGTGCGCCATCGAGAAGACGATGTCGTTGGTCGGCACCAAGTCCGCCATGCTGCTCATGCGCGAGGCCTATTACGGCACAACGCGTTTCGACGACTTTGCGCGGCGGGTCGGTATCACGAAGGCGGCCACGTCGGCCCGGCTGGCCGAACTCGTCGAGGCCGGCCTGCTGACCAAACAGCCGTACCAGGAGCCCGGCCAGCGCAGCCGCGACGAATACGTGCTGACCCCGGCAGGCACCGACTTCATGCCGGTGGTGTGGGCGATGTTCGAATGGGGCCGGCACCACCTGGGGGACACCGGCCTGCGGCTCACCCACCTCGGGTGCGGCGCCGACGCCACCGTGGAGATCCGGTGCGCGGCAGGACACGAGGTCCCGCCGGACGAACTCGGAATGAAGCTGGCCCGTCGCCGCGGTCGGTAGTCTTCGGCCGTGCTGCATCTACGTGTGATCACCCCGCCGGAGCTCACCGAATCGGTGCTCAACCTCTATCGGCACCGTGGCGGCATCGCCAACGTGGTGGCCCACCCCGGAGCGGCGATCGATCCGCGAGGTGACGTCATCACCGCCGACATCGCCCGCGACGCCGCAGACGGACTGATCAGCGGGCTGCGGTCGCTCGGCATCGACCAGGACGGCGCCATCACGATGGAGGCGCTCGACACAGTGCTGTCGACCGCCGCCTACCGCGCCGAGGACGAGATCGACGGCGACGGCGAAGACGCCGTCGTCTGGGACGAACTGGTGCTGCGCACCCGCGAGCAGAGCAGCCTCGGCATCTCCTATATGGCGTTCCTCTGCATCGCCTGCCTGCTGGCCGCGGTCGGCGTACTCACCGACTCGGCCATCACCGTGGTCGGCGCCATGGTCGTGGGTCCCGAATTCGGGCCGCTGGCCGCCCTGGCGGTCGCGGTGGTCCGGCGGAAGGGCTATCTGGCGAAGCGCGCGGCGCTGGCCTTGCTCGTCGGATTCCCGGCGGCGATGCTCGTCACAGCACTGGCCACGCTCGGATTCGAAGCACTGGGCTGGGTGGCGGTACGCAGCATCCATGAACTGCAGAACGTCGACTTCATCTTCCAGGTCGGACCGTTCTCGTTCGTCGTGGCGCTGTTGGCCGGAGCTGCCGGGATGCTGTCCCTGGTGACGTCGAAATCGGCTGCACTGGTTGGGGTTTTCATCTCGGTGACGACAGTTCCGGCCGCGGGCATGGCCGTCGTGGCGGCCACCACGGGCGACTGGGATGTGGCGTTGGCATCGGCCGGGCAGCTGGCGGTCAACATGATCGGCATCGTGATCGCGGCGGTGCTGGTGCTCGCCGGATACAACCGGGCCCGCCGCAGCTAGCTTTCCCCGCCCTGCGGCCCGCCGGTTCCGGTGCGCAGCGGGGTACCAGTTCCGCCGCACGTATTCGGAATCAAGCCGGTCCGTCCGGCTCGGTAGATTTCGGCCTGAGAATTTGCCAGAGGCGCTACAGTACCGGCGGCTGCCACACTAAGTGCCGCAGCGGCACCTTCGCCAGAAAGGCCTCCGCGCGCTATGAAAGATCCGGCTGACAGCACGCTGGCCTACATGGACCAGGCGTCCTACCTCGCGCGGCGGGCGCTCGGGCGTGGTCCCGTGATCCAGTACGTCTGGATCTACGAGCGGGGCGTTGACCTGGACGGACTGCGGCGCTTCCAGCGCAACTTGGCGGACGGGCTGCTGGGCAGACGCGTCGAACGATCATCGGTACCACTGGGCCGTCACCACTGGGTGTCCAGCCCGCCGACCGGCATCGACATCGCCACCACGGAACGCGCCCGCGACGCGATGTGGGAGTTCGCCGACGAGCGTGCCGACATCGAGGTGGACCCGGAGCACGGACCGCCGTGGCATCTCGGAGTCCAGCCGCTGGTTGGCGGCGGTTCCATCGTCTCGCTCGTGGTGTCGCACACCGTGGCCGACGCCGGCGCGCTGATCGAGTCGATCACTCACGCCGTCGCAGGCACCGGCCGCGACCTGCGCTATCCCGCGGCACGGTCCCGCACTCGCAAGCAGGCGCTCGGGCAGGACCTGCGCATCTTGGCGCGCGCCATCGCGGAGATACCGGCTGCCGTCGTCGGCGCGGCCCAGCTGGCGCGTGCAGAGTCGGCCGATCTCGCCGCATCGGCCAAGGCAGCGCCGGTGTCGCTCGGTGTTCGGTCGGAGCGGCCGGTGCATCTGCCGACGGTCGCGGCGCGCGTCGACCAGGGGGAATGGGACGACCGGGCCCGCGCACTTGGTGGGAGCAGCAATGTCTTGCTTGCCGGGATCGCGAGCCGCATCGGCGCCCACATCGGCCGTGTCGACACCGACGGCAAGGTGCTGTTGTCGATCCCGGTCAGTGAGCGGGTGGAAGGTGACACCCGCGGCAACGCGCTGAATGCCATCACGGTGACCGTCGATCCGGAGCACGTGGCGGCCGACCTCGGTGGACTCCGGGGCGATGTCAAGGTCGCGTTCGCCGAGATGACCGCGAAGCGGGACCTGCTGATGGCGCCGCTGCCGCTGACGCCGTACACCCCAAAATTCCTGGTGCGCCGCCTGGAGAAGATGGTGATGCGGATCGGCAAACCGATCGGCTCGTCCAACGTCGGTGTGCTCCCTGAAGCGGTCAACTGCCCGGACGGCACACCCGCGGACTACTTCATGTCGCGCTCGCCCGAGCCCGGGGTCACCGGCTCCGACCTGGACCGCATGGACGGGCGTCTCATGCTGGCCGCCGGCACGATGGCAGGCGCGGTGTGGATATCGGTGGCGTCCTGGGAGGTCGGCTCGGAGAACACCCGTGACCAACTCATGCAAGCGGTCAAGGAAGCGTTCTGTGACTTCGACCTCGCGGTGGAGCTCACGTAGCTTCTCCATCCTGCGACCCGCCAGTTGTTGTGGTGGGATCGGCTATGGCAATAAAGGTGGCGCTGGAGCATCGCACCAGCTACACGTTCGACAGACTCGTCAAGGTGTACCCGCACGTGGTGCGGTTGCGCCCGGCCCCGCACTCGCGCACCCCGATCGAGGCGTACTCGCTGCAGGTCGAACCGGCCGATCACTTCATCAACTGGCAACAGGATGCCTTCGGTAACTTCGTGGGGCGCTTGGTCTTTCCGAGCCGCGCCACCAGCCTGAGCATCACCGTCGGACTGATCGCCGACCTCAAGGTCATCAACCCCTTCGACTTCTTCATCGAGGAATGGGCCGAAACCGTCCCGTTCACGTATCCGGACAACCTGCTCGAGGATCTCAAGCCCTACCTGCGCCCGGTCGACGACGCCGACGAGTTGACGGAGGCCTGGGTCCGAGACTTCGAGGTGGTGCCGGGGACGGGCACCATCGACTTCCTGGTAGCGCTCAACCGGGCGGTCAATGCCGACGTCGGCTACAGCGTCCGGCTCGAACCTGGCGTCCAGGCACCGGATTTCACCCTGCGCACCGGCATCGGGTCCTGTCGGGATTCCGCCTGGCTCCTGGTGGCGATCCTGCGGCGGATGGGCTTCGCGGCCCGCTTCGTGTCCGGCTATCTGGTGCAGCTGAGCGCCGACATCGAGGCGCTGGACGGGCCGTCGGGACCGGTCGCCGACTTCACCGACCTACACGCCTGGACCGAGGTGTACATCCCGGGTGCCGGCTGGGTCGGCCTGGACCCGACGTCGGGCCTGCTGGCCGGCGAGGGCCACATCCCGCTGTCGGCCACCCCGCATCCGGAGTCGGCCGCGCCGATCACCGGGGCTGTCGAACCGTGCGAAACCACCCTGGACTTCGTCAATGTGGTGACCAGGGTGCACGAGGACCCGCGGGTGACCCTGCCGTACACCGCATCGGCCTGGGAGTCGATCCGGGCCCTCGGCGCGGTCATCGACAAACGGATGGCCGAGCGCGACGTGCGGCTGACCGTCGGCGGCGAACCCACCTTCGTCTCGATCGACAACCAGACGGACGCGGAATGGACAACGGCCGCCGACGGACCGCACAAGCGCACGCTCGCCTCCGCGCTCACCGCGCAGCTCAAGGAGGCGTGGGCCCCGGACGGGCTGGTGCACCGGAGCCAGGGCAAGTGGTATCCGGGAGAACCGTTGCCGCGCTGGCAGATCGGTCTCATGTGGCGCACCGACGGGACACCGCTGTGGACCGACCCGGCGTTGCTGGCCGACCCGTGGTCCGGGGAAACCCACACGGCGGCGCCGGATGTGGACCGCCGGCTGCTCACCGAGATCGCCGCCGGGCTCGGGTTGCCGGACAGTCAGGTGCGTCCGGCGTACGAGGATGCGCTCGCCCGGCTGGCCGATGCCGTGCGCCGGCCGGATGGTGATCCGGTCACCGAGGACCTGACCGACGACGCTGCGTCACAGCGGAAAGCCCTGGTGGACAAGCTCGATGCCGCGGTGACCGAACCTGCCGCCCACGTCCTGCCGCTGCATCGCCGAGACGACGACACCGGCTGGGTGTCCGCCGACTGGCAACTGCGCCGCGGTCGGCTGGTGCTGACCGCGGGCGATTCGCCGGCCGGGCTGCGGTTGCCGCTGAGCTCGATCAGCTGGCATCCGCCGCAGCCGGTCCCGGACGCCGACCCGCTGGCGGGGGAGAGCGCCACGGTCCCGAACCGGCCCGCCGCGGTGGTCAGCGCCGACGGCGCACCACCCACCGCGCTGGTGGCCGAGGTGCGCGACGGTCTGCTGTACGTATTCCTGCCGCCCACAACGACATTCGACGACTTCACCGACCTGATCGGCCGCATCGAGCAGGCCGCCGCCCAGCTCGGCGTCCCCGTCGTGATCGAGGGATACGGGCCACCGTCCGACCCGCGACTGGAGCAGATGACCGTCACCCCCGACCCGGGTGTCATCGAGGTCAACGTGGCACCCACGGCCACCTTCGCCGAACAGGCCGCACAACTGGAGACCCTGTACGAGGCCGCCCGGCAGGCCCGCCTCGGCACCGAGGGTTTCGACGTCGACGGCACCCACGGCGGTACCGGCGGTGGCAACCACATCACCCTCGGCGGCATCACGCCCGCCGACTCACCGCTCCTGCGCCGGCCCGACCTGCTGGTGTCGATGCTGACGTACTGGCAACGCCACCCGGCGCTGTCCTACCTGTTCTCCGGCCGGTTCATCGGAACGACGTCGCAAGCGCCGCGGGTCGACGAGGGTCGGATCGAGGCGCTGTACGAGCTGGAGATCGCGTTCGCCGAGATCGCGCGGGTTGCCGATGACGGCGAAAACCGCGCCTGGGTCACCGACCGCGCCCTCCGGCACCTGCTCACCGACATCACCGGCAACACGCACCGCGCCGAGTTCTGCATCGACAAGCTCTACAGCCCGGACAGCGCGCGCGGTCGCCTGGGCCTGCTGGAGCTGCGTGGTTTTGAGATGCCGCCGCATTTCCAGATGGCCATGGTGCAGTCGCTGCTGGTGCGGTCGCTGGTCGCCTGGTTCTGGGACGAGCCGCTGCGGGCCCCGTTGATCCGGCACGGCGAGAACCTGCACGGCCGATACCTGTTGCCGCACTTCATTGTTCAAGACATCGCCGAAGTGGCCGCCGACCTGCGGGCGCACGGCATCGCGTTCGACACCAGCTGGCTGGACCCGTTCACCGAATTCCGTTTTCCCCGGATCGGCAGCGTGATCGCGGGCGGCGTCGAGCTGGAGCTGCGCGGGGCCATCGAACCGTGGAACACGCTCGGTGAGGAATCCACCGGCACCGGGACTGCCCGCTACGTCGACTCCTCGGTGGAGCGGCTGCAGGTCCGGGTGATCGGCGCCGACCGGCACCGCCACCTCGTCACGGTGAACGGCCACCCCGTCCCGCTGCTGGCCACCGACAACCCCGACGTCCAGGTCGGCGGGGTCCGGTACCGGGCCTGGCAGCCACCGAGCGCGCTGCACCCCACCATCACCGTCGACGGCCCGCTGCGCTTCGAACTGGTCGACGGGTTCACCGGATTCTCGAAAGGCGGCTGCACCTACCACGTCTCGCACCCGGGCGGGCGCGCGTACGACACCCCGCCCGTCAACGCCGTCGAGGCCGAGTCCCGGCGCAGCCGGCGTTTCGAGGCCATCGGCTTCACCCCCGGCACGGTCGATCTGGCCGATCTTCGGGAGAAGCAGGCCCGCCAATCCACCGATGGCGGAGCGTCGGGCATCCTCGATCTGCGCCGGGTGCGTACCGTTCTGCGGTAATGGTTCTCCGTACACACAGTTCCCCAGCCCTGGCCGAGGATGCGGCGCCCGTCGGCGACCCACTGGCCGGGTATCGGGCCGACCGCGCCCAGGAGCCCTTGTTCGACGTCCGTGACCTGGCCGCCAGTGCGGGCTACGACGAGCTGGTCGACGAGTCGGGCGCGATCCGGCCGGCCTGGCAGGAGCTGACCGACTGCGTTCGGGACCGCGGTCGGACCGGCCTCGATCAGCTGCGCGGGGTCGTGCGGGAACTCGTCGACAACGACGGCATCAGCTACGTGCAGGTAGACCGGGATGGCGCGGCCGTCATCGATGTCGACGGCACGCCGGTGGTGGACACCTGGCAGCTCGACGCCCTGCCCTTGGTGTTGTCCGCGGCAGACTGGTCCACCCTCGAATCCGGACTGGTGCAACGTTCCCGGCTGCTCGACGCGGTACTGACCGACCTGTACGGGGCCCGCCGCTCCATCACCTCCGGCGTGCTGCCGCCGGAGTTGTTGTACGGCCATCCCGGTTACGTGCGTGCGGCCCGCGGTATCGCGGTGCCGGGCCGGCACCAGCTGTTCCTGCATGGCTGCGACGTCAGCCGCCATCGCGACGGTGGCTTCGCAGTGAACGCCGACTGGACCCAGGCGCCCTCCGGGGCCGGGTACGCCCTGGCCGACCGTCGGGTCGTCGCGCACGCGGTGCCCGAGCTGTACGAGAAGGTGGCCCCGCGTCCGGCGTCGCCGTGGTCCCAGGCATTGCGGCTGGCGCTGATCGATGCCGCGCCAGAGGCCGCGCGGGAACCGGTGGTGGTCGTGCTCAGCCCCGGCAGTCATTCCGAGACGGCCTTCGACCAGGCCTACCTGGCCAGCGTGTTGGGCTTCCCGCTGGTGGAGAGCGCCGACCTCGTGGTGCGCGACGGCAAGCTCTGGATGCGCTCGCTCGGCACCCTCAAGCGGGTCGACGTCGTACTGCGCCGCGTGGACGCCGAGTATGCCGATCCGTTGGATCTGCGCCCGGACTCCCGGCTCGGCGTGGTCGGACTCGTCGAGGTACTGCGCCGCGGGGCGGTGACCGTGGTGAACACGCTCGGCAGTGGCATCCTCGAAAGCCCGGGCATCACCCGATTCCTGCCGGAACTGGCCGAGCTGCTCACCGGCGAGACCCCGGAACTGCCGAGCGCCCGATGTTTCTGGGGCGGTATCGACGCCGAGCGCTCGCATCTGTTGAGCAAGATGTCCACCCTGCTGATCCGGCCGGTGAACGGCGGCCCGGCGATCGTCGGCCCAGCGCTGTCCGCGGCCAAGCGGTCCGAGCTGGCGGCCCGGATCACCGCCGCCCCGTCACAGTGGATGGGCCAGGAACTGCCCGAGTTCTCCACGGCGCCGATGGACCTGCTGCCCAGTGGATTGTCCGCGGGCAGCGTCGGGATGCGGCTGTTCACCGTCGCCCAGCGCGGCGGCTACGCGCCCATGATCGGCGGGCTGGGTTACGTGCTGGCGCGGGGACACGCCGCGTACGGCATGGAAACCATTGCGGCCAAGGATGTCTGGGTGCGTTCGCCCGACCGGGCCGCGGTGGTGCAGGCGCAGCCGGTCGACCTACCGGGTATGACTCCGAGCCCGACGCGCGCGGTAAGCTCGCCCCGGGTGCTCTCCGACCTGTTCTGGCTGGGCCGGTACGCCGAACGCGCCGAGTTCACGGCGCGACTGCTCACCGTCACCCGGGAGCGCTACCACGAATTCCGTTACCGGCGAGACCTCGCCGGCAGTGACTGCGTGCCGATACTGCTGACCGCACTCGGCCAGATCACCGGCACCGACACCGGAGCCGACGGCGACTACGCCGAACAGCTGGCCATCACGCCGACGACCTTGTGGGCGCTCACCGCCGACCGGCACCGCCCGGGTTCGCTGGCGCAATCCGTCGAACGGCTGGGCCTGGCCGCGCGCGCGGTCCGCGACCAGATGTCGAACGACACCTGGATGGTGCTGGCCGCCGTCGAACGTGCGGTGCTGCAGCCATCCGACCGAGCGCGGCAGCGCCAGGGCACGACACTGTCGCCCCCGAATTCGAAGACCAAGGGCGAGGCGTACCTGTCCACCGCGCCCAGCCAGACCCTGGCCGGGATGCTGGCCCTGTCCGGCGTGGCGGCCGAATCCATGGTCCGCGACGTGGGCTGGACCATGATGGACATCGGCAAGCGCATCGAGCGCGGCCTCGGCTTGACGGCGCTGCTGCGGGCCACCCTCACCACCGGCCACAGCGTCGAGACCGAGCGGACCGTCAGCGAGTCGGTGCTCGTGGTGTGCGAATCGGCGGTGATGTACCGCAGGCGCATGCTGGGACAGGTGAGCGTGGCCGCCATCGCCGACCTGGTGTTGTTCGACGAGGAGAACCCGCGGTCGCTGGCCTTCCAGTTCGAGCGGTTGCGCGCCGACCTGCGGGCACTGCCGTCCTCGACCGGGTCCACCCGCCCGGAACGCATGATCGACGAGATCGCCGCCCGCCTGCGACGTCAGGATCCGGCCGACCTGGAGCACGTCACCGAGGAGGGGCGGCGCGCCGAACTGGCCGAGCTCCTCGACGGTATGCACGCCGATCTGCGGGAGTTGTCCGAGCTGATCCGGGCCGCGCACCTGGCCCTCCCGAGCGGCATGCAGCCGCTGTGGGGTCCTGACGAACGGCGGCAGATGCCATGACCCGCGAATACCAGATCACCCATCGCACGCGGTACCGCTACTCCGACGTCGTCACCAGCTCGTACGGCCGCGGGTTTCTGACCCCACGCGACAGTGATCAGCAGCGTTGCCAGTCGTATCGGTTGAACATCGATCCCGAGCCGGCCGACCGCTCCACCAGTCGGGACGCCTACGGCAACATCAGCTCGTATTTTCATGTGACAGAACCACATCACGAACTCATCGTGACCGGGCGCAGCATCGTGGAGGTCGACCCGCCGCCGGTCGAGTGGTATGGGGCAGGGGCTGCCGTGGCGCCGTGGGAGCACGCCCGCCCGGCCGGGCCCGACGGGGCGCTGGCGGCCGAGTTCGTGCTGGATCTGAAATCCGCCGAGATCACCGAGGCGGTAAAGGATTACGCCGCACCGAGTTTCGCTCCGGGGCGGCCGCTGATCGAGGTACTGCGCGACCTGAACTCGCGCATCTTCACCGACTTCACCTACCGGTCCGGGTCGACGACGGTGTCCACCCGGGTCGCGGAGGTGCTGGTTGCCCGCGAGGGGGTGTGCCAGGACTTCGCCCGCCTGGCCATCGCCTGCCTGCGCGCGAACGGCCTTGCCGCCAGCTATGTTTCGGGCTACCTGGCCACCGATCCGCCGCCGGGCAAGGAACGGATGGTGGGCATCGACGCCACCCATGCCTGGGCCTCGGTGTGGACACCGGGGAACCAGTGGCTGGGGCTGGATCCGACCAACGACCAGATGGTCGACGAGCGCTACATCGTGGTCGGGTTCGGCCGCGACTACGCCGACGTCCCGCCGCTGCGCGGCATCATCTACACCGACTCCGAGCGCAGCGTCATCGACGTTTCGGTGGACGTCGCACCGCTGGCCGGAGGCCCACTGCATGCGTGACTTCAACTGCCCCAACTGCGGTCAGCGGCTGGCGTTCGACAATTCGGTATGCCTGGGCTGCGGCAGCGCACTGGGCTTCTCGCTGGAGAACATGGCGCTGCTGGTGATCTCGCCCCCCGACGGCACGGGTAACAGCGACCATGCCGGCTCGGTGGCCTCGACGGACTACCAGCTGTGCGCGAATCTGCATCTGGCCGAATGCAATTGGCTGGTTCGGGTCAGTCCGGTGCCGCAACTGTGCGTGTCGTGCGCGCTGACCCGCACCCGTCCCGGTGACGATGACACCAAGGCCATGTCGGCGTTTGCCGATGCCGAGCAGGCCAAGCGCCGACTGATCGTGGAGCTGACCGAACTGGGCCTGTCGATGGACGGGCTCGGCTTCGACCTGCTGTCCAGCGAGCACCAATCGGTGCTCACCGGGCATCAGAACGGGATCATCACCCTGGACCTCGCCGAGGGTGACGACGTGCACCGCGAACAGCTGCGCGTCGCCATGGCCGAGCCGTACCGAACTCTGCTGGGCCACTTCCGTCATGAGATCGGGCACTACTACTTCTACCGGCTCGTGCAGCCGTCAGCAGAGGCGAGCGCACGCTTCACCGCGTTGTTCGGGGACCCCGACAGCGACTACCAGGCGGCGCTGGACCGGCACTACCGCGACGGTGCGCCCACCGGCTGGGAGCGGCAGTACGTGTCGTCCTACGCCACCATGCATCCGGCCGAGGACTGGGCCGAGACGTTCGCGCACTATCTGCACATCCGTGATGCCCTCGACACCGCGGCGGCCTTCGGTTTCGCGCCCGCCGGGGCCACCTTCGACCGGCGGGTGCTGGGGCCCAGCGGATTTGACACGCTGATCGAGCTCTGGCTACCGCTGGCCTGGGCGTTGAACATGGTCAACCGGTCGATGGGCAAGGACGACCTCTACCCGTTCGTGCTGCCGGCCGCGGTACTGGAGAAGATGCGGTTCATCCACGCGGCGGTGAACGAATCGGCCTGATCGCCGGCACAGTTCTGCGCGGCGCGTTGACGCGGCCCACAGCGATAGAGCACGATCGCGCCCATGATGTGCGTAAGGGTGGGGGCAGCGGTACTAATGGGTCTGGTGGCCCTCTCGCCGGCTGCATGTAGCTCGAAAACCACGGTCAAAGCGGACGACGCCGCCAAGCAGGTGGTCAAACTGGTGTCCGACCAGAACAAGTTCACGCCCACCGACGTGAAGTGCCCGTCCGACGTGGAGGCCACCAAGGGCGGCCAGTTCGACTGCCACTTCACCGGACCGCGCAAGGTGCAGTACGTCGCGCACATGAAGATCGTCAAGGTCGACGGCGAGCGCATCACCTGCGACATCAAGGTCGAGAAGGCCCCGTAACCCGTCATTCGTAACCGGGCCGTGACGAAAACGCGGGTGGCGCAACCAGATCTGGCCCGCGCGGGTTTCTAGGATCGGTCCTGTGAGCGACCGATACGGATCCGATGTGCTGGCCCGCAACCCGAACGCCAAGAAGCGTTCGACCGAGCAGCCCGCCGAGAAGGGGCTCGTGGTCGAGTGCGCCACGACCGGCTTCGTGGGCGCTGTGGTGCAGGTCGAGTACGGCCGAATGGTCCTCGAGGATTTCGACGGTTACCGCAAGCCGTTCCCGATCGGTCCGGGCTACCTGGTCGACGGCAATCCCGTCATCCTCACCGCGCCCAAGCGCACCGCACCCGCCGCCCCCACCCGCACCGCATCGGGTTCGGTTGCGGTGCAAGGACATCGCGCCCGCACCGCGCTGGCCAGCCGAATCTACGTGGAAGGCCGCCACGACGCCGAACTCGTCGAGCAGGTGTGGGGCCACGACCTGCGGGTCGAGGGCGTCGTGGTCGAGTACCTCGGCGGTGTCGACGATCTGGCCGCCATCGTGCGCGAATTCGAACCAGGGCCGGGCCGCCGCCTCGGCGTGCTCGTCGACCACCTGGTGTCCGGGTCGAAGGAGGCGCGCATCGCCGAGCAGGTGCGGCGCGGCCCCGGCGGCGAGCACACATTGGTGGTCGGCCACCCGTTCATCGACATCTGGCAGGCCGTCAAACCCGCCCGCATCGGGCGGCAGGCGTGGCCGGTGATCCCGCGCGGCATCGAGTGGAAGCACGGGGTCTGCGACGCGCTCGGCTGGCCGCACGCCGACCAGGCCGACATCGCCCAGGCGTGGCAGCGGATCCGCGGCCGGGTGCGGGACTGGAACGACCTGGAACCCCAGCTGATCGGACGGGTCGAGGAGTTGATCGACTTCGTCACCGCACCCGCCGATTGAGCCGGGCGGTCACTCCGACCGTGAGATCAGGATCGAGTTGGAGCTGACGGCCAGCATGGCGGCCCGGTCCAGCAGCGCCTCCTTCGTCATCCCGGCAGGGCGGTCGATGGCGATTCGCAGCGCGAGTTGGAGCATCATGCCCATCCCGAGATAGAGGATCTCGTCGACCGCGGTGTCGGGGAGATGCGGGTAATGGTGCAACAACGCCAGGCGCGCAATGTGATACAGGTGCTCCTCGATACCGGGCAGCACATTGCTCTGGCTGCCCAGCGGGAGGTCGTTGATCACGGCGCCCATCACGCCCCGGTGGTCTTCGAGGGCGTCGACCAGTGCCGAGAGCACATGGCGGGCGCCCGTCACCATGTCCAGCGACAGACCTTCGGCGAGCGCCGCGACCAAGCGGCGCATGATGTCGTCTTCGGTGCGCGCCCGCAGCGCGACGATGATCGCGTCCTTGTCGGCGAAGTACCGGTAGACGGTGCCGATGCTCACATGGGCGTTCTTCGCGATCTGGTTGGTGGACACAGCGTGATAACCATCTCGGTCCAAAAGCTGAGCTGTCGAATCAAGAATCTCGTTGATCGATTGCTGCGAGCGCTTCTGCACCGGCACACTGCGGCCTGAACTGGACATTTAGCGAACCTCTCAACCCATCCTGATGGAAGAAAAAGTGAGTAGAAGACGAGTTCCGCTCGATTCTAGGCTGAATGTGATGGCGAACACAGCCACAGAGAGGTGGCCAGTCATGATGCTGCTCGACGACCTGATCCGCATGGTGGTGCCACTCGACGACGGGTCGGTGCCCGACCTGTCGCCGGTGTGGGCCGAACTGCGCAGGCGCCCGACAGCGCTGCTCAACCCCATGGACCTGTTCTTCGAGATCCAGCGGCCGGAGTACTTCAAAAAGGCGCGGTTCGACGGCCCGGCCGGCGACCCGGGGTGGTTCGGCCCGGACAGTGCCGCCTGGTACGTGCACACGCACACCCCGTCGGTGGTCGTCGGCATGGTCAACACCGCGATGATCGACATCCTGCACCAGGACATCCAGTACTCGGTGTATGACCACTCCAAGCTGGTCGGACGCCGTCCCGACGGCAGCGTGCGGTCCGGAACCTTTTCCAGCAGCGGGCTCATCGTCCGTGCCGGACATACCTTTTCGTTCTTCACCGGGGTCATCTACGGCTCCACCGACACCGCCGAGTCGCTGTGCCAGACCGTGAAGGCCATGCACCACCGGGTCAAAGGGACGCGGCCGGACGGCAAAACGTACGACGCCGATGAACCGGAGTTCTTCCGGTGGACGTACGCCAGCGTGGTCGACGGCCTGGCGGGAGCGCACCGCCGGTATCACCCGAAGCCGTTGCGCGGCAATGATCTGGACGACTTCTATCGCGACTACGCGCGGGTCGGGGAGGCCTTGGGTGGCACGGACCTGCCGCAGACCCGAGCCGAATGCCGCCGCGTGCTCACCGAATCCCCGTCGGCGGCCGAGGTGGGGCTCAACGCCGACAACATCAAATATCTTCAGCTGCTGAACCCGCCCGGCATCACGCCGCTGCGCCCGATCTACGACTTCGCGTACTGGGTGATCATGGACATGATGCCCGAACCGGTACAGCAGGCGGTCGGCTTCAAGCAGCCGAATCTACTGGTGCGCAATGGATATCGGCAACTCGCTCGAACGCTGCTCAATGCCCCGCGGATGCTCGGTGAGATACGCGAGGTGGAAGCCGCCAACCGACGGGTGCGATCCATCAGCCCGGTCGAACGGATCGCGTCATGACCATCCCGGCGCAGCAGGACCTGCACCCGTACGACTACTACTACCGGCCGGGCATGCCGATGCGGCCGGCGCCGCCGCGGCTGCGTCGCGCCCCCGCCTGGGCGGACCGGCCCGTGTTCGACGAGTTCCGGCCAGGAACGCTGACCGACGCACAACGCGACCTGCTGGAGCTGTTCATCGACCACTACTGGCAGGGCGACCCGCTGATGGATGCGGTGGTGGAACGGTTCCGGGTGATCAGTGTCGCGCGCGGCCGCCGATTGCTGGAGCAGGCGCTCGATCACGGGATCGACAGCCTCGACGACCCGCCGGCTGAACTCGTGGATTTGTTTGCCAGCCTTGACAATCCACCGGACTGGCACGATCCGGTGGTGTGGGAGCGCGGTAGGCGGCTGTGGATCGACTGCTCGCTGGCAGGCAAGGTCGGGATGGGTATCCAGGACGCGATCGGCACCTTCGTCGGCGCCGAGGTGTCGTCGGCGACCGGCGCCACCAAGCGCTTCGTCACCGCTCCGCTGGTGCGCAACCTGGAAACCGCCAAATGGTTCCACGACGCGACCAAGCCGGGCTTCATTGACCGGTACAGCCCCGAGTTCAAGGAGACCGTGCGCGTCCGGCTCATGCATTCGCAGGTCCGCCTGGGGCTGCGCAGGTCTTGGGGCGATGACCATTTCAGCGTCCACGGCAACCCGATCTCGACCAGCACCACCATGGGTGCGGCGGTGACGTTCGGCCTGCTGCCGATGCTGACCGACCACAATCACGGCAGACGACGCTCGGTCGCCGAGTTCGATGCCGTCATGCGCTACTGGGCCTACATCGCGTACGTCTTCGGGGTCACCCCGGAGATCATCCCCACCACCGCGCAGGACGGAATCATGTTGGCGGACTACATGATCTCCACGGCCGGCGGTCCGACCGACTGGACCGCGCAGATGACGCAGGCGGCGGCCGACGGCCTCGGCGGCATCGCGGGCCTGCCCGGCCTGCTGGCTCGCGCCGCCGTCGCGCCGGTGGTCGGGATGGTCGCCTACTACAGCGGTGATGCGTTGGCACGTGCGCTGGTGTCGGCGACGCCGTACCGCGATGTCGCCATCCAGCCGTGGAAAGCGCTGACCGGTGTCGCTGTGCACGCCGGCGTCAAGTCCCGCATGGTCCTGGACCGCATTCCCGGTGCCGGGCTGCGGCGTGCGCTGCGGGCCCGCCACAGCGATCCGTGGTGGGCCGTCAACGTACAGATCGCCACGATGCTGGCCCGGCGCGGCGGGATCACCGGCACTCCCTACCGGCACCACGACCGCACGCCCGACGTCCCGCGTGGTTGTCCGATGCACTGAACTCGCGACGTGGCACGCTGGACCCGTGTCTGACGGGCTGTTCGATGTAGGAGGCGATGCCGAGCCGGCGTCCGGTTCCGTCGTGGCCGCACCGCTGGCCGTGCGGATGCGGCCGGCCGGACTCGACGAGGTCGTCGGCCAGGATCACCTGCTCAAACCGGGGTCGCCGCTGCGCCGGCTGGTCGAGGGATCGGGCGCGGCCAGCGTCATCCTCTACGGGCCGCCCGGTACCGGCAAGACCACGCTGGCGTCCCTGATCTCCGGGGCCACGGGGCGTCGGTTCGAGGCGCTGTCGGCGCTGTCGGCGGGCGTCAAGGACGTTCGCGCCGTGATCGACGAGGCCCGGCGCGCCGCCATCCACGGCCGCCAGACCGTGCTGTTCATCGACGAGGTGCACCGCTTCTCCAAGACCCAGCAGGACGCGCTGCTGGCCGCGGTCGAGAACCGCGTGGTGCTGCTGGTGGCGGCGACCACGGAGAACCCGTCGTTCTCGGTGGTGGCGCCGCTGCTGTCGCGGTCGCTGATCCTGCAACTGCAGCCGCTGACCGCCGACGCCGTGCGGGCCGTGGTGGAGCGGGCGATCACCGACCCGCGCGGGTTGGGCGGCGCGGATGTCGACGACGACGCGGTGGAGCTGCTGGTCAAGCTCAGCGCCGGGGATGCCCGGCGGGCCCTGACGGCGCTGGAGGTCGCGGCGGAAACCGCGGGCGAAGAGCGCGTCACTGTCGAGGTTGTCGAGCAATCGCTGGATCAGGCCGCGGTGCGCTACGACCGCGACGGCGACCAGCACTACGACGTGGTCAGTGCGTTCATCAAGTCGGTGCGCGGCTCCGACGTCGACGCGGCACTGCATTACCTGGCGCGGATGCTGACCGCGGGGGAGGACCCGCGGTTCATCGCCCGCCGGCTGATGATCCTGGCCAGCGAGGACATCGGCATCGCCGATCCCACCGCACTGCCGACGGCGGTGGCTGCCGCGCAGACCGTGCAGCTCATCGGGCTACCGGAGGCCCAGCTGACGCTGGCCCACGCGACGGTGCACCTGGCGACAGCGCCGAAGTCCAACGCCGTGACCGTCGCCCTGGGGGCGGCGATGGCCGATATCAAGGCCGGCAAGGCCGGTCAGGTACCGACGCATCTGCGCGACGGGCACTACGCCGGTGCGGCCGCACTCGGCCACGCGCAAGGCTACAAATACGCACACGACCACCCGGGTGGTGTTGCGGCGCAACAGTATCCGCCCGATGAGCTGGTCGGCGTCGACTACTACCGGCCCACCCCGCACGGGGCGGAACGGGAGATCGGCGGCCGACTGGAGAAGCTGCGCGCCATCATCCGGCGGCGTCGTTGATGGCTGCCCCGGGCCGGCGCTAGACGAGTTCGGGCACCCGCAGGTGCGCGATGGCCAGGTCGAACGCGCAGTCGGCGATCTCCGACGCGCCGGCCGCCTGCACCGATTCGATCTTCAGTGCCGTGGCCTGCTCCCAGTAGTCCTCCATCAATTCACGGGTGCGGAACGACGCCGACGACACCGCGCGGCCCGAGCCGCGGTCGACCAGCAGGCTGGCGCTGCAGAACCCGGGCAGGTGCTCGATCTGCCGCAGCACGGTGTCGCGGAAGTAGTCGATGCCGGCCTCCATCAGATCCGGCGGCACGGTGAGCCAGGTGGCCCGCACGCACGCGCCGTTGCCGCGCTCGCGGTGCAGGACGGCGATCTCCCATTCCTCGACCATCGGGGCGCCGGCGCCGAACCGTTCGGCGGCCAGGTTGCGGAGCCGTCGGCCCTCTGTGGCGCTGTAGTGCAGGGCGTCCTCGGACTCCCAGGCGCTGGTGGCGATGCACCGGCCGGTTTCCCGGTCGACCATCAGAGACAGGCCGATGGAGCCGGGCAGTTCCTGCAGCACAGGCATGACCTCGTCGCGGATGTGGGCGATGCCGGCATCGATCTGGTCAGGGCGCGCCATCATCGTGGTAGAACGTGCGAACACGGTCCACCCCCTTGTTGTTCAGGGCGGCGCTCCGGTGGCGCCACCGGGATAAAGACAACTGTCCTCCCCGGCGGTACGACGCACAATGGATGTACGGGCTGGGGTCAAAGTCGTGAACCTGCAGACCGGTACTGTTATGCGGGCAACTACCCGGTCGATGAAGGACAGCAGCACGTGCAGACACACGAGATCAGGAAACGATTCCTCGATCATTTCGTGAAAGCGGGCCACACCGAGGTGCCGAGCGCATCGGTGATCCTGGACGATCCGAACCTGTTGTTCGTCAACGCCGGCATGGTGCAGTTCGTGCCCTATTTCCTGGGCGACCGCACCCCGCCCTATGACAAGGCGACCAGCGTGCAGAAGTGCATCCGCACGCCGGACATCGACGAGGTGGGCATCACCACCCGGCACAACACCTTCTTCCAGATGGCCGGCAACTTCTCGTTCGGCGACTACTTCAAGCGCGGCGCCATCGCGCTGGCCTGGGATCTGCTGACCAACTCGGTGTCCGAGGGTGGCTACGGCTTCGACCCCGAAAAGCTCTGGGCCACCGTCTATCTCGATGACGACGAGGCCATCGGACTCTGGGAGGAGATCGCCGGACTGCCGCCGGAGCGCATCCAGCGCCGCGGCAAGGCCGACAACTACTGGTCCATGGGCATCCCCGGCCCGTGCGGCCCGTGTTCGGAGATCTACTACGACCGCGGCCCCGAGTACGGCATCGAAGGTGGCCCCGAGGCCAACGAGGACCGCTACATCGAAATCTGGAACCTCGTGTTCATGCAGAACGAGCGCGGCGAGGGCACCAGCAAGACCGACTTCGAGATCCTCGGCCCGCTGCCGCGGCAGAACATCGACACCGGCATGGGTGTCGAGCGCATCGCCTGCCTGCTGCAGGGCGTCGACAACGTCTACGAGACCGACCTGGTCCGTCCGGTGATCGACATGGTCGCTTCGGTGGCGCCCCGGCACTATGGCGCCGGCAACCATGCCGACGACGTGCGCTACCGCGTCATCGCCGACCACAGCCGCACTGCCGCGATCATCATCGGCGACGGCGTCACCCCGGGTAACGAAGGCCGCGGCTACGTGCTGCGCCGCCTGCTGCGCCGCATCATCCGCGCCGCCAAGCTGCTCGGTGTCGAGCAGCCGATCATGTCCGAGCTGATGGCCACCGTGCGCGACACGATGGGTCCGTCGTACCCCGAGCTGGTCACGGACTTCGAGCGCATCAACCGCATCGCGGTCGCCGAGGAGGTCGCCTTCAACCGCACCCTCGCGGCGGGCTCGCGGCTGTTCGAGGATGCGGCCGCCGCCACCAGGGCCGCCGGCAAGACCGTCGTCTCCGGCAGTGACGCCTTCACGCTGCACGACACCTACGGCTTCCCGGTCGAGCTGACGCTCGAGATGGCGGCCGAAGCGGGCCTGTCCGTCGACGAAGAGGGCTTCCGCGGCCTGATGGCCGAGCAGCGGGCGCGCGCCAAGGCCGACGCCGCCGCTCGCAAGCACGCGCACGCCGACCTGTCCGCCTTCCGCGACCTGGTCGACGCCGGCCCGACCGAGTTCACCGGCTTCGACGAATTGACTTCCGAGGCAAGGATTCTCGGCATCTTCGTGGACGGCAAGCGCGTTCCGGTGGTGACGCACGGCGGTGAAGAGGCGGTGGGGTCCGGCCGTATTGAACTCGTGCTGGATCGGACCCCGCTGTACGCCGAGTCGGGTGGCCAGATCGCCGACACCGGAACGATCACCGGCACTGGGTCTTCGGCCACGGCCAAGGCCGCGGTCACCGATGTGCAGAAGATCGCCAAGTCGCTGTGGGTGCACACCATCAACGTCGAGTCCGGTGAGTTCGTCGAGGGCGACACCGTGACCGCCGCGGTCGACCCGACCTGGCGCCGCGGCGCCACCCAGGGGCACTCGGGCACGCACATGGTGCACGCGGCACTGCGACAGGTGTTGGGCCCCAACGCTGTTCAGGCCGGTTCGCTGAACCGTCCGGGTTACCTGCGGTTCGACTTCAACTACCAGGGCGCGTTGAGCGACGAGCAGCGCAGCCAGGTCGAGGAGGTCACCAACGAGGCGGTGCAGGCCGACTTCGAGGTGCACACCTTCAACGAGAAGCTGGACAAGGCCAAGGCGATGGGCGCCATGGCGATGTTCGGCGAGTCCTACCCGGACGAGGTCCGCGTGGTGGAGATCGGTGGACCGTTCTCCATGGAGCTGTGCGGTGGTACCCACGTCCAGCGCTCGGCGCAGATCGGCCCCGTGACCATCCTCGGCGAGTCGTCGGTAGGTTCGGGTGTGCGTCGCGTCGAGGCCTACGTCGGGCTGGACTCGTTCCGGCACCTGGCCAAGGAACGTGCGCTGATGGCAGGCCTGGCCTCGTCGCTGAAGGTGCCCTCGGAAGAGGTGCCCGCCCGCGTGGCCACCCTGGTCGAGAAGCTCAAGGCCGCCGAGAAGGAACTCGACAAGGTCCGCCTGGCCGGCGCCAAGGCCGTCGCCGCCAACGCCGCGGCAGGCGCCGAGGTCATCGGCAAGGTGCGCCTCGTCGCGCAGCGGATGGCCGGTGGCTTCTCCGGCGGTGACCTGCGCACCCTGGTCGGCGACATCAAGGGCAAGCTGGGCTCTGACCCGGCGGTGATCGCACTCATCGCCGATTCGGGCGACTCGGTGCCGTACGTGGTGGCCGTCAACGCCGCCGCGCAGGACCTGGGATTGAAGGCCAACGAACTGGTGCAGCAGCTGGGCACCGCGGTCGATGGTCGTGGTGGTGGAAAGGCCGATCTGGCACAGGGTTCCGGTAAGGGGGCAGCGGGTATCGACGCGGGTCTGGCCGCGCTACGCGCTGAACTGGGCCGGAGCTAGCTTTGGCCGATTCCGACCGCATGCCCGACCGCCCCGGGGCCGACGACCCAGGTCGCGGTCGCCGGCTCGGCATCGACGTCGGTACGGTGCGGATCGGCGTCGCGGTGTGCGACCCGGATGGCATCTTGGCGACGCCCTTGGAGACGGTGCGTCGCGACAAGACCGACAAGCACCTGGCTCGGTTGGTGAAACTGGCCGGTGAGCAGGACGCGGTGGAGATCGTGGTCGGACTGCCTCGCACACTCAAGGACAGGGCCAGCAGCTCGGCGCTGGATGCGATCGAGGTGGCCGACGCGCTGGCGCTCCGGGTTGCTCCGACCCCGGTGCGGATGGCCGACGAACGCTTGACGACGGTCACCGCGCAGCGCTCGCTGCGGGAGGCCGGTGTGCGCGCGAAGGGGCAACGTCAGATGATCGATCAGGTCGCAGCCGTCGGCATCCTGCAGAACTGGCTGGACCTGCGCCGCACTGTGCTGGCCGCCGCGGCACGCAATGAGGCCGACGAATGAGCCCGGCCGAGGACATGATTCCCGACGCTCCCAATGACGACGACGAGTGGGGCAGCACCCGCATCAAGCCGGAATCGGTGGGCCGGCCCCGCCGGGGCATGAGCCGGGCCGAGCGGGCCCGCGCCGAGCGCAACCGCAAGCGCCGCCGTCGCCGCAGCATCGTGGCGCTGACGGTGTTCATCGTCGTCGTGGTCAGCGCGGTGTTCCTCGGATCCCGGCTGTGGCACGGCGTCTTCGGATCGGGCAACGACTACTCCGGCGACGGTGGCAGCGACCTCGTCATCGAGGTGCACAACGGCGACTCGACCACGGCCATCGCGCAGACCCTGCTCGATCACGGCGTCGTGGCGAACGTGAAGACGTTCGTCCAGGCTGCCGAGGGCAACAAGGCGATGACCGAGATTCAGCCCGGCTTCTACAAGATGCGGACCGAGATTTCGGCGGCCAACGCGGTGTCCCGGCTCACCGAGAAGAACAATCGGGTGGGCCGGCTGGTGATCCCGGAGGGCCGCCAGCTCGACGACACCACCGACGTCAAGACCAACAAGATCAACCAGGGCATCTTCAGCCTGATCTCGGCAGCCTCGTGCGTCGACCTCGACGGCAAGCACAAGTGCGTGCCCGCCGCGGAGCTGAAGAAGGCCGCCGGCGCCGCCGATGTCTCGGCATTGATGGTGCCGAGCTGGGCGGCCGGGCCGGTGAAGGCGTTGGGCGCCGACCACCGCAGGCTCGAGGGCCTCATCGCGCCGGGCACCTGGAACGTCGACCCGGCCGGCACGCCGGAGTCGATTCTGGCGAGCCTGATCAGCTCGAGCGGTCACCAGTACGAACAGGGCGGCCTGCTCGACGCCGGCGCGACCGCCAACATGACGCCGTACCAGATCCTGATCGTGGCGTCGCTGGTGCAGCGCGAGTCCAACCCGCAGGACTTCGCCAAGGTGGCCCGCGTCATCTACAACCGGCTGGCCACCCCTGATCATCGCAGGCTGCAGTTCGACTCGACGGTGAACTACCCGCTGGACCGGCAGGAGGTGGCCACCACCGATGCCGACCGCGAGCAGGCGACACCGTGGAACACCTATGCACGCGAAGGCCTTCCGGTCACGCCGATCTGCTCGCCTGGTCAGCCTGCCGTCGTCGCGGCGCAGGACCCGGCGCCGGGGGACTGGCTGTACTTCGTGACCATCGACCTGCAGGGCACGACGGTGTTCACCCGGGACTACCAGCAGCACCTCGCCAGCATCGAGCTCGCCAAGCGCAACGGCGTGCTCGACAGTGCCCGATGAGAGCTGCGGTACTGGGTTCGCCCATCGCGCATTCGCGGTCCCCGCAGCTGCATCTGGCGGCCTACCGCGAGCTCGGTCTCACCGACTGGACCTACGACCGCATCGAGTGCACCGAGGCCCAATTGCCCGGCCTGGTAGGCGGTTTCGGTCCGGAGTGGGTCGGTGTCTCGGTCACGATGCCCGGCAAGTTCGCGGCGCTGCGGTTCGCCACGGAACGCACCGCGCGGGCTGAGCTGGTCGGCTCGGCCAACACCCTGGTGCGCATCGACGGCGGCTGGCGGGCCGACAACACCGACGTCGACGGGGTCGTCGGCGCGCTCGGTGAGGTGTCGGGTGCCGCAGCAGTGTTGGGCTCCGGTGGCACGGCGCCCGCCGCGATGGTGGCCTTGGCTGCTCTGGGGATCGCCGAGATCGCCGTGGTGGCCCGCAATGCCGACAAGGCCGCATCTCTGGTGGAACTGGGGGACAAGCTCGGCGTGCAGGCCCGATGGGTAGCGCTGGGTGAACCGCTGAATTCCCTTGGCGTGGTGGTCAATACGTTGCCGGCGGACGTGGCGGGCGAGTTCTCGGGGACTGTCGCCGGCACCGCGGTACTGCTGGATGCCATCTACGACCCATGGCCGACGCCGCTGGCCGCCGCTGTTGCCGCCGCCGGTGGCCGCGTGGTCAGTGGCCTGCAGATGCTGCTGAACCAGGCCTTCGCCCAGGTGGAGCAGTTCACCGGGATGCCCGCGCCGCGCGAGGCCATGGCCGCGGCGCTCGCGGCGACGTGAGCGCCTCACCCCAAGGCATTTGATCCAGAGCTGTCACAAACCGTGACATTGTCATCATGTGCTGACAATGTCAGCCGAAGCTGACAGGTTCAGATCGCACATGTCCCAGGGAGAGCCGACACGCCCGGCGCCCTGTTTTGGTGTCGGGACGCCCCGCGTAACTCGCCTAGCCTCGAAAGATGGGGGCGGGCTTGATCGTTGGGGCCTGGATGGTCGCGCTCTGTGTCTACGACCTCCGGGAGCGACGCCTACCGAACTGGCTGACGCTGCCCGGGGCGGCGGCGATTCTGCTGGCCGCCGTTGCCCTGCACCGTGGGGCCGCAGCACTGACCGGTGCTGTGGCCCTCTTCGGCCTGTATCTCCTGATCCATCTGCTGAGCCCACGCGCGATGGGCGGCGGTGACGTCAAACTCGCGCTCGGGCTGGGCGCGCTGACCGGGATGTTCGGCGCCGACGTGTGGGTGCTCGCGGCCATCGGGGCGCCGCTGCTCACCGCGGGCTATGCCGCGGTCGCTCTGATGCGACGGGCGGGACGGACTGTGCCGCACGGCCCGTCGATGTGCCTGGCGAGTGCCACGGCCGTCGTGCTGGCGATCGGTTGAGTTAGCCTGTCCCGCATCATGAGTACCCGCGTTGCCACCACTGCTGATCTGTCTGCCATCGCCGACATCTACGCGCACTACGTAGTCAACAGCGTGGCGTCGTTCGAACTCGAAGCGCCGGCAGCTGATGAGTGGCAGACGCGGTTCGCGAAGGTCGCCGCCGCCGGCCTGCCCTTCCTCGTGGTCGAACGTGACGGCCGGGTCGCCGGGTACGCCTACTGCCTGCCTTGGAAAGCCCGGCCCGCCTATCGGGGCACGGTGGAGGACTCGATCTACCTGGCGCCGTGGGCCACCGGACAGGGCGCGGGCTCGGAACTGCTGCGCGCGCTGCTGGAGGCGTCGCGCGCCGCGGGTGTGCGCGAGGTGATCGCCGTAATCGCCGACAGTGGCGATCCGTCGTCCATCGCGCTGCACAAGAAGCTGGGTTTCGACGACGCCGGCCGGCTGCGCAAGGTCGGCCACAAGCACGGCCGCGACATCGACACCGTGCTGCTGCAATGCAGCCTGCGCTGACGGATTTCAGCCGGTAAACCCCCTCATGGGACAATGGGACACGTGTTGCGATGGACCACAGCAGGTGAATCCCACGGCCGCGCCCTGGTGGCCATGCTCGAAGGCATGGTGGCCGGTCTTTCGGTGACCTCGGACGACATCGCCACGCAGTTGCAGCGGCGTCGTCTCGGCTACGGTCGCGGTGCCCGGATGAAGTTCGAAAAGGACGAAGTCACGCTGCTCGGCGGTGTTCGGCACGGCCAGACGCTGGGCGGCCCGATCGCCATCCAGATCGGCAACACCGAATGGCCCAAGTGGGAGACCGTCATGGCCTCCGACCCGGTCGACCCGGCCGCGCTGGCCAACACCGCGCGCAACGAGCCGCTGACCCGGCCCCGGCCCGGTCACGCCGACTACGCCGGCATGCTCAAGTACGGCTTCGACGACGCCCGCCCGGTTCTCGAGCGCGCCAGCGCCCGCGAGACCGCGGCCCGTGTCGCCGCCGGCACCGTTGCCCGCGCGTTCCTGAAGCAGGCCCTCGGCGTGGAGGTCGTCTCGCACGTCATCTCAATCGGCGCGTCCAAGCCCTACGAGGGTCCGGTCCCGGGGCCGCAGGATCTCGACGCCATCGACGACAGCCCGGTGCGTGCCTTCGACAAGGACGCCGAGGAGTCCATGATCGCCGAGATCGAGGCCGCCAAGAAGGACGGCGACACCCTCGGTGGTGTGGTCGAGGTTGTCGTCAGCGGACTGCCGATCGGCCTCGGCTCGTTCATCAGCGGCGACAACCGGCTGGACAGCCAGCTGGCCGCGGCCGTGATGGGCATCCAGGCCATCAAGGGCGTCGAGATCGGTGACGGCTTCGAGACCGCGCGGCGCCGTGGCACCGTCGCCCATGACGAGATCTACCCGGGCCCCGACGGCATCACGCGCTCCACCAACCGCGCCGGCGGCCTGGAAGGCGGCATGACCAACGGCCAGCCGCTGCGGGTCCGCGCCGCGATGAAGCCGATCTCGACCGTGCCGCGCGCGCTGGCCACCGTCGATATGGCCACGGGCGAAGAGGCCGTCGCCATCCACCAGCGTTCCGATGTGTGCGCCGTGCCCGCGGCCGGTGTGGTCGTCGAGGCCATGGTGGCGCTGGTCGTGGCCCGGGCCGCGCTGGAGAAATTCGGCGGCGACTCGCTGACCGAGACCCGCGCCAACGTCGAGAACTACCTCCGTGCGGTGCATGAGCGCGAACCGCAGATGTCCGGATAAATCTATGACTCCCAAGGCTGTACTGGTCGGCATGCCCGGTTCGGGCAAGTCGACGATCGGTCGGCGGTTGGCGAAGGCGCTGCAGGTGCCGATGCTCGACACCGACGCCAAGATCGTCGAGACCACCGGTCGCAGCATCGCCGACATCTTCGCCGAAGGTGAACCGGTGTTCCGCAAGATCGAAGCCGACGTCATCCGCGATGCGCTCGCCGAACACGACGGCGTCGTCTCGCTGGGCGGTGGCGCGGTGACCACCCCGGAGGTGCGTGAAGCGCTAGTCGGCCACACCGTCGTCTACCTGGAAATCAGTGCGGCAGAAGGTGTTCGGCGTACCGCGGGCGGCGGCCGTCCGCTGCTCGCCGGCGACGACCCGGGCACCAAGTACCGCGAGCTGATGGCGCAGCGCGTGCCGCTGTTCCGGCAGGTCGCCACGCTCCGCGTGAACACCAACCGACGCAATCCCGGTGCCGTGGTACGCCACATCGTGCACCGTCTCGAGCAGCCGCGCTGCGACGAGCACTCCCGGCGCCGCCGCCGTTCGGCGKGGCGCCGGCTGCCCACGGTCCTGAACCCCGGACCGACCACCGAGGCCCCGCCGAGTCCTGCGGCACTGGCCAAACGTTTGAAAGGCTCGCAGTGTGACTGAAGCTGTCGTCGACCCTGTAGTTGTGAACGTGAACGTCGACCGGCCCTATCCGGTGATCATCGGAACCGGGTTGCTCGGCGACCTCGGCCGGGTCCTGCAGGGACGGCACCGCGTCGCGATCCTGCACCAGCCGGTACTGACCCAGACCGCCGAAGCGATCCGTAGTTACCTGGCGGACAACGGAATCGACGCGCACCGCATCGAGATCCCGGACGCCGAGGCGGGCAAGGAACTGCCCGTCGTCGGCTTCATCTGGGAAGTGTTGGGGCGCATCGGAATCGACCGCAAGGACGCCGTCGTGAGCCTGGGCGGGGGCGCGGCCACCGACGTCGCCGGGTTCGCCGCGGCGACCTGGCTGCGGGGCGTGGACATCGTGCACGTGCCCACGACGCTGCTCGGCATGGTCGACGCCGCGGTCGGCGGCAAGACCGGCATCAACACCGACGCCGGCAAGAACCTCGTCGGCGCCTTCCACCAGCCGCTGGCGGTACTGGTCGACCTCGCGACGCTGGAATCGTTGCCGCGCAACGAGATCATCGCCGGCATGGCCGAGGTCGTGAAGGCCGGCTTCATCGCCGACCCGGTGATCCTGGACCTGATCGAGGCCGATCCGGAGGCCGCTCTGGATCCGACCGGAACGGTGCTGCCCGAGCTAATCCGCCGGGCCATCGCCGTCAAGGCCGAGGTCGTCGCCGCCGACGAGAAGGAATCGGCACTGCGCGAAATCCTCAACTACGGCCACACCCTGGCGCACGCCATCGAACGGCGCGAGCGCTACCAGTGGCGCCACGGCGCCGCGGTGTCGGTGGGCCTGGTGTTCGCCGCCGAGCTGGGCCGGCTGGCCGGTCGCCTCGACGACGACACCGCTGACCGCCACCGCCGGGTGCTCACCGCGCTGGGCCTGCCGGTCAGCTACGACGGCGACGCCTTCCCGCAGCTGCTCGAGTCGATGGCGGGGGACAAGAAGACCCGTTCGGGCGTCCTCCGTTTTGTGGTGCTCGACGGACTGGCCAAGCCGGGCCGGCTCGAGGGGCCGGACCCGTCGCTGTTGGCGGCGGCCTATTCAGTGGTGGCGAAGGACTGATCTGGTTCCTGAACGCCAACTGGCATGGTGGTCGCGAGTTGTTCCGGACCACCATGCCGACGGCGTTCAGTAGACGGGATTGAAATAGTCGGTGCCGCCGACCGGGCATTCAACCTTGGCTTTCCACGTCGTGCCCGTCTGAATGCCCGGGAACCACAGGTTGTGGCTTTGGCCTGCCTGCAGCTGGAACGGAACCTTGTACACCGGCAAGGGCTTGACCGCCTGCCAGCCGAACCACGGTTCGGCGGAGTAGAAGCACAAGCCTTCGCTCCCGGTCGAGGTGATCTGGACCGTGACGCCCGCGGCGTCACTTGTCGTATCGATCGCAGACAGGGCCTGCGCGGTTCCTGTTCCGAGGAACAACACTGCCGGGGCGGCCAGGGCGGCGGCTGCCGCGCCAAGGGTGGCGGTGACGGACTTCGTGCGATTGCGCTTGGTGTTCATGATGTGCTCGTCTTTCCAGGTTTGCGGCTCTGGTTGAGCCGCTCTCACTGGTAAGAGGAGTTACGTCGCGCGAGTCTGACACTTTTTCGCGAAGGACTCACCGCAGGGCAGACCAGCAACAAAAAATCGCGGCCAGTCGAGATGACTGGCCGCGATTGTTGTGTGGGTGCCTAGGACTGCTCTTCGTTCTTGTCGGCGGCGACAGCGGCGAAGACGTCGGTGTCGGCGCGATCGCCCTCGCCGCGGCTGCCGTCGTGCTTCGGCGGCGGCGGGGCGTGGCGGTCGATCAGCCAGCGGCCGAGCGATACGCCGCAGACGCCGCCCACGAAGACGATCAGCGCGGTGAACGCGGCGAACGTGGTGACCTCGGCGGCCAGCGCGTCGACGTAGATGTTGTCGTAGACCTGTCCGATCAGCCAGGCGACGAAGCCGCTCACGACGCCGGCGAACAGGCCGCCGACCAGCCATGCCATGGCCAGGTCCTCGCGGCGGTCGGGGTCGGGCTGCGCCTTCGCGTCGTTCTGTCCGTCGAACACGCCCCAGGCGAATGCGGCGATGATGTACAGCACGACCAGCGTGATGCTGATCATCAGAGACTGTTTTTCCCAGGCCCCGATCATCGCGCCTTGCAGCAATCGGACGATCACCATCAACGCCGCAAAGACGATTCCGCGCAGCAACCACTTACTCATGAGCAGACAGCGTAGCGAGTAGCGTCACATATCGTGACAATTTCCCACCGGCGCCACATTCTGCGTCGCCAGCTGGCGGCCGCCGAGCTGGATGCGATCCTGGTAACCGACCTGGTCAACGTGCGTTATCTGTCCGGATTCACCGGATCCAACGCTGCCCTGCTGATTCCCATTGACCAGGACAAAGACGGGGACACCTTTGTCCTCGCCACCGACGGGCGGTACCGGACGCAGGCCGCACAGCAGGCCCCCGACGCGCAGATCGTCATCGAGCGGGCGTGCGCACCGCAATTGGTGCGCGCTGCCGAAGCCGCCGGAGTGAAGCGGCTCGGCTTCGAAAGCCACGTCATGACGGTCGACGCCCATGCGGCACTGCAACGCGTCAGCGGCGACATCGAGCTGGTCCGGGTGCCCGGCATGGTCGAGTCACTGCGTGAGGTCAAGGACGCCGGCGAGATCGCGATCCTGCGGCTGGCCTGCGAGGCTGCCGACGCCGCGCTCACGGACCTGATCGAATCCGGTGGGCTGCGGGCCGGCCGGACCGAGAAGGAGGTCGGCCGCGAACTGGAAGCGCGGATGCTCGACCACGGTGCCGACGGCCCGTCGTTCGAGACCATCGTCGCGACGGGCGCCAACTCGGCGATCCCGCACCACCGCCCCACCGACGCGGTGCTGGCGGCCGGCGACTTCGTGAAGATCGACTTCGGCGCGCTGGTCGAGGGCTACCACTCGGACATGACCCGCACGTTCGTCCTGGCGCCCGTGGCGCAGTGGCAGCGCGACATCTACGACCTGGTCGCGATGTCGCAACGCGCGGGCCGGGAGGCGCTGGTGCCGGGCACCACGTTGTCGGCCGTGGATCGGGCGTCGCGGCAGGTCATCACCGATGCCGGCTACGGCGAGCAGTTCTCCCACGGGCTCGGGCACGGGGTCGGGCTGCAGATTCACGAAGCGCCGGGAATCAACTCCGCCGCCGCCGGTACACTGCTTGCTGGCTCTGTGGTAACCGTGGAGCCCGGTGTCTACCTGCCCGGCCGGGGCGGCGTCCGGATCGAGGACACGCTGGTCGTGGGCAGCGATACGACACACACACCTGAGTTGCTTACCCGGTTCCCCAAGGAACTGGCCATCCTCTGACGACAGAGAGCTAGGAGCAGTACCGACCGTGGCATCTACCGCCGACTTCAAGAATGGTCTTGTCCTCAACATCGAGGGCCAGCTGTGGCAGATCACCGAGTTCCAGCACGTCAAGCCCGGCAAGGGCCCGGCCTTCGTGCGCACCAAGCTCAAGAATGTGCTGACGGGCAAGGTCGTCGACAAGACGTTCAACGCCGGCGTGAAGGTGGAGACCGCGACCGTCGACCGTCGTGACGCCACCTACCTGTACCGCGACGGCAGCGACTTCGTCTTCATGGATGCCGAGGACTTCGAGCAGCACCCGCTGTCGGAGGCCCTGGTGGGCAACGCCGCCGGCTTCCTGCTGGAGAACCTGCAGGTGCAGATCGCGTTCCACAACGGCGCACCGCTGTACCTGGAACTGCCCGTCAGCATCGACATCGTCGTCGCACACACCGAGCCGGGCCTGCAGGGCGACCGCTCGAACGCCGGCACCAAGCCGGCCACCCTGGAGACCGGCGCCGAGATCCAGGTCCCGCTGTTCATCAACATCGGCGACAAGCTGAAGGTGGACACCCGCGACAGCAGCTACATCAGTCGGGTCAATGCCTGACCGTCGTTCCGACAAGGGTCGGCACCAGGCGCGCAAGCGCGCCGTCGACCTGCTGTTCGAGGCCGAGGCCCGCGGGATCACTGCGGCCGAGGGTGCGAAGCTGCGCAACACCATCGCCGAGAGCGACCCCGAGGTCTCGGCGTTGAACCCGTACACGGTGACCGTTGCCGACGGTGTCACCGAGCACGCGGCGCACATCGACGACCTGATCTCCGCGCACCTGCAGGGCTGGACGCTCGAGCGGCTGCCCGCGGTGGACCGGGCGATCCTGCGCGTCGCGGTGTGGGAACTGCTGCACGCGACGGACGTGCCCGAGCCGGTGGCCGTCGACGAGGCGGTCGAGCTGGCGAAGACGCTGTCCACCGATGAGTCACCCGGTTTCGTCAACGGTGTCCTCGGCCAGGTGATGCTGGTGACGCCGCAGATTCGGGCGGCCGCCGCGGCAGTGCGGGGCGAGTAGCAGTGGACGAACCGCAGGACTGGGCGCCGTACTCGAGTGTCGAGGACGCGGCGAAGGTCTACCTGCGGGATCCGGAGCTGGCGCTCGAACAGCTCCGCTCTGTGGTCGATTTCCGGTCGATCAAGTCCTTCATCATGTCGCGCGGCGCGTCCGAGGAGTCCTGGGGCGACGCCGTGTGGCAGGAGGTCGTCCTCACCGACGGTGAGCGGTTGATCATGTGGCGGGCCGACGACGACGCCAGCGGCGAGGACGAACAGCTGCGCCGGACGTTGGACACCTCGGTGCGGACCATCCTGCTGTCCACCATCACCGACCACATCCTGACCACCCAGTTCGAGGTGTTGGCCGACGGCACCCGGCGACTGGCCGAGGTCCGGCTGCGGATGTACACGCAGCTGATCACCCGCAGCCGGCAGAAGTCCGCGATCGACACCGATTTCTTCTGCGAGTCGTTCCGGTACACGAAGTCCGTCGACGACGGCGGCCTGGCCCAGATGCAGCGGCTGCTGCAGTTCGGCCGGGAGCTTTCACACGCGCTCTAGCCCGGCCGGAAGTGGTCGCGTGCCTGTTGGGTCTGATCACTACTCATCGAGCGTGGGGGATGACGTGACAATTCTGCGAATTTTCCTCGTCAACCCACACGCTCGGCGTAGCAGTCGCCCTCCCGGACACTGGGACCATTCGTGACGCAGGTCTCAGTAACACCGTTACAGTCGAACGATGGGAACCCAGCCGAGACTGATCGCCGAAGTCGGCGAAGACGGACTGCACCTGCACGCCTGCTGCCTCTGTGAAGCCATGTGCGGCTTGGAGATTCAAGTGACGGACGGCAAGGTCGCCGGCATCCGGCCCAACAAGGCCGACGAGTGGAGCGCGGGCCACATCTGCCCCAAGGGCGCCTCCCTGGGTGCGCTGCACCAGGACCCGGACCGGATTCGCCGGCCGATGATCAAGGTCGACGGCCAGTGGCACGAAGTCGACTGGGATACCGCGTTCCGCCGCTGTACCGAACTGCTGGCGCCGGTCATCGAGAAGCACGGCATCGGCGCGGTCGCCGCGTACACGGGAAACCCACTCGCGCACTCGTTTTCGCTGTCGCGGTACGCCGCGATCCTGCTCGGCCTGTCCGGCATGCCGATCACCTATTCGCCCGGCACCATCGACCAGTGGCCGAAGAACCTGTCGTCGCACCTGATGTACGGGAGCTGGTGGGCCTTCCCGACCCCGGACCTGCAGCGCACCGACCTACTCGTGGTGATGGGCGCCAACCCCGCGGCCTCGCAGGGATCGCTGCTGGCCGCCCCCGACATCATGGGCATCATCGGCGGAATCCGGAAGCGCGGCAAAGTGATCGTCATCGACCCCGTCCGCACGCAGACTGCCGCCAAGGCCGACGAGTGGCTGCCGATCACCCCGGGCACCGACGCGGCGCTGCTGCTGGGCGTCATCCACGCGGTGTTCGACGAAGGGCTGGCCAACCTCGGCCAACTCGAGCAGCACCTCGACGGGGTGCCCGAACTGCAGCAGGCCGTGGCCGACTGGTCGCCCGAAAGAGTCTCTGCCGCAACAGGTATCGAGGCGCAGCGAATTCGGGAACTGGCCCGCGAGCTGGCCGGCACGCCCCGCGCCGTCGTCTACGGCCGGATCGGCACCTGCAACCAGGAATTCGGCAGCCTCGCCAGCTGGCTGATCGACGTCGTCAACATCGTCACCGGACACTTCGACGTTCCCGGCGGCGCGATGTTCGCCACCCCGACCGCCTGGACCGTCACCAGCCAGACCATCCCGGGCCTGGAGGACGGGGCCGCCAACTTCGGCCGCTACCAGACCCGGGTCCGCGGCGCCAAGGAAGTGCTGGGCCAGGTACCGGTCTCGTGCATGCTCGAAGAGATCACCACACCGGGCGAGGGTCAGCTCAAGGCCCTGATCACGGTGGCGGGCAACCCCGTGCTGTCGACGCCGGGCGGCGACAAACTCGACGAGGCGCTGCCGCACCTGGACGCGATGATCTCGGTGGACCTGTGGCTCAACGAGACCACCCGGCATGCCGACGTGATCCTGCCCGGCCCGTCGGCACTCGAGCAGGCGCACTCCGCCGACCTGCTGCTGGGCGCGGCCATCAACAGCTTCGCCCGGTACTCGCCGCCGGTGTTCCATCGCGAGGACCCCGATGCGCCGGAGGAGTGGGAGATTCTGATCCGGCTCACCGGGCTGTGCACCGGCACCCCGGCCGAGGATGTCGACATCGCCGCGCTGGACGACGGCTGGTTCGACTACCTGTGCTTCACCCAGGGGCTCGACGGCGCCGAGATTCGCAAGAAGTACGACCGCGGCGGCCCGGAGCGCATGCTCGACCTGACGCTGCGGACCGCCGCGTTCGGCGACCGGTACGGCGAGAACCCCGACGGGCTGACGCTCGAGAAGCTCAAGGCCCACCCGGACGGCATCAACTACGGCCCGATGGTGCCGCGGGTGCCCGAGGTGCTGGGTACCGCGGACCAGAAGATTCGCCTGGCGCCGCAGTATCTGCTCGACGACCTGCCGCGGCTGGTCGCGCGGCTCGAGCGTGCCGACGACGAGCTGGTGCTGGTGAGCCGGCGGCATCTGCGGTCCAACAACTCCTGGCTGCACAACGTCGGTGCGCTGATGAAGGGCCGCGACCGCTGCACGCTGCTGATGCACAGTCGCGACGCTGCCGAGCGGGGCATCGTGGACGGTGACGACGCCGAAGTCGCCTCTGGTGCCGGGAAGATCGTCGTGCCCGTCGAGGTGACCGACGCGATCAAGCCGGGTGTGGTGTCCATGCCGCACGGTTGGGGGCACGGACAGCCGGGCACCCGGCTCGGTATCGCCAACGCGTCGCCCGGCGTGAACACCAACATCCTGTCGCTGCCGGACTTCATCGACGAGCCGTCGGGTAACGGTGCGCTCAACGGGATTCCGGTGACGGTGTCGGCCGTGGGGAGCCAGGGAATGCGGCACCCGCTGCGCTGAGCACCGCGGCGAAGTACGCGAATGCGCTGATGTTTCCGTGTACTGGCAGGTCGATGCTGGCTAGCATGAGACAAGTCGATCCTCTGAGCTGGAGCGATCTTGGTGTGAGCGAGCTGGTGCCGACCGGAACGGTGACGCTGCTGCTCGCTGATGTCGAGGGGTCGACCCGGTTGTGGCAGACCCAGCCCGAGGCGATGACGGCGGCGATCGCTGGGTTGGACCGGACGTTGGCCGAGCTGGTGTCGGCGCATCACGGAGTGCGGCCGATCGAGCAGGGTGAGGGCGACAGCTTCGTTATCGCGTTCTCGCGTGCGTCCGACGCGGTGGCGTGCGCGCTGGCCCTGCAGCTGGCGCCACTTGCCCCGATCAAGATGCGGATGGGCCTGCATACCGGAGAGGTGCAGCTGCGCGACGAGGGCAACTATGTCGGCCCGACGATCAACCGGTGCGGGCGGTTGCGCGGTTTGGCGCACGGCGGCCAGACCATCATGTCGGCCACGACAAGCGATTTGGTGATCGACCACCTGCCCGCTGATGCCTGGCTGACCGACCTGGGCAGCCACACCGTCCGTGATCTGCCTCGTCCGGAACACATCATGCAGCTGTGCCATCCCGACCTGCCGATCGAGTTTCCGTCGCTTCGGACATCGGATATCGGTGCGGCACAGCATCTTCCGGCGCAGCTGACGAGCTTTGTCGGTCGCGAGGGGCAGCAAGCCGAGGTACGGGGTCTGCTCGGCGCGGACCGGTTGGTGACGCTGACGGGCGCGGGAGGAGTCGGTAAGACACGGCTTGCCCTACAGGTGGCCGGCGGGGTGGCGGCCGAGTTCGGTGGTGGCGTGTGGTTCGTCGACCTGGCGCCGATCACCGATCCGGCCCTCGCGGCGCTCGCAGCAGCACGTGCATTGGGTCTGCCGGACCAGCTCGGGCGTTCGGCGACGGACACCGTGGTGCGTTTCATCGGAGACGGGCACGTGCTGGTTGTGCTGGACAACTGTGAGCATCTGATCGACGCGGTTGCGGCGCTGACCACTGCACTGCTGGGCGGATGCCCTGGTCTGACGATCTTGGCGACCAGTCGCGAACCGATCGGCGTCCCCGGTGAAGTCAGCTGGCGGGTGCCGTCGCTGTCGCTGGCCGGCGAGGCTGTCGAGTTGTTCGCCGACCGCGCCAGACATGCCCGACCCGACTTCACCGTCACCGATGACGACCTGACGGTGCTGGAGATCTGCCGCCGCCTCGACGGCATGCCGCTGGCCCTGGAACTGGCTGCGGCGCGGGTGCGGGCGCTGACGGTGTCCGAGATTCTCGATGGCCTGCGTGATCGCTTCCGGCTGTTGACCGGTGGTGCGCGGACCTCGGTGCGCCGTCAACAAACCTTGCAGGCATCAGTCGATTGGTCGCACGCGCTGCTGACCGACCTCGAACGGCTGGTCTTTCGCCGACTCGGGGTATTTGTGGGTGGATTCGATCTGGATGCTGCCGAAGCCGTCGTGGGTGACGCGTCGTTGCGCCGCTACCAGGTGCTCGATCTGCTCGCGCTGCTGGTCGACAAATCTCTTGTGGTGGCCGAAAACCCCAGCGGCCGAACGCGTTACCGGTTGATGGAGACGGTGCGGCAGTACGCCCTGGAAAAGCTGGGTGAGTCGGGCGAGGCCGCCGAGGTCCGTAACCGCCATCGAGACCACTACGGCGCGACGGCGATGCTGCTCGAAGAACCGCTCACCGAAGGGCTCAGGCATCGGGTCGAGCGGACCGCGGCGGAGATCGACAATCTGCGGGCCGCATTCGTCTGGAGCTGCGAAACCGCAGACGCAGATGCGGCATTGCGGCTGGCGTCGGCACTGCAGCCCGTCTGGCTGTGCGGGCGCATCATGGAGGGGCTGTCGTGGTTCTACAGCGTCCTCAACGACCCGAGCGCGCAGTTGGCGCACGTCGGACCCGCTGTCCACGTCCGCGCACTCGTGGACACCGCGTACCTCACCTCGGTACTGGGACTACCGGACACGCTGGAACGTGCCCAACAGTGGTTGGGCATTGCCCGAGAGGCCGGCGAGCCGCGACTTCTGCTGCGTGCGTTGCTCACCTGTGGCTCCACTGCCGCTTTCAACCCCGACGTGGCGCGCCCGTACCTCGCTGAGGCCGGCGAGCTTGCGCGCTCGGCCGGAGACAGCCGGAGCCTGAGCCAAGTCTTGTGGTGGCAGTCCTACGTCGCTGTCCTGGCGGGTGCCCCTCAAGTATCGCGCCAGGCCGCCGAGGAAGGCTACCGGCTGGCCGACGAGATCGGCGATCGGTTCGTCTCCCGGATGTGTCGGTCGCGGCTTGGCACCGCACTGATGTTGCAGGGCGAGTTGGCTGCCGCTGCAACGCAATTCCGTGAACTGATCATCGAGTCCGAGACGGCCCACGATCCGTTCGCGCAGGTCGGTCACCTGGCGCACTTTGCCAATACCCTGACGTTTGCGGGCGACCCCGATGGCGCGCGGGCAGCGGCGCGGAAAGCGGTCGACCTGGCGGCTGAGTTCGGGGGCTTCATGGAGGGTGCTGCCTACGCGCCCCTGGCTCGCGCCGAGCTCGCCGCGGGAGACGCCGAAGCCGCGGCCGAGGCAGCGGAGATAGCCAGGCAGCGCTGGGCCGCGTACCCGCTGGCGGCTGCCCACGGCAACCCGATCGCCGATGCCGCGCTCGCCTGCGGAGATGTGGTTACGGCCAAATGTCATGCCGACGAGGCGGTTTCGCGGTCCACCGGCGTATACGCCGCGATGGCTCTGTTGACCCGCGCGCGGGTGGAGATCGCGCAGGGCAACGTCGAACATGCAGAGCGCGACGCGCACAAGGCGATGGCCGTGGCTGCCGCCCTCGACAACCACGTGACGACCGCGGATACCTTGGAGTGCCTTGCCTCAGTCGCGCGTGACTCCGACAGCCACCGCGAAGCCGCTCGACTGTTCGGCGCCGCGGATGCTGTGCGGCGCCGAATCGGCGTGGTCCGGTTCAAGGTTTACGACGCTTGGTATGACGCCGCCGTCGCTGCGGTTCGTGAGGCTCTGGGCAACAGCGATTTCGACGCTGCGTGGGCCGAGGGGGCGGCGCTGTCCACTCAGGAGGCGATCGCGTACGCGCAGCGGGGTCGCGGCGAACGCAAGAGGCCGGCGAGTGGTTGGGCATCGCTGACCCCAGCCGAGCATGACGTGGTTCGGCTCGTCAGTGAAGGGCTGGGGAACAAGGAGATCGGTGCGCGGCTGTTCGTTTCGCCGAGGACGGTGCAGGCCCATCTGACGCATGTCTACACCAAGCTCGGCTTGTCATCGCGGGTGCAACTGGCGCAGGAGGCCACCCGCCACGGATGAACCTCGGTGCCACCGCGAGTTTCGATTCATCGAGATTCGAACTGTCGCAGGTTTTCGAGGTGGCGCAATGGTCGTTGAAGGTGGTGTTTGCACTGGTCAGCGCGGTACCGGGGCGGCGCAATGCGGGTACTGTCGAGCCACCCGATTTGCGGGGGCAGACCTGACACCTGCAGGTCCCTACGGTCAACCGCATGTCAACGTCGTCCCCGTCGCTTCGCTCGCCCCAGCCGACCGATCCGACCCCGCTGCGCCGGCGCGCCGACCGCGCCCGGCAGGTGGCCGACGTGCTGCGACATCAGGTGCGCGACGGGATCTACTCGGACGGTCTGCCCGGCGAGGCCGAGCTGGTCGCCGAGTTCTCGGTATCCCGCAACACCGTGCGCGAAGCCCTGGCCATCCTCAAGGCCGAAGGACTGATCGACCGGGGGCCGCGAGTCGGCACCCACGTCGCCCAGCGCAAGTACGATCACGGGCTGCACGCGCTGGTCGGTCTGAAGGAAACCTTCAAGGACTTCGGCGAGGTCCGCAACGAGGTCCGTGCCGCGACGCAGCTGCCGGCGCCCGCGGCGGTGGCACGCCGGTTACAGCTGGGTCCCGGTGAGCCCGTCGTCTTCATCGAGCGACTGCGCTACCTGGGCGACCTGCCGCTGAGCCTGGATCTGACATACCTGGCGCCCGACATCGGCGCTGCGGTGCTCGAGCACTCGCTGGAGACCAACGACGTGTTCGCGTTGATCGAGCAGGTCACCGCACAGCGGCTGGGCACGGCGGACATTGCGCTGGAAGCGGTTTCGGCCGATCCGCACACCGCGGCCACCCTGGACATCCCGGCCGGGGGAGCGATTCTGATGCTCGAACGGCTCACCACGCTCGACGACGGGCGCCCCGTCGACCTCGAATACATCCGACTGCGTGGTGACCGAATCACCATGCGCGGCAACCTGTTACGGAGTGAATCATGACGCTGGTCAACAACCAACGAGTCGATGTCCCGGTGACGATCGACGAGTCGCTCTGCATCGAGGGCTGCACCCTGTGCGTCGACATCTGCCCGCTGGACTCGCTGGCCATCAACCCCGACAACGGTAAGGCCTACATGCACGTCGACGAGTGTTGGTACTGCGGGCCGTGCGCCGCACGCTGCCCAACCGGCGCTGTCTCCGTCAACATGCCCTACCTCATCCGCTAAGGACTCCAGCCCAATGACAAGCAAGCATCTCGCCCGGTTTTCCGCCCTGGCCGCCAGCGTCGTGCTGGCCGCCACCGGCTGCTCGGTCGATTCGGCCGGCAAGGACGACAACGTCGTCAATGTGGTCGTCGGCTACCAGTCCAAGACCATCAACACCGTCACCGCCGGGACATTGCTTCGTGCGCAAGGCTATTTGGAACATCGGCTCAGTGACATATCTGCTAAGACCGGCAAGAAGTACCACGTCGAATGGCAGGACTACGACACCGGCGCACCGATCACCGCCCAGATGGTCGCCGAGAAGATCGACATCGGATCGATGGGCGACTACCCGATGCTGATCAACGGGTCCAAGACCCAGAGCAACGAACGCGCCAAGACCGAGCTGGTGTCGGTGACCGGGTCCAGCCCCACCGGATCGCTGAACATGGTTGTGGTGTCCCCGGATTCGCCGGTGCAGTCGCTGAATGAGCTGGCCGGCCAGAAGGTCTCGGCCAGCGTCGGCTCGGCCGGTCACGGCACGCTGGTCCGGGCGCTGTCGAAGATCGGCATCGACCCGAAGACCGGCGTCGAGGTGCTCAACCAGCAGCCGCAGATCGGCGCGTCGGCACTGGAATCCGGCCAGGTCAAGGCCCTTTCGCAGTTCGTCGCCTGGCCGGGGCTGCTGGTCTTCCAGAACAAGGCGCGGCTGCTGTACGACGGGGCCGAGCTGAACTACCCGACCTGGCACGGCGTCGTGGTGCGACGGGCCTACGCCGGTGCGCATCCCGAGGTGCTCGACGCCTTCCTGCAGGCGCAGCTCGACGCCACCGACTTCCTCAACACCAAACCGCTCGAGGCCTCGCGCATCGTCGCGCAGGGCAGCGGCTTGCCACAGGAAGTCGTGTACCTGTACAACGGCCCCGGCGGCACCCGGTTCGACACCACGCTGAAGCCATCGCTCGTGGATGCGCTGAAAGGCGATGTGCCGTACCTGAAGTCGATCGGTGACTTCGCCGATCTGGACGTCACCAAGTTCGTCGAGGACGGACCCTTGCGCAAGGCGCTGTCCGAGCGGGGCCGCGACTACAACACCGAGGTCGCCCGCACCGCGAATCCGTCGGTGGTGCACGGTACCGACCCGGTGTGCAACATCGCGGCCGACAACCCGGCACTGGCCGGTGAGCTGTGGCTGGACGGTTCGGACACCACGCAGCCGGCGGCCAACCCGACCTGCTTGCTGAAGGCGATCCGTGCGGCCGAGGCCACGGGCGCCAAGGTGCGTGCCGCCTACGTGCCGGACGCCGAATTCGGAACGCGTTGGCTGGCAGACAAATCGGTGTGGGTGCAGCAGGGTGCGGAGTTCGTCCCGTTCGACACCGCCGCAGGTGCGCACCGCTACCAGGCGGCCCATCCCGGTTCGTCGGTGGTGACGTACCAGCAGGCTCTGGTCGGTGCGGCATGACGGCAATAGCCGGCGGCGTCGAAGCGGCGGTGTCATTGCCTGCCCGCACCGCCGAGGCTGAGGTGGCGCGGCGGCGGGTTCCGGCCACCTGGCGCAGTTACGCCATCAAGGCGCTGTCGGTCGCTGCGGCCGTGGGCATCTGGCAGCTGCTCACCGCGGGCCACGTCCGGTTCTGGCTGCGGTTCGACAACCTGCCGACCGTGACCCAGATCGCCGCCAAGTTCGTCGCCTCCGTGGGCACCGGCCAGTACTGGCTGGATCTGACGCAGTCGGTGATCCGGATCGTCAGCGGCTTCGGACTGGCCGCGGTGATCGGCGCCGGCGTCGGGATCGCGCTCGGCCGGTCTCGGCTGTTCGCCGACATCGTCGGACCGTTGACCGAGCTGGCCCGACCGATTCCGGCCATCGCGCTGGTCCCGGTGGCCATCCTGCTGTTCCCGACCGACGAGGCCGGCATCGTGTTCATCACGTTCCTGGCGGCGTTCTTCCCGATCATGGTGAGCACCCGGCACGCGGTGCGAGCATTGCCGACGCTGTGGGAGGACTCGGTGCGCACCCTCGGCGGTTCGCGCTGGGATGTGTTGCGGCAGGTCGTCTTTCCGGGTGTGCTGCCCGGGCTGTTCGGTGGATTGTCGGTCGGTATGGGTGTGGCCTGGATCTGCGTGGTGTCCGCGGAGATGATCTCCGGCCGGCTCGGTGTCGGCTACCGCACCTGGCAGGCCTACACCGTGCTGGATTACCCGAGCGTCTTCGTCGGCATCATCACCATCGGAGCCCTGGGCTTCGGCACGTCGGCCGCGGTGGAACTGATCGGCCGGCGGCTGACGCGCTGGCTGCCGCGTGGTGAGGAGAACGCGCGATGACCGCTGTAGTGACCGAGCCCAGGATTGCGGGCCTGCGCCTCGAACTCGACCGAATCCGGTTGTCCTACACCGGCGAGCCGGTCGTGGACGGGCTGAGCCTGACGGTGCAGCCGGGGGAGATCCTGGTGCTGACCGGGCCGTCGGGCTGTGGCAAGTCGACGGTATTGCGGGCGCTGGCCGGGCTGCTGAAGCCCGATGCGGGGCGGGTCCTCGCGGACGGCGCGCTCGTGACCACCACGTCGCGGGACCGCGGCATGGTGTTCCAGGACAGTGCGTTGTTGCCTTGGCGCACCGTGCGATCCAATATCGAGCTGGCGCTGCAGCTGCGCGGTGTGCCGCGTGCCGGCCGCCGTGAACGTGCCGAACGCTGGATCGACGAGGTCGGGCTCACCGGGTTCGCCGACTTCCTGCCGAAGAGTCTGTCCGGCGGCATGCGCCAGCGGGTCCAGCTGGCCCGTGGACTGGCCGGGGCGCCGCGGGCCGTCCTGATGGACGAGCCGTTCGGTGCGCTCGACGCCAAGACCCGGAATGCCATGCAGCACCTGCTGATCGACACCTGGCAGGCCCATCCGACCACCGTCGTATTCGTCACCCATGACGTCGATGAAGCCCTCGCCCTGGGTGACCGGGTGGCTGTCCTCGGCCGCGCCGGGCAGCCGCTGCGCGCGCTGCTCGACGTTCCCAGTCCCCGTGATGCCGATGTTGCCCGCACCGAGCTGCGGGCCGAAATCCTTGGAGCACTACACCAATGAGCACCCTCGAGGTCCCCGACCTCGCCACTCCCGTCCGCCTGGACTGTGACGTCCTGGTGATCGGCGGCGGCACCGCCGGCACCATGGCGGCGCTGACCGCCGCCGAGAACGGCGCCCAGGTGCTGCTGCTGGAGAAGGCCCACGTGCGGCACTCCGGTGCACTGGCCATGGGCATGGACGGTGTCAACAACGCCGTCGTCCCGGGCAAGGCCACCCCGGAGGATTACGTCGCCGAGATCACCCGGGCCAACGACGGAATCGTCAACCAGCGCACCATCTATCAGACCGCGACCCGTGGCTTCGCCATGGTGCAGCGGCTGGAACGCTACGGCGTCAAGTTCGAGAAGGACGAGCACGGCGAGTACGCGGTGCGCCGGGTGCACCGCTCGGGTTCGTATGTGCTGCCGATGCCCGAGGGCAAGGACGTCAAGAAGGCGCTGTACCGCGTGCTGCGGCAGCGGTCGATGCGCGAGAAGATTCAGATCGAGAACCGGCTGATGCCGGTGCGCGTACTGGTGCAGGACGGCAGGGCGGTCGGGGCTGCTGCGCTCAACACGCGCACAGGCGAATTCGTGACGGTCGGGGCCAAGGCCGTCATCCTCGCGACCGGAGCCAGCGGCCGGCTGGGCCTGCCGGCCTCGGGATATCTGTACGGCACCTACGAAAACCCCTGCAACGCCGGTGACGGCTACTCGATGGCCTACCACGCCGGGGCGGAACTGTCGGGCATCGAGTGCTTTCAGGTGAACCCGCTGATCAAGGACTACAACGGACCGGCCTGCGCCTACGTCGCCAATCCCTTTGGCGGATACCAGGTGAACGCGTTGGGAGAGCGGTTCGTCGACTCCGACTACTGGTCGGGCCAGATGATGTCCGAGGTCAAGAGCGAGATCGAATCGGCCCGCGGCCCGATCTATCTCAAGGTCACCCACCTGCCGGACGAGACCATCACCGCGATGGAGAACATCCTGCACACCACCGAACGCCCGACGCGCGGCACGTTCCACGCCAACCGCGGACACGACTACCGGACCCACGACATCGAGATGCACATCTCCGAGATCGGTTTGTGCAGTGGGCATTCGGCGTCCGGGGTGTGGGTCGACGAGCACGCCCGTACCACCGTGCCGGGGCTGTACGCGGCCGGTGACATGGCGTGCGTTCCGCACAACTACATGATCGGGGCGTTCGTCTACGGTGACCTGGCCGGCGAGCACGCCGCGTCCACGCTCGCGGACGTCGAAGCACTCGGGGATCTTCCGCAGGATCAGCTGGCCGAGGCGCATGAGCTGATCTACCGTCCGCTGCGGCATCCGGACGGCCCGCCGCAGCCGCAGGTCGAGTACAAGCTGCGCCGCTTCGTCAACGACTATGTGGCCCCGCCCAAGACGGCGACCAAGCTGTCCATCGCCGTGCGCACCTTCGAGCGGATGGCCGAGGAGATCGAGCAGATGGGCGCCCGCACCCCGCACGAGCTGATGCGGACGGTCGAGGTGTCGTTCATCCGGGACTGCGCCGAGATGGCGGCCCGGTCGTCGTTGACGCGAACCGAATCGCGGTGGGGTCTGTACCACGATCGCGCAGACATCCCCGAGCGCGACGACGAAGAGTGGCGCTATCACCTGAACCTGCGCAAGGACGCGAACGGGGAGATGGAGTTCCTGAAGCGGCCGGTGGCACCGTATTTCGTGCCGGTGCCCGACCTGGACCACCTGCCGTCGGACCACGCGGTGCAGCACGTGCACCAGCCGGACCTGGTCGGCGGCAAGGCGCCGGCGACCGCGGGATCGCGCCTGCGGCCGACCGAACCGGCGACGCCGCCGTCGCCGCGTATCGCACAGGTGATCGCGCTGGAGGAACCGGCGCTCGCCGATCTGGCGGGGTTCCTGCAGGACTCCGACGCGGGTGTTCGCCGCGCCGCTGTCGCGGTGCTGGTGGAGAACCTGCCGGACGGCTACCAGCCGCCGCTCGTCGCTGCCCTCGGCGACGACGACGGCGCGGTGCGGGCCACCGCGGCCGATGCCCTGCGGGAACTGGTCGAGGTGTTGCCCGATGCGGCGGCAGTCGCCCCGTACCTGGCCTCCGCTGACCCGGTGGTGCGGGCGGTGACGCTGTACGTCCTGAGTTCGCGTCGCGCCGGTGCGGCCCCCGATTACCGTGCCGCCGTGACGGATTCGGACCACCGCGTGCGCATCGAAGCAGTACGGGCGCTGGTCTCGGTCGATGACGTCGACGGCGTGGCCGCGGCAGCGGCCGACGACAACCGTGAGGTGCGGATCGCGGCCGGCAACGGGCTGGCGACGCTGCGGTCCGGCGCCGACACGGTGCGGGAGTTGCTGGCCGACCGGGACCCGCTGGTGCGTGCGGCAGCGCTCGCCGCCCTGGCCGCCGTCGGCTGCGCCGAGCAGGATGTGCCGGAAGTGCAACGCGCCCTGCGGGAATCAGCGTGGCAGATTCGTCAGGGCGCGGTGCGGGCACTGTCCGGCGCGGTGCCGGCGGTCGCGGTCGAACCGCTGTCGCAGGCGCTGCACGACCCGCACTTGGACGTGCGCAAGGCCGCGGTGCTCAGCCTGACCCGGTGGGCCGATTCCGAGGAGGCTGCCCGGACGGCGCTCGGTATCGCGCTGGAAGACGGTGATGCCGACGTGCGGGCCTACGCCCGGCACGCGCTGGCGAGCTCCTGAATCCGGGCGAACGGCCGCTCGGCCTCCAGCAGGAAGGCCAGCTCGAGCAGGGTGCGTTCATCCCCGTAGGCGCCGGACAGTTGGACGCCGACAGGTAGGCCGTCGGGGGACCGGTGCAGCGGCAGCGAGATCGCCGGGGTGCCCGCGATGTTGTTGAGCGGGGTGTACGCGACGTACCGGCGTAGGCGGTCGATGAGCTCGGGGAAGTCGACCGTCGGCGCGAGGTAGCCGATGCGGGGCGTGGTGTGCGAAAGCACCGGCGAGAGCACGACTTCGTGCCGCTCGAACATCCGCGCGTACTGGTCGGCGATGCCGCGCAGCCGCAGCAGCGCGCCCGGGGTGCGGTGCAGATTCCGGCGGTGATGAGCACGCAGCCCCAGGCTCAGGCCGTCGGCCTTGGCGGCGTCGAAGGACCGGTCCAGGATCAATCGGCCGGTGCCGACCGCGAGATCGGCCAGCAGCGCCCAGTATTGGACGAAGTCGTCGGCGAACTGGGCGGTGACCGGCAGCGAGATCGGCTCGACGACGTGGCCGGCGGCCTCCAGCAGCGCCGCGGTGTCTTCGACTGCTGCGCGGGTGGCGTCGTCGACCGATTCACCGGTGACGCTGTCGAACAGCACGCCGACGCGAAGGGTGCGCTGCGCCGGTCCGCTCACCCGGCCGATCGGCGCCAGTTTCGGGTTGCGCCAATGGTTCTCGCAGGCGGCGAGGTACGCCGCGGTGTCGCGGACACTCCGGGTCAGGACCCCCTCGGAGATCATGTTGATCGGCAGGTGACCGGCCTGCTCACCGTCGCGGTGCCGGCCCCGGCTCGGCTTCAGACCGACCAGACCCGCGCACGCGGCGGGGATACGGATGGAGCCGCCGCCGTCATTGGCGTGCGCGATGGGCACGACGCCCGCGGCGACCAGCGCGGCCGAGCCGCCCGACGAGGCGCCGACCGAGTACTCGGTGTGCCACGGGTTCCGGACGGGCTCCCCGGTCATGTATTCGGTCGTGGCGTTGAAACCGAATTCGGGCATCCGGGTCTTGCCCATCAGCGTCATGCCGGTGCTGAGCAACTGTGTGGTGTAGGCGCCGTCCTTCTTCGCGGGCCGGGCCGTGAACGCCTCCGAGCCGTGCGTGGTGGGCAGGCCGGCGACGTCGGTGTTGTCTTTGATGAACGTTGGGACACCGAAGAATTCGGCGTTCGGATCGGTGCTGTGCCGCGGCGGCGTCTCGCACGCCACCGCCTGCAGTTCGGGATTGACGAGCCGGGCGCGGGCCGTGGCGGCGGCGGCCAGTTCATCCGGACTGACCTGCATGTCGCGAACCAGCTGGGCCAGGGCGACGGCGTCGTGGTCACCGAGCGCGTCATCACCGAAGGCATGGATCGTTGTCATGGGTGGTCTCACTCTCCGAGTACTTGTTGTAGGTAGTCGTTGGCGAAAGTCCGGCTGGGATCGAGCTTTTCGCGGACCGCGAGGAAGTCGTCGAACCGGGGATAGCTGTCTCGCAGGTCCGCGGCGGTGCGGCCATGCATCTTGCCCCAGTGCGGTCGCCCGTCGTAGCGGCGCATGATCCGCTCGACCGCGGCGAAGTACTCGGTCGGGTCGTCACGTACATAGCGGTGCACCGCGAGGTACGCACTGCGGCGCCCATACGCGGTGGACAACCAGTTCTCGTCGGCGGCGGCTGCCCGGACCTCGATGGGAAAGCCGATACGCCAGCCCCGTTCGGCGATCAGGCTGCGCACCTCGTCGAACGCGGCGCCCACCGACTCGTAGGGGACGGCGTACTCCATCTCGCGGAACCGCACCCGCCGCGGTGAGGTGAAGACGCGGTCGGAGCGCTGCGTATGCTCACGGTCGGACAGGAACCGGGTGACGGTGCGGTTCAGCGTGGGCACGGCGGCCGGCAGTGCGCTGCCCACCGCGCAGATCGCACCCAGCACACCGTTCTCCACCACTTCCTCCTCGATCCATTGCGAGATCCGGTTGGTGGGCTCGAGCTGGGTGTAGGCGGGCAGCCGGATGTTGGCCTTGGTGAACGCGACGTCGGTGTGCGGGAACCAGAAGAATTCGAAATGGTCTGTCTGCGTGCAGCGTTCATCGAACGCGGCGACGACGTCGTCGACCGGTTCGACACGTTCGATGGCGTGGATCGCGAACCCGGGGACGCACTGCAGCGTCACCTCGACGATGATCCCCAGCGCGCCCAGGCCGACCCGGGCCGCCGGCAGCAATTCGCTGCCCTGCTCCTGATCGATCCGGACCAGCTCGCCGGTGCCCGAGACCAGGGTCAGCCCCACCACCTGGGTTGCCAGGCCACCGAAGGTCAGACCGGTGCCGTGGGTGCCGGTCGAGATGGCTCCCGAGATGGTCTGGCGATCGATGTCGCCCATGTTCTCGAGTGCGAGTCCATGCGTCGCCAGCAGTTGCGTCAGCTGCCACAGCGGTGTCCCGCCGCCGACGGTGACCTGCTTGCGGTCCCGGTCGACGGCGATGACACTGGCCAAGGCGCCCAGGTCCATTTGAATATCGGGCGCGACGGCGATGCCCGTGAAGCTGTGCCCGGAGCCGACCACCTTGACTCGGCGGCCGGCCGCGCTGGCGCGGGTGACGGCGTCGCACACCTCCGCGACGGTGGTGGGCCGCAGCACCTCCGTCGGCTGCGCGGTCTCGCACCGACCCCAGTTGGTCCACTGCTGCCCGCTCATAGGAACGTCTGCCCTTCGCCTCGGTAGGTGAGCGTGGCACCGACGGTTTTTCCGTTGTCGACCAACAAGAATCGGTCGACGTGCTCGCTGAGCTCACCGGCCTTGCAGTGCCGGAACCACACGCGGTCGCCGATTTTCAGTGCGGCAGCGGCCTTTCCGGTGACCGGCGTCTGCACCTCCCCGGCCATCTCCGCCGGCAGCAGACTCAGCCCCGGCGGCCAGACCGGCAGCGGCACCCGATCCTTGGCCGGCGGTCCGGATGCGATCCAGCCGCCGCCGAGCACCGTCGCGATCTGCGGTGTCGGCTTGCGTACCACGGACAGCGCGAACGCGGCAGCCGGCGCGGGTGTGAACCCGCGGTACGTGTCGAACAGGTGGGGGCCGAAAAGGCCACTGCCGGCCGCGATTTCGGTGACCGCGGGATCCGAGGCGGTGAACTCGATCGATCCGGTACCGCCGCCGTTGACGAACTCCAGATCCGCCACCTGCCGCACCGCGGCCACTGCCAGACCGCGACGTTCGAGCAGTTCGTCCTTGGAACGTCGCTGCATCCAGCGGACCAACTGCGACCGTGCGGCCTGGCCCCGGACATCGTCACCGACCCCGGCGATCTGAGCTTCGTAGGACATGAGGCCGACCAGCGAGAAGCCTGGGCGGGCGGCGATGGCCGCGGCCAGGGTGCGGGCCTGAGCGGCGGTGTGGACGGGGGAGCGGCGCACCCCGAGATGCCCGAGCGCGGGTGCCTGCCATGAGGCGTCCAGATCCAGGCAGACCCGCAGCGCGGGCCGCGCCGCCGGTGCGGCGACGTCGTCGATCAGATCGAGTTGGGCCGGGTCGTCGACCATGAGTGTCACCCGCGCCGCCAACTCCGGCGACGCCGCCAAGCGGGCGATCGCGGCGCGGTCGGCAGTCGGGTAGCCGACGACGACGTCGTCGTGCGGCGGGTGCTCGTCGTCGCCCTGGGCCAGCCACAGCGCCTCGGGCAACGTGAAGGCCAGCACGCCCGCATAGCCGTCGAGGGCTGTGACGCCGTCCAGGATCGCCCGCGACCGAACCGATTTGGACGCCACCCGGATCGGCGTCCCCGCCGCGCGGCGGCGCAGGTCGTGCACGTTGTGGTGCAGCGCGTCGAGATCGATGGCTGCGAACGGCGGGTCCAGATGTGCAGTCGCCGCCGTCAATGCCGGCCAATACGTGTCGGAGCGCGCCCACGACCCCTCGACAGAGGGCGGCTTCGACAGATCGACCGGCAGTGACGTGACCATGGATCGGGAGCTAACCGCATGTCGCTGGGTGCGCACGAGGGCATTGGTGACCACAATGGGGGGAAAACCGGACACGTGTAGGAGGTGAGGTGGGCCAGGAAAGCGCGGCGTTGATCCCGACGTCGGTGCTCGTCAACGTCGTCGACGTCGCCGACCGGGCGGGCCTGCCCACCGACCGGTGGCTCGCGACGACCGGCCTGTCCGCAGAGACGCTCAATGCCCCCGATGCCCGGGTCTCCTTCCGGCAAGCGGCGCACGTCCTGCGTCATGCGGTGCGAGCCATGCCGGACCGGGGCCTCGGCATCGATGTCGGTGCCCGCGACATGTTCGTGTCGTTCGGGGTGCTCGGACTGGCCATTCGCTCCGCGGAAAACCTCGGTGCGGCAATGCAAGTCGGCCTGGAACTGCATCAGAGCGCCGGCAGCCTGATGGACGTCGGCGCCGAGCTCATCGGTGACAGCTTCGCGCTGCGGGCCTACGAGCGCCATCCGGAACCGGAGCTGCTGCCCTTCCTGTGCGAGGAACTGTTCTGCAGCGTGCTGATCACCGTCAGGACCGTGCTCGAGCTGCCCCAGCAGACGCCCGCGTACGTCCAGGTGAGTTACCCGCCGCCCGCGTACGCGCAGCGGTACCGCGAGTTCTTCGGTTGTCCGGTCCTGTTCAACGCCGATGCCAACCGGCTGGCATTCCCGGATCCGCTGTGGTCGCAGCGGCTACCGCGCGCTGATCCGGCGACGCACGCGGTCGCCGTGGCCGCCTGCCGCGACATGCTGGCCGGAGGCGACCAGCCCAATGACGTGGTGCAGACGGTCGAGACGATGTTGCGCGACAGCGTGCGCGATCCGCTGACCATGGCTGAGGTCGCCAAGCGGCTGGGCGTCACGGAACGCACCCTGCGCCGTCGCCTGAGCGCCGGCGGGCAGCAGTTCATCGCGTTGCGCGACAAGGTGCGCAGTGAACGGGCGCGCTACCTGGTCCGGGAGACGGCGATGCCCATTCATGCCATCGCCACCGAAGTCGGGTTCACCGACCCGCGGGAATTCCGCCGGGCGTACATCAAATGGACCGGGCATCCGCCGACGCACGACCGGACGACCACCTAGACCGGTTGATAATCCGGCAGGTCGATCGACTCGGCAGTGGAGAACCACTTGCGGCCGGCGTACAGGCGCAACGGCCAGCGCTGCACCCATTTCATGGCGGACGCGGCCCCGGCGATCTGGCGTTCGGACATCGGCGCGTACCCGTCGAGTCCGCCGGGCAGGGCCTGGCACCGGTCGACGTACGGTCGCATGACCGCCTCGTATCGCCGCAGCGCCGCCTCGATGCCGGCTGCGTCGAGCGTCGCGGCCGGCCCGAGTTCTCCGGCCAGCACGTAGGCGCCGACGAGGGCCAGGCTCGTGCCCATGCCGGACAGTGGCGACGCGCAGTAGCCGGCGTCGCCGCACAGCGTGACCGGGCCCGCCGACCAGGTGTCCATGTGCACCTGGACGAAATCGTCGAAATAGAAATCTTCGGATTGCTCTGCGGCCCTGAGTAATTCGTCGCAGTACCAGCCGGCGTCGCGGAACCGTTCGGCCAGCAGTGCACGCTGCGCGTCCGGGTCTCGGCGGTCGTATTCGAGTGGTTCGGACCGGAACGCCAAGCCGGCCTTGGCTGTCGCCGCGTCATGCGCCGGCCGCAGTGACGCGTTGAGCCCGCCGGCGGCCTGGAACATCAGGAACCAGCCATCCAGGCCGATCATGTCCGGTGCGGTGAACCAGGCGTTGTAGCCGCCCAACCGCCGGATGAACTGCTCTTCCGGTCCGAATGCCAACTGCCGCACCGCGGAATGCGGGCCGTCGGCCCCGACGACGAGGTCGGCCTGGATCACGTCGCCATCGGTCAGCGTGGCCCGGACACCGTCGTCGTCCTGTTCGATCGCGGAAATCCGCGTGCCGAATCGGTATTCGGCCGACTCGCGGGTGGCCTGGTAGAGCACATCGGTGAGGTCGCCGCGCAGGATCTCGAGTGCGGAGACGATGCCATTGCCGTCGAAGGCCTCGACCGGCATCTCCGCGCGCCGAGTGCCGTCGGAACGCACCCAGGCGATGCCGCGCTGAAACAGGCAGCGCTCGGTCATCGCCGTCAACAGGCCCATCCGCGTGACGACCTCACGGCCGGCGCCGCGCAGGTCGACCGTCTGCCCGCCCGGGCGGATGGCCGGAGCCGCCTCGACGATCACGACCCGGTAGCCGTTGCCGGCCAGCCAGTGGGCCAGTGCAGGTCCGGCGATCCCGGCGCCGCTGATCAGTACGGTCGGCTGGGTCACAGCGAAAGCCTATGGCATGTGGCCCATCCCGGCATTCACAGGCCGCTCTAATCGATGACTCTTAGGCTGGCCCCATGGCGGACATCGACCGGCGCACAGTTCTCAAAGGCACAGCGGCGGCAGCGGGGGTGGCCGCGGCGGGAGTGGGCGGCTACCAGCTGTTGTCCCGCGCGGGCCGCGAGCGTTCGGCGGGCAGGCCCAACATCCTGGTGGTCATCGTGGACCAGATGCGCGCGCCCCAGTGGTTTCCCGATGCGAAACGACTCGGCGAACTACTGCCCAACCTGGACCGGCTCCGGCAGCGCAGCGTGTCCTTCGAGCGGCACTACTCGGCATCCAACATGTGCACACCGTCGCGCGGCGTCCTGACCACGGGGCTCTACTCGCACCAGACGGGGTGCCTGTACACCGGTGAGGGACCCACCGAGTCCACGTTGGCGCCCCGCTTCCCGACCTGGGGCACCATGCTGCGCGAGCAGGGTTACCGGACGTGGTGGTGGGGCAAGTGGCACCTGGGCCACGTTTCCGACACCACCCCGGACGGACTTGACGCACACGGTTTTTCGGGCGGCACGTATCCGTCGCCCAACGGCGGCCCGAACCAGGGTCTGCAGGTCGACCACACCATCGTCGACCAGTTCGACGGCTGGTTCGCCGACCACGCCGGCAGCGGCCCGTGGTGCACCACGGTGTCCCTGGTGAATCCACACGACATCTGCTGGTGGCCGAGAAACCCACTGCCGGACGATGTTCCGCACGTGTTCTCTGGGATGCCGATCAACTTCGAGACGCCCGAGGACATGCGCCGCCGCGGTAAGCCGCAGTTGCAGATCGACTACATGAACTTCATGTCGCCGCTGATGACCGGCCCGGTGCCGTATTCAGGTCCGGAGATGGCGGCACAGTGGGCCCGGTGCCTCGACAACTATCTGTGGCTGCATCAGCAGGTGGATGCCCAGATCGGCCGGGTGCTGGACACCTTGGCGTCACGCCCGGACGTGGAGCGCGACACCGTCGTCGTGTTCACCTCGGACCACGGCGAGTACGCAGGCTCGCACGGCCTGCGCGGCAAGGGCGCGGCGATCTACGAAGAATCGATCCGGGTGCCGTTGTACGTGCACGACCCCGCCGGCCACCTGACCCCCAAACCCGGCGAGCGCCGCGGCCAGCTGACCTCGAGCGTGGACATCGCGCCGCTGCTGCTGACCGTCGCCACCGGCGGCAACGGCTGGCGTTCGGACAGCCGCTTCAGCTATCTGCAGGCGCGGGGTGACATCGCCGCCATCGCCGCGAATCCCGGTGCGGCGGGCCGCCGTTGGGTCGCGCACGCCACCGACGACATGTCCGTGGAAGAAATGGCGGCACTGATGAAATCGCCTGCGGTGCAGAAGATGATGGGGGGCGGGCCGATCTCCACCGAGATACCGACGTCGGCGCCCAGCCACATCGTCGCGGTCCGGACGCCCGACGCGAAGTTCGGCCGCTACTCGTACTGGCAGCCCGGCGGCATGGAGACCGACCGCACCCGCAAGATCGACTACGAGCTCTACGACTACGAGTCACCCTCGGGCGCGCAGGAACTCGACAACCAGGCGGGTCGCAGCGGCAAGCAGGCCAAGCTGCAGGGGCTGCTCGACAACGAGGTGCTGCCCGAGCTGCGGGCGCCGCTGCCGGCCTGGATGCACGATGCCCAGGAGCAGGGCATGGCCGACATGCAGCGGCTCACCGTCGCCCGGGCGGGCTGACTTACAAGCCCAGCGCCTGATACGTCCGCTTCACGAATTTCGGTCGCGCCGAACGGAGTTTGGCCTGCGAGGCGTTGCCGGCGACCGCGGCGGCGGCATCCACACTGAGCTCCGGCTGATTCTGGATCAGGTAGATCAGGATCAGATTCGCGCTCGGGTCCGCCTGCCACCAGGTGCCGAACGCGCCCGGCCAGCTGAAGGTGCCCGGGCCGCCCGGACCGAAGAACGGTGTGGCCTTGGCCTCGTCGGTGACCAGGGACAGGTTCAACCCGAAGCCGCGGCCGATCCAGAACGGCGCGCCCAGGAACTGTTGGTGCTTCTGCTCGGCGGTGAGCCGGTCCGTGCGCATCGACGCCACCGATTCCTCCGACAGCACCCGAACCCCGTCGACCTCGCCGCCGGCCAGCAGCATGCGCGCGAACGTCAGATAGTCGTCGACGGTCGACCACAGTCCGCCGCCGCCGGCGCAGAACGTCGGCGGCATCACCTGGGGCGGCCCCATTTTTCCGGGCTGCAGCGTCAGCGTGTCCCCGTTGGGGGCCAGCTGATACATGGTCGCGGCCCGCCGCCGGCCCGAGTGTGTTACCGCGAAACCGGTGTCCACCATGTTGAGCGGCTTGAAGATGCGCTCCGCCAACACATCTGGCAGCGGCTTGCCTTCGAGGCGGGACAGGATGAAGCCCAGCACGTCGGTCGACTGGCTGTAGGTCAGCGCGTCACCGGGCTGGTGCGCCAGCGGCAGTTGGCCGAGCTCGGCCAGCCAGCGGTCCGGATCCTGCAGCGACTGCAACTTGTTGTAGGCCTTGCCCAGTGGCGGCGGCACCGTGAACCCGTAGGCCAGGCCGCCGCGGTGGGTCATCAGATCCTCGATGGTGATGGGCCGTCGCGCAGGCACAGAGCGGTCCAACGGCCCGTCGAGGCTCGTCATCACGCGCGGGTTCGCCAGCTCGGGCACCCAGTTCGCGATGGGATCGGTCAGCGCCAGCCGGCCTTCGTCGACCAGCGTCATCGCGGCGGCGACGGTGACGGGCTTGGACATCGACGCGATACGGAAGACGGTGTCGCGCTCCATCGGGAGCTTGGCGTCCACGTCACGGTGACCGAGGGTGTTGACCTGCCGGACCGCGCCGTCCTGCCACACCAGCGTGACCGCACCGGCCAGCAGGCCGGTGTCGATCGCCGCGCTGACCGATTCGGTGTTCGCGTCGAGATTCACCCCGGTCACGTTAGCCGGTGACAGCGGGGCGCTCGCGGCGCCATCCGAGCCATCGGGAAGTAAATCGATCAGCAGCAGACCGGCGGTAGGCGATACTGCCTGACGTGGCTGCAGACCCGTCGACCCCGCACACTCCGATGAACAAGGTGGCGTTCGCCAGTTTCATCGGCACCGCGATCGAGTTCTACGACTTCTACATCTACGGGACCGCCGCGGCGCTGATCTTCCCGCAGGTGTTCTTCCCGAACCTGCCGCCCGCCATGGCGACCATCTCGTCGCTGGCCACCTTCGCGGTCGCGTTCCTGGCCCGCCCGATCGGCGCGGCAGTCTTCGGGCATTTCGGAGATCGCCTGGGCCGCAAGAAGACTCTCGTCGCGACGCTGCTCATCATGGGCCTGTCCACCGTCGGCGTCGGCCTGGTGCCCAGCTCGGCGTCGATCGGCATCGCCGCGCCGATCATCCTGCTGACGCTGCGCGTGTTCCAGGGCTTCGCGGTGGGCGGGGAATGGGCCGGTTCGGCACTGCTGTCCGCCGAATACGCGCCGGCCGGAAAACGCGGCATGTACGGGATGTTCACCCAACTGGGCGCGGGCGCCGGCCTGGCGGTCAGCAACCTGGTGGTGCTGATCGCCAATGTGACGATCGGGGAGAAGAGCCCGGTGTTCCTGGACTGGGGCTGGCGGCTGCCGTTCCTGTTCAGCGCGGTGCTGCTGGCCGTGGCGCTGTACGTCCGGTTGAGCATCGACGAGACCCCGGTGTTCGTGGCGGAGCAGAAGCGGGGCACGGTGCCCCGTGCGCCGCTGTCGGAACTGATGCGCCGGCAGAGCAAGCAGGTGTTGCTCGGTGCCGGCTGCATGGTCGGCATCTTCACCATGAGCTTCCTCGGCGGTACCTACCTGATGAGCTACGCCAGCACCCGCATCCACCATCCGCGGACCCTGATCCTCGCCGTCGGTGTGCTCGCGGGCGTATCGCTCATGGTGTTCTCGGCGATCTCGGCCGTGCTGTGCGACCGGTACGGCCGGCGCCGCATCATCCTGGTCGGCTTCGGGCTGGCGCTGCCGTGGGCATTCCTCGTCATGCCGCTGATCGACTCCGGGTCCCCGGTGGCCTTCGCGGTGGCGATCGCCGGCATCTTCTGCATCTTCGGGCTCGCCTACGGACCGATCGGGGCGTTCCTGCCTGAGACGTTCGCCACCCGCTACCGCTACACCGGTGCCGGCATGGCCTTCAACCTCGCCGGGATCGTCGGCGGCGCGTTGCCGCCGCTGGTCGCCGGGCCGCTGGTCGCCGCCCTCGGGAGCTGGGCCGTTGGCCTGATGATCGCCGTCTTCGTGCTGGTCAGCATCGTCTGCACGCTGGTGCTGCCGGAAACCCGGGGGGCGGTGCTCGACGAAGCGCAGGACACCATGCCTGACGGCGACGCGGTGGCGGCCTGCTAAGCTACGCGGCTAGTTAGACGTCCTTTAACGATCCGTCCAGAGAGGCGGAGAAGGAGGTCAGGTACTCGTGGCTGCTCACGAAACTGGCGTGTCCGGTGACCCCACCGACCGGGAATTGCTGTCCGCGGCAGACGTCGGCCGGACCATCTCGCGCATCGCGCACCAGATCATCGAAAAGACCGCGCTCGACGCGCCCGACGCACCGCGCGTCGTGCTCCTCGGCATCCCGACCCGCGGTGTCACCCTGGCCGCCCGGATCGCCGAGAAGGTGAAGGAATTCTCCGGTACCGAATTGCCCACCGGAGCGCTCGACATCACGCTGTACCGCGACGACCTCAACTTCAAGCCGCCGCGGGCGCTGGCCTCGACCTCGATTCCGGAGGGCGGCATCGACGACGCGACGGTGATCCTCGTCGACGACGTCCTCTACTCCGGCCGCTCTGTTCGCTCGGCCCTGGACGCGCTGCGCGACATCGGCCGCCCCCGCATGGTGCAGCTGGCCGTCCTCGTCGACCGCGGCCACCGCGAACTGCCCATCCGGGCCGACTACGTCGGCAAGAACGTCCCGACGTCGCGCAGCGAGAACGTCAAGGTGCGATTGTCTGAAACCGACGGCGGAGACGACCACGTCTCCATTGCCCCTTACGGAGGACCCACCAGGTGAAGCATCTGCTGTCCGCCTCGGACCTGAGTCGCGAACAGGCCACGGCCATCCTCGACGACGCCGACAGGTTCCGCGAAGCGCTGCTGGGCCGCGACGTCAAGAAGCTGCCGACGTTGCGCGGCCGCACCGTGATCACCATGTTCTACGAGAACTCAACCCGCACCCGGGTGTCGTTCGAGGTCGCCGGTAAGTGGATGAGCGCCGACGTCATCAACGTCAGCGCCTCCGGATCCTCGGTGGCCAAGGGGGAGTCGCTGCGTGACACCGCGCTGACCCTGCGCGCGGCCGGAGCCGACGCGCTGATCATCCGGCACCCGGCTTCCGGTGCGGCACAACAACTTGCGGCCTGGACACTGGACGAGCACGGCGGTCCGTCCGTGATCAATGCCGGCGACGGCACCCACGAACACCCGACGCAGGCCCTGCTGGATGCGCTGACCATCCGTCAGCGCCTCGGCGGTATCGAGGGCCGGCGGGTGGTGATCGTCGGTGACATCCTGCACAGCCGGGTGGCGCGCTCGAATGTCTCGCTGCTGTCGACACTCGGCGCCGAGGTGGTGCTGGTGGCACCGCCGACGTTGCTGCCGGTCGGGGTCGCGGACTGGCCGGTGACCGTCTCGCACGACCTGGACGCCGAACTGCCGGCCGCCGACGCGGTGCTGATGCTGCGGGTGCAGGCCGAGCGGATGAACGGCGCGTTCTTCCCGTCGGCGCGCGAGTACTCGGTGCGCTTCGGGCTGTCGGAGAAGCGCCTGGCCGGCTTGAGCGAGGACACGGTGGTGCTGCACCCCGGTCCGATGCTGCGTGGCATGGAGATCGCGTCGTCGGTCGCGGATTCGTCGCAATCAGCTGTACTGCAACAGGTTTCGAATGGGGTGCATGTGCGCATGGCAGTGCTGTTCCAGCTTCTCGTGGGCGCCGGCCGGGAGGTGATCGCATGAGTGTCTTGATTCGTGGCGTCCGCCTGTACGGCGAGGGCGATCCGGTCGACGTGCTGATCGCTGATGGGCAGATCGCCGAAATCGGGACCGGCCTGACAGGTGACGAGGTCATCGAGGCCGCGGGCCAGGTCATGCTGCCCGGCTTCGTGGACCTGCACACCCACCTGCGCGAACCCGGTCGTGAATACGCCGAGGACATCGAAACCGGTTCGGCGGCAGCCGCTCTCGGTGGCTACACCGCGGTGTTCGCCATGGCCAACACCGATCCGGTCGCCGACACCGTCGTCGTCACCGACCACGTCTGGCACCGCGGGCAGCAGGTCGGCCTGGTCGATGTGCACCCGGTCGGCGCGGTCACCGTCGGACTCGACGGCAAGCAGCTCACCGAGATGGGCCTGATGGCCGCCGGCGCCGGGCAGGTCCGGATGTTCTCCGACGACGGCATCTGCGTCGACGATCCGCTGGTCATGCGCCGGGCCCTGGAATACGCAGCGGGGCTGGGTGTCCTGATCGCCCAGCACGCCGAGGAACCGCGCCTGACCGTCGACGCCGTCGCGCACGAAGGCCCGAACGCCGCCCGGCTGGGACTGGCCGGCTGGCCGCGCTCGGCTGAAGAGTCCATCGTGGCCCGCGACGCGATCCTGGCCCGCGACGCCGGTGCCCGGGTGCACATCTGCCACGCCTCCACCGCGGGCACCGTCGAGCTGATCAAGTGGGCCAAGGCCCAGGGCATTTCGATCACCGCCGAGGTCACCCCGCACCACCTGTTGCTGGACGACTCGCGCTTGGCTGACTACGACGGCCGCAACCGGGTCAACCCGCCGCTGCGCGAGGCCAGCGACGCCGAGGCGCTGCGCCAGGCCCTGGCCGACGGGGTGATCGACTGCGTCGCAACCGATCACGCCCCGCACGCCGAACACGAGAAGATGTGCGAGTTCGCCCACGCCCGGCCCGGCATGCTCGGCCTGCAGACCGCACTGTCGGTCGTCGTCGAAACCATGGTGGCGCCCGGCCTGCTCAGCTGGCGCGACGTGGCCCGCGTGATGAGCGAGGCCCCGGCCGCAATCGTCGGCCTGCCCGACCAGGGCCGCCCGCTGGCGGTCGGCGAACCCGCCAACCTGACGGTGGTGAATCCCGACGCCACCTGGACGGTGCAGGGCACCGGCCTGGCCAGCCGTTCGGACAACACGCCGTACGAGTCGATGACGCTGCCCGCCACCGTCACCGTGACGATGCTGCGCGGCAAGGTGACTGCGCGGGACGGGCGGAGTCCCGCGTGAATACCGGGACATTGATCACCTACCTGGTTCTGGCCGCCGTCGTGGTGGTGTTGCTCGGGTTCGCGGTCCGGCAGATGCTCAAGGGCTGGATGCACCGGGTACAGCGCCAGGCCGGCGCGGTCGGGCTGCTGCCCGCGCTGCCCGACAGCGTGGGGCCGGCGACGGTCTCGGCCACCAAGGGCATGTACATCGGCAGCACCTTCACGCCGAGCTGGCAGGACCGAATTGCCGTGGGCTCCCTCGGTTTTCGGAGCAAGGCCGTGCTGACGCGCTACCCCGAAGGCATCATGCTGCAGCTCACCGGCGGCAGCCCGATCTGGATTCCCGAGGAATCCATCACCGCGATCCGCACCGAGCGGGCCATCGCCGGCAAGGTGCTCACCTACGACGGGATTCTCGCCATCCGGTGGCAACTCCCGTCGGGCACCGAAATCGATACCGGATTCCGCAGCGACGACCGTCGCGAACTGGCCAAATGGGTTGAGGAGGACAGTAAGTGACGAGTGACCAGACCGCCGTGCTGGTGCTGGAGGACGGCCGGGTGTTCACCGGAACACCGTTCGGCGCCGTGGGCCAGACCCTGGGAGAGGCGGTGTTCTCCACCGGCATGTCCGGCTACCAGGAGACCCTGACCGACCCGAGCTACCACCGGCAGATCGTGGTGGCCACCGCCCCGCAGATCGGCAACACCGGCTGGAACGGCGAGGACAACGAGAGCCGCGACGACAAGATCTGGGTCGCCGGCTACGTGGTCCGGGACCCGTCGCCGCGCGCCTCGAACTGGCGGGCCACCGGCACCCTCGACGACGAGCTGGTGCGTCAGGGGATCGTCGGCGTCGCCGGCGTCGACACCCGCGCCATCGTGCGCCACCTGCGCAACTTCGGGTCGATGAAGGCCGGCGTGTTCTCCGGAGCCGCTTTGGCGGCGACATCAGGCGCGGGTCCGGCGTCCGTCGATGAGCTGGTGGACCGCGTGCGCAACCAGCCGTCGATGCTCGGCGCGGACCTGGCCGGCGAGGTCAGCACCGATGGCGGATATGTGGTGGAACCCAATGGGGCGCACCGCTTTTCTATCGCGGCCATCGACCTCGGCATCAAGACCAACACCCCGCGCAACTTCGCGGCCCGCGGCATCCGTAGCCACGTGCTGCCGTCGTCGGTGACGTTCGACGAGATCGCCGACCTCAAGGTCGACGGGGTGTTCCTGTCCAACGGCCCGGGTGACCCGGCGACCGCCGACCACATGGTCGAGTTCACCAAGCAGGTGCTGTCGGCCGGAATTCCGTTGTTCGGCATTTGCTTCGGCAACCAGATTCTGGGCCGCGCCTTCGGCCGGTCCACCTACAAGATGACCTTCGGCCACCGCGGCATCAACATTCCGGTGGTGGAAAAGGCCACCGGCCGCATCGCGATCACCGCGCAGAACCACGGCTTCGCGCTGGAAGGTGAAGCCGGGGAAGAGTTCGACACCCCGTTCGGCCGCGCGGTGGTCAGCCACACCTGCGCCAACGACGGTGTGGTGGAGGGTGTTTCGCTGCTCGACGGTCGCGCCTTCTCGGTGCAGTACCACCCGGAAGCGGCGGCCGGCCCACACGACGCCGAGTACCTGTTCGACAAGTTCGCCGATCTCATGGCAGGGGATAAGTAATGCCGCGCCGTACAGACCTCAACCACATCCTGGTCATCGGGTCCGGCCCGATCGTCATCGGCCAGGCCTGTGAGTTCGACTACTCGGGCACCCAGGCCTGCCGCGTGCTGCGCGCCGAGGGGCTGCAGGTCAGCCTGATCAACTCCAACCCGGCCACGATCATGACCGACCCGGAGTACGCCGACAACACGTACGTCGAGCCCATCACAGCGGCCTTCGTCGAGAAGATTTTTGCGCAACAGGCCGAGCGCGGGAACAAGATCGACGCGGTACTGGCCACCCTCGGCGGGCAGACGGCGCTCAACACCGCGGTCGCGCTGCACGAGAACGGTGTGCTGGAGAAGTACGGCGTCGAGATGATCGGCGCGGACTTCGACGCCATCCAGCGCGGCGAGGACCGGCAGAAGTTCAAGGACATCGTCGCCAAGGTCGGCGGCGAATCGGCCCGCAGCCGGGTCTGTTTCACCATGGACGAGGTCCGCGACACCGTCGCCGACCTGGGTCTGCCGGTGGTGGTTCGCCCGTCGTTCACCATGGGTGGCCTGGGCTCGGGTATGGCCTACACCAACGAGGACGTGGAGCGGATGGCCGGCGAGGGCCTGGCCGCATCGCCTTCTGCCAATGTGCTGATCGAGGAATCGATCTACGGCTGGAAGGAATACGAGCTCGAGCTGATGCGCGACCATCACGACAACGTGGTGATCGTCTGCTCGATCGAGAACTTCGATCCGATGGGTGTGCACACCGGTGATTCGGTGACCGTCGCGCCCGCCATGACCCTGACCGATCGCGAATACCAGAAGATGCGTGACCTGGGCATCGCGATCCTGCGCGAGGTCGGTGTCGACACCGGTGGCTGCAACATCCAGTTCGCCATCAACCCGGCCGACGGCCGCCTGATCGTCATCGAGATGAACCCGCGGGTGTCGCGGTCGAGTGCATTGGCTTCCAAGGCAACGGGTTTCCCGATCGCCAAGATCGCCGCCAAGCTGGCCATCGGCTACACCCTCGACGAGATCGTCAACGACATCACCAAGGAAACGCCGGCCTGTTTCGAGCCGACCCTGGACTACGTCGTGGTCAAGGCGCCGCGGTTCGCGTTCGAGAAGTTCCCCGGCGCCGACCAGACCCTGACCACCACCATGAAGTCGGTGGGCGAGGCGATGTCGTTGGGCCGCAACTTCATCGAGGCGCTCGGCAAGGTGATGCGGTCGCTGGAGACCAAGCGGGCCGGCTTCTGGACCGGTCTTGATGTCGACAAGACCCTCGACGAGCTGCTCGACGGACTGCGCACCGCGACCGACGGCCGGCTCTATGACATCGAACAGGCGCTGCGCCTTGGTGGTTCGGTCGAGGCCGTGGCCGAGGCATCCGGGGTGGACCCGTGGTTCATCGACCAGATCGCCACCCTGGTGGCGCTGCGCGGCGAACTCGTCGACGCCCCGGTGCTCAATGAGCGCCTGCTGCGCCGGGCCAAGCACAGCGGCCTGTCCGACCGCCAGATCGCCGCGCTGCGGCCGGAATTGGCGGGCGAGACCGGCGTGCGCGCGCTGCGCGAGCGGCTCGGCATCCGGCCGGTGTACAAGACCGTCGACACCTGTGCCGCCGAGTTCGACGCCAAGACGCCGTACCACTACAGCAGTTACGAGCTGGACCCCGCGGCCGAGACCGAGGTGGCCCCGCAGACCGAGAAGCCCAAGGTGCTGATCCTGGGCTCCGGCCCGAACCGCATCGGGCAGGGCATCGAGTTCGACTACAGCTGCGTGCACGCGGCAACCACGTTGAGCGAGGCCGGTTTCGAGACCGTCATGGTCAACTGCAACCCGGAGACCGTCTCGACGGACTACGACACCGCTGACCGGCTGTACTTCGAGCCGCTCACCTTCGAGGACGTGCTCGAGGTCTACCACGCCGAGCAGGCCTCGGGGGCCGGCGGCCCAGGGGTGGTCGGCGTGATCGTCCAGCTCGGTGGCCAGACGCCGCTGGGCCTGGCCGACCGGCTGGAGAAGGCCGGCGTGCCGATCGTCGGTACCAGCCCCAAGGCCATCGACCTGGCCGAGGATCGCGGCGAGTTCGGTGAGGTGCTGCGCTTGGCCGGGTTGCCCGCCCCGCGCTTCGGCACCGCAACGAGTTTCGAGCAGGCCCGCCGCATCGCCGCCGACATCGGTTACCCGGTCCTGGTGCGTCCGTCGTACGTGTTGGGCGGCCGCGGCATGGAGATCGTCTACGACGAGCAGACCCTGCAGGGCTACATCGAGCGCGCCACCGAGCTCTCACCCGAGCACCCGGTGCTGGTCGACCGGTTCCTCGAAGACGCCATCGAGATCGACGTCGACGCCCTGTGCGACGGCACCGAGGTGTACATCGGCGGCGTGATGGAGCACATCGAGGAGGCCGGTATCCACTCCGGCGACTCGGCCTGTGCGCTGCCGCCGGTCACGTTGGGCCGCACCGACATCGCCGCCGTGCGGAAGGCCACCGAAGCCATCGCCCACGGCATCGGCGTGGTCGGGCTGCTCAACGTGCAGTACGCGCTCAAGGACGACGTGCTCTACGTGTTGGAGGCCAACCCGCGTGCCAGCCGCACCGTGCCCTTCGTCTCGAAGGCCACCGCCGTGCCGCTCGCCAAGGCCTGTGCCCGGATCATGTTGGGCGCCACCATCGCCCAGCTGCGTGCCGAAGGCATCCTGGTTGCCGAGGGCGACGGTGCCACTGTCGCGTCCAACGCGCCGATCGCGGTGAAGGAAGCCGTGCTGCCGTTCCACCGGTTCCGCAAAGCCGATGGCTCGCAGGTCGATTCGCTGCTCGGGCCGGAGATGAAGTCGACGGGCGAGGTCATGGGTATCGACAGCGATTTCGGTACCGCCTTCGCCAAGAGCCAGACCGCGGCCTACGGCTCGCTGCCCTCGGGCGGCACGGTGTTCGTGTCGGTGGCCAACCGCGACAAGCGCTCGCTGGTGTTCCCGGTCAAGCGCCTGGCCGATCTCGGCTTCCGGGTGCTGGCCACCGAGGGTACCGCGGAGATGCTGCGCCGCAACGGCATTCCGTGTGAGGTCGTGCGTAAGAACTTCGAAGAACCCAGCCCGGACCGGCCGGCGATGTCGGCGGTCGACGCCATCAAGGCCGGCGAGGTCGACATGGTGATCAACACGCCGTACGGCAACTCGGGTCCGCGTATCGACGGCTACGAGATTCGGTCGGCCGCCGTGTCGGCCAGCATCCCGTGCGTGACGACGGTGCAGGGCGCCTCGGCCGCGGTGCAGGGCATCGAAGCCGGCATCCGCGGAGACATCGGGGTCCGGTCGCTGCAGGAGCTGCACAGCCAGTTGGGTGCCAAGTGAGCTTCGGCTCAAAACTGCGCGCTGCCATGGCACAGCGGGGTCCGCTGTGCCTTGGCATCGACCCGCACCCGGAGCTCTTGAGCGCCTGGGGTCTGCCCGTTTCGGCGGACGGCGTGGCGGCGTTCAGCGACATCTGCGTCGAGGCGTTCGCGGGTTTCGCGATCGTCAAGCCGCAGGTCGCGTTTTTCGAGGCCTACGGTTCGGCCGGGTTCGCCGTCCTGGAGCGGACCATCGCCCGGCTGCAGGAGGCCGGTGTGCTGGTGCTGGCCGATGCCAAGCGCGGCGACATCGGCTCGACCATGGCCGCCTACGCCCAGGCCTGGGCCGGTGATTCGCCGCTGGCCGCCGACGCGGTGACGGCGTCGCCGTACCTCGGCTTCGGCTCGCTGCAGCCATTGCTCGACGTCGCGGCCGCCAATGGCCGTGGGGTGTTCGTGCTGGCTGCCACGTCCAATCCGGAGGGTGCTTCTGTGCAGCGCGCGGTGGCCGGTGACCGCACGGTGGCGCAGTCGATCGTGGATTCCGTCGCCGCGGTGAACGCCGCCGCCGACGGCTCGGTGGGCGTCGTGGTCGGCGCGACGCTGGCGGAGGTGCCCGATCTGTCCCAGCTGGGTGGGCCGGTGCTGATGCCGGGAGTCGGCGCGCAGGGCGGCCGTCCGGACGCGCTGGCCGGGCTCGGCGGCGCCCAGCCCGGCACGCTGCTGCCTGCGGTCTCGCGTGAGGTGCTGCGGGCCGGACCGGACGTCGCGGCCGTGCGGGCCGCGGGGGAGCGGTTGCGCGATGCCGTCGCTTATCTGGCCTGAGGCCTACTCGGCCTGACGCCTGCGGCGCCGGCGAATCCAGAGCACCGCGACCAACACCCCGCCGCCGAGTGCGGCTGCGATCAGTGCCAGACCCGTGACGCCGCCGCGGTCGCGGGTCCGGTAGATGACCTGCGCGTAGTCGGAATCCGTTGCGGCACGGGTGAATACGTAGTCGCTGTCGATGAGCTGGGGCTGGCCGAGATAGTTGGTCCAGCGGGTCAGGTAGTGGCCCCGGTAGCCGGCCAGGGCCGGTGAGTCGGTCCGGCCGGCGTACTGCAGGGTCGGGGCGTTCCCGGCGACGGGTACCGAGCTCGGATCCATCCGGTGGTCGGCCAGCACGTACAGGTCGACACTCTGCGGCCCGGTCGCCGACCGCGACAGCCGCATCGGATAGACGGCGGTGTCGGACGCGAACGACAGCCGCAGCGGCTGCAAGGTTCCCGACAGCGTGGTGTCAGCGGCGTCCGGCGCGAGCTGGATCGCAACGATCTCCCAATGGGCCGCGACGTAGGACGCCAGGTTGGCGTCGAGTCCGTCGGGGTGGGGGAAGCCTTTGGCTGTCAGCCAGCTCGTGAGGGCGGCCGGGTCGTTGGCTGCCAGGCGCGTGACGTCGAACGGCCCGATCCGCCGGCTGGACAACACGTTGACGCCGCCGGGACGCGCGCCCGCCCCTTCGAGTGCACCCCGCGAACCTCCGGTGAGCCAGTCGAAGGTGGGCCACCAGTCGTCCCGGTATTCGATCCGCGGCGCGGTGATGCGCGCCAGCTCGTCGAATACCGTCGCGTCGCCCAAGGTGACCTGGGCGGCCGACGGGACGGGCATCACCCAGGCGGCCCGATCCGAGGCGCCGCGAATCCCGAACGACATGAGGATGTTCTCCGTGCTGCCGTCCCACGCGATGAGCGCCCGTTCGTCGACGACGGCGGCCCCGGCGCGGTCGGGGATGTAGGCGCCACAGCCGCAGGCCCATGCCGGAGCTGCGATATTCGCCGTCAGGGAGGCCAACATCAGCATCGAGACGCACAGCAACCGGTACGCGACAGCCATCGGCATGAACGTACCGGCCGCGCGCCTCAGGTCACAGCGGAATCCAGATGGGGCCGAGCCAGAAGCCCCAGGCGTTGAAGCCCTGGTCGAACACCGGGTTCACCCACTGGCCGTTGTAGCTGAACGGCTGGTGGTCCCAGCGGCCGTCGTCGATGCCGCGGCCATGCCAGTCACGGCCACGGTCGTCACGCCAGCCGTCCCGGTCGTTGTGCCAGTCGATGCCGCGCTGCCAGCCGCCACGGTCGCCACCCCAGCCGCCTCGGTCGCCGCCGCGGTCGTCGCGGTGGTCGTCATGCCCCCCGCACGGTGCTCCCGGGGGGCACCAGTCGGCGCTCGCGGTCGCCAGGCCGATGCCGAAGAGTCCGGCGGCGCCGATGCCGGCCGCCAGGGTGGACGCGGTCAATGCCTGTTTGATCTTCATGCAGCTGACGCTATGGCGGCCCGATGGGCGTGCACTTAGCTGAACTTAGGTGTGTGCTGTGTATGCGGTCACGTTGCGGGAACGCCGCGCTGAACGTTTCCTGTTGGTTTCCGGGGAGTCTGGGAAGGCATTGTGCGGGAGCAATTTTCGTCGCCGATGTCTCGCTGGTTCGATGCCGTCGTGAAGTTGCGATCGTGCACGCCGAGTTTGCCCTGCAGATGCCAGACGGCCCACCACGATGACGTGGCGGGCCGTCTTGCCGCAGGTCCGGTTACCAGGCCTCGATCACAGCGGAATCCAGATCGGGCCGAGCCAGAAGCCCCAGGCGTTGTGCCCGTTGTCCCATACCGGGTTCACCCACTGGCCGTTGTAGTCGAACGGCTGGTGGTCGAAGCGGGCGTCGTCGATGCCGCGGTGCTGCCAGTCGCGGCCCTGGTTGTCGTGCCAGCCGTCGTCACGGCCGACCGGGGCGGCCGGGCCACGGTTGTCGCCAGGGCCGCGGTTGTCATCTGGACCGCGGTTGTCACCCGGACCGCGGTTGTTGTCGTGCTGGCCGCACGGCGCGTTCGGTGGGCACCCCGGGTCGGCATTGGCGCCGGCCAGGCCGACGCCGAACAATCCGGCGACACCGATACCGGCAGCCAGGGTGGATGCGGTCAACGCTCGCTTGAAGTTCATCGCGGCTCACCTTCCTCTTCCATGTGGTGGGCGGGTTGTCGCCACACTGGAACTCAAGTTAGGACCGCCTAATGTGTGTGCACTTTGGCGTCATTAGGTGTGTGCTGTGCGTGCCGCAACAGTTTGGCCACGAGGCGCTGATCGTTGCCTGTGGGAAGTGCGACCACATGGGAAAACGTTGGGCAGGAAACAGTTTCATCACGACCGTGCCACGGGTCCGGCGCCGAGCCGGCTCGGTTGCCGCGGGAATCATGACGCATCCGAGTTTGCGGAGTTTGCGTGGCAGCGCACATCGGCGCGGTGTTGCCCGACTCCCGGGGTGCCGAACCGGCCGTTGAGCGGGCCGAAATGGGGCTATTTGGGCGGTCCAACCACCCAAATCGCGGCTCTGGGCCACCAGCGCGTCACCGGCGGTGCACCGACCCGATCGGACTCGGCACCGACACGCCCGACACGCCGTGACCTGCGAAAATTTTCCTGAATCGCCCCGGATGACGGCCCGAAAATCGGCCGGACACGGTCCCGGTCGAGCGGCCGTCGTCCCACTGAGTGCTCAAAACCCTTGATACGCAGGCAGATCTGTGGCTGGAGCGCTTGAGCGCAGCCCCTGCCGAGCTTGCACTTCGCAGCCATCTGGAGCCGCCGTTCGCACTACACGCTGGGCTTTTAGCTTCGTTACCCGGGGGGTGGGGTTAGCGCTTGTCGGCGAGCGTGGGTACGGTCGTCGTCGCTGGCTGGTTCACCCCAGCCGTGACAGAAATTATTTGACGGAGATACGGAGGAACCCCGTGGCCCTTCCCCAGTTGACCGACGAACAGCGCGCGGCAGCGTTGGAGAAGGCTGCTGCCGCACGTCGAGCACGTGCCGAGTTGAAAGACCGGCTCAAGCGCGGCGGCACCAACCTCAAGCAGGTCCTGACGGACGCCGAGACCGACGAGGTTCTCGGCAAGATGAAGGTTTCCGCTCTGCTGGAAGCCTTGCCCAAGGTTGGCAAGGTCAAGGCGCAGGAGATCATGACCGAGCTGGAGATCGCTCCGACCCGCCGTCTGCGCGGACTGGGCGACCGTCAGCGCAAGGCCCTGCTGGAAAAGTTCGACTTTTCCTGATCTGACGCAAGACTGACGAGCAGTAGGGGCCGGACGGCGATGAACCGTGTTGTTGTGCTGGCCGGCCCCTCTGCCGTGGGTAAATCCACGGTCGTGCGCTGCCTGCGTGAGCAGGTGCCCGACCTGCATTTCAGTGTCTCCGCCACGACGCGTGCACCGCGTCCGGGCGAGGTCGACGGTGTCGACTACACGTTTGTCTCGGCCGAAGAGTTCCAGCGCCTCATCGATGACGGTGAGCTGCTCGAATGGGCCGAAATTCATGGGGGACTGCAGCGCTCCGGTACCCCCGCCCGGCCGGTCCGGGAGGCCATCGCCGCTGGTCGACCCGTCCTCATCGAGGTCGATCTGGCCGGCGCTCGGGCCGTCAAACAAGCCATGCCGGAGGTGCTGACGGTTTTCCTCGCGCCGCCCAGTTGGGAAGCGCTGGAGAGCCGGCTCATCGGCCGCGGCACCGAGAGTGCCGAGGTCCAGGCCCGTCGTCTGGCTACCGCGCGGGCCGAACTGGCCGCTCAGGACAGTTTCGATGTGACTGTTGTCAACAGTCAGTTGGAATCCGCCTGTGCAGAATTGGTATCCTTGCTGGTGGGCCGCTGAGCGGTCTGCGCTTAACGCCCAGATATCGCTGATAGCGACTCCAATCTTCACACCGAACGCCGGGAGAACACTTCGTGAGCACCACTGTCGAGAGCATCGACTCCGACGCCGCCATCGCCTACGACACGCCGCTGGGTATCACCAATCCGCCCATCGACGAGCTGCTGGATCGCGTGTCGAGCAAGTACGCGCTGGTGATCTACGCCGCGAAGCGTGCGCGCCAGATCAACGACTACTACAACCAGCTCGGTGACGGCATCCTCGAGTACGTCGGCCCCCTGGTCGAGCCGGGTCTGCAGGAGAAGCCGCTGTCGATCGCCATGCGCGAGATCCACGGCGACCTGCTCGAGCACACCGAGGGCGAGTAAGGCCGCGTAGGCGCCGAACATGGCCGACCGCAAGCGCATCGTCGTCGGAGTCGCCGGAGGTATCGCCGCCTACAAGGCGTGCACCCTGGTTCGTCAGCTGAGCGAGGCCGGCCACTCGGTCCGCGTGGTGCCGACCGAGTCGGCGCTGAAGTTCGTCGGCGCCGCCACCTTTGAAGCACTGTCCGGCAATCCCGTGCACACGGGAGTGTTCGAGGACGTCTCCGAGGTACCGCATGTCCGGTTCGGCCAGCAGGCCGACCTGGTCGTGGTCGCGCCGGCCACCGCCGACCTGATGGCACGTGCGGTGGCGGGCCGCGGCGATGATCTGTTGACCGCCACCCTGCTCACCGCGCGCTGTCCGGTGCTGTTCGCCCCGGCGATGCACACCGAGATGTGGTTGCACCCCGCCACCGTCGAGAACGTCGCGACATTGCGGCGTCGCGGCGTCGTGGTGCTGGACCCCGCTTCCGGGCGCCTCACCGGCGCCGACAGCGGCCCCGGACGCCTGCCGGAGGCCGAGGAGATCACCACCTTCGCGCAGCTCCTCCTGGAGCGCGGTGATGCGTTGCCCCATGATCTGGCCGGGGTCAAGGTCGTCGTCACCGCTGGTGGCACCCGAGAGGCCATCGACCCGGTCCGGTTCATCGGTAACCGCAGTTCCGGCAAGCAGGGCTACGCCGTGGCTCGCGTCATGGCCCAGCGCGGCGCCGAGGTCACGCTGATCGCCGGAAACACCGCAGGCCTGGCCGATCCGGCCGGCGTGGACGTCGTGCACATCAGCTCGGCCGCGCAGCTGCGGGACTCGGTGTTCAAGTACGTGCCCGACGCGCAGGTGCTGGTGATGGCCGCCGCCGTCGCCGATTTCCGTCCTACCGAGGTAGCGACCAGCAAGATCAAAAAGAAGCACGGCCCCGGTGAAGCGGACGCCGCGCCCGTCATCGAACTGACCCGGACCGACGACATCCTCGCCGGCGCGGTGCGGGCCCGCACGGACGGTCAGCTGCCGAACCTGCGCGCCATCGTCGGCTTCGCCGCCGAGACCGGCGACGCCAACGGCGACGTGCTGTTCCACGCCCGGGCCAAGCTGCAGCGCAAGGGCTGTGACCTGCTGGTTGTCAACGCGGTGGGGGACGGCAGGGCCTTCGAGGTCGACGTCAACGACGGTTGGCTGCTGGCGGCGGACGGGACCGAGTCAGCGCTGGAGCACGGGTCCAAGACCTTGATGGGCAGCCGCATCGCCGACGCGATCGCGGCGTTCCTGCGCGGCAACGACGAATGAGCATCGCCTGAACCGTGCCGCAGCCGGGTTTGCTGCGCGGGGGTACACGACAGTTGTTAGGCGGGCGCGGATATTATGCGCCGGACTAAAGTTTTGGAAGGGAATTGCGACGTGAGTGAAGGTCGGCTGTTTACCAGCGAGTCAGTGACCGAAGGACATCCGGACAAGATCTGCGACGCCATCAGCGATTCCGTGCTGGACGCGCTGCTCGCGCAGGATCCCAAGTCGCGGGTCGCGGTAGAGACCCTGGTGACCACGGGTCAGGTGCACGTCGTCGGTGAGGTGACCACCAACGCCAAGGAAGCATTTGCCGACATCCCGCTGATCGTCCGTGACCGGATCCGCCAGATCGGCTACGACCACTCCGACAAGGGCTTCGACTACGCCACCTGCGGCGTGAACATCGGCATCGGTGCGCAGTCCCCGGACATCGCCGCGGGCGTCGACACCGCCCACGAGGCGCGCGTCGAGGGCGCCGGCGACCCGCTGGACGCCCAGGGCGCCGGCGACCAGGGCCTGATGTTCGGCTACGCCATCAACGACACCCCCGAGCTGATGCCGCTGCCGATCGCGCTGGCGCACCGGCTGTCGCGGCGCCTGTCCGAGGTCCGCAAGAGCAACACCGTCGACTACCTGCGTCCCGACGGCAAGACCCAGGTCACCATCGAGTACCGCGACAACGTCCCGGTCCGCCTCGACACCGTGGTGCTGTCGACCCAGCACGCCGAGGGCGTCGACCTGGACGGCACCCTGGCCCCGGACATCCGCCGCCACGTCGTCGAGACCGTGCTGGCCGACCTGGCGCACGAGACCATGGACACCTCCGACTTCCGGCTGCTCGTCAACCCGACCGGCAACTTCGTGGTCGGTGGCCCGATGGGTGACGCCGGCCTGACCGGCCGCAAGATCATCGTCGACACCTACGGCGGCTGGGCCCGCCACGGCGGCGGCGCCTTCTCCGGCAAGGACCCGTCAAAGGTGGACCGCAGCGCCGCGTACGCGATGCGCTGGGTGGCCAAGAATGTCGTCGCTGCCGGCCTGGCCGACCGCGTCGAGGTCCAGGTGGCCTACGCCATCGGCAAGGCGGCCCCGGTGGGCCTGTTCGTCGAGACCTTCGGCACCGAGCACTTCGACCCGGCCCGCATCGAGAAGGCCATCACCTCGGTCTTCGACCTGCGTCCCGGCGCCATCATCCGCGACCTGGACCTGCTGCGCCCGATCTACGCGCCGACCGCCGCGTACGGCCACTTCGGCCGTACCGACATCGAACTGCCGTGGGAGCAGCTCGACAAGGTCGACGACCTGAAGGCCTCCGTCTGAGCCTTTCTGCGCGAGCAGACACGAAACCCCCTGAACTGAAGTGCTCCCCAGAAGTTGGACTGAGAAGTTCAGTTCCTTGTTCTGGGGAGTACTTTTTTGCATCCTCGTAGTTCGTTGACCGAGGGGCAGCGTGGTGCGGTTGTCGCGTTGTTCGAGCAGGGGTGGCGGTATCACGCCACGGC